>CAYSFU010000091.1:0-14246 GCA_964430555.1 uncultured Nitrospira sp. | reverse complement strand
CCACATTGCGCAACTCAATGAAGGCTTGGCCGATCGAGATCGACTCCGGACCCAGCTTAAAACTTTTGAGTCCATCCAAAATCGAGTCCATCAGTTAGAAGTCGAGCTGAGCGATCGTGAAGCCGCTCATCGCACCACCATTCAGCAACTTGAGCAGGCCCTCGCCGAGCGTGATCAGCGGATTGACGAGTTCGATCGCCACGCCACGACCCACGCCGAAGACCTGCGCGCCGCCCAGCAAACCAGCCTGAGCGCCGAACAAGCGCGGGAAGTCCTCAAGGAAGAAATCCGCGTCTTACGCGACCACATTGCGCAACTCAATGAAGGCTTGGCCGATCGAGATCGACTCCGGACCCAGCTTAAAACTTTTGAGTCCATCCAAAATCGAGTCCATCAGTTAGAAGTCGAGCTGAGCGATCGTGAAGCCGCTCATCGCACCACCATTCAGCAACTTGAGCAGGCCCTTGCCGAGCGCGACCAACGAATCGACGAGCTGGTGCCGGTGACTCACCTCCTACAGGAGAAGGAGGCAGCAATCAGGGAGGGCGAACGCACCCACGCGAGGACCGTTCAAGCGCTCGAACGCGAAACTGCGAAGCTGCTGGAACAGAACCAGGTCCACGAAGATCTCCAGGCCCAACACCACCTCAATGAGCAACGAATACAGGAACGAGACAACCAGCTTGCCACCCTCCAGCGCGAGCTACAGGAACTTCACACCGAACGTCACGCCCTCCGGAATGAGGTGCAGAGCATTCCGGAGAAAAACGAGCAGATCGATCGCCTCCAAAAAAAGGTCCAAGAACTGCGCGCAACCCTGCGCACCACGCCACCTGCGTCGACAACGACACCTGCCCCGCAACCACGCCACAATGATGCGGAGATTCTCTCACCCGGTAGTCCACCCAAGGGCAGCAAGCCCAAGCCAAGCGATGATCTCAAAAAGATCCAGGGGATCGGCCCAGCCTTTGCTGAGACACTGCACAAGCTCGGCACCAGAACATTTATCCAAATCGCCAGATGGAAGCCGGAGGACGTCGAGAAAATCGCCAAAAAACTCGCGACCGATCCTGAACGGATTAAACGGGAGAATTGGATTGCGGGAGCGAAGAAGCAACATTACGACAAATACAAAGAACGGCTCTAGCTAATGCCGCTTGCCCAGGAGCCAACCTGCAACAGGCGAACGACCCGTCCAACTCCTCCACGCCGTTGACTCCTCCGTTCACCCTGACTACAATCGCCCAACGAGGTTGACCGTTCGTGGCATCTTCTTTCGTTCATCTTCATCTTCATACACAATTCAGCCTGCTCGACGGCGCCAATCAGATTGATCCACTGATGCGCCAAATCAAATCGTTCGACCAGCCGGCTGTTGCGATGACCGATCATGGCAATATGTTCGGCGCCGTTGAGTTTTACCGCAAGGCAAAAGAGGTGGGAGTCAAGCCGATTATCGGCTGCGAAGCCTATATGGCATTAGGCAGCCGACATGCCAAGAAAGATAGTGGGCTTGCGCACAACGACTATTATCACCTGATTCTTCTGGCGAGAAATCTTGCCGGTTATCAGAATCTCATCAAGCTGGTGAGCAAAGGATATCTTGAAGGATTCTACTATAAGCCTCGGATTGACAAGGAATTATTAAAGCTCCATCACGAGGGCATCATCGCGCTCTCCGGTTGCTTGAGCGGCGAAATCCCCTACTTGATCGGTCAGAACGATATGGACGGCGCACTGGCTGTCGCCGGAGAGTTTCAAGAGATCTTTGGAAAGGATCAGTTCTATCTCGAAGTCCAGGCGAACGGACTCGATCATCAGCGCATCGCCAATGCCGGTCTCGTAGAAATCCATAAGAAGCTCGGAATCCCGATGGCCGGAACCAACGATTGCCATTACCTCAACAAGGAAGATGCGCGTCCCCATGAGCTCATGCTGTGCCTACAAACTGGAAAAACCGTAAGCGATCCGCACCGGATGAAGTTTGACACGGACCAGCTGTACGTCAAATCCACTGAAGAGATTGCTCCGGCGTTCGCGGAATTTCCAGGCGCTGTGCTGAATACCTGCCGCATTGCGGATCATTGTGCGCTCGATCTTCCACTCAACAAGACCTATCTCCCGCAATATCGAATTCCGGACGGGTTTCAAGACCGTGAGACGTATCTCGAACATCTTGCCCTGACCGGACTACAAGCGCGGCTCAAGGAGCGTCCCAGTCGAATTGCGTCCGCAGTCTACGACCAACGCCTTCGTGAAGAACTCATGGTCATCTGTTCGATGGGGTTTGCTGGGTATTTTCTCATTGTCTGGGACATCATTCGATTTGCCCGGTCGCGCGGCATTCCGGTCGGACCAGGGCGAGGCTCTGCCGCAGGCAGTCTTGTGGCCTATGCGCTTCGGATTACGGATCTTGATCCGTTGGTGTACACCCTCTTGTTCGAGAGGTTTTTGAACCCCGAACGTGTCTCCCTGCCCGATATCGATATGGACTTCTGCATGGATCGCCGGGGAGAGGTCATCAACTATGTGGTGGAGAAATACGGCACCGACCATGTCGCCCAAATTATTACGTTTGGAACGCTCGGCGCCAAAGCCGCCATCCGCGATGTCGGACGGGTGTTGGAGATGTCGTACGCGGACGCGGACAAAGTCGCCAAGCTCGTTCCCAACCAGCTGAACATCTCGCTCCAGCAAGCCCTGGAGACCGAACCTCGCTTACGCGAACTGGTCGACACCGATCCCAAGGTCAAAGAACTGATGGTCAATGCCCGGTCCTTAGAAGGTCTCGCGCGTCACGCCTCGACTCATGCGGCCGGCATTGTGATTTCCGAAGGCCCTCTCACCGATCATGTGCCGCTGTATAAGGGAGCCAACGACGAAGTCGTGACCCAGTACTCAATGGGAGACGTGGAGAAAATCGGGCTTGTGAAATTCGATTTTCTGGGACTCAAGACCCTCACGATGATCCGGCGGGCCGAAACGCTGATCAACGACACCTATCCCGATGCATCGCCCCTTGTTATTGATCAGGTGTCGTTCGATGATCCATCCACCTTCGCACTCTTGAGCTCTGGGAAAACCACCGGGTTATTTCAGTTGGAAAGCTCCGGGATGCGCGATCTGCTCATGGGGCTGAAGCCCGACCGATTCGAGGACATCATCGCCATTATCGCGCTCTATCGACCGGGCCCCATGGATCTGATTCCCGACTTCATCAAGCGAAAACAGGGGAAGGTCACAAGTACCTACGAGGTTCCAGAATTGGAGCCGATCCTCAAGGACACCTATGGAGTCATCGTCTATCAGGAACAAGTGATGGCGATCGCCAACAAGGTCGCCGGCTTTTCATTGGGACAAGCCGATATCCTTCGCCGTGCAATGGGGAAAAAGAAGCCCGAAGAAATGGAAAAACTGCGCGTCCAGTTTATCGACGGCGCGAAAGGGAAAAAGATTCCTGAAAAAAAAGCCGAGAAATTGTACGAGTTGATTCAAAAATTCGCCGGATACGGCTTCAACAAATCGCATGCGGCCGCCTATGCCGTCGTGTGTTATCAGACGGCCTATCTCAAAACGCACTATCCGACAGAATTCATGGCAGCCCTCATGACGACCGATATGGGCAATCAAGACAAATTGGTCGGTTATTTTACGGAATGTCGAGACTTAGGCATCAAAGTATTGGGCCCCGATGTCAACGCCAGCCAAAAACACTTCGCCGTGGCTGAGAGGGCCATTCGGTTCGGTTTGGCCGCCATTAAAAATGTCGGTGAAGGCGCTGTGGAATCGGTCTTGAACGTACGGACTCAGACGGGTTCCTTCGGCTCATTTTTCGACTTCTGCCGACGAGTTGACCTTCACAAGGTGAACAAACGGATGCTGGAAGGCCTGATCAAAACCGGGGCCTTTGACTCCACTGGGGCCAAGCGGTCACAGCTGATGGCCGTGCTGGATCAGGCGGTCGAAGAAGGCGCAGCGGCCCAGCACGAGCGCGAATGCGGGCAAATCAGCATCTTCGGCGAGGAGATGAACGGGCACGGACTGTCCTCTCCCTTACCGACCTCACCATTGCCTCCAATCGCAGAATGGGATCAAGCCCAACGATTGAAATACGAACGCGAGCTCACCGGGTTTTATATTTCCGCCCACCCACTGACGCGGTACGAAACGATGCTGGGTGCCTTATCCACGACGACGACGGAAGGATTAAACGATTGCGCTGATGGGAGTGAAGTCAAGATCTGCGGAGTCATCGCCGCCGTCAAATCCATGCTGACGAAGAAGGGCGACCGTATGGCGTATCTGACAATCGAAGATCTGCAGGGAACGACGGACGTCATTGTGTTCCCGGACTTGTTTAAGACGTCCGGTGAGATAATGACACCGGAACAGATCGTGCGCATCACAGGCACGATCGATCGCGGTGATAAGGGGATGAAGATTCGTGGAAGCAAAATTGAGCCGTTTGCTGAAGTTCGGACCCAATCCATCAAGCGGATCCGCATTCGTTTGACAGATCACCCGGAGGTGCGGGAGCAATTACCGCGCTTGGCCGATGTCTTCCGCCGACATCCCGGTAGCACCACCATCTCCATGCTGTTTCGAACAGACACACATTTGGAAGTGGAAACCAATCCCCTCCCCAACGTGACCATCTGCCCCAGCGACCATTTCGTGTCGGATGTCGAGGAAGTACTAGGCAAAGGAGCCCTTTCTTTGCTATCGTAGGAACCAGTATTATTGGGGATCAATCACGACCGATTCACCATTGCCGTAAGGACTCGACCGACATCTATGCGAGACTACCTCGAATTTGAAAAACCTCTGCGGGAGATTGAAGAAAAAATCGAGAAACTCTCGTCGGCGGCCGGCGGAAAGCCTAGCTCCCAAAACGATCTTCGAAAACTTCGAACTAAACTGGCACAGACCGAACACGAGCTGTACAAAAACCTGACTCCTTGGCAACGAACACAGCTCGCACGCCATCCTCAACGACCCAGTACACTCGATTACATTCGTGAGCTGACGCGAGATTTTCTTGAACTTCATGGCGACCGGGTCTATGGAGATGACCGGGCCATCGTCGGAGGATTTGCGCGATTCAATGATCGGCCTGTGATGATGATCGGTCACCAGAAAGGCAAAACCCTCAAGGAACGCATGCAACGAAATTTCGGCATGCCGAACCCTGAAGGATACCGGAAAGCCCTCCGACTCATGAAGCTGGCGGAAAAATTCAACCGCCCGATTCTGACCTTTATCGACACGCCGGGAGCCTATCCTGGTATCGGCGCTGAGGAGCGTGGACAAGCTGAAGCCATCGCGCGGAACTTGTTCGTCATGTCCCGGTTGACCGTCCCGATCATCTCGATCGTCATCGGGGAAGGGGGAAGCGGAGGAGCCTTGGCGCTCGGCGTCGCGGACCGCGTCCTGATGCTGGAGCATTCGGTCTATTCGGTAATTTCCCCGGAAGGATGTGCCGCTATTCTGTGGGACAGCCCTGAAAAAGTTCCTACGGCCGCTTCAGCACTGAAAATGACCGCACAGGACCTGCTGGACCTTGGCGTGATCGACACGATCGTACCCGAACCATTGGGAGGAGCCCATCGAGAGCCCAGTGCGATGTACGATCTCGTCGGCAAGACGCTCACCAACCAGCTATTTGAATTGCTTGACCTGCGAGTCGAGCAACTCATCGCGCAACGAGACCGGAAATACCGGAACATGGGAGCCGTGACCGGCCTCCTCGTCGAACAGACGTAATCACCCCTTTAGCTCAACCCCACGTTCCAACAACCCCGTCGTCACAAATCTCCGTTCGATCACCTCAAGAATATGCGCCGTCAGCCGTTGTCTCACTGGATCAAGCGCGGGCGCTTCCAAGTAGCGCCCAACCGTTCTCGGCAGTCTCCGCCACCAAGCCCGTGCCGACGCGCAGGCCTGTTCGGCGGCCTCGGGAGCGCCAGAAAGAATTCGTCGCACTTCCCGTTCGAAGAAGCCGACATGCACGATCTCGTCCTCAAGAATTGCGGCAAGATCCGGGCGTAGCGTCAACAGGAGGCGAGCAAATTCCAACCCCAACGACTCATATCCATAAATCTGCACAGCCAACGTCGACCATTGCCGTGGGACAGAGGGAAGGCGATCACGTTCACGAGGCGGGCGACCGATCAGCATTTCAAACTGGGCCAGATGTTTCTGCTCGTCTTCTTCATGCTTTCTGAGAAAGGCATAGACGTTCGGAGGCACATCTTGCAGCCGCGCTGATCGCACCGTCCACAGCGCCATGGCCTCCGCCTTGAGAAACCGTTCGAGCAACGCGGCTTCACACTCTGGTGGGAGCCGAATCGATACGAGCTGTTCAGGAGCCATGATGGTTACATGGTACGCATAATCAACCGCCGTTGTCCAAACATGCCCGAATGCAGATCATCAAGATGGTTGACTGTCACCCCCAATCTGTGTACATCCTAATATATTGCGGGATTCAGCGATTTTTGAGACACTACACCCAGCTCTCCATCAAACCAACGACGCATCCAGGCACGAGTGCTTCTGGTCACCTAACCCATGAGGCGAGGCCTATGACAACCCCTACCACCACAGTCTCAAGCGTCTTTCACCGGATCGCGGTATGCCTGCTTGCGGGAGCGCTCTGTACAGAGGCCGGCTGCGTCAGTCGGAGCGCATATGAACGAATCAAAGCCGAGACACAAGAACAGGCACGAGCACTGGAATCGGTTCGAGACGAGGTCAAAGAACTCGATCAGCATATCGCCGAACTACAAGCTGCCAATCGACATGAAGACGTGATCACGGCTGAACTACGTGCGGCCGTGCAGCGTGAAGAAGAACAGTTGCCGATCATGAGACAGCGAGCAGAGGCGATGCTTACATCCCTCAAGGGACAAGTCGCGGGATTAATGGACCAGAGTTGGAATCTCGCACGCAAGATCGCAGACCTTCGCCACGAAAGTGCATCGCTGCAAAGTACGGCCGCGAAGTATAAACAGAAGATAGAAGCAGCCCATGCCTCGGTGCCGACGGCCGCGGATAAAGACGAGCCGGTGATCACGCAGCCCTTTGCAGCTGAACCCTCCGCACCGGCAGAGTCCTCGATGCAAGAACCTCTCGTGGCTCAGCACACGGAACCAACACCTCCCTCACTCGACATGTCGCCTGCCACACCATCGATGCCCTCACCATCGATCAATCTAGACCCGCCTGAGACGGACAACTCGTGGATTGGCATGATCCTCGGCTGGTTCACCACATTCTGGAATTGGCTCCTCACCTGAGCCAAGCCCCTGTCTTCAGCACTGCCGGCATCCACATACGCTTTTATCTCCTCGCGTGAGCCTGACTCCAGTGCGCGGCCGTGCCTCCGGCAAGACGCCCGATTGCAAGACAAGCCGTAAGCAGATAACCTCCCGTGGGCGCCTCCCAATCCAACATTTCCCCCGCACAAAACACTCCCGGGAGGGAACGCACCATCAAGTTGTCATCAAGCGCCTTGAATGAGAGACCACCGGCAGTACTGATGGCTTCCTCGATCGGCCGAGGAGCTGTGAGCGTCAGCGGAAGAGCTTTGATCGCAACCGCCAAACGAACAGGATCAACCAACACGTCGTTCGGCACGACTTCGCGCAGAAGACCGGCCTTGACTCCCATGACACCGGCGCACCGTTTGAGATGCGTGGCCACTGTCCGTTTACCGCGTGGTCGAGAAAGATCGTGTGCGAGCTGCTTCGGCGTTCGATCAGGCGCGAGATCGAGCCACACAGTTACCGTGCCTCCTACGGCAATCCCCTCTCGCGCCAAGGCTGCAACCATATAGATGATACCTCCTTCCACCCCGTTCGTCGTAATGACGAACTCTCCCCTGTGGGAGATCGTCGAACCATCCACCGCCTTCACCGCCAGCGCCACCGTCTTGACGGGATGTCCGGCGAACTTTGTGCGAAAGTGTTCACTCCACCGAACATCAAAACCACAATTGGCCGGTTTCAGTGGGGCAATCGGCACATGCCGCTCGGACAAGATCGTCACCCATCTCGCGTCAGAACCAAGCTGAGGCCAGCTGCCTCCGCCCAAGGCCAAGACCACCGCATCTGCCTGTACAAGAGAGATTCCTCCTGCTGTCAGAAAACGAAGCCTCCCTTGCTCATCCCAACCACACCATCGATGTCGAACATGAACCTGCACACCTTGCAGCCGTAACCGACGGAGCCATGCCCGTAAAAGCGGGGCTGCATTCATATCAGTCGGAAAGATCCGTCCAGACGTACCAATAAACGTGTCGATACCAAGCTCACGGGCCCAGGCCCGCAGAGCCGCCGGAGGGAAGGCTCTGATCGCAGGTTCGACAGATACGCGTCGGCAATCATAGCGAGACAGAAAGAGTTCAATCGGTTCAGAATGTGTGAGGTTCAACCCGCCCCTTCCCGCCAACAGAAACTTTCGCCCCACTGACGGCATGGCATCGTACAGTTCAACGCGCGCGCCCGCTGAAGCTGCCGTTTCGGCCGCCATGAGCCCAGCCGGTCCGCCGCCGATGATGACAACCGATCCCATGGCGTTCCTCCATCCCTCACAAACCCAAGATTGTACCATTGCCTGATGCTGGTCATCTTGGGTACCTCGTCAAACCAAGTGTGGGCAGATCTTGATCTGTGTATTCTCGATTGTCGCCACCCGTAAGCCTGGATCCAGCTCAGAAACGACTCCGACGTCTGCATACTTCACAGAATTAAAATTGGTGATGATGCCCGAGAATTCTTACAGGCTTCTTGGTGGCATTCAACAGAATGCCGATTCACATTATCCGACCTCTCTCCACTACCTTCCTATGGACTCAATACATATCCACTTACTCGATAGGTCCTTTAGGTTCTTATTGTCAAGGACATATCATTAGCGGTAGCATGGCGTCGCCGTTTTATTTGAGCACGACAGAAGATACCGTCTCATCGGTATGGAGAGAACGGAGATTCTTCATGGTATCCCCTCCTCTTTCAGATGCACCTCTCGGTCAGACGAATCGTCACCCTGAAGAGGTCGTCTGGTTTTCACATTATCTCATCGACACCATGCCGGTCGGCGTCTGCGTCTGCGACATGGACGGCTTCGTAGTGGCGTACAATAAATACGCGGTCACCCTATGGGGACAGGCCCCGCTTGTCGATGGACCTGAACGCGCCAAATATTGCGGCTCGAAAAATATCTGCCAGCTCGATGGCACCTCACTGCATCGTGAGGAATTCCCGGTCGTGCAAGTATTGGCTGACGGACAACCGAAACGAGAGCTTCAGTTCTTGATCGAACAGCCGTCAGGAATGCGGGTGACGGTCGTCGCCAATATCAACCCGATCCTGGATGCGCAGGGAGCACAAATCGGAGCAGTCGTGTGTTTCGATACCCGGCAGCAGTCGGAACTGACAAAGTCGCTCCAGCACGGTGCGAAGCTGGCCGCCAGCACCCACATGTCGGCTGAGTGGGCGCATGATTTTAATAATCTACTGCATGGCGTACGGTGGGAACTTGACCTCATCCGACGTCGACTCGTAAGGACTGGCGACACCGAAAGTTGCCATCATGTCGACCTTGCTCTTCACGAAATTACCAAAGCGAGACCGTTCGTCCAACGGCTGCTGACACTGGCGCGTGAGTCTTCCTCTGATCACACACTGTGTTCGGTCGATTCGACGTTGATCTCTCTAGCCGACCTTATGCAGCATGTGCTTGGCCCGACCGTTCGCCTGACCCTTGCTCTCAGGACTCCGGATGCAGTGGTCCGAATGAATCGGAGCGTGTTTGAGGATGTCCTAATGAATTTGTGCATGTGCGCGCGCGATGCCATGCCGGACGGTGGCGAAGTGGTGATGACCTCATGCCTGAACTGTCCCTCCGGAGAAGCGTCGCTTGACTCGATCACTCCCTATCTCGCCCTTTCGGTCAGAGACAACGGCCAGGGCATGTCACAAGAGCAAGTGCAACACGCCTTGGACCCATCCTCCTTGACCAAGCAGGACTGTGACAGTTCCATCTTGGGCTTTGCCATGGCAAAGCGCTTTACTATACTATCCGGTGGAACATTCGACCTTCGCAGTCAGAGCGGGGCCGGCACGAACGTCACGATGTTCCTACCGATGGACAATGGACTGGCATCGCAACAGTCCATCGCGCATGCACCGGCCGACATATCGGGACAACCGCATCCGGTCGCCTCATTGAGCAAACGCCTGCGCATCGTACTGGTGGAAGACGATCACACTATCCGGCAAGAACTCACGGACAGGCTCCAGATGGTCGGACATGAAGTGCTTGCATTCCCATCAGGTGAAGAAGCCATCGGCCTTCTTCGAAGTGAACAGCCACTGGATCTGGTGATTTCAGATCACGTCTTGCCCGGGCCACTGCAAGGATCCGACGTGTTGGATATCGCAACCACCTGCCGTCCGGGCCTGAAAACTATTTTGATTACTGGGCTGTTTCCTCACCATATCGCCCAAAAGCGCTATCCAATGCTGACCAAACCGTTTACACTGGAAGAACTGGAGCAGGCTCTTGTAACCACATAGCGCACGCCTGCTCACGCCAAACTAGCGCAGGTGCACGCGAGAGCACGGGAGTTGGCTTGCATCTGGCCAAGGTGATCATTACACTCCATCACGATCGGATCGAGCTCGTCGTAATGAAGCAGGATGGCGACTCATCGTCTTCTTATGCCCCACGAGGCCGCTGTGCGAATAGGAGAGTGTTACGTTTGTTCCAGACACGACATCCACACTGAAATCGGCTCACATAAGAATCTTGGTCGCCGATGATCACGTCGATATCGCATCGACCACCTCGCTGCTGCTCGAATTGGAAGGCTATCGAGTCAAAACTGCCGTGACGTGTGCAGAGGTGCTGTCCATTTCTGAAGAGTTTGCTCCTCACGTAATCCTCCTCGACATCAGGATGCCCGGTATGGACGGGTACGAAATTTGCCGACGCATCAAATCCTGTGATTGGGGAAAATCCATTCGCTTGATCGCACAAAGCGGATGCCCTCCCTCGACCGAGCGTGAACGCGCACTCAGAGCCGGGTTCAGCGCCTATCTGGCCAAACCCTATTCGATGGATGAACTTCAAGCGACAATACGTAATATTCTTTAGACTTCCTCCACGCGATCGATGCTCCCCATCTAATGTCCAACTGAGCGGCGTCCAACCTGCTCCCCAATAGGTACTTCCTTCTTCAAACCTTTGTTCAGTTTTGTGAACTCGCGTTGTTCAAAGACCTCACAATCCTGCTTCCGCCTCGGCTACCACGCTCCAGCGGTTGTGCCTGACGAGCCCCAATCGATATACGTAAGCATCCTATAGGGTTTCAGACTCTCCTTGTGCTCACCCGTGCATCGTGGCTGCTCGATCCTGTTTGGTGCTCTCTTGCAGTGAACGTGTGCCTATTGCGAGCCTCTCCTTAACTCCTGCATGGCCATAGCTGTATATTTCAAGATGGTATACATAATGGAATTCATGTATAATGAGGATAATTAGAATTCATCTGCCGATGACCAACCGAATCTGCCAGACCGATAGGCTATGTGGTTTCTTGGGAGCGCATGTTCTTCGAAAGGTACCGCTCACTTCGAGGAAAGAATATGACTCAATTCTGTCGATGTCTCATTGTTGACGATCACCCTATGATTCGGAGGGGAGTCAAGGCTCTCTTGTTGGAAGAGGATGAAAACTGTGCAGTCGCCGAAGCGGCCAGCGCTGAAGCGGCTCTGGAAGCCATTCGACGAGAACACTGGGATTTGATGATTCTTGATGTCGCACTTCCCGACAAACATGGTCTGGAAGTGCTGAAAGAAGCCCGATTGTTGCGCCCGAATCTGCCGGTCCTTATCTGGAGTCAGTATCCTGAGCGAGAGTTCGCTCTCCGTACTATCAAAGCCGGTGCGGCAGGCTATCTCTCAAAAGACTGTGCGCCTTCCGAGTTGCTGCGAGCAATCCGACAAATCACGTCTGGACATCGCTACATCACGCACACTATGGCTGAAAACATCATGGATTTTGTAAGAGACGGACAGCCTGTGTCCCCTCATGATCGACTCTCCGACCGGGAGCTAGAAGTGCTCCGCCTTCTCGGGCAGGGAAAGACAGTCTCGATGATTGCCGACAGCATGGCGCTCAGCGTGAAAACCGTCAGTACCTATCGAACCAGAATCCTTGAGAAACTCAACCTCCACACCACTGCTGATTTAATGCGCTATGCCATCGAATACCGGTTGACAACATGACAGCGTAAGCATTTCACTTCCCACGTCCGCACCTGCCCATTCACGTAGCAGACGCCTTGCTGTCGGCCATCCAATACCGTGACGCATCGGATGGCGTTTGCAGGTTCTCTGTGATCC
Source organism: uncultured Nitrospira sp. (assembly GCA_964430555.1). Classification (GTDB taxonomy): domain Bacteria; phylum Nitrospirota; class Nitrospiria; order Nitrospirales; family Nitrospiraceae; genus Nitrospira_D. The sequence goes on along the minus strand of CAYSFU010000091.1, from coordinate 1,839 downwards.
TTGGTTGTCAGACAAACTCGGACATCTCTATCAGCAATTTCCCGCTAGATCGTTCATGCCCAGGCTCGTAACATCTCAGAAAACCATCAGAATCTCCTATGCTTGTTGTGATCAGCATCACCCATCCTCTCTTGAATAGTCTGCTATGGGGCATGAGGGTTCGGCCAAGCTTATGACCGCTGCGATGCCGACAAAATCGCACATGGCCTTACGGTCGAGATTGTCAATCCGGCAACGATTCATCGGACAAAGCCTGACACGTCATTCAGTTTCAAGCTGATACCCGGATCCAACGTCTCTTGGTAACGTTATTGATAATACATAACAGATGACGATTGTTGACACTCATCTGAGGAGGTCACCATGAAACACACAAATCTTGAGGACAGACAAACCGATAGTCATGAGAGGTGGATAGTGAAGCACCCGAGTATCCATCCTTTTCGTCAACATCCCATTCGTGTCGTACTTATAGGAAGCACTCAAGTGATGAGAGCGGGCTTGCGCACGTTTCTTCAAGATGATGGATTTCTTGAAGTAGTTGGCGAGGCCGACACCGCGATCAATCTGATGCCACAATTACAGCAAATTAAGCCGGACATCGTCCTGATCGAGTCTCAGTTGACGAGAGGAACGGATGCCGATACCTGTAAAACCCTGTTGACCACTTGCCCATCGATAGGGATCATCCTCATAGGAGCCAGCAATGGCCATGCGGCGTTCCATAGGGCGCTGGAGGCCGGCGCGCAGGGGTTTTTATTGACAAACGTGTGCCGAAGTGAGCTTCTCCAAGCCATTCACACGGTTGCCAAGGGAGTCCCGTACCTTTGTTCTGAGGCAGTCGCCGAAACCTTCCGCCTGTTGAGACAGCAACAGAGTGAACAAACCACTCCATCCCCAGTGCAGAGCCTGTCACCGCAAGAGCGCCGAATTATTGCGCTCATTGCCGAAGGATGCACGAATAAAGAAATTGCCTCGAAGCTGTTTCTGTCGGACAAAACCGTGAAAAACTATATCGCCAATCTGTATACCAAGCTGGAGATCGACCGCCGGAGTCAAGCAGCAGCCATTTATGTCAGGTCTCAACTCCAGGATACCTCGATGTTTTCAAGTATTAGTGCGTAGGACTGGAGCTCATTGTGCCGACAATTCTTGTAGCGGATGACGACCAACAGGTCCGTGAATTCTTACGCATAATCCTTGAGGAGAAGGGATACCGAGTTGAGGAAGTCAGTAGTGGAAAGGCGGCACTCACCTATCTCGAACAGCTTGAGCCCAGTCTCATTGTCCTGGATATGTATTTAGGCGATATGGACGGCATGGAGATTATTTCGTATGTGCATGCACGCAATTGGTCTGTCAAGATTCTGGCGATATCCGGCATGCCGTTCGATGGGTACAAAATGTGTGAAACCGCAAAAATGCTCGGGGCGCATGAGGCCCTGACGAAGCCATTCACCGCAGCAACCTTGTTAGAGCGAGTCGAAGCGTTATTAACCCATCCATAAGAAATGTGCGCTCCAGTCCGGTGTGCGAGGGACTATGGAGAGGACGGACCATGGCTGCGCAGGAGCTGCGGCATCGCCTGGGGCGAGGAACGTGAGAGACGACGTAGGGGCCGTCCCGCGAGCCGCGTGGTGGGGGATGGGCCGCTGGTCCTGGGCTCCCCGGCCGTCATCCGCTGGTCCCTGCCTCTCGCCTGACAGCCCGTGCAGGGGACGCCGGCCTCACCTCACGCGGTCTGCGGACGGTGTGCCTGGGCGACGACGAGGGCTTGCGCAGGCTTCCCCTCGATCTTTGTGCGTCTCACCGGTCACTCACAGCGGTTCACACATACGC
>CAYSFU010000090.1:0-14338 GCA_964430555.1 uncultured Nitrospira sp. | reverse complement strand
GAGCTGCTTCGCATACCGAAGAAGAAGAGATGAACCAACGCCGAAAGCTGCTCGGGGCAGCGAGACGAGGCGATACGAAAGCCATCAGCAAACTGTTTGAGCTGTATCAAGTGCGTGTGCTCAACGGAGACCAGTTGGCGAAAGTGAATCGTACCTCCACGTATATGGTGCCGGTGAAAGCTTCGTCGGGCAGTAAGTCCAGGGCTGCTGATAAGAGCGGCAAAGGGGATCACGCGAAGGGAGGAAAGAAATTGCCTAAGCAGGCGTCGAAGAGTTCGTCCGAGAAGTCTTCCGGTACGATGAAAACGGCTGCCAAACCGAAGGCAAAACATAAGTAGGTGGCCGAGAGAACTATTGCACCACCACCTTGAGCCCACCCCCCGCGAGCTTCGCCGCGATATCATCCGCTCGTTCGGTTGATCCGGTAAAGACGATGGCTTGTCCTTCATGGTCGATGCGATAGGCGAGCTCAAAGGCTTTCGTTGAGGTCATACCGGGAATGAAGCGACAGAAGAGGTCAATGACTTGCTTATAGGTGTGGCAGTCGCAATTGTACACTACGACACGGGATTCAAAACCGCTTCCGATGCCGGTATGAACCGCTTCTCCGATATCGGGGATGGTTTCTGGTGTGGCTGGTGTTGGCATGCAGCGGGAATTGGCACACGTACGAGGAAGCGCAATTCTTTCTCAGTCGGGTGACCAGATCTCTTGCTCGATTGTCAAACCTTATCCATATCGATCACTTCCGTCGCGTCCCACAGGTTTTTCAACTCGGCATCGGCCAGATCCTTTTCACGATCCTCCTCTGTTTCGAGTCCAAAGGTCGGAAGTGGTTGGGTCGAACCTGTGCTCATGACCGTGGGGTCGGATGCCGGGACGTTCGGGATTGTAGAACGGCGGCGTTTTTTCAATGGATCCATGTTTACCGGCATGGGAGCTCCTCATACATGATCCTTAGTCTTCTCCAAACACGAGCAACTTGTCAATTGGTTCGCCTTAGTCTGACGAGACGCGGAAAGCCCGGCTGTGCGGCACCGGATCCAACCTATGGGATCTCCGGCTCAAAACAGGCGTTCGGCTACCGAATCTGCATACCGTCGCCCCAATGGAGTCAACCAGAGGCGGTCTTGATCGGTGCTCAAAAACCCCTGTGTGATCAATTGATCGATCTCAGCATCCCGTTCAGCGCCCGTAATGGCGTGCAGAGGGACCCCGCGTAGAAGGCGCAAGCCGAACACCAAGGCATCGCGTTCTTGCTCGCAGAGTGAAAGCGTGGTGCAATCAGCGACGGGCAGGCGATGCTCATTCAGACTGGTCATATACTGATCGAGATCCGCCACATTGCCGAATCTGGCTCCGCTTACATACGATTGGGCGCTTGGACCAAGGCCCAGATACTCGCCGCCGGTCCAATACAGCAAATTGTGACGACAGCGCCATGCCGGTTTGGCGTAGTTGGAGATCTCGTATTGGACAAGCCCCGCTTGCACAAGAAACTGTTCCGTTGCCGACTCCATGTCTAGGTGAAGTCCGTCGTCGACTGATCGAACTCGTTGTTGAGCCATGTCCTGAGCCAGTCTCGTCCCTTCTTCAATCGTCAGGGCATAACAGGAGACATGAGACGGATCGAGGGGGAGAATCAACTCCAGGGTACGGTGCCAATCCTGGAGTGATTGGCCGGGGAGCCCGTACATGAGATCCAGGTTGATATTGGTGAAGCCGGCCTCACGGGCCGCCTGAACAGCGGTTGTCGTGTCTCGTACCTGTCCATGCCGGCCGATGGGGACAAAATCCTGCTCCTGCATCGACTCCGCTCCGAAGCTGATTCTTGTGAAGCCACCCTCCGCTAGGATTGTCAGACCTTCACAGGTGATGGAAGAAGGGTGGGCTTCCACCGTGATTTCGGCCGTTGGGCTGGTCGGCCAGGTTGTGTGTATTAATTTCAACAAGGCAACGAGTTGATCGGGACGCAGGACAGTCGGCGTTCCTCCGCCAATATAGATACTCTGGAGCATGCGACCATGAAGAGGATGGTGAGCGCCCTGCAGTTGAATTTCATGCGTGAGGGCGGAATAGAATCTCGCCATGCGATCGATGTGGGCGATTTCAAGATAAAAGGCACAGAAGTGACAGCGATGCCGGCAGAAGGGGATATGCACATAGAGGCCAATACTCGAGGCAGGCGTCATCGTTCAAATCCAAGAGGAACGGGTTTGGAGAAATCTTTGCTCACGACAATCTCAATCTCATCAGCCGGCGAGATGCCTCGGTTCCGAATGTGCGAGGACCAACCTTTCTGTTGCCGGAGGGAATCAAAGACCGATTTGATCAACTGTGGTTTGATCCGTGTTTCCCACTCTCGTATCCAATTGGATTCATCTTCTTCTCCGTCATACTCATCCGGAAACGACGCTTCGAGTGTCACACGGAGACGAAAGGTTTTTTCTTCTTGATACATCCTGCTCCTCTCGTTGCGATTCTCTGGAGGTGATCTTATAATACCGTGTAGAACCAAGGAGTTGTTGAGTATGCCTATCTTCGAATATGTGTGCCGCGAATGCAATCATCGTTTTGAGTTGTTGATTCATGGGTCTGCCGAAGCGGTGTGTCCTCAATGCAAGGCGACGCAGCTTGAGAAACAATTCTCGGCGTTTGGTGTCGGCGCGACGGCCAATTGGGCCTCCTCAGGTAGTCCAGGCTCTTGCGGTAGCTGTGGCGATCCACGTGGGCCCGGCGCCTGCTCGATGAACTGACCAAGCCATGGACCGCATTGATGGACAGGCTTTGACTCGTGCGATCTCGACCATTGCGCAATCCGACCCCCTGATCAAGCTGCTTCAACAAGTGCGACTCGGCCGTATGCAGGCGACAGATGCGGGTTTGCGTGCCATCACTGAATCATGGCTGGGCATCTATGAACAGGCACTGAACATGGATGGTTTCACGCGATGTGACATGCGTCGGCTCAATCCTGCTCCCAGACTTGCCGTACTCACTCAGGCTGGAGTGCTGTCCGATGAACATCCGGGGCTGATCTCTTTGCAGGCCTCGTATGAACGAGCGCTCGGCCGTGCGATCGGCGAGTAAGCTGCTGAAGTGTCTTGCCTTATTCCTCTTGTTCTGTACCTGCTCCCTGTTGCCGGTCACCGCATGGTCGGAGGATGACTCAGGACTTCGTCCGCTACGACGGATTGCTCTTGCTGAGCTCGACCAGCTTCTCCCCTCCGGGACACATCTCCTTGTCAATCGGGAGGCTATAGAATCCTTTCTTGCCGCGTTGGAGGGAACCCCACCTGATTGGGAAACGGTGTATGGCTCTGGGCATCACGATCCTGATCATGACGAGCGACTGTTCAACTTGAACCGTGCGCGTGATGCGGCGCGCGAAGGAAATCCAGTATTGACATGGCGAGTCGCGTTTGTGTGGACCGGAGAAGTCTCGCATTTTGATACCGACACCCATTCGTATTCAGTCGCGGCTGGTCCGGATGTGACTCAAACCAAGTGGGGTATGGTCAGAGTCAAGCCCGAGGATTTCCCCGGTAATCTGCGGGTGAGACCGGACAGGCATCTCGTTGAGCAGATCAACAGAAGACTGCGGCGCCATGAATCGGTTCAGGTGTCCATTGTCATGGTGGGCACGCTCATTCCGAACGAATCGATCATCTACGATTTCTCTCATGAGGAAGAAGGCGTCGGACTCATCATGCCGGTGGTGAGAGTCGAACAGGTCGAAGTTCTTCTTGTGAAGCCGTGCGTGTCATGAGTTCAGCGCAGCTGGGGTTTTTGCTCCGAGGATTGCAGGATGATCGGTGTGAGGCGGGAGACGGTAAAGCCGGTTACAATGCGTCTTTGGCACAGCGAAAGCCGATTCCGGTAGCGTGATCAGTGGGCAGTGCATAATCGCGATCGGAGACACGGATGTTTCGTGCCGGTTTGAGCCAAGATCCTCCTCGTACGACCTTGAGGAGTTGTCCTTGCGGGCCTTGAGGATCGGAGAGTGGGGCGTTGAGGTACGCATAGGGTTCATACCAGTCTTGGACCCATTCTGCGGCATTGCCGGTCATGTCGAGGACACCGTAGGGACTGGCTCCCTGAGGGAATGCTCCGATCGGCAGCGTCAGGACTTCGCCGTTGAGTCCCTGTTCATGTGACACGCGCGCGCCGTCACCTGCCATCCAGAAGGCTTTCCAGGCTGCTCCGTCTTTGAAATCGATTGTGCGTCCGGCCCAATAGCTCGCGCTGTTGCTGTAAAAACTGTCCCAGTCCATGCCCCAGGGATAGCGGCGTCCGTCTGTGCCCCGTGCGGCCTTTTCCCACTCCGCTTCGGTCGGGAGCCGTTTCTCTTGCCACCGGCAGTAGGCGACGGCATCATGCCAGCTGACATTGACAACCGGATGCTGTTCGCTGCCAGGGAGCGGGGTCGTCCGGTGCCAGAGATTAAATTGTGCGGTGAGGTGACTCGGCGGTTGATGACCGGTGGCGTCGACAAATTGTTTGTATTGGGCGTTCGTGACTTCGTTGCGATCAATGGAAAAGGCTGCAACATAGACCAGGCGTTGCGGTCGTTCATCATCAAAGCTCAGACCGTCCTCCGGGCTGCCCATGAGGAATTCTCCGGCTGGAATCACGACCATCGTGGGCGGATCCTCTGCCGTAGCCGTTGATCTATGGTCCGTGACCGTGAGGAACAGTACAGTGCAAGCGAGCAGTCGGATCATCATGCAGGCTTCGTGATCTTGCAAGCCTTAGCGACCGCATCACGATACTGCAGCCAAAGCGCGAGACTTTTGCGAAGATCTGTCAGGACCGATTGTCTGATCGCCGGTGGCGTGTAATTGACGACCATGTGATAGGCATCGTGTCGGTGCCCGGCTTCAACAAGCTGGTGAGCACGGATCAGATCCATGCGGGTTGGGTGGATTCCGTGATAGCGGACGAGGGGATGGATTCTGATGAGAGATTCGATATCCTTCGCGCGTTTCTTCTTCGATGGGGTTGCAAGTTCTGCGCGGTCCTTGACGCTCCCTTCCACGAAAATTGTGAAGACGGCGGCACCCAGCACCCATTCGCGATGATGGGACATTCGATCAAGCCAGACTCGGTAGGTGTGGGCCTCCGGCAGAAGATGGACTCGTTCAAAGCTGTGGCGGTTGAAGCGGAGTCCTTCCATCATCGTCAGGAAGAGTTCCGGATGAGAGGTCCCCAGCGAAAGCCCTCCGGTTTCCTCTTCGTAGATATTTTCAGCCAACATGTGACGCGCCGAAGGGGGTGGATTTTTCCCAAGAATTCTGGCTAAGAAGATGGGGAAGTCACGAACGTAGACGCCGTATTCTTGTTGAAAATGAATCTTCAGTTGGGCATGGGTGAGTTGACCGGACGCAAAATGGTCCCAGGCCCAATGATGCTTGTTGTCCATGATGTGGAGCAGCGATTGAAGAAACGCGGATTTCGTCATGTGAACCGCCATGATACCTTGCCTCTTTGAGGTGGTGTCGTTACAATTCGGAACCCAGAGGAAAAAAGATGAAAGCCATCACCATCCAGAATCCTGATGAGATCCTGACGCTCTTGGCCGATGTGAGTCTTCGGGGAACAGGGTTTACGACCGAGTCATTGCTCGATTACGCCTTAGAAGAAGGATTCACCGAACCCATCTTTCTCAATGCCAGCGGCGAGGATCCCACCGCCTTTTTTCAAGGCCAGCCGAACGCGTGGGCGATCTACCAAATTCGCGAGTGGAAACGCGTGCTCACGATTTCAGGCGGCCCAGGTCAAGAGCGGCGTGCACGCATCACGGAAACGCCGTAACGCCTGATCTAAGTGTAAAACGAGGAGAAGGAAAGTGCAATCCATGGGCAGGTTTTGGAGGTGAGGATTCGATCAAGGGAGCCATGATGCGGATGATCCATCTCATGAATGCGCAAGACGTTGGAGAGCTCGCGATGATCAAGAGCTTGCTGGACGGCAATCGCATCACGTATGTCGTTCATGGCGAACATGTGAGCAGTTTGTATCCTGGAATGCCGTTCCTTGAGAGCCGCGTGATGGTTGATGCCGCCGATCATGCCCGCGCAGAGGTACTTCTTGGGCGGCTTCGGCTCTCGATACGAGACGCATCGCCCTGAGTTGATGAAATGGGTTAGGGCTGGATTTTAGGGTGCGGCTTGTCCGTGGGGAAGTCTCGAGCTTGTCGTTCGCGAGATCCTTCGTACCATCCTCCCTTCAGGATGCCTTCCTCGAAGTAGAGGTAGCGGTGACGGACTTGTGAGGTACTTTCCCAATCTTCGAAGATCCATTCCTCTTGCCGTATCCCATCTTTGGTGAACGTCGTATTGATCGTCTGCGGGCCACCCCAGGCTTCTAACACCTGGTCCTTGCTCATTCCCACCATGACACGATGTTGTTCGATATGCTTGCGAAAGTCTGGATCACCGAGCTGCACGATCATCGGCCACACGACCATCATAAGGACAAAGAGAACGAGTCCCGTGTAAATAATGATTCGCACAGGGCGACGACGAATGAAGGAGGGTTCATTCGTGTCAGAATCCAGAGAGAGTGGTTGAGATTCAGCAGCCATGGTGTGATGGAAAACGGTGAATGCTAACAGCACACTCGCACTGGAGTCAAGGAAGAGTCTGTAATCATCATTAAAATCATATAGATATAGGTTTAGCTATACTTAAAGTGGCAGGTGCGTGGTGATGTGTTACAGAATCCTTCGAGGTGAGGAGAGCATGATGGTCAAGTGGTGCTGCTGGATGTTGTTCCTGTCGCTTTGTGTCGTACTGGGGCAGGGGCATTCTGTTGAGGCCTGGGCGACAACGACCTATTCGTATATTGATGATCAGGGGAACCTGGTCTATACGGATACGTTGGAAACCATTCCTCAAAAATATCGAGCGAAAGTGAAAGCACAGGAGCAACCTGATGCAGTGACGAAGCCACCTTCAACGCTGCAATCGGTGCAAGAGAAAGTCAAGGCACAAGCTAAGAAGATGTCGTCGGCTCACGTCGATCTGGCGGGATTAACACCGGAGCAGTCGAAGATTGTGACTCAAGCCGGTATTGCGGCGGTGGTGCTCCTGCTCATCATGTTCTTAGGTAAAAACAGCCCCATGATACGGTTATTGGCCTTGGGCCTCTTGATCGTGTTGGGGATCGGGGCACCTGTGCTCATGTACACAAGCGACGGGGGGCCAATGGATCGCATGAAAGAGAAAGCGGTCGCTGCAGAACAGACTCAGCAGAATCGACTTCAGGTATCTCCGTAGCCTTCAGTATTTGTGAGGACTCCTGTTCCAACCGCCGATACGCCCCTGCGACACGTGAACCTTTCATGGCCGACGGACGGTGATCGACTACTCCGCATAGCGTGGAACCGGAATGGACTTCAATGATCGCTGTGGAGGGATCGGTTGCTTCTCGAATTGAGGAGAAAAGGGGGTGATGATCGGTTCATGGGTGTGTCGCAACCGTTTGGTGATGAGCTCTACGCTTTGCGCACCGATCTCGACGCGATCGACCAGTGTCTCTCGTGTGAGGCGGTCGGGAAGACCTTGCATCGAGAAGAGTTGAAAACAAAGAGTCCAGTGGAGTCGATCCTTGGCGGGCTCCTTGACGATGAAACGCGCGTCTGATGAAGCAGGCCCCTGAAACAACAGTATCCAAATATTGGATCGAAAGGTGGGGCTCTCCGGCTCCGGTGAGGGATGAAATTCAGGAATGAGTGAAGGGAGACGGATGATGGGGACAGGATGAGGAAATTCGATATCCACCAACCGTACAATGAGCGGCCGATTCTCATCGTGATCATTCGGGTCGACCGCATAGCTGAATGAATAGCGGATCTCAATCCCCTCGCGGGTAAACGTATACACATCCTCGCCGTTCTCCGGAGAGACCAGTTTGCTGAAGTAGCTCGCCCAATCGGTGATCGGGTAATACGTGAAGACCCTGAGTGCGGACTTGCGATCGCGTACTGCTTGCGGTCTGCCGAGCTTCTCATGCACTTCGTGTTGGGAGAGTCCGAGCAAGCCATCTTCGAAGTAGGGTGTTGCCGTCGTCGTCACAGGGGTGGTGGTGAGCGTGAGGATGCAGAGGACCAGGCCGCGCGTCAGGGAACGGAGCATGCGTGCTACGTGCATCACCCGCATCGTAACGAGGCGTGCAAATTCATGTCAAGAAAATGATCGGCTGCTTGCCGCATCTGAAGGCCTTCCAGTATGATCGCGACGAGTTAGCCAACAACTATCCGGCCCTGGGAAAAGGTGATCATGTCAAGACAACAAAAACGGCCTATCGTGGATATACTGAACGAACGGATTCTGATCCTCGATGGTGCGATGGGGACGATGATTCAGCAGCGGAAACTGGATGAGGCGGCTTTTCGAGGCGAGCGCTTCAAGGATTGGAAGAAGGATCTCAAGGGGCATAACGATCTGCTGAACCTCACGCAGCCGTCCATCATTGAAGACATTCATCGGCAGTATTTGGAGGCCGGTGCGGACATCATTGAGACCAACACGTTCAACTCTCAAACGATCTCGCTGGCGGATTACAGCATGGATCGGCTCGGCTACGAGTTGTCCAAGGCCGGCGCCGAGTGTGCGAGACGAGCGGTCATTGCCGTGGAACAGGCACAACCGGGACGGCAATGTTTCATCGCCGGGGCAATAGGTCCGACGACCAAGACCGCATCGATTTCGACCGATGTGAATAATCCTGCCGCTCGCGGGACAACATATGAAGAACTGATTGCTGCGTATGGCGAGCAGGTTCGAGGATTGCTCGATGGCGGAGCGGATCTTCTATTGGTCGAAACCATCTTCGACACATTAAATGCCAAGGCTGCATTCTTTGCGATTCAAGAAGCCTTTACCTCAGGGGCACGCCGGGTCCCGATTATGGCGTCGGTGACATTCATCCAAGCCGGTAGTAACCGCGGGGTGACCGGACAGACAGTCGAGGCATTTTGGAATTCCATTTCTCATGTTCCCTTATTAAGTGTGGGGATGAACTGTGCGCTCGGTCCGAAAGAAATGCGCCCGCTGATCGAAGACCTTTCCCGGATTGCACCGATTTATATCAGTGCCCATCCCAATGCCGGTCTGCCGAATCCGTTGTTGCCGACCGGATTTCCCGAGACGCCGGAAACGTTGGCTCCTCAGTTGCGTGACTGGGCGAACAATGGATGGCTGAATGTTGTTGGTGGTTGTTGTGGCACGACACCGGCCCATATTAAGCACATCGCCGACGCGGTGCGCGGTGTGACGCCGCATGTGCCATCGACGGTTGAGTCCTACACGCGCTTGAGTGGGCTGGAAGCCGTGACGATCAGGCCGGACTCGAATTTTGTCAATATTGGTGAGCGCACGAATGTGACCGGTTCCCCGGCCTTCGCCAAGCTGATTCTCGCCGATGACTATGAAACGGCCTTGTCGGTGGCCCGCCAACAAGTCGAGGGGGGAGCCCAGATCATCGACATCAATATGGACGAGGGTATGCTGGATTCCAAGGCGGCGATGGAGAAATTTCTTCGTCTGGTCGCTTCCGAGCCGGATATCTGCAAAGTACCGATCATGGTCGACAGTTCCAAATGGGAGGTGCTGGAAACCGGCTTGAAGAACATCCAGGGCAAGGCGGTGGTGAATAGTATCAGTTTGAAAGAGGGTCAACAGAAATTCATCGACCAGGCGACGGTGATTCGCCGCTACGGCGCGGCGATCGTGGTGATGGCCTTTGACGAGAGGGGCCAGGCCGATACGCTGGCGCGGAAGCAGGAGATCTGTGCACGCTCCTATCACATCCTCACGGAACAGGTCGGGTTTCCTCCGCAAGACATCATCTTCGATCCGAACATCTTGACCGTCGCGACCGGGATCGATGAACACAATAACTACGCCGTCGATTTCATCGAAGCCACACGCTGGATTAAGCAGAATCTGCCAGGGGCGAAGGTCAGCGGCGGGATCAGCAATATCTCATTTTCGTTCCGCGGCAACAACGTGGTTCGCGAGGCTATGCACGCGGTGTTTCTCTACCATGCGATCAAGGCCGGGTTGGATATGGGTATCGTCAACGCCGGTCAATTGGCTGTGTACGAGGAGATTCCTAAGGACCTGCTCGCGCTTGTCGAAGACGTCCTGCTGAATCGTCGTCCGGATGCCACTGAGCGGCTGGTCACATTTGCGGAAACGGTCAAAGCCAAAGGAAAAGCGGCGGTCAAGGACGACGAGTGGCGAAAAGGGACGGTTGAAGATCGGCTCTCCCATGCGCTCGTCAAGGGGATCACGGATTATATTGATCAAGATACGGAGGAAGCACGCCGGACATACGCTAAGCCGATCGAGGTGATCGAAGGTCCGTTGATGGCCGGGATGAACGTGGTCGGCGATTTGTTCGGGGCAGGCAAGATGTTCCTGCCGCAAGTCGTCAAGAGCGCGCGTGTCATGAAGAAGGCCGTGGCCTATCTCATGCCGTTTATGGAGGAAGAGAAGAAGCGATCAGGTAATTTCCGATCGCAGGGGAAAGTCTTGCTGGCGACGGTCAAGGGTGACGTGCACGACATCGGCAAAAACATTGTCGGTGTCGTGTTGGGTTGTAACAACTACGAAGTGATCGATCTTGGTGTGATGGTGCCGTGTGAAAAGATTCTCGCTGCCGCTCGCGACAACCATGCCGACATCATCGGCCTGAGCGGACTCATCACGCCGTCGCTTGATGAGATGGTTCACGTGGCCAAAGAAATGACACGCGAAGGATTTGAGGTACCGCTCTTGATCGGTGGCGCCACAACGAGTAAGGCTCATACTGCGGTGAAGATCGCGCCGTCCTACATGCCAGGCGTCGTCCACGTCTTGGATGCCTCACGCGCCGTGGGCGTCGTGGGGAGTCTGGTGAGTCAGACTCAGCGGGAAGGGTTCGTCAAGCACGTGAGAGACGATTACGAACGAATGAGGCAGTCACACCAGGATCGTGGGGCCAAGCCACTCCGTTCACTTGCCCAGGCTCGTGCCACGCGATTGATGTCGGACTGGAACAAGCTCGATATTCCGACACCGGCTGCGCTGGGAATTCGAGTAATTGAGGACCAACCACTGGTCGAACTGATTCCTTATATCGACTGGTCGCCCTTCTTTCACACCTGGGAACTTAAGGGGCGCTATCCAACGATCTTCGAGGATTCGATCGTCGGGCCAAAAGCCAAAGAGCTTTATGACGACGCGCGTCGGCTGCTCGATGAGATTATGAAAAAACGGCAGCTTACCGCCAAGGGAGTCTATGGTTTCTTTGCCGCGGCGTCGGTCGGGGATGATGTCGAATTGTACGCGGATACCTCGCGGAAGACCGTGCGTACAACGATTCATTACCTGCGACAGCAATCGGAGAAGCCAACGGGTCAGCCCCATCTCTCGCTCGCCGATTACGTGGCACCAAAAGATTCAGGCCGCAGCGATCATATCGGCGCGTTTGCCGTCACCGCTGGGCTGGGGTTGGAAGAACTCTGCAAGCAGTTCGATCGGGATCATGACGACTACAATTCCATTATGGCGAAGGCCCTGGCGGACCGGTTTGCCGAGGCGTTCGCCGAACTCCTCCATAAGCGGGCCAGAGAAGAGTGGGGGTATGGAAAGAAGGAACAACTGACCAATGAGGAATTGATTCGTGAAAAATACCGAGGGATCCGCCCGGCGCCAGGCTATCCGGCTTGTCCCGATCATACGGAAAAACGGTTGTTGTTCGATCTGCTTCAAGTGGAGAGCAATGTTGGGATCACGTTGACGGAAAGCTATGCCATGTGGCCGGCGGCGGCGGTCAGTGGATTCTATTTCGCCCATCCGGATGCCAAGTACTTTGCCGTGGGCAAGATCGGAAAAGATCAGGTCGAAGATTACGCGCGTCGGAAGGAGATGGATCTTCGTACCGTTGAACGCTGGCTCTCGCCGAATCTGAATTACGAGCCTGAGTGAGCAAGTCGTTGTACCGTACACGCATACACGGCGTCTTCAGATCGCCCACGAAGTGCAATGCGGGTTCTCATTAAAGTTTGATCGTCAGCCACCCCATCACTCTCGTCCCAATGAGATCGCCAAGCGGATGCTCGCGATGAGTGTCGTTCAGGGCGTTGAACACAGACAGTGCGACTTCGGCTTCGCGCAGGTAGCCGGCTGTGGATTGTTGCTGCCAGAACCGATAGCCGAGCCGGAGGTTGAGTAAGTTATATGCGGGGACTTGTTCTTGAGGAAATACCGTCCCGGCTGGAGAAAATGGCGCCAGATTTATGAAGGCATCGGCTAACGGATATGATGCGGTGCCTACATGGTGATAGAGGATTTCGCCCCTGAAGAGATTCCAGTTTACGCGGAGCCCGATATTGACCTTGTGCTGAGGAAATCCTCGCCGACTGAATCCGTTTGAGCTTTGTCCGACCTTCTGGTAGGCATAGTTAGCAAAGCCCGAGAGCCAGGAAGTCAGTAGGACTTCTACTCCTATCTCCCCGCCATAAGCGTCAGCCACTCCACTCTTAACCGAACGGAATGTAAATGGAATCGGTGAGATATCCGGCAGATCTTGTAGCTCTTGGAAGGTAAAGAGATTAGCTAGATGGTTATAGAATCCTGTGATTCGAGTTCTGAACCGGTGTTCCCACCACCAACCCTGATATCCAAGCTCACAGGAGGTAATTTGTTCAGGTTTTAGGTCGGCTGATCCCAACACGACAGTCGTTAGCAAAGGCGAGGGGAATCCAGGAAGCATCACAAAATTAAGCATGCTGAGTCCCACCTCATCGGTTGTAGGTGGACGATAGGCAACAGAACTAGACAATCGAAATGAATGGTTTGAATTCAGGTGGTAGACCAGTGCGCCACGGGGAGACAGTGTGGGGGTAATAAAAGTATCAAGGTCATAACGTAGACCAGTGCTTAGCTCTAACGAGGGAAACACCTGCCAGTTCCCTTGCGCATAGAGGCCGAGGCGGTCTTCTGTGGTCCGTGAGATCAGGAAATTCGATGAATGAATGATGCGACGATAGTTGGTGCCAATGTTAAAGTGCAGTGTCTCAAGCGGTGTAAATTGATAGCGTGTTTCAAAATCGTACGTATTGAGAGAGAATCCCTGACCTATTCGTCCGAAGCGGTCGGTCATAGAGAGTAATGGCTTCAATGAGCGGTGGATATATGGGGTTGTTTCAGCAAACAAGCCGTTCCACCAGCCGCGAATCAAAAGGCCGCTTCTCATAGCTGACAAGCCCATACGTTTGACTAAAGTGGATATCTTCGCTAGAAAGGGGATTCGTCAGGCTATTGTAAGGGGATGACCTTGTGAAACCTGCTTCACCACGGATCTTTCCATCACTTGCTAGGTAATATTCTACTAATCCACCGAACCGTTGGCCGTTAAGCGCTGGTATATCCCGGTCCAACCATCGTTGAGTCTGCTCGTGCCCTCCAGAGAGTCGAAAGCCTAGGTTTCCTGTAGTTCCCGCATGGACTGCGGTAGTAAGAAGAGTGCCAGTCTCATCTGCCGCCACTTGCAGTGTAGTTCCTTTCATCTCTTCCGGAGATTTTGTAATAATGTTCACGATGCCGTCGAACGCATTGAAGCCGTACACGGCAGCTGCCGGTCCTTTCAGAATTTCAAGTTTTTTAATCTCCGTCAAGGCAACAGGCAACTGTTTCTAGAAGACTGTACCGAACTGATCAAGATAGATGGAGCGACCATCGACCAGAACCAATAGCTTATTAGCTGCTAACTGGTTATTCCCTCGAACGCTCACATTGAAGTTCACTGCGTTCGTTTGCATGACCTCTATGCCGGAGACTTGTCGCAGCATCGTTGGAATATCTGTGGCCCCAGAGTTGCGGATGTCCTCATCAGTGATCACGTAGACATCAGATGGGGCTTTTGAAATCGGCTGCTCGTACCGGCTGGCGATGCTGACGATCTCCTCTTTCAAGTAGAGTGCTTCTTCTTGAAGCTGTTGATCGGTCGTTGAAGATGTTCGAGGAATCACGGACGAAGGTTCGGCCCAGGTTGTCGGAGGAACGATCAACCAACAGGCCATCACGATTATTCCTGCCAAATGAACGCACATCATTATTAGTGGTTTCACGATGCGGGAGGTCTCGGACTTGTTCATATGGCAGGGTTCATTCGAGCGCGAGAGAAATGTGGAAGAAGAGAAGGTCGGTAACTCATGATGAGAAAAAACTGCTTCGGTGCATTACCTTCACGAGGGGCCATGTCGTAATTGAGTGTCCTCTACAATGCAAGTACTAGGGCGTGTCATCAATTGATTTTCTGGATTCACAAGGTCATACCGATGGGC
>CAYSFU010000089.1:0-14806 GCA_964430555.1 uncultured Nitrospira sp. | reverse complement strand
ATCTTGATGTCCATTTGCAGTGCGGTCACCCCGTTCTTCGTTCCGCACACTTTGAAGTCCATATCACCCAAGTGATCTTCAAGGCCGAGAATGTCGGACAAGATGATGACATCGTTCCCTTCCTTGATGAGCCCCATTGCAATACCGGCGACTGGCTCCTTGATCGGAACGCCTGCATCCATCATCGCCAACGTTCCCCCGCAGACTGTGGCCATGGATGACGATCCATTGGATTCGAGAATCTCCGAAACAATCCGCAAGGTGTACGGGAACACATCCTTGTCGGGAATGACTGGCTTCAACGCCCGCTCCGCCAATGCGCCATGACCGACCTCGCGTCGGCCCGGTGAGCGAAGCGGTCGAGCTTCACCGACGCTGAACGGAGGAAAGTTATAATGCAGCATGAATGTACGGGTATACTCCCCTTCCAGCGCATCGATCCGCTGCTCATCGTCCGTCGTCCCCAATGTCACAACGGCCAGGCTCTGAGTTTCTCCGCGAGTAAAGATGGCCGAACCATGTGCGCGCGGCAAGGCACCGACTTCGCAGGTGATCGGCCGAATATCCGACGGCCCGCGTCCGTCAGCCCGTGACTGTTTTTCTAGGATCATTTTCCGGACTTCAGTGTACTCGAGCTGATGAAAGACTATTTTGACGTGTCGTTCGCGTGAAGAGTCGTCCGGTTTCTGGAGCTTCTGAATGGTTTCTGCAAGGATCTGATCCAGTCGCTCCTGTCGCGCGGTCTTGTTGGAAATCATAATGGCATCACGAATCGGCTTGGCCACCAGAGACTTAATCTCCGCCTGCAGCGTGGGATCAATCGACTCTTGAACGACATCTCGTTTGTTGCGCCCCACCTTCTTCGCTAATTCATCGATCTTTTTGACAATCTTTTTGATCTCGCTGTGGGCTAATTCCAGCGCCTGCAGCATGGTTTGTTCAGAAAGTTCGTTGGCACCCGCCTCCACCATCATGACCGCATCGGCAGTCCCGGCCACCACGAGATGGAGATCGCTTTGTTCCATAGCCTCGAGGTCTGGATTGACGACGAGTTGCCCCTTGATATAGCCGATTTTCACGCCGGCGACGGGTCCGTTGAATGGAATATTGGACACAGCCAGTGCAGCCGAGGCTGCGGTGATTCCGATCACGTCGGACGAACCCGTCTTGTCGGCTGAAAGAACAGAGGCAATGACTTGGGTTTCAAAATAAAAGCCCTCAGGAAAGAGCGGACGGAGAGGACGGTCGATCAATCGGCTGGTCAATACTTCCTTCTCAGCCGGTCGACCCTCTCGTTTGAAATAACCTCCTGGTATCTTGCCAGCCGCATAAGCCTTTTCCTGGTAATCGACCGTCAATGGAAGAAAATCGATCCCCGGCTTGGCGGTTTGGGCCGAAACAGCCGTGGCAAGCACCACAGTATCACCGTACGAAGCCCAAATTGATCCATCGGCCTGCTTCGCGACTCGTCCGGTTTCAAGTCGAAGCGTACGACCGGCAATTTCTATTTCTACAACATGTATCATCTATGGTCTCCTCTAAAGGTTAGATCCACAGATGCCCACTGAGATGCGCTCTGGTCAACAATCCTTGCCGCTCAGTCGAGCACGCAAATGGGCAATGCGTCTGCCACTGATTGCCGGACGGCTTCGTCGAACAATGGAGAAACAGAGCGCATGTCGGTGTTCATCTGTGGGACATGCGAGCAATGCAATGGCGCCGGTCCACGCCGTTCTTGAGACGACCGGTTATTTGCGTATACCGAGTCGATCAATAATGGTCCGGTATCGAGCATCTTCCACTCCGCGAAGGTAGTCCAATAGCCGTCGTCGTCGTCCGACCAATTGTAACAATCCACGTCGCGAGTGGTGATCCTTCTTATGAGTCTTGAAATGCTCGGTCAGATAGGTGATTCGATTCGTCAAGACCGCAATTTGAACTTCCGGGGAGCCAGAATCCTTCTCGTGATTCTGATATTGCTGAATGAGTGCCGCTTTTGCTTCCTTCAATAACGCCATAACAACTCCTTTTCCATTTAATGACTCGAGAGACTTAATACTTTTCGTACTTTAATCGATCCCAGGCCGGTCCGGTCATGAGTGCCTATCGCCAACAGTCGCCCTGCCTCATTTTTTAGCCGAACCATTCCTCCATCCAGAAGAGCGAGAACCTGCCCATTCTCTATCGAGGACACGGGTGTCCCATGTAAAACCCGTTGTGCTTGTTCTTCGTTGACCACCACCGCGGGGAGCTCGAAGAGAAGTTCGTCCAGCGTATGAAATTGAGACGCGAGCGTACTCGCCTCGATATGCGAGGCAACTTGGTTGATCGTCAAGGCATGCTCGATCAAGAGCGGCCCAACACGGCGCCGTTCAAGCGCGAAGAGGTGTCCCCCGACCCCTAAAGCTTGACCAATGTCGGCACACAGCGTACGCACATACGTGCCCTTCGAACAGACGACGCGCAGCGTCGCGTCCTGACCATTGAAAGACACCAATTCCAGCGCATGAATCATGATCGAACGTTCGGCACGATCGATCGTCTTACCAGCCCTGGCGGCCTTGTACAGTCGTTGTCCTCCGACCTTCACTGCTGAATACATGGGTGGCAGTTGTTGTTGGAGTCCGCGAAAGTTCGAGAGCACCGCATGAAGATCGCCTTCCGTGACCCTACTCGAGTCAGTGCTTATCAACAACCGACCCGTCGCATCCTGAGTGTCAGTCGTTTCACCGAGCCGCAACTGAGCTCGGTATTCCTTATCCCAATCAACCAGATACTCGGCGATTCTTGTGGCCCGTCCAACCAGAATCGGCAAGACCCCGGTGGCACTCGGATCTAAGGTCCCGGCATGCCCCACTTTGGTTTCTTTCAACAGGCTCCGAACTTTTGCGACGACATCGTGCGAGGTCCAACCCGCTTCTTTGTGAACAATAAGAACACCGTCCTGGGCTTCCTTCTGTTCAGATGGTGTGCCTCCGCCGATCATAGCTTCAGACCCCTGAAACGCGTTGCTCTTCCGTGGAGCCTTCAAGGCCTTGAGATTTTCCGTCCGTACCGTGCAATCCTGCCAATAACTGATGGATGCGATCACCCCGTAAGCCGCTCACATCCTTCTTGAAGATCACATCTGGGAGGTAGCGGAGCGACAGACGTCGACCTAACTCACTCCGAACAAATCCACTTGCTTTTGAAAGCCCGGCGAAGACCTCGTGCTCAGCTTCACCCTGCTCCATGGTCGTGACGAAGACATGGGCAATACGTAAATCTCCCGTGAGTTCGACATCGGTCACTGTGACACCGTGCACCCGAGGGTCTTTGATTTTACGCATGAGGATATCGGCCACTTCCATGCGAATCTGATCGGCCACTCGATCGGCCCGTTTGTAGGTTGCCTTTGACATTGACGCGTACGGAATCCTAAGGAGCAGATGCCTCAAGCGAGGGCTAGAGCAACTCCTGTTGAGTGCGGACCACCTCGAGAGTCGGAACACTTTTGATCAGGTTCAAGGCCTGTTCTAGGACTTGGCTTACAAAACGACCTTCATTCGCCACACAGGCCATCGCGAGAACGGCTTTCTGCAAGAGATCTTGGCCATCAACTTCAGCCACAGAGAGGTTAAACTTACTTCGAAGCCGGTCTTTGAGTCCATGCAAGACCTGCCTCTTGTCTTTCAGCGATTGGCTCTCCGCAATGAACAATTCGACCGTACAGATTCCCACCACCATATACCACTAACGCCTACCAAAGGCTTTTACTCTTAGCCTATCTGGAGAGAGCGTCCGGCGCTTCAGGCACAAAGATACTGGACGGGCATGATCCTGATCGACCTCAGAGTTTGGTGGCAATTTTGTCGATCGCATAGGCTTCAACGATGTCCCCCGCTTTCACATCATTGAAGTTTTCGATGCTCAATCCACATTCGTATCCTTGTTGAACTTCACGCACATCGTCTTTGAATCGCCTCAACGAGCCGAATTTGCCGTGATACACCACCACATTATCCCGAATGACACGCACCCCTGCACTCGCTCGAGAGATGAGCCCATCAACCACATAGGCACCTGCCACCGCACCAACCTTTGGGATCATGAAGACTTGCCGTACCTCCGCACGTCCCAGAACTCGTTCCTTCAGCGTCGGTTCAAGCAAGCCTTCCATGGCAGCTTTGATATCGGCGATAGCGTCATAGATGATCGTATAGAGCCGGACATCGACACCCTGCTGCTCAGCCAACGTTGTGGCTTTAGGCTCAGGCCTAATATTGAAACCGATGATGATCGCCCGCGACGCGGCTGCAAGCAAAACGTCGGACTCCATGATTCCACCGACGGCATTATGAATGACCCGAAGCTTGACGGCGTCGGTCGATAGTTTTTCGACAGCCCCAACCAATGCCTCCGACGAACCCTGCACATCGGCCTTGATGACAATGGCCAACTCCTTCACCGAACCTTCTTGGATTTTCGCGAAGAGATCATCGAGCGATACCTTCGTCGGTCCGGTCAACTCGGCAGCCCTGCGCTTCTGAGCACGCTCTTCGGCAATCTCTCTGGCAACCCGCTCATTCGAGACTACGTGGAAGACATCACCTGCCGAAGGAACCCCCGGCAGTCCGATGACTTCGACAGGAATGGACGGCCCTGCCTGCTGAGTTTTCTCGCCACGATCATTGATGAGCGCCCGCACACGGCCACTGAACGCACCCACGACATAGGCATCGCCCACTCCTACCGTCCCACTCTGCACCAATACCGTGGCAACCGGCCCTCTCCCGCGTTCGATCTTGGCTTCGATGACCGTACCCTTTGCCTGCCTGTGCGGATCGGCCTTGAGTTCAAGGACTTCAGCTTGCAAGAGAATCATTTCCAAGAGGGTATCCAGACCAGTTTTCTGCTTGGCCGAGACCTCCACCATGATCGTATCGCCGCCCCAGGCTTCCGAAATGAGGCCATGTTCCGAGAGTGCATTCTTGACTCGATCCGGGTTCGCGGTAGGTTTATCAATCTTGTTCATCGCGACGATCAACGGAACTCCGGCTGCTTTAGCATGATGGATGGCCTCAATCGTTTGAGGCATGACTCCATCGTCTGCCGCAACGACCAAAATAACCACATCCGTCACCTTCGCCCCACGAGCCCTCATGGCCGTGAAGGCCTCATGGCCTGGCGTATCCAAGAAAGTCACTTGTTTGCCCCGCACTGAAACCGTATAGGCTCCAATGTGTTGCGTGATACCTCCGGCCTCCCCCTCGGCAACATTCGTTTGGCGAATGGCATCGAGCAACGATGTTTTTCCGTGATCAACATGCCCCATAATCGTTACGACAGGTGGTCGAGGTTCAAGCTGTTCCTCACCGCCGGTGTCCAGTACATCGTGCAACAAGTCGTCCCCTACTTTTTCAACTGCAATATCGATCTTGACGCCACTCTCTTCCGCTAACATCGATGCGGCATCCAGATTCATGGGCTGATGAAAGGTCAGCATCTGCCCCATCTCCATCAGCTTACGAACAATGTCCGCCGGGCGCTGCCCAATCAACTCGGAAAATTCCTTGACTGTCGTTCTCGGAGTGACTTTGACACTCTTTCGACGTGGCTTGGTCACCTCAGAAGGGGTGCTATGGTGCAGATGCTTAGAGCGGTCGTCGCGACGCTGGACCGGAATGGCTCGGAGATCTTGCCAGCGTGCGGCATCCTCTCTAAGCTTCACATCTTCCTGACCGTCTTTGGGTCGACCTGGCTTTCGGGCTTTCTTAGCCTTATCTTTCTGCCCCTCGGCCTCAATAGCCTCGAACGCCATGCTTTTCTTCTTGACGAGGACGGACTCAACCGTCGCAGTCGCGACAGCAGGCGAAGGAGGAACTACCACCTTAGGCTGAGCTTCCTCCGGCTTGGGAGTCGCAATAGGAGGCGCCACTGCGGCGGGAGGTGGAACTGCAACTTCTTCTCGAACATTCCCTGCCTCGAGTCCGGGAGCGACAAGCTCTTCAAGCGGAGACGGTTCCGCTGTAACTGATGGAGCAGTGGTCGCCGTGACAGAGGGCTCAGGCTGAGCGGCTTCTTGCTCGATTTCCACAGTCGCGGACAACGAGAGAACCTCCGCCGGCTCCTCGTCCTTCTTGCGCTTGATCAGAATGCGGCGCTTATCCGGTTTGGCCGGCTCTTCAGCCGGATGCCCTTTGCTCGCCAGAACCTTACCTTGTCCTGGAATGGACCTGGATGGAACGTCTCCCTGACTCGCGGTTCCCGTTCCTTTTGATTGCGGAGCGAGCTTTTCCAATACCTTTTCCACGATCCCATCATCCAGCGCGCTGCTATGGGATGTCACCGACACACCCATCTTCTTGAGCTCCGGGATGAGCACGCGATTTTCCATGCCCAACTTCTTTGCAAGTTCATATACGCGCATTGCCATCGGACGATTCCGTATCCTACTCTGATCCGTTCATTGCCTCTTCCGCTCTCGCAGCTTGACGAGCTTCTTCCTGCAGTCGCTGTGCCTCTGCCTCTTCTGCCAGTGCCGCTTTGATTTCCTTATCGCGCTCCACTTTTTCCTTTTCGTACTCCGTTGCACTGATGATATCGATCTTCCATCCCGTCAAACGCGCCGCAAGCCGTACGTTCTGGCCATTCTTGCCGATCGCCAAGGACAGCTGCGAATCGGCAGCGACCACGAGCGCCGACTTCTTCTCTTCATCGATACCAACCTTTTCGATCGTGGCAGGGTTCAAAGCTTCCGCGATGAATACCCGCGGATCCTGCGTCCAGGTAATAATGTCGATCTTTTCTCCGCGTAACTCGCGAACGACCGCTTGCACACGGGACCCCTTGATACCGACGCAGGCACCAACCGGATCCACGGCTTTTTCCCGTGACGTCACCGCAATTTTCGTGCGATCTCCAGGCTCTCGAACGACCGACTTGATTTCGATAATCTTCTCCATAATCTCAGGCACTTCGAGCTCAAAGAGCTTCCCCACAAACTGAGGATGACTCCTCGACAAAATCACCTGTACATCCTTCGGAGTCCGACGCACCTCCAGAAGCATCGCCTTCACACGATCGCCACGTCGGTACGTTTCACGCGGAATCTGCTCCTGTATCGGAAGAATCGCCTCCGTCTTCCCAAGGTCCACCAGATAATTGCGGCGCTCCATGCCAAGGATGATACCAGTAACCAAATCCCCCTGCCTCGTGGAGTATTCCTTCTGGACCGCCTCCCACTCTGCCTCACGAACCTTTTGAAAGATAACCTGTTTGGCGGTTTGAGCTGCGATCCTCCCCAATTCGTTCATTTCGATCAGGGACCCGATCTCGTCTCCCACTTCAGCTTCGCTGTCATACTGTCGCGCTTCCTGGAGTGAAATTTCGGCCTTAGGGTTGCTGACCGTCTCGACGATCGTCTTCTTGGAAACGACGGAAATCTCCCCCGTCTTCGGATCAATCTCAACTTGAATGTTCTCGGCTTGCCCAAACCGCTTTTTTGCGGCCGTCTGCAGAGCGGATTCGATGGCTCCGATGACACGCGTCTTGTCGATCCCTTTTTGGCGCCCGATTTCGTCAATCACTGAAATCAGCTCTCGGTTCATGCCTCACGCTCCTGCATCCGGTTTCCGCCCACAGCGCCCTTACCTCACGCCTAGATTTTCACAATCAATTTTGCTTCCGCAATACCCTCACGGCTCAGACGAATCGTCTGAGGAGCTCGATGCGTACCTACCGTCAGCACGACGAGACTCTCGTCTGCGTGCATCAGCTCTCCGATAATCCGCCACTGACCTTCGAGAGGTTGTCGAAGCTTGAGACTCACCTGTTTTCCAATCGACCGCTGGTAGTCCTGTGTTCTCTGGAACGGGCGATCCAAACCTGGAGATGAGACTTCAAGCGTATAGGCGTGCGGGAATGGATCGGCGACGTCGAGTGCCGGCCCTAGAGCCTTATGTGCTTGCTCACAATCGGTGATGGTCACGCCATCCGGTTTGTCGATCAACACACGAACGACGGAGCGTGGACCACGTCCGACGCAGACGACGTCGATCAATTCGAGTCCGAGCGTCCATAGAATCGGCGAAACGACTTCCTGCAATCGATCGATAACCGGTTGCGAACTACTCCCCGGTATCCTCAACCTCAATGTCCTCTTGACGCATGATCAAACAAAAAAGTGGGCGTGCGCCCACTTACAGAGGCGGTACCATACCACGCACCCCTAGGCAATGCAAGGGGACTAGCCCGTGAGTACTGCCCATCGCGCCGCCAAAACCTGGGTCACTGGACCAGGGCTCCCGGAACCGATGGGCTTGCCATCGATCTGAACGACTCCGAGTACTTCAATTGTGGTGCCGGTGAGAAAGACTTCATCTGCCTGGTAGAGAAAGTCCATTGACATGAATCGTTCCTCAACGACGACATCTTCCTCTCGCGCCAATTGCAGCACGACCGTCCTCGTCACGCCGGAGAGAATACGCGGGCTTTCAGGAGCCGTGACGATCACTCCCCCCTGAACTGCCATCACATTACTCGCGGCCCCTTCCATCACAAGGCCATCACGAATCAAGATGGCCTCAAAGACACCCGCCTTGCGCGCCTCCTCACGAGCCAACACGTTGGCCAATAAATTGACGCTCTTGATATCGCATCGCCCCCATCGCAGATCCTCATGCGTACAAGCTGTCACACCTGTGCGACGCATCTCCGGACGAAGGGGATGGAGTGCTCGAATCGTCATGACGACCGTCGGGCGACTCTCGGAAGGAAAATTGTGCTCGCGGGGCGCCGTCCCTCGCGTTACCTGAATATAGATCTTGGCGTCCTGATACCCCGCCAGACTCAGTCCGTGATGAATCCACTGTGTCCACTGCCTTCTGGTATAGGGCTGGGGAATGGAGAGTTGCGCTGCGCTTCGATCAAGTCGATCGAGATGCGCACTCATTTGGAAGGGCGCCCCTCGATACGTTCGAATCACTTCATAGACCGCATCGCCGAATTGGAATCCACGGTCATCAATGGAAACCGTCGCGTCCTGCCATGGAAGGAACTGCCCGTTGATAAATGCAATATCCGGCATAGACTCAATTCTCAGTGCGTGGCTGCGCCTCTATCTTAAAAAGGTGGCGATCTTCAGCGGTAAATTTCCATCCCATACGTTTCTCGAAAACGACCTGATACACGCCTGGCTCCACGGCCTTAAACTCAAAGATCCGCTCTCCGTTTTCGACGGCATTATTGCTCGCGACACGAAGAAATTCGTCGCTGAGCAGAGCGAGCCCTTTGGTGTCGTACGACGCAACCCACTGCTCGCCTCTTGTCCGATCTTCCCATAAGTGAAGAACAAAGGGTTGATCAACCACAACTTTGCGGAAATCCCCTGCATCACATATCGAAGCAGGCTCGACACTCGCAGTATTCACACTAACATCCTCTTTGCGTTCTTTACCGTTACGCGCGCTCTCTTGGAGAGCTTCATGCTTTCTTTCGCGGACCGATCATGATCTCGTGTCCTTCCACCCGGACTTCATAACTGCCTACACAATAGCCACCTCCATCCGTACCTTGTCCATTGCGGATGTCAAACGCAAGGTCGTGCCAAGGACAGGCGATGACATAGCCCTTGAGCCGCCCTTCAATAAGAGGCCCCCCCTCGTGAGGGCAGCTATTGTGGATAGCATAAAACTTCCCGTCGATGTTGAACAGAGCAATTGGTCGATCATTGACTTTGACGATTTTTGATTGTCCCGGAGGGACATCCTCAACCAACCCGACTTTTTGAAACTCATCCATCGTTATGTATCCCTTATGATGTATCTCTTGAGTGTGCCGCAAGGCCTATAGACGAAGGGCATATTTGAGTTCGTCGTTTTTTGTCACTCCTGCTTTTTTAATGAACCCGGATTCCGCCTGAATCACATAGCGAGCGGCTTCCGGTGGAGGCCCAAAGAACGGACAAGGATCTTTGACACACGGTTCCGCTTGCTCGAGAAGATGCACCACATGATGCCCCTCATCAATCCATAAGATGTCGATGGGGAATCGATATTCCCGTGTCGTGACTCGATGAAGGCCATTTTCTTCAAAGATATACAACATACCTCCATTGGCCGGTAGTGCCTCTCGAAATGCAAGGCCAAACAAGAGCTTTTCAGGAGTATCAGCCACCTCGGCCTCTAACTCGACGCCGCTGGGAAATGTCACCACAATCACACTCGATTCTTTGCGTTCAACGAGAAATACCGAGGCACTCATCAACAGCACGGCCAGCAGGACCATCATGATGATCCGCTTCTTTTTCTGCTCTCGATCACTCACTTGGTTCTGATTACTAGACATCTCGAGTAGAGTACCGACTCCGTTTTTCTCTATGCTGGGCCCTAATGACCCATACACACAACTGCTCTAGGTCTTCTGACCGTAACTCGTTTTATTGACTTGGAAAAGAAGCACAGAATAGAATGCGTCCCCACGCTACTGATCGTCAAATCGGGCATACTATGGTGGTGGACGTGGGAGCTTGTCAATATTGAATAGCCCTTGGGAGTGAGAAGGAGGCTTGGGTCATGGCTTTATTGATTACGGACGAATGCATTTCTTGCGGGGCATGCTTGCCGGAATGTCCCAATGAAGCAATTTTTGAAACCCGAAGCGACGCCGAGTCCAAAGGGAACCACGTCGGTGATGGACAGGGAGTCGGCGATAATATTTACGTCATCGCTCATGACCGATGCACCGAGTGCGTGGGGCATTTCGACGAACCCCAATGCGCGGCTGTGTGTCCGGTCGATAATTGCTGTATTTCTGACCCTCTCTATCCAGAGACGACGGATGTCCTTCTGGAGCGGGCGAAAACGTTGAACCCTGATAAAGGAATAGATCCCGCCAAAGTCTGGAGCGGAGTCAGAAACTAATCCAACAGCTCTTTCGGTCATTGCAGGAAGGCCGTGGTTCTCTTCAGAACCACGGCCTTTTGCTTTTGAGTAACCTTGGACGAGACCGTTTTTTAGACCACCAAAAAACACAACGGCCTCAAGGAAATTTTCCTTGAGGCCGTAATCTGCGCTGAGATTTTCTTTCTTCGCTGCCCGTAATCTATTTCAACATGAGCAACTTACCACCGACATGGCCCGCATGCAAGTGACACTTATACTCCAGGACGGTCCCCGCCGCATAAAACAGATCGCTGGTTGGAACTCCGATATATTGTGTCTCTCCCGGCTTGAGCACGAGTTTTGTATTGAGAACGGTCGGCGCCGATTGATTTACAGCTGCAGTGAGTTGAAACCCATGCTCAGCCGTCGCATTATTTGTGACTTTCAAGAGAACGGGTGCACCTGGACGGGTCTTAAAATCGATGACGGTCACGGGAGGATACCAAACCTTCATGTTGCCAATTTCGATCGAGAAGAACGAAGCATCGACCGTAAGCTCTTTGAATGGCTGCCCAACGACGGAGCCGGACTCGAGATCGCCGGTTTCAACACCGCCCGCCTGAAGTGCGTATGAACCTGAAACCCCGGCCAATATCATTCCGAGGCCGAGAAAGCCCGCCAACAATGACTTGCCCATAACTACCCCCCTTGCGAGAAAAGAAGAGATGAAATAGAAGCTCGTGGACGTATGATCGCTATGCTGCCAACTTCTGGAGGACGTGCAGGCGTTTGGTACCGTACACCCTTCTTCTTTGTATCGTTGAATCGCTTATCAACACTCGCTAAATTTTTATTATGCAGAGGCCCTTATACCATAGGGGTCAAAACGGAAGCAACCAAATAGAGCGCCCCTATGGACGGAGGATGTGACGCACCTGGCGATCATGCCGTTCCACCGCATTGTTGTCGGTAACAGTCCGGAACGCAGTATTGTTGCACAACATTCTCCCGACTGAAGGACCGTACAATAGGTATGAGAATACGGCCCAACTCAGCGTGAGAAACCGGACATCCTCTCCCCCTCTCTTTCGCTTAAGTATTGCGACAAGCTGCCGATACAACAGCTAAGGAGCTACAGCATGCCCATCATTGTGGCGGTCAACGGGATTGCGGAAATCTATCCGGAAAAACCCATGACCCTACGATGTAACCGCACAGAGGCTGTAGCCGATCGAGAACATCATGACCAACAGTCATCGACGTTGGATCATCCTGCCTTGGTTGCACAAACGGCTTATCAACAACAGGATGGTGACCGATCACATCCTACGCCGGCGGTCCTGGCTCGCGACTTGATGACAACACCTGCTCTCTCTCTTCCATCCGATAGTAGCTTGCTTGATGCATGGACCATCATGTCTCACAAAGGATTCCATCATATTCCCATCACATCCGTACACGGCACGCTCGTGGGAATGCTCTCGTACCGAGATCTTCTGCATCATGTACCTGAACTGATCACAATAGCCGATACGCAACAGGCTTCCCACAAGCACGTTGCCGAGGTCATGACTCCGCGAGTCATCTCGGCAACTCCCACAACGGAGATCCGTGAAATTGCCCGAGTGATGTTGGAGGAGCGTATCCATGCGGTTCCGATTCTCGATCAGAGCCGTCGTCTCGTCGGCATACTCTCCACACACGATCTACTCCGTGGCATTGCCAACCACGGTCCGCTCGAGCTATGGACTTGACCGTCCGGCCTCGCTGTCCGCTCGCTCAAGATCTGTCCACCAACGCATCTCCGTAATCCATCGGTGATTTGGGTTGCCCGATTGCATGCAGCAGGTCCAACCATGGAGAAGGGTGGGAGGGATCGAGAGGTACGTTTCTTCGGATTACGATGCTCGTGACCAGCATGAAAACGTCGCCGCCTGACCGAGCGACCTTCCGGCCACATCGACCACGGTCCAAATCACAGCCTGTTCCACGACAAAACGACGGCCTGTTGATGAAATCCGCACACCTTGATAACCAGCATAGTAGCCCTGCACTCGCGCCTGCGCCAACATCCGCTCCCGTTCTGCCCGGTTGTCGGCTTCAGCCGTCAGCCGTGAGGGCGTCACGGTGAATTGCTCCCAAGAAAGCTCCCATAAGTCCAGCGCTACCTGATTGCCATAATTCAAGATCGGATCGAGCTCGCCTCCATGCGAGACCACGACACATGAAGCGCCGAACAACCGCTGAGCTTGCGTCGTGATAGCACCGGCTCGCTCAATCAACTCCGTTCCAACCCAATGATGATAGCTATCCAACAACAGCTGACTCCACGCCACAATACGCGGTTCGCTCCAAGGTGCAGTCTTCACGAGGGTGGTGGTATCACGACATGCGGTGAAGGGCAAGCGCTATAGAGACCTTGTCAAGACCATGGGCCTTCTCTGTATAATGGGGCCTCACTTTAAAGAAGCAGGAGCACTGATGGCCGGCAAAACGCTGTTCGATAAGATTTGGGAGTCGCACATTGTTCGCGAGGAACCTGACGGGACCACGCTGCTGTACATCGACCGACAACTGGTGCACGAAGTGACGTCACCGCAAGCCTTTGAAGGATTGAAGCTTGCCGGCCGGCGCCCACGTCGCCCCGCTGCCACGCTCGCGGTACCGGATCACAATGTCCCCACGACCGACCGGACACTGCCCATCGCGGATCACATCAGCGCGAAGCAGATTCGAACCCTTGAGGAAAACTGTCGCGACGTTGGCATTACCTTCTTCGGTATGGATGATATCCGACAAGGCGTGGTTCATGTCATCGGTCCCGAACAAGGATTCACCCTTCCGGGAACGACGATCGTGTGCGGTGATTCTCATACGTCGACTCACGGAGCGTTCGGTGCATTAGCATTCGGCATTGGGACCAGCGAAGTCGAGCATGTCCTAGCCACCCAGTGCCTCGTCCAGAAACGACCCAAGACGATGGAAATCCGGGTTGAAGGAACCCTTTCTGGTCACTGTTCCGCCAAGGACATTATTTTGGCGATTATCGGAAAAATCGGCACCGCCGGCGGCACCGGTTACGTCATTGAATACACAGGATCGGCGATTCGCGCATTGAGCATGGAAGGGCGCATGACCCTGTGCAACATGTCGATCGAAGGAGGGGCCCGCGCTGGGCTGGTGGCCCCTGATGACAAAACGATCGCCTATGTGAAGGGGCGTCCACTGACTCCGACGGGAGCGTTATTCGAACAGGCTGTCCAGGCATGGCGCTCGCTTAAGACCGATCCGGATGCCATCTACGATGCCGTCGTGACCCTACGTGCGGAAGAGATCGCGCCTCAGGTCAGTTGGGGAACAAGTCCGGGAATGGTGTTGGGTGTGGATCAAAAGATTCCGGACCCTCGCGCAATCGTCGATACTCAAACCAAGAGTGCCACGGAACGCGCATTGATCTATATGGGACTCTCCCCCAATACGGCGATCACCGACATCAAAATCGACAAGGTCTTCATTGGGTCCTGCACCAACTCGCGTATTGAGGACTTACGGTTGGCGGCCGACCTGGCCAAAGGCCGAAAGGTCGCCGCATCCGTCCATGCTATGGTGGTCCCAGGGTCCGGACTCGTCAAACAACAGGCCGAGGCGGAAGGACTGGATCGCGTGTTCCGTGAAGCAGGATTTGAATGGCGAGAGGCAGGGTGCAGCATGTGCCTGGCGATGAATGCCGACGTCCTGCAACCAGGAGAACGCTGTGCCTCCACCAGCAATCGCAATTTCGAGGGACGCCAAGGCGCGGGCGGGAGAACCCACTTGGTTTCTCCTGCCATGGCGGTAGCGGCGGCCATCGAAGGTCACTTCGTCGATATTCGACATTGGAGCTGAGGTTGTTATGGAACCGTTTACCACTCTCACTGGTCTCGTGGCCCCATTGGATCAAATCA
>CAYSFU010000088.1:0-15048 GCA_964430555.1 uncultured Nitrospira sp. | reverse complement strand
ATCCGACGAACCCATACCACACATCGAGAATGGCCTCGACCTGATCCTTCACCACATCATGCGAGAGGCGCAAATACTTCACATCCTCGTCGCCGAACAACGCGCTCTTTTTCATCAACTCAAAATCGGCAACCGTCACGGGAGACTGTGCAACCGCGGCGGTACCGTACGTATACCCAGGGATCTGCTGACTCATAGACACACTCCTTTCATGTCGTTACAAGGCCACTCTCGACAATCAATACAGAGCGATCACGCGCCGGCTGAGAGCAGCCACGAGGTCCAGGCGTTTCGCTGGTCGTTGGACGACTATCGGACAGGTCGTAACCCGCAAACCGTCGTTCCTCCCGTGCAGGATGCAACGAACGGTTGTCGATCCTCTCTCACTGCACGTTACGGATGAGGTCTCTCTCCGGAACGGAGCTCTGACTGTAACGCAGCAACAATTGCCTTGTCTAGACGCTTGACCTTACCGTTACCGTCCGTCACCGCCAGTCTGGCCGACCCTTCCACCACGACGCGTCCGCCGACTTTTGCAGTAATTACATGCGCAAAAGTAACCGTCGCAGCTGTGATCTCAGAAACAATGGTCTCGATCACCAATGTCTCTCCATAGCGGGCAGACGACCGATACTCAGCCTCCGCACGCACGACGACGAACACGGTTCCTTCGCTCATGAGTCCTGCCACCGACACGCCTCGACCTTCGAGATAGTGCGTACGGGCCCGTTCAAAATACTTCAGATAATTGGCGTAGTAGACCACCCCGCCGCAATCGGTGTCTTCGTAGTATATTTTTACTTCCATGAAGCCGCGATCGGATGGCTAGTGGAGAGCGACCGGGTGAGTCCGTCTCTGCTCGTACCCTCTAGAAATTTAGAGCCGGAAACTTGGGCAACGACGATTCCGTGACCCCTATCAGTCGAACTACGACGTCGTGTAGTTGCTGCACGCGCTCGGGCTTGATCGGCTCAAAGCCATGCCCCAACACCGCATGGTTCGTGGCGTCCAACAAGGGCTTCATCTTCTGCCATTCCCGCAGAAACGCTTGTCCCAGTTGATCACCAAGCCCGGCCAACACGCGAAATTGTGCGTGAACAGGAAGCTTGTATTTGCCGTCGATATCATCGAGATAGCACGTGCGGCAGGTCTCTTGAAGCGCCTGAGGAAGCTGCTCCGGCAACACATCCCAACTTTTGATCTTGTGGGATTGATACAGGCGGATTTGGGCAAAGGCTTCCAGTGCGCGAACCAGTGCAATCATCGCCGCCTCGGGATCCCGCCCTACGGAAAGCCGTCTGCCAGCATGCGCCAGCAAATCCAGCGCGACGAATTCTTTGACCTCGGCCGCGTCCAGGACGAGCTTCTCAAGAAACCCGGTATTGGCCTTGATCGGCGGCAACATCGCCTTCAGTCCAGGTGGTCCGCCCCACAGCGAAGCCATTTCGAGCGCCTTCGTCGCCGTTTTCAACTTGTCCCACGCGTGACGGTAGTGAAAGCGTTCCCACCAATCGTACCCCTCTGACAAGTCGGTCAACGCTCGATACAGCGGTTTCTGCCCGCCGCTGACCCGCGATTCGACGTCGCGGAACTGTTTGGCCGCTGCAGGAAAGAGCCCTCGATTGAATAACTCGCATCCTTCACGACGCGAAATCGTGGCATGTTCATCCCAGGGATTACTTTGGGTCCAGATACAGGTCTTCATTCCCAAGACAATCGGCTCGTCCTCCACACCTTCCCGAGCCGGGATCAATTCAACGAGTCGGACCGTCCAAGGCAAGGCTGCCAAAGTCAAGGCGCCCGCCGTCGCCGGTGTAGCCCCGCTGATATCAACCACCACTTCTCCCGGTTGGATCTCCCAGGTGCGCAAGAGATCCGGCAGCGATCGCGCCAGCGCGTGATGGCTGGAGGGAAACGCAGCAGGATCAGGCAGCACAATCCAATCCCACCGCTTGGGCATCTGCTGGATATTGGGTTGTACCGCTGACTCCACCAAGGCTTTCCCGGCTTCCGGCAGTACAAAGCACAACGCCTCCGGCTTTAGCCTATTGATCGAGTACACCGCTGACGCCGTGTCATCGATCACTGCAATGACAAGCGCCTTGATGGGTTGATCTTGTGCCATGAGAGTGAACTATACCATCGCACCGTAACCTGTTCAATTCGCGATGAAGGGCACAGGGTGTTCTGCTTGACGAGCATTCGAAAGGGTCTTAGACTTCGCTGGAGTTTCAACGTATCGATCTCGATCGACATCAAGAGGCATGCTCGATGACGTGGTGGTACTGGTTGTTCCTGGGATTGGCCCTTGCCGGCGCTGAAATGATTTCGCCCGGCGGCTTTTATCTGCTGTTCTTCGGAATCGCCGCGTTGATCGTCGGCGCATTGGCCGGTGTGGGTATCGTCCAGATCGTGTGGCTGGAGTGGTTGTTGTTTTCTATGCTGGCGATCGTCTCGCTGCTGCTGTTCCGTGGTCCGCTGCTACGCATGACCCAACGCGCGCCGGCTCATGAGATCGACACCATGATCGGAGAATCCGCTGTTCTGCTCGATGACCTCCTGCCGGAACAGACGGGCAAGGCAGAATTGCGCGGTTCAACCTGGAGTGCGCGCCATGATGGAAGCGTTCGTTTGGCAAAGGGTCAGCGCACGACCGTGACGAGAGTGGAGGGTTTAGTGCTCTGGGTCAGGCCGGAGTCAGCGTCCTCAAAGGAGTTGTGACATGGAAGGTAGTACATTCATTGTCGTTGTGCTGGCGTTGATTGTGTTGCTCGTCATCGCCAAAACCGCCGTGGTCGTCCCGCAACAGAGCGCCTACGTCGTCGAACGCCTGGGGAAATATAGCTCCACGCTCAATGCCGGATTCCATATCTTGGTGCCGTTTGTGGACGCGATTCGATACAAGCACATCCTGAAAGAAAGCGCGGTTGATATTCCCGAGCAAGTGTGTATTACGCGGGACAATGTGCAGGTGCATGTCGATGGAGTCCTGTATATGCGTGTGTTGAACCCAGAGCGCGCATCCTATGGGATCAACGACTACCAATTCGCGCTCACGCAATTAGCCCAGACTTCGCTACGAAGCGAGATCGGAAAGATCGAACTCGACAAAACGTTCGAAGCCAGAACGACCATTAATGCGCAGGTGGTCAATGAACTGGATAAAGCCTCGGATCCATGGGGCGTGAAGGTTCTTCGTTATGAAATCAAAAACATCACCCCGCCTAAAGATGTGCTGAACGCGATGGAAAAACAGATGCGCGCGGAGCGAGAGAAGCGCGCCCTGGTGTTGACCTCGGAAGGCGAGCGTGACGCTGCGATCAATCAAGCCGAAGGCGAAAAACAGCAAGTCATTAAAGCATCCGAAGCCAAAAAACAGCAACAGATCAACGAAGCGGAAGGCGCTGCTGCCGCAATCCTCGCCATCGCACAGGCGACCGCCGACGGACTCCGAAAGGTGGCGGAATCCATCAAAGTCCCCGGAGGGGAGGAAGCTGTCCAGCTTCGCGTCGCAGAGCAGTACATCACCAAGTTCGGGGAGCTGGCAAAAGCGGGCAACACGCTCGTGCTGCCTGCCACCATTTCGGACGTCGGGTCGATGATCGCACTGGCCATGAGCGCCATGAAACAATCCGGAACGTCGATTTCTGGAAAGTCCTAAGCGGCGAGACTGCCTTAGTTGACGGGATGCGGTCAAACAATCGGCCCTGCGCGTTCGCGTCGCGACCGACGATGCAAAAACCGACTCGTCCCTGAAAGCCCAGTCTGGACGTCAAGGCGCCCTCTCCAGGCGAAGATCGTCAAAATAGGTGACGGCGTCGGATTTGGTCCACAGCCCAATGCGCCCGTGCCGAAACGTTTCGTCGCAGAGGGTCATGATCGGTTGCGCATCAAAAAATACCTGAACCTGACACCCGTGCATCTGCACACGAAGATGATGCCACCGCCGAACATCGATGATATGGTCATAGTTTCGGATCATGTGCCGCACCCCCTTGACCACCCGATACACCCGTATGTTCTGCTCCAAGGGATTGGCGCGAACGAGATAATAGTTTCGATCGTCGGTAGCACGCCATACGAGCCCTCCCCCCATATCGGCTCTGCCATCGATCGGCAACATCTTCACGCTTAGCTCAAGATCCTCCGTCTCCGTGCCTTGCACAAGAACCAGTTTGTAGGCGTGCTCGGCTCCCTTACCCTGCACCTGAGCCAAAACCTGAGGCAAACTGACGGCCTTGTCGGTTGTCATAACTTGCCAGAAACCGGCAGGACGTCCATCGAACAACGTCCCAATCTGGAAGCCAGGCGGTGTGTTATCCGGTTCATCTCGATCGAAATTCCATACCTGGGTCTCCGATGCGGCGGTCGTTGCCTGGCTGAGCGCAAGAACCAGCACGCAACCGGCGCACGCTCGCCTCAACGCCATGTGACCTCCTCCCAACAGAGATGCAAAAAGGTCTCATACGGAGGAAAGTTTTTGGTGTTTTGTTCCTTGGATCGCACCCAAAGATCGATCTCCATGCCGGCGGGATCTGTTTCTCCGCCTGGAAGCGTACGCTTGACGGGATAGTGGACCTGGTGGGTCTCACGATCGCGGGAACGCTCCATCACCATAAAATGCGCATCATAGTCCTTGTAGAGTACCTCATCATTTTTAAAGACCGTTGCCGTTCCCCACCCTGCCAAGTACAGCCAGGTCTTCGGATAGAGCGGATCTCCGTTGTTTGAATCGCCGTGTTCGTAGACTCGTGTGGCAATCCCACCGTCATGGAACAGCTGTTTGGCGGCAAACCGATCGAAGACGACTCGATAGCGATCCGATTCTTCCACAAACTCCGCCGTCACATGGCCACTATTCGTCCTCTCGTTCACCTCGATCTCAATGCTCCCCTGAACCGGAGTGAGATGTGTGCCGGCGTAATCGAGATGATCCCACGGGGATTGATCCTTCATGCTGCCGATCAATTGCGTGGCGCCGCCCTTGAGCTTGAACATGCCGCGATAGAACGGATGTTCCGTTGCGTTGAAGATACGCGTCCCTTCCATTTCCTTCGGCGTACCGAACTGCGCCTCTTCTGCAACGGCGGCAGACAGCATCGAGGCAACAATCGCCCAACTGCCCACCAACAACCACCGTAATCGCCCTGATTGCATACACACCTCCTGTCCCTCGTCTGTGTCCATACGTTCCTGTGCCGCCATGAGTATCCCACATCCGAGAGTGATCGTGGGACCACAAGAACCGGTGCAATGATGACGTGCAGGGATGCCTCCTAAATCTTGACACCCCTGACCCCCTTCCCTAGAATCGCGATCATGCAAACAGTGGTGCTGGCGGCCTTTGCGGACAGCGCACAGGTCAAACAACAATTCGCGCGCGAGCACGCCGATCGGATCGTGCAGGTGGCGACGCTCATCGTCAGCGCCTTCCGTCACGGCAACAAAGTCCTGCTCTTCGGCAACGGCGGAAGTTCGACCGACGCCGCGCACATTGCCGCCGAGTTTGTCGGACGGTACAAGCGCGAACGAGCGCCGTTGCCCGCGATTGCGCTGGCGACGGATATCGCCGCCATTACTTGTATCGCGAATGACTACGGGTACGAAGAACTCTTCGCGCGCCAACTGCGGGCGCACGGCAGGAAAGGCGACATCGCCATCGGCATCAGCACCAGCGGAAATTCTCCCAACGTCTTGAAAGGGATTGCGGCAGCTCGTGACTGCGGACTCACCACGGTTGCGTGGACCGGGGCAACGGGCGGACAATTGGCCGGTCTCGTCGATTACGCCTTCGTCGTGCCGTCCGCCGTGACCTCCCGTATTCAAGAAAGCCACATCACGCTCGGCCATGTCTTGTGCGAACTGGTAGAGGATCATCTCCTTGCGCAAGCGTCCTAATCGGACTTCTCCGACGCGCTCACCGGCCTTGATCCCTCCGATCAATGCGTCGACCCTCACAACCTATCCGTTGAAAAAACGGCACAGCAAAGTCCGGCTGGCCGATTTTGCCACGCCGTGGAAACGTGGACGGCCCTTCTCTGCCTTCTATGCCGGCCTTCCGGACATTCTCGCGGTCAAGACCTTGCGCGCCGTCAGTCAGGCCATCGTACGCGCACATCGCAAACGCCGACCCGTGATCGTTGGAATCGGCGCCCATGTCATCAAAGTGGGACTGGCGCCGATCATCACGGACTTGATGGAACGAGGGATTATCACTGCCGTGGCGATGAACGGAGCAGGGATTATTCATGATTTTGAACTGGCGCTCATGGGACATACCTCCGAGGAGGTCGATACCGAAATCGACGATGGCCGGTTCGGCATGGCCGAAGAAACGGGGCGGATCCTGAACGAAGCCATCAGCCGTGGCGCGAAGAACGGCCATGGGCTGGGCGAAGCCGTCGGATGCTATCTGCATAACGCCAAGGATCAATTTCCACACCGGGCCACGAGCATTTTGGCGACGGGCGCACGACTCGGCATTCCGGTGACCGTCCATGTGGCAGTGGGAACCGATATCATCCACATGCATCCCACCGCCGATGGAGCGGCCATCGGCGCGACCTCTCTGCTCGATTTCCGGCGGCTGACCGCCGTGGTCGCGGGAATGGAAGGCGGCGTCTACGTGAATATCGGGTCGGCCGTGATTCTGCCGGAAGTCTTTCTCAAAACACTCTCACTCGGGCGAAACCTGGGACATCCGATCGCCAAGATTACGACCGTCAACATGGATTTTCTTTCTCATTACCGCCCACAGACCAATGTCGTACGCCGCCCGACACAGAAAGGCGGCCAGGGCTATTCGCTGACCGGCCATCATGAGATCATGCTGCCGTTGCTCGCGGCGGCCGTGTTGGAGGAACTGGGATGAGACCCGCTTCAACCATTTCACGCCTCCCCTCTTCGGACGCATTGCAAGCCTCTTGGCAGCAGTTGAATGTGCAATATTTTTCCGGCTCGCTCCCGCCGATTACGATCCTCTGGAGTCGCCGCCTGACCTCCTCGGTCGGGATGTTCACCAGTCGCGGAGGACCACGAGCCTCGGGCACACATCGGAACGGCCGACAGATTCGCCTCTCCCTTCCGCTGTTTGAGCAATTGGCCCAACGGACAGCGTCTATCGAACAAGAACTGCGCAACACCCTCGCGCATGAAATGATCCATCAATGGCAATTCGATGTGCTCAAACGCCGGCCCAATCATGGGCTTGATTTTTTGCGTAAAATGACGGAACTCAATCGCTCCGGCGACATCGCAATCGCGACCTACCACACCCTGGAACAAGAGGTGACGGCCCTCGCACGATTCGCTTGGCGCTGCGGCGATTGTGGGCGTCTGTATCGACGACAGCGCAACACCATCCGGCCCGAGCATCACCACTGCGGCGTCTGTCATGGCCCGTTACAGGCGCTCGCATCACCGACCCCGTGCCAAGACCATCGCTCCATGACCGAGCACGAAACCACATCGGCCTCGTGGAAACCTCCCACAACACGACGTCGGTTTGCCGATTCGCCGATGCAGTTGATCCTGCGATGGTTGTGATTCGACGATCTGAGTCGGAGGCGAGGAGTTACGCGGCGTCTCTTATCGTCCCAAGTTCTGATTCCACGGGCGGTCCATTCACACGAGCCAGAGCCCCTGCCAAGGCTTCCGACGAAATGGGCTTCGTCAGATAATCATCCATCCCCGCCTCGAGACACCGCTCGCGATCTCCTTGCATCGCATTGGCTGTCATCGCAATGATGGGGATCCGACCGGGGCTTGTGCCTTGTGCACCTTCCGTCGCGAACCGACGGTCGTTCGGTCGGCCGACGAGCAGCGCCGCCTGTTCTCGTTCCCGGATGAGACGCGTGGCCTCGAATCCATCCATCTCGGGCATTTGGCAATCCATGAATACGGCGTCGTAGTGGATCCGCGACAGCGCCTCGACGGCTTCGAGCCCATTGGCCACCACATCGATTCGATGGCCGAGCCGCTGAAATAAACGAACCGCGACTTTCTGATTGATGATGTTATCCTCCGCCAAGAGAATCCGCAGCTCCACCCGAGCCTTGTTTTCGGCGAGCGTATGCCGAGTGATCAACGGCGGCAGGTCGGCCGTGCCCGACTCATGAATGGACGCGGAACACTGCGCCATAACCGCCACAAGGCAATCATGAAGCTGTCGCTCGCGAATCGGCTTCGTTAAATAGGCGGCAAGCCCAGCCTCTCTCGCTTTCTTGGCATCTCCTCGCCGACCCAATGACGTCAGCAAAACGATCCGCAGCGTGACACCCTGGTCTTGGCTCTTTATGGTTCGTGCCAACTCGATCCCGTCCGTCTCTCCCAGATCGATATCCAGCAACACCAGATCAAACGCCGGGTGCCCGCCTCGACAGGTCAAGGTTTCCAACGCTTCGGATGCACTGGTTACCAGCGTGGGTTCCATGTTCCACTGCTTCGTCATCAAGTCTAAAATCTTGCGATTGACGGCCCTATCCTCCACAACCAAGACCCGAAGGCCGGCCAAGGCCACAGCTGAGGACTCTTTTCCACGAATGCCTTCGCCTTGCTTGTGCAAATTCACCGTAAACCAGAAAGAACTTCCCTTCCCGACTTGACTCGACACCTCGATCCTGCCTCCCATCATTTCAACCAAACGTTTGCAAATGGCAAGCCCGAGACCGGTCCCTCCATACTTTCGTGCCATGGACCCATCGACTTGACTAAACGACTGAAAGAGCTTTTCACGAGCCTCTTCGGATATGCCGATGCCGGTGTCGGTGACAACGACGCGAATCGTCGCCTCCTGCTGCGATTGCGCATCGACCTGCACTTCCACGATGACATCGCCACCGTCGGTAAATTTGATGGCGTTCGCGATCAAATTCACCACGATCTGACGCAAGCGCCCCGGATCACCCAACAGATTTCGCGGAACATCCGCGTGGAAGAGACAGGCCAGATTCAGCCCCTTGGACGACGCTCGCTCCGCCACCAGATCCAAGGACTCTTCGATCGCCAGACGAAGATCGAATTCGATCATTTCCAGATTTAATTTCCCCGCTTCAATCTTGGAAAAGTCGAGAATATCATTGATGATCGTTAAGAGATGGTCGCCGCACGTTCGAACTGAGTCCGCATATTCCCGCTGTTCATCGGTCAACGACGTCTCGAGCAAGAGTCCCGTCAACCCGATCACGCCGTTCATCGGCGTACGAATTTCATGACTCATCGTCGCCAGGAATAAGGACTTGGCTTCAGTGGCGGCATGCGCTTCCTTCAGCGCCACATCCAGTTGCTGATTGATGCGTTCCAGTTGTTGCGCATAATCTTTCAGTGCGTGCTCCGCCTCCTTGCGGCTGGTAATATCTCGAATAAATGCGCTGAAAATGACGTTATTGTCGAGCGACAGAGAGGTCATGGCAAGTTCGATGGGGAACTCGCTGCCGTCACGCCGCACAGCGACCATTTCGACCAACATATTCGCCGTCAGGCCGTCTTTGGGATCATGGAGACGCCGGAGAGAGGCATCATACTCCTGGCGATGCGCCGGCGAAATCACGAGGTCAGCCAACGCGCTCCCAATCACATCATAGGCCGACCAGCCGAAGATACGCTCAGCTTGCGCATTCCATTCCGTGATCTGCCCGACCTGATCCATGCTGATCACCGCATCGAGCGCCGTGTCGATGATTAATCGCGTACGGGTCTCACTGGTACGCAATGCAGCTTCGACTTCCGCTCGCTCGATGAACAGACCGATTTGGCTGCCGGCTATCGCCAAGGCATTGAGGAGATCTTTGTCGGGCTGCCGAACGTCTTGACTGAAAAACTCCATGACACCGAACACTTTGGCTCGAAGCCAGATCGGAATCGCGTAGCCAGTCCGAGGAGGATCTCCCATGTCAGCCGACCCCCACCACAACTCCGGTTGTTGTGACAGATCGGGAACCCAGATGGCCTCCCCCTGCTCCCAGCAACGCCCTGCCAGTCGCGATCCAAGGGCGATCGGGCTGTGCCGGCTCGCGGTGATGAAATCTCGCGTCGTCGCCCCAGGGACCGGCCACTGATGGTTGCAGCTCAGAGTGCCCTGATCGTCATCGACCAACCAAAACAACCCCGCATCCCATCCCAAACTGGCCGTGATCGCGCGCAACAAATCGGGAGCGGCTTGTTCAAGCGTCGAGACTTCCGCCAGCACGCGAGCCACCGCATGCTGAAGCATCTGCAGATGATCGGCTCGCTCCTGCTCGGTGATATCCCGCACGACACACAGCATCGACGGAACCGAGCCATCGTCTGTCGGCAACGGTGCCGATGTGATTTCCACCCAACGAAGTTGTCCGGTCAGCGTGAGGATCCGCCCCTTGATGCGACTCCGGCGTCCGGCCCATGCCGCCTGAAAAGCGGCTTCGATCCGCGACCTGTCGTCCGCATGAATAAACTCCTGTACCGGCCTCCCCACCATTTCATCAGAAAAGTCGGATTCGAACAGCGCACAGGCCGCCGGGTTTGTTTCCTGCACCAGATTCCCCTCTCCTATCACGAAAATGCCCTCCGGCTCAGCCTCGAGAATGCTACGGAGCCATCGCTCATTCTTCCGCGCACGGCTTCTCTCTTGTTCAGCGACAAGCAAACTGGCCCGCCCGAGATCGATTCTTCGAAGCAACCACCCGATGATCGGAAGCATGACCAAACAGACACCGAATCCGATCATCCACACGATCTGGCGAAAAGACGCGACAATCTCAGCCTGGTCGACGCGAAGCAAGACTCGCCATCCTGAAATGCCGAAGTCTCGGTTCCAACGACTATCCGCGTAGCCTGTGACGACAGCGACATGCCGACGCGCATGTTCCTCCGCGATAAACCCCGCATGACCTATGCGATCCTGCAGCGCCGACGGCAAGCCGGCCTGCTTCAAATTGACCGCTCCCCCTTTGTGGAGCAGATCCGAATCGATGAGGACCAGTCCATCGTCACGCAGGACTTGATACTCGATCGTT
Source organism: uncultured Nitrospira sp. (assembly GCA_964430555.1). Taxonomy (GTDB): domain Bacteria; phylum Nitrospirota; class Nitrospiria; order Nitrospirales; family Nitrospiraceae; genus Nitrospira_D. The sequence continues at coordinate 4,057 of CAYSFU010000088.1, read as the reverse complement.
CCGAACAACTCGCTCTGTCCCTGAAACCCCCGGATGGCCTCCATGATGGCGCCTTCGATTTGCGGAAGTCTCACTCGAGCGGAAACAACCCCCAAGAGCGAGGTGCGAGATTGAGTCGTTTGCTGTGCCCAGATCGGCGCCGTCAGCGAGACCGAGTCGGACTCTCCGGCATATCCGTCGCCCGGCAAATATCCGGCATGCAACCGAACCTGTTTCCCGTTCTGTATTGCTTGAAACCACTCGGTCGCCTTCGCCGAAGATCCGACCGATGCGGGATCCGTTGCGACCACAATCCGACCGATTGGGTCTGTGATCCCAATCCACAAATAATACGGAAAGTTTTCATGAAAATTGCTGATGATGTCCTCTTTACCGCCTTGACTCCACCCCGGCAATCCCAATGTCGAGGCAAGAATCTTGACATCCCCCTGCCGCTCCATCATCAGCAAGTCGAGCTTCGCAACGACCTCTGATGCTAAGACCGACAGAATCTCTCCTGACGAGTGGATGAGACGACGTTCAATAAGCGTCAACGTTGCCCATAATAAGCCGAGCATACTCATCACGATCAGACTGATCGCCACAGAGCGCCGCCACAGGTGGCGGCGCTCTCGAGGAGCGGTCGCTGTTCCACCAGAATCAATCGGCATGGTCATGTAGTCGTCGCGCCATCCGGCACGGCCCATCGAGAGCGGGACAAAGGGCTGAAACCCCATGATCAGGCGGCAGACACACATCGCCCTTTCATCTGTTGCGATCTCTATCGGGTGTTTCCGGTCAAGACTTGAGGAAGATCGACATGCCACTTTTCATCATTCACAGAGACGCGGTATGATGCGCACCATGCTGCAAAAACTCCTGGCCACCCAAGCCTTGCTATCGCAGCTCGCTCCGCTTCGTGCGGCGGGGAAACGCATTGTCTTCACGAACGGTTGTTTTGACCTGATGCATATCGGCCATACACGCTACCTGCAAGCGGCCAAGGCCTTGGGCGATGTCCTCATCGTCGGCATCAATAGCGATGCGTCCGTTCGCCGCCTGGAGAAGGCACCGGACCGGCCGATTGTGCCGGACGCGCAGCGAGCTGAAATCGTGGCGGCATTAGGGTGCGTGGATTTCGTCGTCGTCTTTGATGAATCGGATCCGCTTACACTCATCACCGCCGTCCAACCGGACATACTCGTCAAGGGCGGAGATTGGACGCTCGACCGTATCGTCGGACGAGATCTCGTGGAAGCACGAGGCGGCGTAGTCAGAACCATCCCGTTGGTTCCCGGCATGTCGACCAGCGGACTCCTCCAACACATCCGATCCAGAACGACGTAACGCGTGTCTGACACCTCGCCTCACTCCTCACCCTGGCTTGCGTCTCTGCGTTCGGCGTTGAGCCACGAGACCGCCCGGGTCTGTCTTCTGGGAACGCACGGATCGGTATCGGCCTGCGCGCTGACGCTGCTCGCGCACTCCACCCCCGGAACCACAGTTCCATCGCGCACGTGGGTCGTCATGACATCCACCGACGAATCCGCTGAACGGATCTTTCACGACTTGCGTTTTTTTCATGAACTCCTCGGCCGGCCGGTAGATCGCCTCGCCTGGTTCCCGGAGTGGGAAACCCTTCCCTATGAAGCGACGGCCCCCCATGTCGGTTTGATCGCGCACCGGATGACGACACTCCATCAGTTACTGATCAATCCACCGACCGTACTCGTCACATCCATGGCCGCAGTCATGCATCGCGTGATCCCGCGCGCGACCTTTGAGCAAGCGATCTTCCGCTTGGCCGTAGGAGGAACCGTCGAACGGGAATCGCTCCTGACCAACCTGCTTCGTCTCGGATACCGACGGGTGTCGGTGGTGGAAATCCCGGGAGAATTCAGCATCCGTGGCGGCATCGTCGATATCTTCTCGACAGCCTATGCCAATCCGGTCCGCGTGGAATTCCTCGGCGATCAAGTCGAATCACTTCGTCTCTTTGATGCCTCGACACAAACGTCGATCGAAAAGCTCCGGGACGGATGGGTCCTCCCCGCGCGAGAATTCATCCGACCTGCAGAGACTCCGGATACGGCAGCACCCATTTCACCCGATGCGGAATGGCGAAGTCCTGATCTGTACGACTTCATGGACACCCTGTTCGACTATCTCAGCACGCCGCCGCACCTCGCGCTGGATCAGCCGGACGTTTTGGAACAAACCTGTGCCGCTGCGTGGGAAAAGATCGATGACGGGTACCTCCGTCACGTCGACCGTGATGCAGCACACCCCTATCCGTCTCCGGAACGATTGTTTCTCACATGGCAAGAAATCCGGCAGCGCATCTCGGCGTGGCCGTTGTTGGCACTGGAACCGTTGGCATCGCCGACCACCACGTCATGGGATTCGATCGTGACCTTTCCAGCTCAAACGCCGGGCAGCATCGGCCTCGGCATCAGAGGCACCGCCTTCAGCCAAACCCTCAGCCTGTTGGAAGGCCTCCGCAGCGACCATCGCGTGGTCTTGGTGGCGCGAAGCCGCGGTCAGGTCGATCGTCTCCTGGCGCTGCTGCGCGAGCACGACTTGCCGGCCGATCCATGGAATCCGTCGGTCTGGTCACGTCGAAGCGCGGACAAACTGCCCTTTTATGTCCTGCACAGCGACCTGTCGGCAGGATTTCTCTCCGACGATCTCCAGCTCGCGCTCCTGACGGAAGAAGAGCTGTTTGCAAAAGGGGCCCGCCACAAGCCGCTACCCAAAAGTCGAACCGCCACGTTCCTGTCCTCCTTGGACGACCTGAACGTCGGCGATTATGTCGTGCATGTGCAACACGGTATCGCAAAATATCGAGGCCTGAAACGCCTTTCGGTTCAAGACTTCGAGAGCGACTACTTGATCCTCGAGTTTGCGGGAGGCGACACGCTCTATGTCCCGCTCGATCGCCTCAATCAAGTCCAGCGATACAGCGGAGCCGACGGTCATGGACCGCGGCTCGACCGCCTCGGCGGCACGAGCTGGGCCAAAACGACCGCGCGAGTGAAGAAAGACATCGAAGAGATGGCGCAGGAATTGATCGATCTCTATGCAAACCGCGAGCTTGTCAAGCGCAATGCGTACGGGGCGACGACGACGTTGTATCACGAGTTCGAAGCCGCATTTGAATACGAAGAGACACCGGACCAGCTCAAAGCCATCTCGGACATCAGCCGCGATATGGAGTCAACCAAACCCATGGACCGCCTGGTGTGCGGTGATGTGGGGTATGGAAAAACCGAGGTCGCCATGCGCGCGGCCTTCAAAGCCGTGGAGCACGATCGGCAAGTGGCCGTACTGGTGCCGACCACCCTGCTCGCCCACCAACACTACGATAACTTTGCCGAACGGTTCGCTCCGTTCCCCATGCGCGTTGCCCTCTTGTCGCGATTCCAGTCTCCCAAAGAAACCAAAGCGATTCTTAAGGATGTCGCCGCCGGCATCATCGACGTCGTGATCGGCACGCACCGCCTTCTCCAGAAAGATGTGACCTTCCGGCAGCTCGGTTTGGTCATCATCGACGAAGAGCAGTGGTTCGGTGTGAAACACAAGGAACGGCTCAAGCAACTTCGCACACAAATCGACGTGCTGACGTTGACCGCCACACCCATCCCCCGAACCTTGCAGATGGCTATGTCGAGCGTCCGCGATCTCTCCATCATCGACACCCCTCCCGCCGGACGACTAGCGATCAAAACAGAGGTGATCCGATCCAGCGACAAGGCCGTCCGCGACGCCATCCTCCGAGAGCTTGGGCGAGGAGGGCAAGTCTATTTCGTGCACAACCGAGTCGAAACCATGGAGCGGGTCGGAGCCTGGTTGCACCAACTGATCCCCGAGGCTCGCATGGTGATGGCACACGGCCAGATGGATGCCAAGCCGTTGGAAGCCGTGATGCTGAAATTCGTGAAGCGCGAGGCCGACATTCTGATCGCCTCGGCCATCATTCAGTCAGGACTCGACGTCCCGACCGCGAATACGATCATTGTAAACCGCGCCGATCTCTTCGGACTTGCGCAACTGTACCAGTTGCGTGGGCGGGTCGGGC
>CAYSFU010000087.1:0-15260 GCA_964430555.1 uncultured Nitrospira sp. | reverse complement strand
CCTTGCGAGCACCAGCTCCTGAGGCTGGCGTGTCTGCCATTCCACCACTTCGGCTTTAGAGACTACCGATGTGCACCTTGCTGACAGCCCTACCTGAACTTGCCAGGAATGCCATGCCGCAAGAATAGCGATTATCCTGAATTCTCCGCACCCACGTCAAGCAAGTGGTACGGGAGTGTTTTCCGAAGCAGATCTGGTGCCTCTCTGAGGCATCGTCCATCGCTCAGCTGTCGCGATGTCTTCTGGGTCGCCGCTGACAATAATACGTTCACGAACGAGGCCTGACGCAGCCAGCAATGCCGGTACGGCAATCTGCGGAGCATCGTCGACCATGAGGACATCGAACCGCACGCGACTGAATAACGGGTCGGTCGAGACACGCGTGGGGGTTGCAGCCACCAGCCGTCGATTCTGAACGAAGGCCTGACGATTCGGATTCTCCTCAGCCGCGAGCAACTCTCGAACCTTCTTGGTTCCACCAAGTTTCGTAATCTGCTCTTTGAGGTCCTCATAGGCAGCCCGCTGTCCCCGAGGTATCGCCGCTTCAGGAACAAGTTGCTGAATCCGATCTTTGGCCACATCGATCTCGCGACTCAGGCGATCCAGATGACTCTGATACAGTGTGCGGTACTGCTTGAGCGAGTCCACATTTTTTCCAACGGTCTGCATTGCGAGACGCTGAAACAAGGGGAGCGTCTCAAATTCTTTCAGTGTGGTGTCGACTCCGGCCAGTTTGACTTGAAACTCTCGGAACTGCGTCACAAGACGCCATTCCAAGAGACGGACTTCGTCCAAATCTTTTTGTTTCGCATCCTTTTGAGCCAGAAACGGGGCCAGTTCCCGAAACCGGTCGTACTTCTGCTTCAATGAAGCCTTATCGCCCTGTGACTTGGCATAGAATTGATACATCTGTGCTTCAAAGCTCAGCTCCTGAAGATCAAAACCGGCGGCCTGCGAGACAATCGGGAGTTCATACCGCGTCACCCATGTTCTGGGGTTTAATCCACCCGCCTTCATGATGCGCCCCACCATTCCGACAAGCTCGTCACTGTCTTCATGGTTTGGACTGAGCAACAGGATACGCTTGTTGGCGCGAACCAGGTCCATCGCCAAGCTCCCAAGTTTTTGCCGCCGAAGCACTGGGTCATCGGACCACAGGGCCGTGAAGACGGAGGAACCAGCAGGGACCGTTTCCACATCCCTGGTCGGCATCTGTAGCAGCGTTGCCAACCGCTCGGTCGGCCCCAGATGATACAGGTCCGGCTTCGCCAGAATTTCTTTGAGCCTGGCCGCTGCCGTACCAACCAGACCCGCTTGATCTGGAACCAGGGTAACAGAGGGGACATCCCTTCCAAGGTGATCGACTAGTTGAACCAGGATCGATTGCCCCGTTTGCCGCAGGACGATTCCCTCGGTCGTATCCGTGTCATCGGCAGGAACGACGGAAACCGGAAGGTCGATCGGTAGCCTGACCTCACCGGATACGACAAATTCGTACAAGTGCAGCCCACCGGTCGTCCTAATGAGTCGACCCTGTGATGCCCTGACCGGAGCATCCTGTCCCATTTCAACCAGACGCGTCCGCTCCGCTTCAAGCGTTGCACTCCACGCTTCGATCAGCTCCCCTGCGGTCATCACAATTTATTCCACCTACGTTTCAAATAAAGGGAACGTCATGATAAATGGCCATTGTCATCACTGTCCACCGCCAGAGACTAAAGGTTGCCCTTGTCTTCACGGCTCGACCTTGTCTAGAATGAGCCGCTTCTCTTGGCACTTGCAGGATGTTCAAAAAGACCGTCCAGCGAGGCCGCAGTGAGCGAAATGTTGAGGCATTGAGCGATACGAGAACGAAGCTGACGGGTTTTTTCAACATCCTGCTGAGGAGGATCCGTGAAGGGCTTGAGATTCGAGCGAATTGCGACGGGGCGTCACTACAACGTGGTCTTCCATATCGGCAGCACGTACGTCCCCGTGAGTGACGAGACCATCGACGAACTCAAGGAACAGAGCCTGTTGCCGGCTGAACGCTTCCTCGACTTCCTCATCGACCGTGTCGGCTATTCCTCCTATCTCAAGGATCAGATCCGCAATGAACTGCAAGCAACGGGCGATCCCACGACGCAGATCACCGTGCTACAGGGCGCAATCAGAGAATTGTAAAGTTCACCCCCTCCGTCCCTCGTGCAGCATATCTCATCAAACACGGTCAGGTAGAAAACTCTCTCCATTTTTTCTTCAGAAATTGTCCCTTGTCATTCACCCGTACTTATTCTCAAGTGAATTACTGACAAGATCACCTTCCCGACCTCAAGAGCAACGCCTTCTGTTCTCTTCGTGCTTGGTGAGTTTTCCGTTCTTCCCCATCGCGATCAATCTCCCACCTGCCCTTCCTGGAACAGCTGATTCATGATCTGGTTCCGCTTTTCCGGATCGCGATAGTACTTGAGCGCCTTGCTGTAGTTTTCCATCGCGCTCTGGCGTTTGCCGCGAATCGCGTAGATTTCGGCGATGCCGTGGTAAGCGCTCGCATCTTCCTCGTTGCACTTGAGCGCCCGGCTGAAGATGTCCGATGCCTCTTGAAGCCGATGCTTGCCGAGCGCGAGCCACCCGAGAGCGGAGTGGGCGGCGCCAAAGTCCGGATTGGCGTTGAGCGCATCTTGATAGCTCTTTTGCGCCAGATCCAGACGACCGCGCGTTTCGTAGAGGCCGCCCAACGCAAAATATACTTCGGCGTCCTGGGGGTTCAGCTTCAACGCCGTCTTGTAGGATTGCATCGCCGGTTCCATCTTCCCCTGTTCAGCCAGAGCACAGCCGAGATTGGAATGCGCCGCTGAATCGTTCGGGGTCAACTTGATCACCTCACGGTACTCCTTGATCGCCATCTCCAGCCGCCCTTGGTCCTGATAGGCCACACCCAGATTCATCCGAGCTGGCGCATAGTCCGGAGCGAGTCGGACGGCTTCACGATACTCTTTGATCGCCATCTCCAGATGACCGGCCCGCTCGTGAATCTGCGCCAGAAAGTAATGCGGATAGGCAGATTGTGGAAGCCGTCTGGCGGCTTCGGCATAGAGCCCCATCGATTGCTCGGATTGACCTGACTGAGCGAGAAACAAGCCTCTGACAAGATGGGCATAGCCGCCGTCCCCATACCGATCAAGCAGGTCATTCACCCAACTCCCCACGGCCGCGATGTGTTCCTGGGCTTCAAGACAGAGCGCATGGGTTTTCCACGCTTCCGCAAACCGACCCTGTACGAGGTACACCACATTTCGCGCAAAGAGAGGGCGCGGGTCGTTTGCCCCGTCCGGATCTCGACTCCAGGCCAACGACTCGGCAAACAGCTGGTCCCATGCGCCGGCCCCGATAGCGGCTTCGCATTGTTCCTGATGGGTGTGCATGAGCGGTACGAGGACCTTAGCGAGTCAACGCGTCTTCGACAGTAGGAGCGGTCGCCTGGATTTGTTCGCCGAGGAAGGGAAATTTCTTGACCAGCTGTTGTTTCATCTCCCAGGCCACCGTTCTGTACGACCAATGGCCCTTTACGCCGGACCGTAGCTTGCTGATGTATTCTGCTTCCGCATAGTCCATCTTGAACAAGCACCGGACTTTGAAACCAAAGGGAATGGCGTAGAGTGAGGCTTCTTGGTCTTTCTTCCTCAGTGATTCAATATCTTGGCGCACGGCGTCCATGGCCTGCCGATACTCCTGATCCAAACCGGCATCACATAACAGTGGTGGTACATCGTAGCCGTGTACGGTCGTGAAGTTCTGTTGCACCTGCTGACACCGTCGATGGCGATGCATGTCGCGCCACGCACCAATGTCCATGAGAATGTCGAAGATGAAGGCATAGCCGCAGCGAAACTCTTTGATGAGTTCATCGTGTGGTCCACGCTGCTTCATGGCCACTTCAATGGTCGCCTGTTTCTCTTTCTCAGACCATTCCGCCACAACCTCGAGAATCTTCCGATAGGGAGCCTGTGACACCCGATAAAGAAGCGTCGCGACGAGTTCGTCCAGCGGATGGTGCGGTTCAATCAACTCAACCGTCTCAACTGTTCCCCAGCGCGCAGGTTCATCCAGCCCGGTCCCGCGAAAAGCGTCCTTTGCGTGGCGCGCTAGGTCGGAGTAGACCGACTCTTGGTAAGCATTTGCTTTCGCATGCCGGGCTAGGGTCGGCGCCAGAGGATCGTTGAGGCCTCCCGTCTGGCCGCAGAGTTCGCCCCACAGATTCCCCGGCGGACGTTGACAGGCGTCCTTCAAATCCTCCCCGATTGCCCGTAACTCCGGGAGTTGAGATGAGAGGAGTCGCGTGATTTGCTTCTCCAACGTTCGGATACTGACGACCTGTCCGACATTGGTTTTGGCCGCGAGGGGAAGCAGGTATCGAGTGACATCGAAGGCTCTTGCGGCGAGTGTCCGATCGTAATCGGCCTGCTTCATTGACTCAGGGCGTGGTTCGCGTGTGGCCAGGAACTGTTTCAGAGGCTCATGGAGGAGTCGATACACGTCACCGAGGCTTCGGAGAATCCCTTCATAGAGCGCTTCCGTTTCGCTGCCTCGAATCTGACCCGGCACAAACCATCGGTCGGAGGCAAAGCTCTGATAACGGCTCGATTTTGCCTGACCATCCCACAGTGGCTCATCTTCCAGGCGAATTGCGGCGAGCTCAGAAATCTCTTCGAAGCAGATGATGACGTGTCCAAGGTCGGCGATCGACGCATGTCCATAATCAAAATAAAACTGTTCCCAGAATTTTTCAGACGAATGTCCATGTACCCAGCGGATGCTCTGTTCAATAGAGTCGGGAGATCGACTGTACCGCGCCAGCGCATAGGCCGATTTTTCAGGAGGCATGGGGGCCAGGGCTAGGACTCGCCGGCCTGATTGATCGTGGTTCATAGGAGATCAAGGGAATAGTAGAGGCCCATACGCTGGGCACTATACCTTCCGTTGTAGGACGGCGCAAGCTTCACGCCGTTGACATGCCGCAGAGGCCGCCGCTATATTCCGCGCGAACTTCCCAGTACGGTAGGCACATCGGTAGGGAGATAATTCCGTGTCCGTAATTAAAGGCATCAAAGGCGTCAAGGACCTCCTGCCGGAGGAGACTCCTCGTTGGCGATTCATCGAAGAGTCTGCCAGGCGATGGGCAGCCCGATATGGGTTTCACGAAATTCGTATTCCAATTTTTGAGGTAACCACCTTATTCGCACGGAGTATCGGCGCATCCACCGATATCGTGGAAAAGGAGATGTATACGTTCCAAGACCGGGATGGTACCTCGTTGACACTTCGACCGGAGGGCACTGCTGGGACTGTCAGGGCCTATATCGAGCATAATCGTGCCGCGATCCCCGTGCCGCAAAAGTACTTCTATATCGGACCGATGTTTCGCCACGAACGCCCGCAGGCCGGCCGGCTCAGGCAGTTTCATCAATTCGGTGTGGAATCGTATGGAATGGCGGATCATCGGGCCGATGTTGAGGTCATCGCGCTCTTATGGCGTGTTCTCCACGACCTCGGTCTTCCCGGCCTCACGCTCGAAATTAATAACCTTGGTCAGGCCGCCGATCGAGACGCGTATCGTCCTAAACTGGTCGACTACCTCAAAGAACATGAAGTTGGCTTGTGTAGTAATTGCAAACACCGTATTGAGTCGAACCCGCTCCGTGTCCTTGATTGTAAGATTCAAGAATGCCGTACAATTACGGAAACGGCTCCTCGTCTCTCCGACTCTCTATCGGATGCTGCTCATTCCTATTTTGCTCAAGTTCGCGCGGGTCTCGATATCATCAACATACCGTATTCCCTAAACTATCGGCTCGTTCGAGGCCTCGACTACTATAATCTCACGACTTTTGAGGTCACCACGACAAACCTCGGGGCCCAGAACGCGGTTGGAGCAGGAGGACGGTACGATGGTCTCGTGGAAACGCTGGGTGGCAGCTCGACACCGGCCGTCGGTTTTGCTGTCGGAATTGAGCGGATAGCTATGTTACTGCCAACCCCTCAGAAATCTCTCATTCCTGCCGATATGACTGTCTATGTTGCCGGTTTCGGTGAAAAAGGATCTGTGGCGGGGCTTGCGGCCCTCGAAGAGCTTCGTCTGTCTGGCATGTCAGCGGTCTCTGATTTTCGCTCCACGACCTTAAAAGCCCACCTTCGACAAGCCGACCGACTCGGTTGTCAATTCACCCTCCTACTGGGCGATGATGAAGTTGCCACAGGAATGGCTGTACTTCGAAATATGGAATCCAAGGCGCAAAATGACGTTTCTTTATCATCTTTGTCTCGTCAGATACACACTCTTCTGAGACCTTCCTGATACTACTCATAGATTCCTCCTCTTGTTCATAGACAGACAACTCCCTCTGGATTAGGCATTGACTTTCCCCTCAAAACCACTTAGTCTCACGCTGGTTGATAAACTATAGAATGCGCTGAATATTCACATAAATTCCTGTGAATTAAGTTGTGAAAAGAAAAATTGGATTTCTTCTGGCCCTTCCTCCGGCTCATCAAAATTCCGCGACGGTCGTTGGACTCGCCCAAGCGGCATTGGAAGCCGGTCATGAGGTTTATCTCTACCTCATTGATGAAGGGGTCAAAAATATGACATCCCAATCCTATAAAGACCTTGCTCATTCAGGAGTACGAATGTTTGTGTGCGCATACGGATGTCAGCAACATCATGTTTCAACCGCAGATGTTGAGAAAGAGTTTACTCTTTGTGGGCTTGTTGTGCTCTCCGGAATCATTGATTCTTGTAAGCCATTTATTTCTTTCACATAAAGTGATCAAAGTCTCGCGTGGCAAAGAACATCGCCGTTGTCATTCAAGAAGATCCACGTATCACACATAGGCCGGTTGAGGCGTTACGGATTGCTCTCGGTCTTGTTGCTGGCTCTCATGTGACAACTGTCATTTTGCTTGGTGAGGCCGTACGCTTATTAACCAACGATATTGATGACATTGTTGATCTCGATATTCTTGAAAAATATCTTCCTTCTATCCAGCAACTTGCTATCCCTTTTATCGTTCCAAAAGTATTTGATATTTCGGCATTAAGCGGGAAATTCTCCATTCGCTGCGAATCAGAAGAAGTCGTAGCTACTGTGATTCGATCAATGGATTGCACACTCGTTTTTTGATTGGGGAAAGATCGATGGATTCAGTGGTCTATTTGGTTCGATCACCACTGGAAGTTATTTCGCCATTTTTATATTCAAAGACTCACGATGCTACGGTTATTGCCGTTGAAAAAACTCCCTTCCTGATAGGAAGAGAGGGTGTGGCAGGTTGTTCTTATGAGAAGGGAACAGCGTTGTCATATAGCGAATTACTTGAGGTATTAATAGAAAGTCACCGGGTTATTGCTCTGTAACTCCGATATTCTGGAATAAAGAAAATTCGTCGTCGTCGGATTAGGAGTAATGGAGTGGATAGAGTTGATAGTGTGTAAGTATTTAATAATATAAGTAAATTTTAAAAAATATCAGATGGATAACCTTGGGGAAACCCTCTGTATAGAACCGAGAGAATATGTGAGTAGCCTATTGATAGCTTATAACGACTCAGGGACCAGCTCGACAGAATATGACGAGACATGTTATTCACCGGACCTTACTGACACCGAAAACCGACGAAAATGAGTAGTTATCAACAGGTGTGGGTAATCCTGTGTATAAAGGGTAGATGGGATTTATGAGTATAGATATTGAGTGGGATGAAGCTCTCGAGTACATCCAACAAAAGGTGCCTAAACAGGTTTTTGATACTTGGTTTTTACCGGTACAATTAGAAAAGTGTGAAAATTCAACTATTTATATTAGGGTACCGAATAAATTCTTTGGAGAGTGGTTAGATACGCATTATGGAGCCCTTCTAGCTGAAGCTGTGTCGATGGCAGGTGGGGGTGAACCTCTGACTGTTGCATTTATTGTTCGTGAGAAGACAACGGCATCCTCAATAGATGTGTCATCAGTGTCACAAGGAGGAAAAGGGCAAGCCCAACAAAAGCCCAGGCGTGGGATTATACTGAATCCTAAATATACGTTCCGGAACTTTGTAGTCGGGGCTGGAAATCAATTTGCCCATGCAGCTTGCATGGCTGTGGCGGAGCAGCCCGGCCAAACCTATAACCCCTTGTTTATCTACGGAGGTGTCGGACTGGGGAAAACCCATCTTCTCAACGCCATAGGAAATCATGTGGCTGAACAAACAGATCTTCGAATCGCGTACTTAACAACCGAACAATTTACAAATGAGGTCATCAACTCCATCCGCTATGACAAAATGATGGATCTCCGAAAGCGTTACCGACACATCGACATGCTCATGATCGATGATATCCAATTCCTCGTCGGCAAGGAGCGGACACAAGAGGAGTTTTTCCATACGTTCAACGCGCTGTACGAAGGTCATAAACAGATTGTGTTGTCGAGCGATCGGTTTCCGAAAGACATGCCCGATATCGAGGAACGGTTACGATCCCGATTTGAGTGGGGCCTGATCGCGGACTTACAACCTCCGGATGTCGAGACTCGGATCGCCATTCTGAGAAAGAAATCCGAGGATGAGGGAGTCAAGTTACCGGAAGATGTGATCCAGTTTCTTTCGACCACCATGAAGAGCAACATCCGAGAACTGGAAGGAAGTCTCGTACGACTGGGCGCCTATGCATCGCTCACCGGGCAAGTCATTAGTCTCGAACTCGCAAAGAATGTCCTGCGGGATCTCATCGGGGACAAGAAAAAGGTTGTCGCAATGGACGACATCCAGGAAGTCGTCTGTGCTCAATTTCACGTCAAGATCGCGGAGCTGAAATCTCGGAGACGAAGCAAGACGCTCGTACATCCTCGGCAGATTGCCATGTATCTCTGTCGTGAGCTGACGGACGCCTCATACCCTGAGATTGGGCGGCAATTCGGCGGGAAAGACCATACGACCATTATTCACGCCTGTCGCCAGGTGACGAAGGCCAAGGAAACCGATACAGGATTGCAGACGACGATCGAATCATTAAAAGAACAGATCCTTCGCGGTTAGCGACGTCGATGGGGGAGCATTCCATGAAAGTACGGATAGGACGAGATGAGTTGTTGACGGGCCTTCAGCGTGTGCAAGGCGTCGTGGAAAAACGTAACACTATGCCTATTCTGTCCAATATCCTGCTCGAGGCCAAGCAAGACGGCGTCGAGATTGTCGCGACAGACCTTGAGCTCGGTATGAGGGGGCTGTACAAGGCGACGGTATTGTCGACAGGAGGGGTGACCATCTCCGCCAGAAAACTCTTTGAAATCGTGAAAGAGCTACCGGCCGGCGATATTGAGCTGACGGCGACAGACAATAATTGGACGACGATCCACGCCGGGAAAAGTCAATTTAAAATCGTGGGCCTCCCCAGCTCCGATTATCCCGCGTTGCCGACGATCGAACGGGAGGGGTTGCTGCCATTGGCCGGAGAGGGGCTTCTCGAATTGATTCGGAAGACACTCTTTGCCGCCGGAGACAACGATGCCCGGTACATTTTGAATGGACTCCTGGTCACCTTGATTGTGACGGAGAAGAAGACAGCCCTCCGATTAGTCGGCACGGACGGTCACCGTCTGGCTGTTGCGGAACAGGAAGTCGGCAAAGCGGGCACCAAGTCGACAGGGACTCCCCAGGAAATCAAAGCCATCATTCCCAAAAAAGCTGCTCACGAGATTCGTCATCTCCTGGAAGAAGGAGGAGGAGATGAACCACTCATCGGATTTTCAAAAAACCTCATGATCTTTCGGAAGAGCGGCCTGCTCCTGACGTCACGGCTGATGGAGGGGAATTATCCGAACTACCAGCAGGTCATCCCAAAAGATGGCGGCAAGAACATCAGCGTCAACCGGACAGATTTGGAAAGTGCCCTGCGTCGTGTCTCGGTCCTCTCGAAAGACAAGACCAGCGCGGTCAAGCTTTCCTTCGGATCCGGCAAGATGACACTCTTTTCCGCCAGCCCTGACTTCGGTGAAGCGACAGAAGAATTGCCCGCCCGCTATGAGGGAGAAAGTCTGACGACCGGCTTCAACGCTCGGTATCTTTTGGATGTCTTTAGTGTGATGGAGGGTGAATCAATTTCTCTCCACATGGAGACCCCGCTGAGTCCATGTCTGATTCAGGAAACGGAGAGCCCCGGATTCAAGTGCGTTGTCATGCCGGTGAAGATTTAGCGGAATGCTGCACACATTCAAGGGTACCGCTGATCCATTCTCGTGTGGCTCCACATATCGAAGTCTTGATGCTGCTCCATGGATGACAGCCTTGCCTCAAACTGAAACAAGTCCTCTGATCATGAGGAGGGAATAGGTAGCGGATGACCACGGAAGAAGATTCTCCAACCAAGTCTGATAGCTATAGTGCCGATCAAATCAAAGTCCTTGAAGGGCTTGATGCCGTTCGGAAACGGCCGGCGATGTATATCGGGAGCACCGGAGTCGATGGATTGCATCATCTCGTCTATGAAGTCGTCGACAATAGTGTCGACGAACATATGGCGGGATTCGGTGAGGCGATCGAGGTCACGATCCACATCGACGGAAGCGTGACGGTCATCGATAACGGGAGAGGGATCCCCACGGGGATACACCCGACACAGAAAAAGTCTGCGGCGGAAGTCGCTCTCACCGTGCTTCATGCGGGAGGCAAGTTCGAACAGGGTGCGTACACCGTGTCCGGCGGTTTACATGGAGTCGGCATCTCCGTCGTGAACGCCTTGTCCGAATGGCTGGAGCTGGAGATTTGGCAGGACGCTCAAGTATTCGAACAGCGATACGAACGAGGAAAACCCAACGCGCCTCTCACTGCAACGGGCAAGACGAAACGCCGAGGGACCAAGGTCCGGTTCAAGCCGGACGGCCAAATTTTTGAAACGCTGGAGTTCAGTTTTGACGTACTGGCTCAACGGTTGCGAGAACTGGCCTTTTTGAACAAGGGCCTTGCCATCACGCTTCGAGATGAACGAAAAGAGCCGGCAAAAGAACAAGTGTTCTTGTACAAGGGCGGCATCGTGTCCTTCGTTGAGCATCTCAACGAAGCCAAAACACCGCTGCATAAGCCGATCTACGTCAAAGTCGAGAAGCCGGAAATGATTCTGGAAGTAGCACTCCAGTACAACGATAGTTATGCGGAGAACCTCTTTTCGTTTGCGAACAACATCAATACTAAGGAAGGCGGCACGCACTTGGTCGGGTTCAAGGCCGCCCTCACCAGAACGATCAACAATTACGCCAATGCCAATGACTTACTTAAGAAGGAAACGGAATCGCTGACCGGAGACGATGTACGGGAAGGATTGACGTCAGTGGTCAGCGTGAAAGTGCGCAATCCGCAGTTCGAAGGCCAGACGAAAGCCAAACTCGGGAACAGCGAGGTAAAGGGTGTGGTCGAAGCTGCGGTCAACGAGGCCTTGGGAAATTATTTTGAGGAGAATCCTCCGGTTGCCAGAAAGATCATTGGCAAGGCGGTCGACGCAGCGCGTGCGCGAGAAGCGGCGCGGAAGGCCAAAGATCTCATCCGGCGCAAGAGCGCCCTTGATGGTGGTTCGCTTCCGGGGAAATTGGCGGATTGCTCGGAAAAAGACCCGGCGTTGAGCGAACTGTACATTGTGGAAGGTGATTCAGCCGGTGGATCCGCGAAACAAGGTCGTGACCGCAAGTTTCAAGCGATCTTGCCGCTCAAGGGAAAGATCTTGAACGTGGAGAAGGCTCGGTTCGACAAGATGCTCTCCAGTGATGAGATCAGAACACTCATCATGGCGCTGGGCACTGGGATCGGTCGAAGACGGGAAGAAGGGGATAAGTCGGAGAAAGATGCCTTCGATATTGCCAAGGCGCGGTATCACAAGATCATTCTCATGACCGACGCGGATGTGGACGGCAGCCATATTCGGACATTGCTGTTGACGTTCTTTTTTCGGCAGATGCCCGAGTTGATCGAACGGGGGTATATCTATATCGCGCAACCTCCGCTGTTCAAAGTCAAAAAAGGCAAGACGGAGCGATACCTCAAAGATGAAGGGTTATTGAACGAATACCTCGCCGACTTGGCAGTCGAGGACGTTGAACTCTATATGGAGGGAGCTCAGACGTATGTGACCGGACGTCGACTCCTACCTGTTCTGAAAAAAATGATTGCTTTCGAAACCTTGCTCGGTCGCCTCAATAAGAAATCACACGAGGCTGCCATGCTCCGTGCCTTTGTCGATGAGCCGGGCCTCGATCGCGAACGACTCAAGGATCGTGCGGCACTTCAACGTTCAGTCGAGAACATCGCACGATCACTGGCCGTGGTATTTCCGAATGTGACGCCGACATTTGATATTCTCGCGGACGAGGAGCATCAATCAAATAAGGTCGTGTGTCGACTCCACGCAAGCGGCGTCACGCATGAAGTAGTCGTCACGCACGATCTGGTCGGATCCGCCGATTTCCGAGAACTCCAGAAACTGACACCCTCGTCGATCGGAATAGGCCGAGCTCCCTACAAGTTGAAGGCCAAAGGCTACGAGAAGCCGTACCCATCCACCGAGGAGTTGGTGAAGGCCATCCTGGACATGGGAAAACAGGGCCTCAGTATTCAGCGCTATAAAGGTCTCGGGGAAATGAATCCCGGACAGCTCTGGGAAACGACCATGAACCCTGAAATACGAACGCTTCTGAGAGTGACCCTTGAAGACCTCACCGGCGTGGACGAGATCTTTACCATCTTAATGGGCGATGAAGTCGAGCCCCGGCGCAACTTCATTCAAAGCCATGCTCTGGAAGTTCGGAATTTGGACGTCTGACATGCCACGTTGTTCGTGAAGCCCGGCCAAAGAGCATGAAAGACCGGCGCACACGTTTGACGAGGAACCACTAACGAGGAACTATGCCCCCAGATGAACGGTTAGGCCATATCGCGATCGAAGACGAGATGAAATCATCCTATCTCGATTACGCCATGAGCGTGATCGTGGGACGGGCGCTGCCGGATGTCCGCGATGGGTTGAAGCCGGTTCATCGCCGGATCCTCTTCGGCATGAGCGAAATGGGCTTGGCCTCCAATCGAGCCTACCGCAAATCCGCCAAGATTGTCGGCGAAATCATGGGGAACTATCACCCCCATGGCGACTCGGCGATTTACGACACCCTGGTGCGGATGGCACAAGATTTCAACATGCGCTATCCCCTCGTCGACGGGCAGGGCAATTACGGGTCGATGGACGGGGATTCGCCGGCTGCCATGCGATACACCGAAGCCCGTATGACGAAGCTGGCCGAGGAGATGTTGGCCGATATCGACAAAGAAACCGTTGATTTTGGCCCGAACTATGACGAGTCACTACAAGAACCATTAGTTCTTCCGACGAGAGTGCCGAACCTCTTGATCAATGGAGCGGGGGGCATCGCGGTCGGTTATGCGACCAATATTCCCACACACAATATCGCTGAAATTATCGATGGATTGCTCCTCTTGTTGGAGAATCCCGATGTGACGATCGCCCAGTTGATGCAAAAAATCCCTGGGCCGGATTTTCCTACGGCCGGCTTCATCTATGGCATGGGTGGGATCAAAGAGGCCTATGAGACCGGACGCGGTCTCCTGACATTGCGAGCAAAGGTCGTAGTCGAGACCGATGAACGTACCGAGCGAGAACGGCTCATCGTCACGGAAATACCCTATCAAGTCAACAAGGCCAGACTGATCGAAAAAATAGCCGATTTGATCCAGGATGACCGCATCAAAGGCATCTCCGATCTCCGCGATGAATCGTCGGATCGTGAAGGGGTGCGGGTGGTGATCGAGCTCAAACGGAACGAAATTCCCCTGGTGGTCTTGAATAATCTGTATAAGCACACCCAACTCGAAACGACCTTCGGCGTCATCATGCTGGCGCTGGTCAACAATCGTCCCGAGATCCTCACACTCAAGCAGATCCTGCATCATTTCCTCGAGCATCGACGCGAAGTTGTGGTGCGGAGAACCATCTTCGAACTCAGGAAGGCGGAGGAACGAGCGCATATTCTTGAAGGGCTCAAGATCGCACTCGATCATCTCGATGCCGTTATCGCCCTCATCAGACGGTCGCAATCGCCTGATGAAGCGCGGGCAGGGTTGATGCGCGAGTTTCATCTGAGCGAGATCCAAGCCAATGCGATTCTCGACATGAGGTTGCAGCGCTTGACGCAGCTTGAGCGAGCCAAACTCGTCGAAGAATACCAGGACGTGCTCAAGCAGATTGAATACCTGAAGTCCGTGTTGGCCAGCGAGTCGTTGGTGCGCACCCTCATCAAGGATGAGCTCGCGGAGATTCGTGAAACGTACAAAGATGATCGCCGGACCAAGATCGTCAAGGAAGAAGCCGAGATCCGCCTCGAAGACTTGATTGCCGCGGAAGAAGTGATCGTGACGATCTCTCACTCCGGATACATCAAGCGGAATGCCGTGTCCCTCTACCGGGCTCAGCGACGCGGAGGGAAAGGTAAAATCGGCATGGGCATCAAGGAGGAGGATTTCGTCGAGACGCTCTTTGCCGCCTCCACCCATGATTCGCTGCTGTTTTTTACCGATGCCGGGAAGGTCTATTGGCTGAAAGTTCATGAAATTCCTGAGGCCAGTCGGTCAGCGAAAGGAAAAGCACTCGTGAATCTCCTGGCTTTGGCCGGGAGCGAGAAGGTGACGGCTTCCTTGCCGGTCAAAGAGTTCCGTGATGACCGCTATATCGTGATGGCGACTAAAAAGGGCATCATCAAGAAGACGGAATTGTCTGCGTTCAGCAACCCCAGGCAGGGTGGCATCATTGCCTTAGGACTTGAAGGTGGTGATAAATTAATCGGAGTTCAGCTGACGGATGGACAGCGCGAGATCCTGCTTGGAACGCGACAAGGCATTACGATTCGATTCAAGGAAGAAGAAGTGAGGCCGATGGGTCGGATGGCGCATGGTGTGAAGGGGATCACGCTCGAAGAGGGTAACGAGGTCATCGGGATGGAAACGATGACTCCGGATTCGACTGCCTCGATTTTGACCGTGACGGAAGGCGGCTATGGCAAGCGGACCCCGGTGGGTGAGTATCGGGTGCAAGGGCGTGGCGGAAAGGGCATTATCAGCGTCAAGACCACGGAGCGAAACGGATTGGCCGTGGGATTTCTTCAAGTACGAGATGACGATCAGATCATGCTGATGGCCGCGCAGGGGAAAGTGCTGCGATGCAAGGTTGATGATATCCGAGAAATCGG
>CAYSFU010000086.1:0-16131 GCA_964430555.1 uncultured Nitrospira sp. | reverse complement strand
CGGTAAACCGCACCGGCGCCATCCCAATCAGCGCATCCTTGTTGCCGTGCCAATCGTCGACCGCGATGACCCACCCCGGTTTCGCGGTGGCTAATGCGCCGAGAAATTCCGTATCGATCGAGTGCGCTTCCGGCGCGAGGATCGGACAAATGACGACTCCTCCATCCATGGTCACCAGCATGGCATGCCCGGTCGTCCCAAATGACTTCTCCGCGATCGATTGGAAGAGCGCGTCTCGCCGCAGCAGAATTGTGACGGCACCGATCACTGTCTGACGGCGATCATCCAGAATCGGTGTCGCCACAGCCACGACATGTGTACCGAACGAGGGATCGAAGATGATCTCACTCACATACGGCCGTCGGCTATCGTTCTTGACCACTGCTTGCCACCAGAGCGTCTTGGCGTAGGAGTACTCTACTTGCGGAATTGAGCTGATAACCAAGGCACCCTGCCCGTCGGTCACCAAGATGCCGATATAGTCGGACTTTCGAATCTCATGCCACTGAATCAAATAGTTCGTCACGATCCGGTTCACGAACAATGGAAACTCGCTGCGCTTCGCCCGCTGCCCCCAGCGCTGCTGCCACGCTTTGATAATCTCAGAAATGCTGCGCGCATCCTTGCCTTCGTAGGTCCGATTCGCCTCAACGACGGCGGTGCGGAGAAACGG
Organism: uncultured Nitrospira sp.; assembly: GCA_964430555.1. GTDB lineage: Bacteria > Nitrospirota > Nitrospiria > Nitrospirales > Nitrospiraceae > Nitrospira_D. Next base: position 15,458 of record CAYSFU010000086.1, on the reverse strand, counting down.
CATGGTCGCAAGCTGCTGGGCTTCGCTCATCCCCCGCGTGATCTGCATCTCGATTCGACGAGCGGTTTCCACGGCGACTTCCCTGAAATCCGCGCCCGTCGTCTCGCGCAACACCCGACGTTCTTCCGCATAGATCAGGATAAGCAGGAGGGCAAGTGGGAGAAGGCCGACCATGACGATCGCGCCGATGATTTTCTGCTGGAGACTATATGGCCGGCTCCAGATCGCCATGATGACACCAGGACAAGCAGTAGAGGCGCCCTTCAAGAAACGCGTTGTTGCCGTAGACCTCGCCTCGGAAGCCTGTGCCCCGTCCATGGCTCACCACGGACTTCACGCACGACGCGAACGGGAGGCGATGTGCTACGGCATCAGCCGATCAGTTGCGTTTCAAAAGTCGGCCCTGCGTTCCGGGCCACAGGAGCAGGAGCGGGCTGGCAACAAACACCGATGAATAGGTCCCGAAAATCACCCCTCCCAGTAGGGCCAGCGAAAAATCATGGAGGACCTCTCCTCCAGCCAGGGTCAAGGGAATGAGGACCAACACAACCGTCAAGCTGGTGACGATGGTCCGGCTTAAGACCTGATTGACCGCCGTGTTGATCGTGGCTTCCTCACTCTCACGACGGCGCTGCTTGAGATTCTCTCTGATCCTGTCGAACACGACCACCGTGTCGGTCAACGAATATCCAGCCAGCGTTAAGAGTGCGGTCACGATCAGCAGCGTAATTTCTTTATCCAGGAGATAAAAGGTTCCGATAACGGCCAAGACATCGTGGAAGGTCGCCAGCGCCGCCGCGACCCCGAAACGCAGCTCGAATCGAGCCGCAATGTACAGAATAATGCCCACAAAGGAAATGACGACGGCCACGAGCGCATCTTCTTGAAGTTTTTTGCCGATGGTCGGACCGATCTCGGTAGTGGAGTCGACCACGAATTTATTGCCAGGGAATTCCTTGGAGAAGATGGCCACGACACGCTCCGCTACCTTTTCTTCGATCGTCGTGGACGCCTTGACTCGGATGAGCAGTTTATTGTCCTGTCCGAATTCCTGCAGTTCCACATTGCTGAGACCATTGGTCTCCAAGACCTTCCGAGCCTCGTCGATGCGAACCGGCTGGTCGAACTTCAGTTGAACCGCAGTCCCTCCGGCGAAGTCGATCCCAAGATTGGCAGCGCCTCGTGCGATCTGCACGAGCGCAATCAGCCCCAGCAGCACCATAATGCCCGAAAAGAGAAACGTGAACCGGCGCTTGCCCATAAAGTCAATGTTGGTTTTCCCTAGAATCTCTAACATGCGCGCTCCCTTTTGATAGCCCTGAGCCTCACCCTGGACAGTTAGTATCGATGGGTTCATGGTTAAATGCTCAGCGCTTCAACCTTCTGCTTCTGATACAAGAGATCAAAAATCACTTTTGTCCCGACCAACGCCGTAAAGAGATTGATTGCAATACCCAAGCACAACGTCACGGCAAATCCCTTGATCGGTCCGGTCCCAAAAAGAAACAGCGCCACCCCGGTAATCAACGTCGTGACGTGTGAGTCGATAATGGTGAGCAACGCCTTGTCGTACCCCGCATCGATGGCCGACCGCACAGCCTTCCCGCTTCGGAGTTCTTCTCGAATACGCTCAAAGATCAACACGTTCGAATCAACTCCCATTCCGATCGTCAGCACGATGCCGGCGATCCCCGGGAGAGTCAACGTCGCCGTCAATGCCGACAACGCACCCATCAGACAGACCAGATTCAAGACCAAGGCGAAGTCCGCGATCAACCCGGAGAGACGGTAATACACGATCATAAACACAACGACCATGATCCCCGCGATCAAGGTCGCCTTGACTCCTTTGTCGATCGAGTCCTGTCCAAGGGATGGCCCGACAGTCAGATCTTGAACGATCTTCAACGGCGCCGGGAGGGCGCCGGCCCTCAGGACAATGGCCAGATCGTTGGCCTCCTGCGTGGTAAACGTCCCGGTAATTTGCGCCCGCCCTCCGGCAATCCGTTCTTGAATCACCGGCGCAGAGTAAATGGTGTTATCCAACACCACGGCCATGCGCTTTTTGACATGCTCCCCCGTGATGCGCTCAAATTCTTGCCCCCCCTTGGAGTCGAAGGTGATCGACACATAGGGATCATTGAACTGACCGATGGCGACTCGCGCGTCGCTCAAGACATCGCCGGTCAACATCACGCGCTTCTTGACCACGTAGGGAGCACGAAACTCGACACCCGTATCCTTGTCGACCACCCGCTCAAACAAGATCTGATCACCTTCGGGCAGCTTGCTCTCAAACTGCTGCAGCACCTCAGCCTCTTTGTCCTTCGTCACATGACTCGGCAGATCCAGTCGGATGTCCTCATCCAACATTTTAAATTCCAGCAACGCCGTTTCCTTGATCAAATCCTTGGCCCGCTTGGGATCCTTGACGCCCGGAAGCTGGACGACGATCTGCTTCAATCCCTGCCGCTGGACGATCGGTTCCGCCACCCCAAATTGATCGATCCGGTTTCGGATGGTTTCCAATGCTTGATTGATCGCCGAATCCTTGATCCGCTTGGTTTCCGCCTCGCGCAACACCCACACGACAGTCGCCGCCGATTCCGCCGATTCGTTTTCCACGAAGTTTGGGAAATTGTCGATCAACTTTTGCGTCGGAGCTTTGGCATCCGCATTTTGGACTTGGATCGTAATTTGCTCATAGCCAACTCGCTTGACCGAGTCGACGGCAATCTTCTTCTCCGACACAAGATCCTGCAACGCCGTGACCGATCGATCCACGGCGATTTCCACGGCACGATTCTCTTCCACTTCCAACACCATGTGGATGCCGCCCTGCAAATCCAACCCTAACGTAATGCCTTTATTCGGCAGCACCGCTTTCAGCCAACTCGGCATGGCTTGATAAAGCGGCGTGTAGGAGGGAAGAAATGAGACGAACGATCCCACCAACACCAATACCAACAACCATAAGCGCCCACTTACTTTTTTCATCTCGTCCGCAACCCCTTATCCTGTGTGATCGACGCGACGCTATTCTTTATCTTCCTCTTCCGTGCGCAGTCGTGAGATATTCTCCCGCTGCATCTTGATCTTGGTGTTGTCCGCAACTTGTAACGTGACCGTATCCTTCCCAAGATTGGTGATGGTTCCCCAAATACCTGAGGTGGTCACGACTTTGTCGCCCTTTTTGATGGCGTCCAAGAGCGACTGTTGCTGTTTCTGCTTCTGCTGCTGCGGCCGAATGAGGAGAAAATAAAAAATCACAAAGATGAGCAGAAAGGGAACCAACGACAAAATCCCTCCGGCCCCGCCACCCGCAGCTGCTCCACCTCCACCTGTTCCTTCCGCCCATGCCAATGATTCCATCAACATCGCACATCTTCCCTTCTATGTCTGATACGTGTTTTCACATCCGCGGTGAGCGTTCGACTCACCTGCTTCACTCTGCTCTCTTGCACCCTGTCGATCCCGGCTCCGATAAAAATCCTCGCGGAATTCAGGGAATCTCTTCCCGCGTACGGCGTCCCGAATACCATGCATCAACTTGGAGAAATACCAAAGATTGTGGATGGTATTGAGTCGAGCCCCCAACATCTCCTTGACCATATACAGGTGATGCAGATAGGCTCGAGAATACCGAGCACACACCGGGCATCCGCAATCGGGATCGATCGGCCGTTCATCCTCCGCATACTGCGCCTGCTTAATCACAACTCGCCCTGACGTGGTAAAGAGCGAGCCTGTTCTCCCGTGGCGCGATGGGACAACGCAGTCAAAAAGATCGACCCCACGAGCGACTCCCTCGATTAAGTCTTCCGGAAGCCCCACACCCATGAGGTACCGAGGTTTTGCCTCCGGCAACTCCGGAACCGTAACATCGAGCATGCCGTACATATCCGCCTTACTCTCGCCAACGGATAATCCACCGATGGCGTACCCCTCGAACCCTAATGTCACCAACTCCCGCGCCGATGTGATGCGTACATCAGCCTCCAAACCGCCCTGAACGATCCCGAACAACGCCTGATCCGTTCGACAACGCGCTGCCTGACAGCGCTCAGCCCAGAGCCTTGTTCGTCGCACCCCCTCCTGCACGGCCTCTCGGCTGGCAGGAAGCGCCACGCACTGGTCAAGCACCATAATGATGTCAGCGCCTAAAGCCTCTTCGATCTCGATCGCTTTCTCCGGTGTAATGACATGCGTCGAACCGTCTATATGCGATTGAAAGGTGACACTCTCATCCGTGATCTCACATAATTTCGCCAAACTGAAGATCTGAAATCCTCCGCTATCCGTGAGGATAGCTCCAGACCAGCCGGTGAAGGCATGGAGCCCGCCCATATCCGCGACGATCTGATGCCCAGGACGCAGGTACAGATGGTACGCATTGTTGAGCATCAGGCCAAACCCTAACTCCTGCAGATCCTTTGGTTCAAGCCCCTTCACCGGCCCGAGGGACCCCACCGGCATGAACGCTGGTGTCTCAATCGTGGCATGATCCGTCGTCAACTGACCGATGCGGCCCTTGGAGTACGGATCGGGTTGGTGGATCTGGTACTGCATCATCGCTCGGTGAAGGCGGTGAACGACATCTGTTCCGGAGCTGAAAGGCCCAGCACATCAAGCCCGTTGCGAATCACTTGCTGAACCGCTCCCATCAGGACCAGCCGTGCCGCGGTACGGTTGGGCGTGAGAACTTCAGCCGCCGACTCATCAGTGCCTGACTCACCAGCCGGAGGGAGAATCCGATGCTTGTTATAAAATGTGTGCAGGAGCGCTGCCAACTGCTGAAGATAATAAGTCATCCGATGTGGCTCGAACGCCAGAGCACTCGCCTCAAGCACTTCCGGATAGGCAGCCAACTTCTTGATCAAGCCCAACTCGTCGGGATCCGTAAGCACCGCGAGGTCCACCTCGCTCGCGGATGGACGGGCAATGCCTCGTTCGGAGGCAACCCTCCACAGGCTGCAAATTCTCGCATGAGCGTACTGCACGTAGTACACCGGGTTGTCGCTGGAATGCTGCTTCGCCAACTCCAGATCAAACTCCAAGTGGGTTTTGGAATCACGCATCAGAAAGTAAAACTTCGCCGCGTCTGCCCCAACCTCATCAATCACTTCCCGCATCGTGATGAAATCGCCGGTCCGCTTGGACATCTTCACTTCGACGCCGTCCCGTAACAGTTTCACTAATTGCACCAACACGACGTGTAGACGCTCTTTTGGGTGGCCATACGCCTGCACCGCAGCTTGCATCCGCGGAATATACCCATGGTGGTCAGCCCCCCACACATCAATCAACAGATCGTAGCCACGTTGCAGTTTGTCGTGATGGTAGGCGATATCAGAAGCCAAGTAGGTATACTCGCCGTCCTGTTTTTTGACGACGCGATCCTTCTCGTCTCCGTACTGCGATGATCGAAACCACCACGCACCTTCTTGTTGGAACAAGAGGTCGCGGGCCTTCAATGTATCGCACGCCTGTTCCACTGCCTGTGATTCCAGAAGGGAGGCTTCACTGAACCATGAGTGGAACTCGATACCAAAGGCCTTGAGGTCGTCGCGAATGTGTCCCAATAGCTCTTGGTACGCAAGCGTCCGGCAACGAGCTTGGAGTTCCTCTGAACTGAGTTTGCCGCCCATCCCATCAAGTTGGGCCTTTATTTTTTTGGCCACTGCCGTCACATAGGCCCCATGATACCCATCCTCCGGGAACACGAAGGGCTGTCCTGACAATTCTTGATATCTTGCGTAGACCGACGCGCCCAACAATTTCATTTGCCGCCCGGCATCATTGATGTAGTACTCGCTCACGGCATCATACCCGATGGCCTGCAACAGCCGCCCAATAGCCTGTCCGACCGCAGCGCCTCGGCCATGGCCGACGTGCAATGGGCCGGTCGGATTGGCACTCACATACTCAACCAGCACTCGCCGGCCCTTCCCAACATCGGTCCGGCCATATGACTGGCCCTGTGCCGCAATTTCTAGAATGACCTCCTGCCAAAGCGCTGGTTTGACGGTGAGATTCAAAAAACCTGGCTTGACAATTTCCACACGGTCAAACAGTCGGTCTCGCTCAGGAAGGTTCTCGACGATGATCTGAGCGATGTCATGAGGCGCCTTCTGCTCAGATGCTGCCAATGACATCGCCACGGTCGAAGCCAGGTCTCCCCACTCTGGTCGCTTGGGGGCATCCAGGCTCAGCGTCGGCCAGACCGGCGTCCGTAGCTGCCCTTTTTGCTTTGCCCCATTGAGGGCGGTGAGGAGGGCCGTGGCGACCTTTCCTTGCACAATGCCTTGTGACAAAAGAATTCTCCCCGTCAGATACGAATGAACGGAAATCAACGGAGCACTTTAGCATTAAGGTATAGCGCGAAACAAGGCGGTTTACTTTGAATTCCGAGGGGTTCCGACCGAAGCTATATGAATCCTGATGCTTCGAGTGACATAAGAATCTGATCTGCCGATACACCCAAGCACGGCTTCTCAAGGCATTGTCGTACCTCATCCCATGATCGGCAGAGGCAGGATGGCCCGCGCACAATCGTCACATGATCCCCAAGAGGTGCCCACCTATCAGGATCGGTCGGTCCAAAGATCGCCACAGTGCGTACACCAAGGAGAGCCGCCAGGTGTGTCACACCCGAATCATGGCCGAGGAAGAACTTGGCTTGCACAAGAACCCCAGCAAGCGTCGCAAGATCAGGATTTCGAAACACCGGCGGTCTTCGGCTGCTTTCCTTCAACACAGACTCAACCGCATTCTGGTCCGCCGGCCCCTCGATGACAACCGGAACCAGCCCCTTCTGCTCAAGCCGATGAATGATGAGGGCAATGGTTTCTGAATGAAGACACTTGTGCGGGCTGCCGCTTCCAGGATGCACGAGCACCAATGCCTGGCCCCGTCGAACTCCCCTGCGCTCAAGGCAGGCGCTCCCCTCTTCAACAACGGCTGGAGGAACCTGAATGAGCCTGTCTGGGCACTCATCGCCGACGGGCTCCTCCACCGTTTCGAGAAAACGATGGCTCTGATGCCTTGCACCTAATGTGGAAGAGAATGGTGATTGAGTCAGTACATGAGAAATATTGAATCTTTGTAGATTGGCGCGAAGTGCATCCGCATGAGTTTCCGTCCAGGCAACCGCGACATCACATCGATTCAACCAGGTCTCGAGTTCATGCGGTAGTCGGACGCCTCTTGAAAAGATTCCAACCCCAGCCGCCCCTTCCAAGGACATCCAATAATCGATGACCCCACAAATTTTCAAAAGTCGACTCACGGCATCGCGGGCGATCAGTAAGGTCTCCCACCCTGAGTACCGGGCTCGAAGTCTTCGGATGGCCGGTACTGCCAGTACGACATCTCCTAAGGATCCGGGATGCACAATGACCAACGACCGCGTCATACCGGTTTTGGAGAGTCGCCATATCGGTCATCCCATCGATCTCCATAGAGTGCGCGAGCGCGGTCAAGATCCGACGGTGTGTTGACATTTAAAAACGATCGCCCTTCAGGATCAATCTCACGAATCTCACCCTCCGTGATCAGACAAATACGGAGATCAGGAGCTGCAACCAGTTTCTGTATCTTCAGATCACCACTGTGAATGAGCGCCTCCACAACCGGTAGGCAGTTCCGGCTATAAACGGCATGAGTCGGCTGAGGTCGGTCGTTCCAATGGGCCAGGACAATATCCACATCGTCTTTCTTACCAAGCATGTATCGCACAAGATCTGCATGGATAAAGGGCATGTCGCAGGCTGCGAGAAAAATATACGGCGTTGTAGCCTGATGCAGGCCGGTATACATACCACCGAGACTTCCGCAAGACGCGACGAGGTCACGACTGACTGGAATATGAGCTTCAAGCGGCTGACTATCCTGGGCAATGACTAGGCGAACACATTCAAAAATCTCAGAAAGAACGGTGCAGCTCCTCTCCAGCAAGGTTTCCTCGCCTACGATAAGGAAGCGTTTGTCGACCCCCATCCGTCGACTCTTCCCTCCTGCCAGAAGAACCCCGGTGACATCGGATATCATCAATTCATCACTGGTGAAAATAAAAAAGGGGGTGGGTCACCCCACCCCCTTTGACATGATAATGCCTACTCGTCTGTCAATTGAAGACTACAGAGTCTTCCCTTTTTTCCTATTCGAACGGCGAGTCAGGACCCACCCTTCCAGAAGAACAACACCAACAGCAATCACTACTGGATAAATATATGTCTCCTGTGGGACCGGTGGATTCATAAAGGTGTAGTAGAAGGCTGATACAGCCATCTTCCGTCCTGCATCTCCGTTATGACCATCCCACGCAAAGAAGACGGTTGGGATATACTGTCCTACTTCAAAGAAAGTGTCTTCATCGTAGTCTTGATCTTTCTTATTGCCAACCGGCCGCTGAATCATGACATACCAGCGACCATTCAGCCATTCCGCCTTCAGGAGCTTCATGGCCTCTTCATAGTTATCGCGTTCCTCAAAATCTTTGTCCCATCCAGTACCTAGGAACGCGCGAAGAGAACCATCAGCTTCCCACTTAACGATGTCCACTGGATACTGTTCGTTGGTACCGAACAAATACCGCGGCTTGATTGGAGCTGGAAGCTCCTTCCACTTCACCGCTGTTTCAATGGCAATCGCGTCATTGTAGACCGTGTAGTTATTCTGATGAGCTGCAATGGATCCCTCTTCACCGGTCTTGGGATCCTGTTCTTTGATATCGATATTGACTTCCGTAGGAGCCCAAGGAAGCTTGCCCTCGGCCACGCTCTTCGTCCGATCATCCCACTCAATCAGATAAACGATATGCTTATCGTTGTAGAGCGATCGCACCCAAATATCGTCAAGCCGATTCACAAAATTCCTCGGCTTGTGGGTAATTTGTCCCCCCATGGCCACATATCGCTTCGGTGCATTTTTCCATGCTTCATGCTCGAGATCGGTTGGAATTTCTCCCTCGACCATATCTGATGGAATAACGAAATTGATCTTCGGCTTGTCAGTCAAGGGATCAATCGGCAAAGGATTACCCAACGAATCTCTCTCACACAAAGAATTGACAAAATTGGCAATATCCCACCGCTCATCAACGGAGGTATTATCCGCGAACGAAGGCATTGGGGTCCCGTTCACACCAGTCGAAAAAGTCCTAAAAATGTTACTTACATTATATGGATCCTGGCGGCTTCCACGGAAGTTCCAGCACTTATGCCAATCAGCCGGCTGAATTGAAAAGCCCCAGTCGTCCTTTAAATTAAAGGCGTTCCCATCACCACGGCCTTCCATGCCATGGCATTCGACACATTTTTTCTCAACGATCAACTCCGCTCCGCGTTTCTTGCTCTCATCAGTGGCGGGCTTTGGTTTAAGGTCCGCCAACTGCAAGACCGTCTGTGTTTCTGACTGCTTATCAGTGAACTTTCGATCCTTGACAAGTTGGGTGGTCACAAAAGAGAGAACTTGCTGTCGCTGTTCTTCGCTCAGGATACCTTCCCATGGAGGCATCGCAGACCCTGGAAGCCCGTGCGTCACTGTGTCGAAGAGATCATTTTGACCAGGAAGTGGTTTTTTAGCATCAAATAATGGGAGTTCACCGCTCGCGGTATGTCGAATCTTAAAAGTTCCCTGATTGAAATTGCGAGGGCGCGGCCAAAGGCGATCGGCACCAGGTCCATCGCCGGCTCCATCAACTCCGTGGCACCACACGCACTTGGTAAAATAAACGCGTTTGCCTGCTTCAATCATTTCCGCCGAGGGTTCAGGCGCGAGATCACCTTTTTTGAATCCCTCTGGAAGCCCCTGAGCTAAAACCGACGAATATCCTGCACTGGTCATTAAAACCACTCCGAAGGCTGCAGTCGCTACAATTCTGGCCTTCTGAGTTATACTTTCCATCATGTTTGGCCTCATAATCTTCTTTATGCTTTGGTTGGCATTCTAAGAAATGTGGCGACTAATCCCAAGTTCGTGGGTAGTAGCCGGTGTGCCAATATTCAAACAAAACGACTTTCCAAATTTCATCTACAGTCAAGTGCTGCTCCCATGGCGGCATGACCGAAGCCCATGGAAACCCTTCATTGGGTAACCCAATCCCACCCTTCGAGACGCGCCAGAAGATAAATGTCTCCTGAAGCTGTGCGATTGTTCCAGGATCAGTAAAGTTTGCTGGAATTGGATTGAAGGCGAAGGCGTGCAGTCCTCTGCCATTTAAATTATCACCGTGACAGAAATGACAGTTCTGAAAGAAAATCTCTCCACCCTCCCGAACATACTTAAGATACCCCTGGTTTTTGTCATCCCATGGATTAGCATTCGGTTTCATCAAACGCCCCATACCCTGCTCAACAATGTTGGCGTTTGAGTACTCCTGATCATATTTGCCTTCGGGGTTCACACGGAAAGGGTTCTGCGAGGTCTGCAATGTATACGTCTTACCATGAACCTTTGTGCTGGCGGGAGGCGCAGGATGCACAGTCCTAAGCTCAATCGGCTCTTCAGACTTGGGCATCATGGCATTGTAGGAAAAGCCCCCAACAAGAATCGGAATGAGCACAAGATATCCGTATCTGAGAAACCTATTCATGCCGGTCTTTGCGTCAAGCACGTTCATGATGGGCTGTTTGAATTTCGTCCAGTCTTCCTCATTGGCTGATATCCACATAAAGACTGTGACGAGTCCAACGGTGCCATACATTGCACGCACGCTGAAAGGGATTGGAGGATAGACGCGATATTTGAGATAGACCATCAAAAACACCCAGAAACCGATCCCTTGCCAAAACCGCGGGATAGCCATCCCCATGGCATTCATCATATAGCTCAACCCAGTAAATCCGATCACATAGCATGCCACTTCAAGCAGCAGCTGGATCGGCATATACCCTTCAACTAATCGCACCGTAGTGGATGGGACAATGTCAAAGAACATTCCACCCAGCAGCAGCAACCCCGCTACTCCAATCAAGGCACCAAGCGACATCAATGCTTTCATCGGCAAACTCCCTTTACTCTCCGCATGATAGACAACCGGGCTCTATGAAATTTTCGGTGGCGGTGCCCCGGTTTTCACTTGCGATAAGTAGTCAACGATTTTCTTCAATGCTCCAGCGCTCAGTTTCTGACCAAAGATGGCCGGCATTGTCTTATCTGGGAATGGCTTAACAACATACGCGCTTGGATCAACAATAGACTCCATAATATATTCGGCAGGTGATTTTGCCGTGCCTTTGTAGGCTGGGTCTTTTATACGCTGTGAGGCAGTTGTCCCCTCCTCAAGCTTTGGACCAATCGTCCCTGTAGCACCTGGAATACCAGGGATGGTATGGCAGGACACACATTGGGCTTTGGCAAAAATCTGATCAACAGGCTCTGAACCATCTGCCAACAGTGACGTAGCCCCTGCCGGCTTGTCATCCGCCTGCTTAGGACGATCTGCCTCTGGAACGAACTTTTCATACGATTTCACAATTTCATCGAACGAAGGAGGCTCCATCCCCTCTCGGGCATACATCCATGTATCTACCGCCGCAAGCTCGGCCAAACTTAGAGAGATCGGCGGCTTATGGATCGACGGCATGGGACTTTCCTTGTCGTTCGTTCCCTTCACTCCATACCCTTCGACCACATAACAACTTGGGCAGGCATGCGACTCAGCGATGTATTCCTGAACCGTTTCAGCTGTCCCTGAGCCAGGAAACGACTCCTTGACCGAATACATTCTCTTCGACGGGTCGCCCTTAGAATACTTTGGATCCTCAAGGCGTTCTTTGCGGGTCGGCAAACCCAGCAAGTTAGGAGCCCGTTCACCAAGCATTCCGGCATGGAACGCATGACAGAGCGGGCATTGCCCCTTACCAATCGCACCCTGCTCTTTATTCTTCCCCACACCGCCAAAAATAATTTCCTCACCTTTATCGGCTAGCTGCTGAGTGGACATGGTTTCCCACGTCACCTTCTCTTCTACCGGGGGGAACCCACCTTCCACCTGAGGAAGCCAGTTACCATAGCCGGAAAGGAACGCCGCCACGAAGAACATCATGCCTCCAATCTTCAAGAGAGCGCCGAGATTGGTGAAGTACAGCGCCATAATGAAGGTTGTTACAGTGATCATCACCAATGAGACTGGAAGCAATCGGCTTTCACCATAAAAGTTGGTCTTGTAATTGGCGATCGCCATAAAGAGAAGGAAACAGGATATAATGCCAATGAATGTCTTAAATACTGCGCGTTTCTTCGCAGTAGGGTCGCTGATGGATACTTGAAAATAAACCAGCAGACCCGCAAGAATGGCCAGAGCCATCCAACCCATCGATAGCGCTTCTGAAATCAAATTACCCAAGGTCGTGACCTCCTACAGCTGCAACTCTGGAGGGGACACATCCCCTCCACTTCATTGAGCTGACCATCAAAGAAGACACAAATTAATGACTGGGAGCCGGCTGCGGAACACTACCAGGAATTCCAGCCTTGGACTCAACCGGAACCTTCTTCGCCGTTAAGCTACCCAACCAAAAAACAAAAAGAATGGTTATCCAGAAAAACAACACATTGGCTGAAATCATATTGGCGGCAAATCCTACCGTATGGGTATAGGCCCAAGGGGAATTGTCGCGCATGATCTCATTGACATGCCAAAAGAGTCTTACAGACGAGCGTATATAACCCATCAATCCCATCATCCAGGTAAACGCGGTCGCCAACATAATAAGGGCGTATTGTGAACGAGCGGAGATCTTACCCCACTCAATCGGCCCCATTTGCTTGGCCCCCTTCATCATGAAGCTATTCAATGCAAACATGAAGAAGAGACAAGACAAGGTCGTCGCCACTTGAGGCACTGACAGACCAACCCGGACGTTTGCCGGAATATAATATCCATACACAGCAAGGAATATAATGTTGAAATATGCGCAGGCGAAGAACACGCCCATAAAGATGTTCCCAAACTTTGCCCAGGATACAGTCGAGACTTTATTGCCTCGCATATACCAGACAAAGCTCAACACCGTGGTGGTAATAATGACGTTAATGCCTCCATTTTTCGCAGACATAACTCCATAGTTACCCAACACTGGATGCTGCTGACCTCCCATGGCTTTCAACTCCGCCGGAGTCATCACCATAGTGTGTGGAGTAATGAAGACAATAAATCCACAGGCAAGCAAGAAGACCAGATACTTAATGTATCGCTGATACTTCTCAGCCCCACGCATACGCCCCATGGCCTGCCAAAGATAGTAATTTGTACTCAGGAAGAGAATACCGATCATCGTGGCTTGAATAATAAACAGCCACGCAAGCAGACCGCCCATCAAGGTAATGCCCATCTGCTGGCGATACGCATACACTTCGCGCATGAGCCAATACCCGGCAAAAGGCAGGGGGATCAGGAAGGCTACGCCAAGCGCCATGGCAATGTAACCCATCCAGTCATAATGAGCTCGATCCTCATCCGTTTTTGACGCCAAGAACTTATATGCAGCATAGGCAGCAACAACACCTCCACCGAATGCCATATTGCCAAGAATGCGGTGAAGATTCAGTGGATTCCAGAGTGCAGTGTGAATCACATGCCAAATGTTCCCAAGATACCGACCCTGCTCATCGACACCAGCAGGCGACATCATAAAACCGATCCAGGAGTTGGCAAGGAACATGAGCAGCGTACCGATGACGTTTAAAACCACTGACATGCTCAAATGGATCCACTTCAAAAACCCCTCTCTCATCTTGTCCCACCCATAGTAGTAGATGTAGAGGGTTCCACTCTCGGCCACAAACATCAAGGCGTAGATGTGCATGACGGGACGGAAGATGCCCGACAAATATCCGAAGAATGCCGGATATAAAGTCAGGAAGGTAAAGATCAGAATACCGCCAAGAATGGCCGTAAGGGAGTAAGCCGTGAGACTAATCTTAATAAAATCATACGCCAATTGATCATAGCGCTTCGCGAGCGCTTTATCCTTCGTCACCACTCCCATAAATTCGATAATCATGCAGAAGATCGGCACCGCCAGCACAAAACTGCCGTAGTAGAGGTGCTGTTGATTCGCAAACCAGAGCAATACTCGACTTTCAAAGTTATACCTTGGATAGTCCCTAGGACCATCCGTCGTCTTAGGAGCGGGAGCACCAGACACGATGCCTTCTGTCTTATAATAGACATCCCGACCCTTTTCGACTTTATCCCCTTCCTTCTTTGCCCCATCGCTCGCATGAGTCTCCTCACCGATAGCCAGTGAAGGCAACGCCACGACGACCGGAAGCAGAAGGAGGCCGACCATCATGCAGAGCGCCACCACCGAAAATATGCGCTTGCCGACTAAAAGGCCCATGGAATACCTCCTTAAATACCTACGTTAAATATATGTTTTTCAGAATAGTCGATGACACCTTTAGGAAGGCTCAGTTCCTGAAGAGATACCAAAAGTCCAGCCCTTGCATGTCCATGAGGTAGTGATCGACCAGCACAAAATAACCAACGGTAATAATAAGAGAAACAACAAGTGCAACGACTGGATTATTAAGCGCGCTCATTATCTTCTTCCTCTCTTCTGTCGATGAGTACGATTGATCAGTTACGCCGGACTGCCCCCAGCAAAACAAACCTCATTCACGACTCAGCAGGGACACTGAATACCGGCAAACCAATAGAAAAACCATAATCCGACAGCACAAGTAATATAAAAAATCATCTTCCCGATTTTTACTTTAAGCTCGCTATCAGGGGTAGCTGTTGCCATCGTTATTTCACTCCCGATCAAAATAGTTTGTGGGGGATAAAATTCAGAATTACTGCATTTTCTTGACAGGCACACGGCCCTGTGTTATCAAAATTTCTCAACTTTCAACACGAATCAGAGAGGAAATTGTGTCGAAAAACTCAAAAGTGTTTGACATTATAGTTTTGGCCGGAATGGTTGTCAACATCATTTTGGCCGTGTTTTTGATCCTCTACTACTTTGATTTCCTGTGAATTCTTCTGATTTTTCCATCTTTCCTTCTACTGAATCGACGGTCGAACTTGCACAGCGAAATCCGATCGTTTCATCTCGAAAATCCGGCATCATCTTGCTTCGGCTGGTGATCCGAACATCTCCTCCGCTTGTGGTGTACCCTCCACCACGAAGGACACGATAGGTGCCGTATTCGGGACTCGGGGGATTTTGATCCGGTGAGCTTTTATAGTAGATCTCACCATACCAATCAGCCACCCACTCCATGACATTGCCCGCGCCATCCATCACGCCATAAGGACTCTTGTCACTCTGAAATGTGCCGACACGCGCCGAGACCTCATACCCATCCTGCACGCGAGCCCAATTCGCCCAATCAGGTTGCTCGTTATCTCCCCATGGCCAAAGCCTTCCGTCCGTACCGCGCATTGCCTTTTCCCACTCAGCTTCGGTAGGCAGCCGCTTCCCCTTCCAACGACAGTACCCGTC
>CAYSFU010000085.1:0-16289 GCA_964430555.1 uncultured Nitrospira sp. | reverse complement strand
TCGTGTTGGTCATGAACACGAGTATAGTCTACAAATGGGTGTTACAGTCCACTAGGGCAGAATTTTTCTAGTTACTGGAGTTTCCTTGAAACCAGTCTATCATTCATTCTTATGTCTGGACCGTTCGCTCTCTTAGGTTCACTAAGAAATGCGTGGCTCCTCTACTTGTCTATGGCGTGTGCTTTGGGGGCTGGCTATGCAGTGCGCGTCATAATGCTCCAGATTGGGTTCGCCTTATCTGTTGGGACAATTGTGGTGATCTGTGCCGCACTAAGCTTCGTCGTGCCTGGCCTGTGGGTGCTGTTTCCTGCACTGACGGTGCTTCCTTCCTATGTCGTCAGCACATTGGCTCTCGACAACAGCACACATAATCTGTTCGGAATAGAAGTCATGGTCTATTTGCTCATGACTCTGCTCGGTTTGGTTGGTGCTTGGTGTGGACAGGTACTTAGGCGACGTCTGATGACGGTACCAATTTACCCGGAGCACCATTCAAGAGTCAGGACTGCCAAGAACGTTGGTGGAACGGTTCTGATCGTCGGGCTTCTTTGGGGACCTGTCGCTGCGAGTCTCGGATTCAATCCTGGTGGAGAGATCAGCAAACTGAAGTGGGCCATTCAAAAAAGCGACACTATCGCTGTTCAAGCAATTTTGGATAGCACGAATACCAGTCCAAATTCACAGTCTCAAGGATGGACCATGTTGATGCACGCTGTTCGGAGCGGAAACTCTGCCATGGTGAAAGTTCTCCTGGAACGTGGCGCTGATCCAAATGGTAAAGGGACTGGTGGTGCAACCGCCCTGACCATCGCCGCAGAAGATGGCTCCACTGATATTGGCCGCCTACTACTGCAGCACCAAGCCAATGTGAATGCAACAAATGCGAATGGAACGACAGCGCTCATGTATGCTGTAGAAAACTGTCACAAAGACTTCGTCGATACCCTGGTGCGAGCGGGAGCCGACCTGACACGTCATGACGATGATGGTGAGTCCGCCATCATGATCGCGCGCAGGCGTGACCATACGGACATTGTAAGCATGTTAATGACGGCAGGCGCTAAAGATGAGAAGCCGCTGTCATTCCCGGACAAGAGATTGACTCAGTCTCTATGCAAACGTGATAGCGGAAGTAGGCACCCGTGATGATGGATTCTCGTATTTCATGCCCCTAGCGAGTTGATCAGCGTATCGCGGATCGTACGACCTTCCTGTTCACGGAAGGAGACGGCAATGCGCAGTTGTTCCAAGTACTGCTCCAGCGTTTTCCCACCCAGGTCGATCTTGCGCGATGAAAAGAATGCTCGTACGTCCCGTTCAAGCTCTGGAGTCGCAAGACCAACGATCCCTCCACACATGCGTCTGAGCCCTTGTTTCGGGAAGAGCCGATCCAGCTGATCCCAGTTGGCCTTTACAAAATCCCAGGCCTGTTCACGACCGTGCACGCTCATCATCATGGTACTGATCACGAAAGGAGCATCTTGTGTACGGACCTCGCCGTTGATCGTGCGCGCCAATGTTTGCTTCACCAATGCCGGCGACCGAAACATCGCCAATAGGGAAATTGGGGTCACCAATATTCGCCTACCGCATCGCATGGCCCGCCGCACCGGTTGCCCGATTTTACTGATTGCCACCAGGATAGCCAGATGCGGTGGCCACATGCACACAACCAGGCGACGAGTGGAGGGAAGAGACGTGCGCTTGCACCAGAAGCTCGAATGAGAGAAGGTGGGATTGCAAGACCCCACATTTGTGTGCGGATCGGTGTGAGGCCCTCTCTGATAGCTGTCAGTCGTGGACTTCGGGTTTGGGTCGGAGACGGATGGTCGAAGAACGGCCACTTTGCGACAGTCGTTTAGGCAATCTCCGCGCCGGAAAGCTGCCGTTTATTAGAGTCGGCGTCCACAAAGCCTGCCAAAATGTCTTCCCGTGAGTTCTCGAAATCGTGTGACTCAAGCATTCAACTAGCATCGCCCCTAAATCAGATGATTAGGGGACAGACTCGCTCCTACGACCCGCGGTTTAGGAAAGCTATTGAGTTATCCCACTCCATCCTACTCAGGCTCACTCAAACTAACTCCATCAATGTTTTAAGTGAAGTCACATGTTTGGCTGGAGTAGGCTGGAATGGGCTGGAGTGAGGTGGCGTTGAGCACGAATTGAGCACAATTCTGGCAGTCTCTACTTAACGCGAGTCACGAAATCTGGCTCAATCCAGATCGTATCTTTCTTCGTAACCTCCAATTCCAGAAAGCCATATTTATCAATCCCAGCAATACGGAATGTCTTGCCAAGAGATTGCTTGAATACTTTGGGTGTATCGATATCGGCTGCATCGGTCAAATTGGGTGGAATTATCTCGATTCTCACATGGTCACCGATCTTGAAAGTCTTGGTTTTCTTGCCCATTACCTAGCGGTGTCCCTTTGCTTTGGTACAGTCTATTCGCATTTCCCCGAAATGCCATTCTGCGTTCTGCGCATACTCCCTGATGACAGCAACAAACTGGCGATCATTGTCTGGCTGCGCTCGCGGTTTGAAACCTGGTGAGGAGTACTGAAATAGGAGCGTTATCGCGAGAGTATTTTCAACGTTGACCCAATGTCGCATAAAGCGGTGGAGGTAGCGGTCGCCCCTAAGTATGCCATCCCAGCCTGCTGCCCAAGAGGTACATTCCAACCAACCGTCAAAAAGTTTGGAGTAGTGTGCTAACGCGGGAGTGTCAGGGTAAGAAGCCTTGATCCAGAAGTAATCTTGTTCGCTGAAGCCAGGATCCAGAATAACGTGTTCAGGTGACTCTGCACCTGGTGGCACAGGAAACATCAAATCCTCAGCACTAGCCTTAACTGCAACGAGAAAGAGTGAGGATAGCGTCAGGGTGCGTAGGAAAATCAACCAGCGGGCCGGAGTAACTTTCAGAGGGGGTACTACAATTGGCATTAAGAAAGTATACCGGACCACAAAGCCTCAGAAGGATTGGCTAGAAAACCCTTGAACGGTAAAAGTTTTGAGGCAAAGAGCAAGGCGAGTCAGAAACAACTGATTTTGACAGCAGATGACGGTGCTTTTACCTGGAGCGGTTATATTCCCCAATGTGCGCTAATCGTTCGTTGTCGTCAGAAGCTCGGTTTGAAATAAGTCTACAGCGGTCGCACTGAAAGGCAAAAGCATCGAATTGCAGGGGTTCTCCGGATCTTCTTTGAGTGGCCCATGGTTTACTGCAGAGTGGACACCGGCGCGTATCTTCGCCCCGTCTTCGTCCATAATAGCGTAGAAGAAAGTAGTATGTAGGTTTCTTGGTAATGGCTTCGAGCTCCGCACAGTGTTCCCGGCCTTCTTTTGACAATTCGCTAGTCGGGTCGGCTAGTTGCTTATAGGCCTGCACTTCGAGCGCTCCAGAGCCAATCCATATTTCATCATGATTCCGATAGGACTGGGCCCAGTGCATGAGATACTCGCGTTGTGTCTCTTTAAGTGGCAACAGGTAGAGAGGGATGGCATGGTCGAAACCCCTGGCCTGAACCGGTGAACCCCTATCAAACAAATGAGTATAAAGATAAAGGGACTTTGCCGAACGCCACGAAGACAAGGCAGCCTTCTTGGGTTTTTCTTGCATCTCGATCTCGGGGCACTTGCCAAAAATTCGAACTATCGCAGTCAACGCCTTCATCCCCCATGATGAAGTATGCTTGGCGGTGAGTGCATCTGCCGCAGGAACATCGACGTAAGCAACGACCGGAAGTGCTTTATTCGCCAAAAGATACTCAGCTCCAATTTGGCCGTTCTTCAGCAAGGCAGCCAGATATTCCTCAATAGCATTGGAGATATCCGTCCCGGAGCAACCTTTCCGAGGGACACCAAATATTATCTTGGCGAGATGGAGGGGCCCTTCTCGGTACGCGTCTTCTAGCTTCCTCTGAGTAGCCACCTGTTACCTAGTGCTATCAATTTGTGGTTATTTAATCACCGTCTGCGTCAACAGTTTCAGCTGAAGTATCCATGGTTTTTGACCGCCCAGCCTGTTGCCACCCGGTATAGTTGTGAATGTCAGTCGGGATGCATTGTCCAGTACACTGGTCGCCCTTGAGCTTATCGAGTCGAGCTTCGCGTCGCTCAATTCGACGTGTGTAGAACAGCCACACCCCCACAGTGAGTAAACTAAAGCTCAGAAGCCACAAGGCACGACTGAACGCCCACGCCGCCGGAAGTAAAAGTAAACCTACCACGATAAGGCCCAAACCGGTCCACTCTCTGAAGGTCATGCCTTTCACACTTCAAAGTATACCAGTCGGCATTGAAGACGACGGAACACATCGTCATGACAATGCTCATGATGAGGGCAGACCTTTACGGCACTATTCAAAGAGATGAAGAGAATTGAAGGCCAAATTCATTTATTTTTGGACCAGCATCAGCATAAGTCAAATTCCTTGAGAAATCGACGAACTTTGGACGGCATTTCAGATGGGGATTTTGACAGGGGGGTATTGGGGATTGTCGGGAAGTTTACACCCTTGGATCCCGATGGCGCCGTCATTAGAGTGAACCACCGGATAGCCGTCGGTCGTGGACTTCGGCTTTGGGTCGGACAGCGCCCAGTGGCTTTGCGGCGCTGCCAGACTCATTAACCAATGTTGGACAGTCAGACCTCCGTCTGTTCGGCCAACTTTCGTCGGCTTGACCGCAGGGTCAGGCGCCGTCTTTCGTTGGCTGATGGAGTACACCCGGAGCCCACCATTCCTGAAGCGCAACTCTCGCTTCCTCTTCGAATGCCGAGGTCTCGTCAAAGGCTAAGGCATCAAGGAATTTGACGATCACCGCTTCTTGAGCAGCGGAAAATGACCCAAGGCGAGGCGGAACTCGATCAGGCGGGCGCAAACTGAATAGAAGTGTGTCGGTCACGTTGTTGCCTTGGGATAGCCTTCTCAAACTGTAGTCCGCCAGCGCTAACATGTAGTGCCTGAACGAGAATGGATCAAGGTGCGAGATTCCCCAGTAGTTCTGTTCAAGGTAGGCATCCGAAACACGGTCTTCAGCGTCCGAGTAGGGTGGCTGTACTTCGTAGTTGTCTACCGCGTTCCCTGCTCGAAGACTCATCGGTGGCACGCCCTCCAGCTCATCGGCAAAGGCCAGCCGGAATTCTTCAGTAAGTGACACGCGAATAGGCAGTTCCATGGTGCCTAACGTCAGCCTTCAGCCACCGCCGAGGAGCGAAGCGACGAGGGAACCGCAAGCAATGCTTGCGGCGGTCGGCTGCAAGGCGTGGTTGGGCCCATGACGCACGATTGAGAAGTCAACACTCATACGCTGTCGACGACTCTGCAATTACAGACCGTTTTCATCCAGCTTTCGTAGAAGGGATGATCGATTCTGCACGCGACTGGTTTCCCGGAAAGTCGCCAGTACCAAAGATATTGAGGGACAAACGGCCAGTTGCCCGGCCAGAGATTCCACCAGGTCAATTGTTTTTCATACGGCTCTCCCCATGCGGCGATAAACGCATCGGCAAAAGCCATTCCCATATGATCGGAAGTCGAGTACTCCGGGAAGACGCGGGTTAGATCCGGGTATTCTTCCACCAGCACAGACATCGGTTTCGAAAACTCAGCCGGTGCTGGAAGGCGCGCTACGTTAAAGGAGCACCCTGCAGCCATAACGGCGACGACGATCAGCGCGCCAATGCGGAAGAGATTCTGGGGCGAGTCCACTGCGTAACGACTCCTATGGGCCCAACTATGTTTAGGCGGATCCGCATAAGAACCGGATCCGACCAGTTCTGTCCGTAAACACGCCACTACTATTCGTGAAGAATATGCCACACTCGACGCTTGTCCAATGAATTGCGAGAATGGGACCATGTAGCACGGGTTCTGATGCGGATCGGCGTAAGCCCTCCCGCTCTTCTGGTAGTGGTTGCTCGTGGATCTCGGTTCTGGGTCGAGAACTGTCATCGGTCACGAGCGGAAGTTTGGCATCGAGATCACACCGTCATAGAGCGGTCCTCGGGACATCAACGTCGTACATGGCCGCAGGAACCACGATCGGCCCGGAGCCCGGCCGAAGGGGCAGGCCCCGCACGCGCCACTCTCACCCGGAGGGGGAATTCATGTGATCGTTCACATGAACGAGCTGCGTGGGGGATGACAGTGGGAAGTGTGGGTGTAGGCAGATTGTTCAGATAGCAAAGCCAGAACATCCACTCATAGCTGGTTTGGGTCGCCCCCGTGTGTCCCCGATTGATAGCCGTCCAACTTTCTCGGCAATTCCCTCCAGCAATGAAATAGCTCTCTGGCACCTATTTCCTGGCCAGCAGCCAAAGACCGTGCTTGGTACTGTTGGTGCCTTGAATGCCGGTCATGTCTTTGCCATGGAAAATGGATTTCATCTGACAACTCCCGTATGGACAGCAGTAACCCGGAGTGCTTCTTCTTCGGTTAAGTGTAACCACCTCTCCATCGCAATTTTTGGAAATGGATGATTGGTATGGGGTCTTGGTGGGGTGTCTTGATCGCCTTGGAGAGGTCCAGGGCGATTGCCTGGTCTGGGGTAGGAATGCCGGTATCAAACTGCACGGTAATAGAATAGAGTTTCTCCATCTCATTCAGATGTATTGGCGCGTCACGTTCAGTGGACGAATCTTTTGTGACATCGTAGGTGGGCCACATCGATGTGGCCGGGTAGGTCTGTCCGTCCACAGTGATCTGGACTTGGCGCAGATCGAAAGAGATTCCAGGCCGCATGAACCGAATCGACATCTTGAGCGCTAGTTTTTCTCCTGTCTCTGGAGGATTGTAGGAGCCCCATCCATAACGGGAGTCCCAGCGATGTTCCTTCAGGTCGATATACACAGGAATGACATAGAGAATTACGAGGAAATGGTATGTTTGGATGGAATTATTGAGGGAGAGCGAGAGGTTCAGATCTGGGAGTCCAATGTGGTCTAGACCAAGCAGCTGATGTGGTGTCGTAAGAACAGGAAGCTTGGGCGGATCATCACCAATGTAAGGTAGGCTCATATACCCGCCTTTGAAGCCCGCGCAACCGATTAGAGATGTAAAAAACAGTGTACCTAAGAGCAGGTGGAACCAGGAGAATGTCAGGCCTGTGCCGTGGGGCCTATCGCAGTCGGCACGACTCGATACGGAGGCGCCTTGATAAGTTGGATCCTGATCCTCCCAGGCAATCTCTTTGCTATGAATGATGGATTTCATCTGACATCTCCCTTGTGAGAGGCCCGATTGTACCGTGAGCGAGCACGGTGATGCACAGCAGAATGAGGGTAGTGTGCGATTTCTTTGCGGGACAGAGCTGGTTTTGGTCGCCCCCTGTGTCCTCGATAAATAGCCGTCCAACTTGCTCGCCGATTCCCTGCTGCAACGAAATAGTTCTCTGACCCCCATTTCCTTCCCGGGGCAAACACTGCAAACCTGGTCGGGCGGTCAGCGATTACTCCGTCAGGACATCCCGAGCTGAGGTAAGCTCGAAAAAGTGGACGCCTTCAACCTACAATCTAAGGGCTGGAGGTGTGAAATGGAACGGATTCCGCGACAGCAGTATACGAAGGAGTTCCGGGAGCAGGCCGTACGGCTGGTCATGGAACAGCAGGTGACGATTCCGGAGGCAGCCCGACGCCTCACCATGTCAGGCAGGACGCTTGAGCGCTGGGTGGGTCACGCTCGGCAGGGCCAGCTCACCCCGCAGGGGGAGAGCCGACGGCCCGTGACGGAGCTGGAAGCAGAGCTCTCCCGACTCAAACGGGATCTTGCCGAAGCGCGGATGGAGCGCGACATCTTAAAAAAAGCCACCGCGTACTTTGCGAAGGCGCAGCTGCCCGGTACGCGCTGATGAGGACGCTGCGTGCTTACTATCCGCTGAGTCTGTTGTGCCGAGTGTTGGAGGTGTCTCGAAGCGGCTATTATGCCTGGCAGCATCGGCGTCCGTCGAAACGCGACCAGGAAAATACGCGACTGGAAGTGGCGATCCAAGCCGCTCATGTGCGCACCCGTCAGACGTACGGCCCGGAGCGCCTCCAAGCCGAATTGCGTGCCGACGGGTTCCCCGTTGGGATCGGGCGCATCAAGCGGCTGCGCAAGAAGCTGCGCCTACGGTGCACACAGGTGCGCCGGTTCACGACCACGACGGATTCGAAGCATGCGTTGCCGGTGGCGGAGAATGTCGTGGCCCAAACATTTGTTGCCACACGCCCGAATGAGACCTGGGTCACCGACATCACCTCCGTGCCGACCGCGGAAGGCTGGCTGTATCTCGCCGGCATCAAGGATCTGTTCACCTGTGAGGTGGTCGGGCATGCCATGGGGGATCGGATGACGACGGACTTGGTGCGCGACGCCTTAAGAAAAGCGGTGGGGGCGAAGCGCCCACGCCCAGGCTTGATCCATCACTCCGATCGTGGGTCCCAATATTGTGCGCAGGACTATCAGGAGCAACTGCGGCAGTTCGGCATGACCCCGTCCATGAGTCGGAAGGGCAACTGCTATGACAATGCGCCGATGGAGAGTTTCTGGGGGACGCTGAAGAATGAGCTGGTGCATCATCGTCGCTACGAAACCCGTGCGCAGGCTCGGCGCGAGATCACGGAGTACATCGAGCTGTTCTACAACCGTCAGCGGCGGCATTCTCGGCTCGGGAATCGCTCACCTGCGGCATTTGCCCATCAGTGGGCCCGTCACCCGTCGGCGGCGTGAGACAGTCATTCATGGCGTCCACTATTGACAACCGGGGTCAGGACAATCTCATCGGTAAAAAGTGGACATCTCACATCGGTGATTGGTGGACAACCAACTTCGGTCTTGACAGGAGCGCCTGCACCGCGTCGTGGCCCGTGCCCCGCGCGATCGACAGCTGCAGCTGGGCCGGGTCGCCGATCACGACCTGATAGCCAACCACCCGGTGGCCATACGCCGTGAGCAGGCGCTGAATCAGGAGGCCACTCGCATCGGTTTCAGCCGTCCGGGTCGCGTGACACGTCATGACCAGGCACCCGATGGAGCTCGAGGCAGGGTCAGAGGCTTCATGAGGACTGGGTAGGATCATGAGGTCAAGGAGAGGCTACCAATAAACGGGGCAACCATCAAGCTCCCCCGCTCGTGCCCCCTTTACAATCGGGCGTCACTCGGCAGCCCCTTGCCACAGGGCGTCGCAATTTACCAGAGCCACCGCCGCACCGGTCACTCCCCTCCCCCGTGAATGAGACTGGCCTCCTTAACGGTGCGGTCTCGGGCACGACGGGGAAGGCCTAGCGGAGGGCGTCGAGAAGACGGCCGAGGCGGGCCGTGAGCTGCTGCGGATCGAACGGGGTGAGAATATAGTCCTTCACACCCGCATCGAGGGCCCGTTGCACCGCCTGTGCGCTGCCATCGGCCGATACCATGACCCTCGGCACCGCTTCCCATCCGGCCTGGTGCTGGAGATACGCCAGCAGGTCGAACCCGCTGAGGTCTGGGAGTCTCGCATCGATCAGGATGAGATCCGGCGGTGGCATGGTCTCAATCAGGCGCTGAGCACTGTGGCCATCCTGGGCGTGAAGCACTTGGTAGCGAGCATGCTCCAGGTGCGCCTGCACGACGCGGGCCGTCTCCTCGTCCGCTTCGACCAGCAACACGATGGGACTCGTGAGATCGGGTGGAGGGGCCATGGTCTGCTCGTGCTGTCGCCTATTGGGGGCTCGGTGACGACGCCCGGGCCGTTCGGCCGACGACGCGAGGCACCACTGCCTCCCCAAGCGACGTCGGGCTCTGCTCGGCTATGGCAATTACGTAGGGATCCCAGTGAAGGATGCCGTCTCTACTGAGGACTTGTCAAGGGATCGTATTGTGCCTGTGTAAAATCTTACCCAGGGGCAGATCGTTGCGTCATTTGCAAATCTTACCCTCCCGCCCTGCATGGGACAGGGCCAAAGGAGGGCGAGGATGGAAGGTGGCGGCATGACGCGGCGTTCGAAGCAGGAGTATCTCGGGCTGATGTGGCAACGGTATCGGCGTGCTGGGCGTGCCGAGCGCACGGCGTTGTTAGATGAAGTGACGCGGATGTGTGGGTATCACCGCAAGTATGCGATGGGGCTGTTGAATCGGCGGCAGCCGCCTCGACCTTGCCCACGACGCGTGCCGCGCCACGACGAGGCGATTGCCAGTTTCATAGCCACGGCAGGTTGATCCGCGACATCATCCCGCCCGGAATCCCATACGCTTTGAGAGAGTCCTACGAACCGGACACGTCGCTGCCACACTCAGTAGACGCGCACGGTCTTGCTCAGACAGGGTTCCCTGGAGCTCGACCTCGTACTCGAAGACGGTCTCCTCTGGGTTGCTACGGTCCAGCTGTACTCTCGTCGTCACACCGGCCAGTGCCAGGCCATGTTGATCGGCATACATGCGTAGCGTGATATTGATACAACTCGCCAGCGCCGGTACTGGTAAAGTTTGGATCTGTGAGGGGCTAGCGAAAGGGGAACGGCTCTGGCATGATAAGCCCATGCCAAAGCCGAAAGCCAAGAAGAAGAAACTTCCCGCCAAGAACACATCCGATCCTATTAAGCTCGCTCGCTCCGTCGTTGAAGCGGCCATTGGGGAGCCGCTGACATCAAATCCCAAACGGACTAAGAAGAAGGGTCGGCCATAAAAGGAAGTTCAAGGGTGTCTCCACGTTTCGGGAAAGCCTGGTTTAACATTCCATAGAACTTATCCCATGAGTCTGACAGCTTCATCAGGGTTATAACTGTGTGTAGATGTTGCGCTAAGGCCGGATTGCCAACATCATCAGTTAACCACTGATGATGCCTGGCTTTCCGGTACCCTTTCTCATCAGCCGGGTTCTTCTCCTCTAATTCCTTAACAATCCCAGGCGCTAACCTGGCGTACACAATATCTTTTGTGATTCTCCCTACAACCCGTGGCCGTTTAGACGAAATACTTTCCCAATTCCAGCCCCTCAATCTAAATATTTGCTCGTAAAACTCCTTGGGAAAACGCAAGGCCCATGCGGCTAGTTCCTTTCTCAGAAAGGCATCAAGAATGGACTGAAGCGCCTTTTTGTCTCGGACTTCTTGGTACCCCGTTGCTTCATCGACTAATGCAACAATGCCAACCCTTGCCAGCCCACGCATAACTGCGTCGCATGCTCGGATAATATGCTCGTGCATGGCTGGCAACTTCCCATCATTAGCCAAGCAATCATCTCGATATTTCAGGTATACCTCGCAGACCATCGGCAGAAGCTCAGCGTCATACCCAACCGCCTTTCCTCCACTCTTTGTTCTGAAAAATATAGGAGTTGTCGACATGCGTAAGTCTTCGGAAATATGAGGATTTAACGCCTCAGCCTGAAGAAAAAACGGCAATCCGTCGACAGTGCTTAAAACACCCGTTCCAGCCTTCGGAGAGCGAGACCTCCCTAAAGCCCTAAGGAATGTCGCCTGAGTGAGAAGCCTCTTCCCATTGGGGAGGACTGCCGCTGATACTTCTGCATCCCCAATAGGGAATACTCCCTCAAAGTCAGCTTGCGGTATATCCGCGTCCCATCTAGCGGAAGCTGCCTTTTTCGCGATGGCCTTTCGCTGCTCAGGACTTAACGCCTCAGCCCTGGCTTTAGCTGCCCTAACCTTCGCCTCATCCTTCATGCTTGCACCTCCAGTTAATTTTATGCTTGCATAGTACATGTGCAAGCATGTATAGTCAAGACCGTCAATTATGCTTGCAGACAGGGGTAAATATGAATAAGTTAACAAATCTGAAGCGGTCTCAAGTAGTAGCAGCTCTCGTCGAGGGAGCGAGCATCAACAGCGTTGTTCGCATGACCGGCGTATCAAAGCCGACGATCCTGAAGCTGCTCGCTGATCTCGGAACGGCTTGCGCAAAGTATCAAGATGAGAAGTTGCGAAACCTCCCTTGCAAGCGCGTTCAGGCCGATGAGATCTGGTCGTTCTGCTTTGCAAAAGATAAAAACCTTCCTGATGCCCTCAAGGGTAAGTTCGGGTTTGGTTCAGTATGGACATGGACAGCTATTTGTGCTGATACCAAGCTGATGATTTCGTGGTTAGTTGGAGAGCGAAGCGTCCCTTATGCAGAGAAGTTCATTTCTGATATCGCCTCACGATTGGCCAATCGAGTTCAGCTTACAACTGATGGACATAAGGCCTATTTGCAGGCTGTAGAGAAAGCATTTGGATCAGAGATTGACTACGCCATGCTCGAAAAGATCTATGCGGCCCCGCCTCAAGAAGGTGTAACCACGCGGTACAGCCCTGCGCAATGCTGCGGAGCCAAGAAGAACAAGATCGCAGGCAGCCCTGATCTTGCCCACGTCTCAACCAGCTATGCGGAGAGGATGAATCTACAGATTAGGATGGGAATGCGGCGGTTTACCAGACTGACTAATGCCCACAGCAAGAAGATTGAGAACCATCGACATGCATTAGCCCTCTATTTTATGTACTACAATTTTGCTAGGATTCACTCCTCTTTGCGAGTTACACCAGCAATGCAAGCAGGAATTTCGGATCATGTTTGGTCGTTGGAAGAGATTGCTGGACTTCTGAAAGGGTAGCCAATGAACTGGAATTCAATTGTAGATAAGCTTACCCCATATATCGTTAAAATAGAGACACCGAATGGACATGGGACAGGATTCTTATGCTTTTACAATGCAGATAAGACTTTCTGTGGTATCGCCACTGCTCGACACGTTGTTGATTATGCTGAGGAGTGGCAGCAACCAATAAGGCTTGTCCATTTCCCATCGAAAAGCACGATCTTCCTAAAGGAGGCTGATCGTATTATTTTTTCAGATCAGAATACTGATTCAGCTGTGATTGTTGTAAGACCGGCTGATCTTAAATTGC
This sequence comes from uncultured Nitrospira sp., assembly GCA_964430555.1. Taxonomy (GTDB): domain Bacteria; phylum Nitrospirota; class Nitrospiria; order Nitrospirales; family Nitrospiraceae; genus Nitrospira_D. The sequence goes on along the minus strand of CAYSFU010000085.1, from coordinate 3,430 downwards.
CAGAGACGCCTATACAGCTCCTCCCAAATAGCATCACTTTGACTATTGGTACTGAGGTCGGATGGCTTGGGTACCCGGCTCTGGCCGCTCATGATCTTTGTTTCTTCTCCGGAATGGTGAGTGCACGGCAAGATTGGAGGCATGCATACCTCATTGATGGAGTTGCTATTAACGGGGTTAGCGGGGGACCTGTCTTCCATTCTACTGACACGGACGGAATCCAAATTATCGGTACTATCTCTGCTTATGTGAGTAATAGAGCTACGGGAGACACCCTCCCTGGGCTTGCTGTTGCGAGGGACGTTTCTCATTTTCATGACACTATCAGTACTATTCGATCTATGGATGATGCAAGAGCTAAAAAGCAAGTTCAGGACCAAGAACACAAAAGTGAATCGTCAAGTTCGGATGGGTCAACGCCCATGCCTTAGTGTAACCGCACAGTATCTCCGATGTAAATCTAAGTCAATTTAGTCCGCTCCGCCAAACTTTACCAGTACCCCAGCGCCGCCTCAAGCAGGTCATGCGGACGAAAGCCTGATCCGCTGCCTCCCTTGTCTTGCGTGGTGTCAGAGATGACGGAGTGCGTCCCGTTGGTGAGCTGAGTCTGATACCGAACCGCTCCGCTTGCCGCTTCGATCATCTCGACACCTCCCTGACTACGCGATCACGACATGAAACCGACGATCAACGAACCAATGGCCAACAGAAGACACAGCGGGGAGTACACCGCCGTATCCAAACGAGCAAACTGAGTATCTCGGATGCGTTTGAAGAACCCCACCAGTCGGAAATCTCCAATCGCCCGTAACAGCAGCACAAAAGCTAAGGCTCGGGTCAGCCAGGTAAGCACCGTATGTGATATTGGGAGTGGTATGAGACCAGCGGTCGCCGCGAGCAGCAAGGCGCACAGAGCCAACGCGAGAGCCACCACGAACGTGGCGGCAGCCGACGGCTGAAACACCGGCTTGCCATCGACTTCTGGAATAGCGGCATCCCGTCCTACACGACCTCCCAACAGCCAATACACATGCCAGAGTGAGAGGGTGAGAAACGCAGCAATCAGCGGGAATGCAATGATGGTCGTTAAAGCCACTGGCGAACGTCCTTGGCATAGACGAGATACCGCTCGCCAAATGACTCACGCAACATCTGCTCCTCGTGCGGGATGTGAAAGAAGTGAAAGACGAAGAACGTAAAAAACAGGGCCACGTACATCGGCCACGTCCCGATCCACAAGGCGACGCCGAGTAACGACACAAGCACTCCAATATACATGGGGTTGCGCGAGAATCGAAACGGGCCATCGCTCACGAGATGAGCGGACTCTTGCCCAACAAAGAGGGTAGTCTTCCGGGATGTGAAGAGAATGCGTGCCCATAGCATGACTGAGAAGCCAAGAGCGACCAGTGTTCCTCCCAATACTGGCGCATGCAGAATGATCTGCCAAGGACCCAGCACCGCATGAATGAGCCATGCCGAGAGGACGACGAGCATGGTGACGACTGGGGGTTGAACGACAATGGGCATGGTGCCCTCCCGATGGTCAACGTTCAATCGCACAGGTTCGTAATGGGTCGTCTAGTAAACGAGGGGTTCGGCGGCACCATCGCGGCATCTGGTGCATGTAATCCACCATGCGGCAACGAATGACGTAACATCCAACAACCTTCGACGACTATCGCTCCGGCACAACTTACAGTGATCGCACCGCTGCGAGCAGGAAAGCGGTGATCAACGGATGTGGGTGATCGGGCCGCGATCTCGCTTGCGGCACGAAGAGGGTCCCCACGAAGAACCGATGCTGCGCGAGTTCCATCACGCGGCAGTCGCCATCAGCATCACGACCCACCACCTGAAACCCAGCGCTTGAAATCTGATCAGCGTAGTCGGGATGGACGCCGAAATTACAGTAGTAGCGTTCGATAATCGCAGCTGTCCCGTAGGCCATGGCGGTTCTTGATTCGGGGCGGAGGGAGACCTCCATTTCTCGACCAACCAGAGAACACGTCAGGCGCGCCACGATCACGCGAGCCGCATACGGATCATATTCCGCGTGCGCAGCATCACGGATTCCCATCACGTTTCGCGCGAATTCAATCACCATGTGTTGAAAGCCGCCACATGTACCGAGCGTGGGGATATCATGTTCGCGAGCAAACTGAATGGCGTCCACGGTGCGGCTCAGGTCCCGGTAGGGACTCCCCGGTGCCAACCACAGTGCGTCGAAGTGCGTCAGGGTTGCGATGTGGGCATCCGCTGATGAGATCCACTCGAATTGCACGTCGAGACGCAGCGCGGACGCAGCATGGAGAATCGCCGCATCGGTGTGTGCGTGCGGCTCGAAGTTCGGATTGTACTCGCCAACGATCGCTAGCCTCATGACGCTTCTTCCGCTCATGGCTTAGAACTACCACCGCGGGCAGGCACGAAAGACATGCGTACGATTCGATGAAGAAGATACAACAGGAGGCTACTTACACTCACCACCAGCACCAGTGCCCACTTCGACCAGAAGAGAGGCGGATCAACCAGTGGTGTGGTGTAGATGTACAAATCCCCATTCTGATACACCCGCCAGGGAATCTCGGGAGCCAGATAATGGGCTGCATACCGGTATGTAGCGGTGCCCTTGAGAATCTTGTCCAGTTCACGATCTACTAGCATCAGCCAATCTTGGCCGAATCGCGGAATACCGTGCGCACCGAAGAACAACGTGTCGGCATGAGTGAGCTGTAACAATCGTGTGCTGTTCTCCTTGTACGCTGTCAGATCGGACCCCGAGGCAAAGGCGATGATGCCGCCCAGATGGCGGTAGACGAAATCGCCAGTAAAGACCTGATTGCGATGTCGATCGAACAGCACGACTGACTCGGCCGTATGCCCAGGCAGGTTGATGATGGTGAGACGGCGCCCTCCCAGATCGATCACGTCGCCATCGGCGATAAGGGCGGCTACCTTGAGCGGTCGCCACCCCGTCGCGTGCGACTCCCACGGGCCGATCGTGTAGAACCCATCTTGGATATCGGCGCGGATGTCCGGACGGTCGATGAGCGTGACGCCGTCAAATGCAGCGGCGTCGTAGATGTGGTCATAGTGAAAGTGGGAGAGGATCAACGTGATCGGTTTATCCGTGTAGTGCCCAGCGACGTCCCGCATGGATCGCGAGCCGGGCGGTCGTTCCCCGCTGCCCGCATCGAACATGAGCGCCCGGGTGTCGCCGACGATCAGATAGGACGTGTTGTATTGCGAGGAGTGCGGTTCATTGATGGCAACGGTCTGTGCATCGATCGCTTCCACCGCGTACCAGTCATCAATCATCCGTGACGCCGGGCTGTAGGTCTCGCCTTGGTGCACGTCGCCGAACACGTCAGTCGGTTCGACCATTCTCTCATAGCATCCGGCAAGACCGAGACAGACCATCACCCCC
>CAYSFU010000084.1:0-17462 GCA_964430555.1 uncultured Nitrospira sp. | reverse complement strand
CTAGACACTCGACAACAAGAAGGATTAGCATGAAATACAACCTTCGACGAGGAAACCCATGCCTGGAATGTTTGGCAACGAGCCTCCGGTCTTGCTGATCGCCATCGGGATCGTTATTGTTGCGGTTATCGTCTTCGCCTTGATGACGGCAGGTTATTAGGCGGTTCACAGGACGAGGCACAACTAAATAGCTGAATAAAGTACCGTCACGTCATTTCACTGCCGACACTGGCACTCCACTCTGGTCCAATCGGCTGCTGCAGCGACTTACCTTGATACCTTGACTCCCTCATCCTCTCGCCTATAGCTTCTTTTATTCACGAATGACTGATCATACAAAGGACGACCCATGCCCACATTGTTCACACCGCTCCAAATTGGAGAACTCCTTTTACCCAACCGCATCGTCATGGCACCCCTCACCCGTGCACGGGCGGGATCCACGCATGTCCCTAACGCCATGATGGTGGACTACTACTCTCAACGCGCCTCGAGCGGACTCATCATGACGGAATGCACCATGGTGGATGCCCATGCCTGCGCCTTCATGGGCGAAGGTGGGATCTATAGCCCGAAGCACGTGGCTGGCTGGAAACGCGTGACGGACGCAGTACATGCCAAGGGCGGCCGCATCTTCATGCAGATCTGGCATCCCGGTCGCGCGGCTCACTCGCTCTTGAACGGGGGCGAGCAGCCGGTGTCCAGCAGCGCCATGGCAATCACCAATGAGACGACCCACACCCCTCAGGGTGACAAGCCGTACGAAATCCCTCGCGCACTCCGCACCGAGGAAATCACTCGGTATGTAGAGATGTTCCGGCTCGCCGCCCAGAACGCCAAACAAGCTGGCTTTGACGGGGTACAAATCCACGGCGCCCACGGTTATTTGATCGATAACTTTCTCCGCGATGGTGTCAACGCCCGCACGGATGCCTATGGCGGCTCCGTGCCCAATCGTGCTCGGTTTCTGTTAGAGGTGACCGACGCTGCGATCAGCGTCTGGGGTGCCGGACGTGTCGCGGTGCGGATATCACCACTGGTTCCCTTCAATGACATGACCGAGAGTCAGCCTGAAACCCTGGTGACCTATGTCGCCCAGGAATTAAGTCGACGCGGGATTGCCTTTCTCGAAATCCGGCATGAGAATCACACGTTGGCTCAGGAGCAAGCCATCTTGCAGGTCGCCCGACGACATTTCAGCGGGGTCCTGATGACCAACGGAAGTTACACCCGGGAAAGTGGCGAATCGAGCGTCGCATGCGGCGCTGCCGATGCCATCGTTTACGGACGACCGTACATCGCCAATCCTGACCTGGTTGAACGTTTCGCGAAGCAGGCTCCGCTCAACGGAGTGAACTACGGTCGGCTGTATGGTGGCGGACCAGACGGGTACAGCGACTACCCCCCGTTGATCGCATAACCACCAGTCCATTCGATTGAACCTGGTTTGTGTATCGATCAGACCGACTCTCCAGGGCGACATAGAGGGACTGGAAGGAAGCAATCAAGTTGGGTCATAATCCCCTCTCCCTATTTCATACCAATTTGGAGACTGCCATGATCTCGCGACGGATGAGACTCTGCGCCCTCTGTGCCCTGCTTCCCCTACTCCTGGCCATGCGACCAGTGGATGAGACACTCCTGACGGCCGCCATGGATGGACATCTCCCCCAGATCAAGAAACTCGTTGAGGCGGGAGCGGATGTCGGAGCCGCCAATGCGCAGGGGACAACCCCACTGCATGCTGCTGCCTGGAATGGGCATCGTGACGTGGTCACGTTCTTGCTCCGGAAAGGAGCACCGGTAAATCATGTGACCAGCGACGGAGCCACCCCACTCTACATTGCGGCCCAGAATGGCCGTCCTGAGGTTGCCGCCCTACTACTCAATAACGGAGCCTCGGTGAATCTCTCGACCAAACAGGGTGTCACGCCGATCTTTATCGCCGCGCAAAACGGCTATCGAGAGATCGTGGGGCTCTTGCTCCGACATCACGCCGATGCGAATCAAGCCGCAGAAGACGGTGTGACGCCCTTATTCATGGCTGCACAAAGAGGCCATGACTCGGTCATTGAACTGTTGCTTGACCATGGCGCCACAATGAATCTGACCTTGGCTGATGGATCGACGCCCCTGTTCGTTGCTGCCCAGAATGGCCATGTTCCAGCGGTCTCTCTTCTTGTGGGAAAAGGTGCGGCAGTGAACCAGGCCATGAGGGATGGGGCGACACCGCTGCTTGTCGCGGCACAAAACGGACATCCCGCCATTGTGGAGCTCTTGCTCGAACACGGCGCCCTCGTGAACCAATCGGTCCAGAACGGTGTGACGCCGCTCCATGTTGCCGCCCAGAACGGCCATCGAGAGGTGGTCGCCCTGCTGCTGAAAAAGAAGGCTGCCATCAACCAGCAGGCACGAAATCGTTCGACACCGCTCTTCCTCGCCGTACAAAACAACCACCGGGCCGTTGCCGCACTCCTCTTAGAAAAAGGCGCCTTGGTGAACCAGGCCACGCCGGATGGGGCCACGCCCCTCCACATCGCAACCGCAGCGGGGCATCGAGAGATAGTCGCCCTCCTTTTGAAAAAGGGCGCGGCGATCAACGCTCGGACTGCGGACGGGAAGACGCCTTTGCATCTGGGTGCCTATCATGGCAATCGAGACCTCGTGTCGCTCCTTCTTAAACACGGCGGCAATAAACGGGCGAAAACTCAATCGGGTGAACGGCCGTTCGACCTCGCTCGGCAACAAGGCCACCGCACGCTCTTTCCTCTCCTCAAACTATAGGGTCTGCATGCACATTCGAGTCTTGAGACTACGACATCGGCTACAGTGCCGATACTCCCTATGACTGATGTATGAGCCACCTCTGCATGAGAATTCAACCGACTGTCGACCTCTGACGTGTCGGCAATGAACGAGACACAACCGCAACCAGAACAAAGAGCATCGCACCCCATTAGGTCGATCGAACAAGGAGCGGATACCATGAAGCCGGTTGCGCCGTATTGGAAACGAACCCTCTCTTCACTCGTACTCTTGTTCATGAGCGGCTGTGTCACTGCCCCCGAAGAACAGCTGCGGCGAGCCGCAGCAGATGGAAATCTGCTCCGAGTGGAGACCTTCCTTGGACAGGGCATCAACATCCAAGCGGCTGATGCGCGTGGCATCACACCGCTCCATCTCGCCGTCAAGCATGGGCATCACAGCGTGGTGGAGGTGTTGCTGGAACGAGGCGCAGCCGTGAATCCAGAAAGCCAGGACGGCGTGACGCCGCTTTCCATCGCCGTCCAAGAGGGACATCGAAATCTGGTGGCGTTGCTCTTAGAGAACGGGGCAAGGGTGAATGAGCAAGTACAGATCGGTGGAGTGACGTTATTGCATGTCGGAGCCTATCGAGGGGATCAGGAAGTCATCAGCCTCCTCCTTCAACATGGTGCGGATAAGCAGGCCAGAATGACATCCGGTGAACGTCCGGTGGATTTGGCTCGGCAACAAGGCCACCAGGCGCTGATCCCACTGCTTGAACCATGAGCGTCACGGCACGGGCAGTCAGCGCCGCCCACAGGTGACGGTGAACATTCCCGCGTTGACGTCATGACGACCGATCGGCATATCCCATAGCTTCGTATAGACCGATCCCGTCGAGCGCAATTCACTTTGCACCAGAACGATCGATCCAACAGTGATGGATCCCAACACCAGCGGACGGTCACACATACCGCTCTTGGCAAAAAACCGGCCGATGTGGCGTTCTCCTTCCTTGACACGGGCAAGGGTCACGTGTGGGCTGAATGGGTTGTCGTCCGGTGAAAACCCGAGCGATCGGCAACCGGCTTCAACCGCTCGATGCAACTCCACCAACCGCTTCGCCTCCTCACATTGTTCCCATTGCTCAGACGGTCCGACCCAGAGCACACGAGGCTGTTGCGCACGAGGAAAGGCGCCAAGCCGTTGGATCGGTATGCGCAGAACTTCATGGCCGACGATCGCTCGTTCAACACCTTGCCTCAAAGGCTCAATCAGGTCTTCGGCTGTGTCGCCAAGAAACCGAATGGTCAAATGAATCGACGACGGCTGCGCCCAGGCGATACGGACATCTGTGATGGATCCACGGCTGAGTCGTTGCTTGAGGTCCAGCTGAGTTCGCACGACCTGGTCGCGGAGCGCATCGTCCAACATGACGGCAAGGAACGTCCGAATCATGTCCCTTTCCTCGCGATGAGCCATCGACGCAGAACATCCAGTGCCGCCTGGGCCGCACGCTGCCGAATGACAGACCGATCACCATGAAACCGAAACTCGTTGGTGAGGGTATCGCCATGGCCTCCGTCAAGCCCGACATACACCAGCCCCACCGGCTTGGTCTCGGTAGCGCCGGTCGGGCCTGCAATGCCCGTGACGCTCAACGCCACAGAAACGCCTGCTCGCTCACGTATCCCGTTGGCCATGGCTTCAGCCACTTCTCGACTGACGGCTCCATAGTGCTCAATCAGGCCGGCCGGCACGCCCAGCAACTCCATTTTCGATCGATTGCTGTAGCACAGCGCTCCACGCTCAACATAGGCTGAGGATCCCGGCACATGTGTGAGTCGATAGCCGATGAGGCCACCAGTACAGGACTCCGCAATCGCAATCGTGCGGTTCTGTTCGAGCAATAATCGACCGACGACGTCTTCCATCGCCTCCTGGCCCTCGGCATACAACCATTCGCACAATCTTGTCCGCACTGCTTCGGCTAGTTGTAGCAGCTCTCCAGCCTTGGCCGATCGCTCGGCTCTCGTCGTAAGGGAGACCAGCACTCCGGTCGGCGATGCCAGCAGCCCTACGGTCACCGGCGTGCGCGGCGTCACCAGTCCCTGTAATCTCTTATCGACCTCAGCTTCCGGCAGTCCCCACGTATGAAAGACCAGTCTCGTCATCGGCCGAGGGCCACCCCCCTGTAGCCGTTCGAGTCGCATGCGCACGAGTGGAATGACCGACCGTTCCATCATCGCGCGCATCTCGCTCGGCACACCGGGCAACACCACGATCTGCGCGCCTCGCCACGTCAGCGCAAATCCTGGCGCCGAGCCCATGGGATTGGGCAGCACCGTGGCCCCAGTCGGAACACGCGCCTGTCGGAGTTGTGCGCGATTGGGTGTCCGCCCCCATTGCGCCAATCGGGCCTTCATCCCTTCGAATGCCTCCTTCCGGCGAACGAGCCGGCAACCGGTCACCGCCGCAACAGCCTCTCTGGTACAGTCATCGATCGTGGGGCCAAGCCCTCCCGTCACAATGACAAGCCCGGCTCGTCGACAAGCCGTAGTCAAGACCGACGCAATATCCGACTCCTGATCTCCGACGATCGTCTTGAATTTAGCTTCGATGCCGATCCCGGCCAAATGCTCGGTGATGAACAATGAATTGCTGTCAGACCGCCCGCCCACGAGGAGCTCTGAGCCCACGGCAATCGTTTCAACGGAATAGCGATAGCTCTCTGAGAACCTGGTCATGTGTCAATCGATGTCGGCGAAATTGAGCGGAACGTACACCACGCCACCCTGTGCCGGAAAGATCGTAATCATCGTCTTGGCCTTCGGATCAAAATCAGCATAGCGAAATGTCGCGACAATTTTGGCATGAAATTCCGCTGACTCAGGCCTGGTTGCACGACGATCGGCTTGGCCATCGGCTCGCACCGTGAGCGGCTTGATCGCTCGCCCCCCTTGATCAAGAATCATATAACTGTTCACTGCAAAGTCCGGACTCTCTCCGACGATCGTCGTGCTGATGAGCATCGTGGGAGCCTCGATTACGTGGGCGACATCGGCCGCGCTCGGTTCAAGTCCCCGTAACGCCATATGCGTGGCCATCACCGACAAGCTCCCCAGCTTCGTCAGGAGAAAGCCTTCGGGCTGTCCAGAATCGGCGCCGCCGAATCGAGCATACGACGTTTCGGGAGCGTGATGTTGTGCCGCCGCGTGTTTTCCCCGATCCAGTGCGCGTTGAATGTGAGTCGGTGTCGGATTCACCTCAATGGCCGCCGCAAGGCCGACGAGACCCAGCCAGCATGTCGCAGCCTGTCCGAGTGCGGCGTGAAGAATCCACCCTCTCATCTGCCAGCGGGTAACAGAACGATTCAACCTTGTCAATGGATGCCCCCTCACCTCGTCCTCCGGTTGACAACATGGAAGGGGAAATGCTAAACGAAAGAAAACTACAAAGGATACTGCCTCTCAATTTACTAAAGGAGCTTTGAATGTCGACTCCGGAGACCCCCTCTTCTACGCCGGCACCTCGGCGCCAATTCGTCAATTTCTCATTCTATAAGGTAGACCCGGCATGGCGACGTCTCCCAGAGGATGTGCGCACCCAGGGCAAACAGGAATTTTTACGGGCTGTTGAAGATTTTAACGGCAAAGTGCTGGTCGTCCCCTATTCCACCGTCGGAATCCGAGGGGACTGTGATTTTATGCTGTGGCGTATCAGCTATGATCTCGATCTGTTTCAGGATATGAGCGCCAAGATGCTTGCCTCCGGTCTTGGGCAGTACCTCTCGACTCCCTATTCTTATTTGGCCATGACCAAGCGGTCCATCTATGTCGACAATCATTCACATGCAGGACAGGAAGGGAAACGGCTCACGGTCGTGCCGGGAAAGAGCAAGTATATTTTTGTCTATCCATTTCTCAAAACGCGGGAGTGGTTCCTTCTGACCAAGGCGGCTCGCCAGGGTATGATGGACGAGCATATTGAAGTGGGGCATCGATTCCCATCCGTGAAGCTGAATACCACCTACTCGTTTGGATTAGATGATCAGGAATGGGTTGTCGCATTTGAAAGCGACAAACCTGAAGATTTTCTCGATCTGGTCATGGCCCTACGGGAGACGGAAGGTTCACGATATACCTTGCGGGATACCCCGATCTTCACCTGCGTCCGCCGGAGTCTGAAGGAAACGCTCGATACTCTGGGCGGCTAAATACCTGGGAGATCAGTACGGATTAGGGCCTTCGGTCGTCCGACCGAAGGCCCTTCGTTTTTCGGCGATGATCTCAAGCGATAGGAGAGTGCCCCTCACACGACACACCATCCAGTTTGAAGAACTATCGGTCTGTGGTTTTGACAGTTCGACAAACCCTATGGTACCTGTACAGAAAGAACGATCACGAAGTTGGGTTGCCATGTCTGATACCACCTCGCTCTATGCCCTGCGTTTTCCGGATGGCTCGGTCAGTCTCTACATCGATGAGCAGTATGCCCAGGATCGAGGGATTGATCCGTCTCGCCTCGTCCGAGTAGAAATCCCACGCGAGATGTTCACGAGCGGGACCATCCAGGATGTTCGGGAATATGTCGCGCGTCAGCTTGAGCAATCATCTCAGCAGAAAGCCGGTACGGCATAATGACATCACCGCCGGATCAACGAGCCACAAAGAGGACACTGCACCAAAACGTCATCACCTTTTTTCTGCATCGACTAATCGGAACACCATGACACCAACACTCGCATCATCTCCGCTCACCGTCGACATCATCGAGGAGGCCATCGCCAACCTGCCGATTCAGGGACGCATTATCCTCCACCTGCTGCTCTTGCAATATCTCGACGTCACACATGACGAAATCCTCTTCATGGTGGCAGATCGACCGGACCCTCGCTGTGTCTCAGGCAAGAAACCCGTCACGACCATGACTCAGGAATCCATCATCGCCATGGTCGACCGTCGAGATGAATATCGCCGACGCGCCAGACTGCGTCGAGAACGAACCTGGTTGCAATGTGTCGCACTTGAACATCTGATCAAGACAGCCGATGCATTCGCCGCTCGTGCCGCTGTCCTCCTCGCCGATCGAGGTGTCTCATCGGATACAATCGCGGCGCTCGCCGCACAGGCACGTTCCGCAGTCCCGTCAACGACGTTGCGGATCCTCGAACAGCAATGGGAGACGAACGACATCGATTCCGCAGAGTACCTGAAGCATCGTTTGGTCGTCGAGATGCAAACGCAACTTCGCTTTGTCGAACGATTCAAAAAACGTCTGGCTTTGGCCGAACGCGAGCGTCGGACCTCTGACTCCACCACGTTGCAAGATCATGAGATCGGCCATATTTGGGGCATCCCAGCCGGGACCCTTGCCGCGCGTAAGGTCAAGTTCCTCTCCCAGTATCTGCTGGCGATCCAAGCCAGGTGTGCCGATACTCCAGGAACCGGATCGTCCGTCCCATCACCTGAGATGTGGCAAACCACCCTGCGCATCCTCTCCCAAACCCCGATTGAGCGGTCTATCGCAACATACGACGGGCTTGAGGGAACCGAATCCGCATTGATAGAAAAACTCGGGATCTATGCCATGATCGGGATACCGGAATCGACGGAAACCAAGTTCTGGAACTCACTCGTGTATGGCGCAAGCTCCAACGCAATCCATACCGAAACAACCCGAACCTTGTTCGGACTCCAACGGCTGGTCTCGATTCAAAAAGATCTCGACACCGGCAACGCTGCGTTGGATGAGGAGTTGCTGAAGCGATCAACGCCCACACCCAAGGCCGATGACCTCCCTGCGCCAACACCTGAGTCCGGTCACGGAGAACTGACGGATCTGCAACGGCACATTCTCCATAACTTTATCGGAGAGGACGTCAGCGGCCGGTCATCCGACAAATGGTGAACTTTCCGTCTTGCCAATCACTGGTGGTTCGGTATAATTACTTCCAACCATGATGCCAAAGACCGTCAGGCTACACCCGCGCTTGATCACTCCGGCTCTTTTTCTTTTCCTCGTCTCTCTATGTATATTGACACTTGGAGCACTTGGTACGACGCCGGCTCTCGCAAGCAGTCTGATTGAGATTGCGGAACTGTTGGCGCATCCCGAGCAATACGATCATCAAGACGTCGTCGTTACGGGAAAGGTCATGAATGTCCAGCTGGCAACCAATCGCCAGGGACAGCCGGCCTACGGCTTCCTCCTCCACGATCAAGCCGGCACCCTCAAAGTCGTGAGCCTTGGACAGCTGGCGGTTCGTGAAGGTGATCAAGTCATCGTGGAAGGGGTGTTCAGCCGCCTCCGCCAAGTTGGTCGCGCCATTGTCTACAATGAGATCAAGGCCATCTCCGTCAAACCGATGACGCGCCTCAATCCAGATCTGGTTGGTTAAGCACCGGTTCCCTTTCAACACTCTCCTCCAGACAATGGATATGCAGGGATCTTTGTTCGCACAAGAAACCATGCGGCGGATCTTGCCCGCTTGCCAACTCCTCGTCCCTGTTCAAGGACTGGCCATGATGATGTGGCTGGCGAGCTGCACCACACCGGCACAGGTAGGACAGTATCCTAACCAGAAAGGCCTGGTAGGACAATCATGGTCGGCAGTCCTGAACTGTGCGGGGCCCCCTCAACAGCACATGCTCGATGGCGAACGAACCATCCTTCGTTATTATCGGGAAGCACCGATTCTTGAGGAATCACGCCCTGTCGGCAAAGGCAGCTTTGCAACAACTCGTCATGGCTGTTGGGCCACCCTCATTCTGACTCACGATCATGTCGTTGATGTTCAATACCGTTTCGTCCCGTCGACGTTCGATGCGTCCAATGACTGCGAGGAAATTTTTGACTCATGCCTCCGGTAACACTCGCAACGCTCCGCTCAACCTGTGTCACTCATAGCCACGCGACGAACAATATGGTGCGTCTGCTCTGATGAACCCTTCGGGCTACCTCGCCGTCATCGGCACCGTCTTTCTTTTCCTTGAATGTCTCGTCCAGCCACGTGCTGTACTGGCTTTGGAAAAGTATGGGCGCCCGCTTCCTTCCATGGAGGACGTGAACGGTCGAGAAGCGGAGGAATCCCTGTTTGCCGGATATTTCCTCACCGGCGTATTTGCCTCAAATCCATCTTTTGCGGCCAGGCCTGACAATACAGGACTCGTGGGCTTGCGTCATATGCTCCATCTTGAAACCGATCTGTATAAGCAATACCTCACTTTTTACACCGATCAGAACTTTTTCTCGGATCGCACGAACGGATGGATTGAATTAAGCGAGTGGGACGGTACCTATGCTTTCACCGGTGTGCTGGGCCACGTCAACTGGCGCCTCCAATATGAACGCGACGCACCTCTTGACCGGAAGGGGGTGACGCAAGAGTATGCTGATGGGTTGGTGACTGCAAAATTCCAGGCCGTTCAAGATTTTCCATGGTGGCAACGCTATTTTCCCTATCAAAATTTGACGGCTTATGCAGGGGCTGGTTGGCTCTTTCATAACAAGAATTACTTCGCCAGACCTGACAATACCGGTCGAGCACTCTTCCGATACGTCGCCCATGCCGATCTCGATCTCTACAAAAATAAGATCGTGCTCTATGGCGACGTAAATATGTTTACGGATCGAGATGCAGGAAACCAGGCCAACCCGACCGAATTAGATTGGATCATTGGACTCGCCGTACGATGGCACAACATGGAACTCGCGGTCTACCACGAGCAAGATCAACCATTGGATAGGCCAGGACTCGTCCAGAAATACCTCGCGCTCCAGTTCCGCTTCTCCTTTGACATTTCAAAACAAGATCTTGGGGTCGCACTCGCCAAACCAACGGCAGGAGGTCAGTGAGGGAGCTTAAGAACGGCGGTGAGGAGACGGTCCATGATCCGGTCTGGAAGAATCTGTCCGATGAACGCACGAATTTTTGCATCCGTGCCCACAAGATAGCGCGTCTTGGGCACCGGAGCCGTTAACGCATGTTCCACCACCTTCGCGACAACATCTGCTGAAATGGCACGTTTCGCCGCCTCGTCCACCACCTTTCGCACTGCCGCCACCGTCGGTCCATAGAGCCGTTTCACCTCAGTCCCCATAATCGCCTCTCGCCCGGCGGCATCGTCGGCAGATTTGGCCCAGATCGGGGTTGTGATCGCGCCAGGCTCGATAATTGACACCTGAATGCCCCATGGTTGCACCTCCAGGCGCAAGGCATCGGTCATCGCTTCCAATGCGAATTTCGACGCCGAATAGGCGCCCATCAACGGAATCGTGGAACGCCCCGCGATCGATCCCATATTCACAATCCGACCACGTGCCTGACGGATCAGCGGAAGAAACGCTTGCGTGACGGCAAGTTGTCCGATTACATTCACTTCAAGCTGCCGTCGAAGGTCAGAAAGAGGGATCGCCTCAAGCGGCGCCGGTACCGCTATCCCGGCATTATTCACCAGCCCATACACCCCGGCCGCTCCACATCGTTCCGACACGAGTGAGAGGCAACGTTGAATGGACGGTTGATCGGTGACGTCGATCAGGATCGGAAGGAGTCGCTCAGAACTCGTCTGTTGAAGTACCTGGCCATCTTCCGGCTTCCGCACCCCGGCAAAAACAGTAAACCCCAATCGATCAAGATGAAGCGCACAGGCCGCCCCAATACCCGTCGAGGCTCCAGTAATGATGATCGCACGGTTGCTTCCTAGTAACATCACATCCCCCAAGATTTCTACTGGGGAACCATACAGGTTTGGAATGAGTTTCTCCAGATAGAGCCTGCCGTTTCTGATCACACTGAGTAGATACCACGCGAATATACAGCGGACACCTTGCTGCTTGCTTGGCGAAAAAGCTCCGATCCCATCACACTACTACCGCATCCGACTGCAGCTGTAAGAGGATTCAGCTCCATTTGGTTTTCTGCTGCTCTAAACCCATTCAGCGTCTCAGCCTCAGTAGAGATACATTTCTGGCGATGCAATTGTAATATTGCCTGCATGACAGTGCCGGTACTGCTTCATGACCAAACTCAGAGTGAGCAATCCATATCACAAATTACCCATGCCATGGTCGGTGATGAGGAAAGTACCTCACAAGCGACATCCGTCACCCATGGGAGGCGAATCGTTTTAGATACAGCTTGAATCTTTTTGGATTCATCAATCGCACATTCCTTCACGCCACAGACGCACCTTCCTATATTACCTAAGTAAAGCAAACCGCGTTCATAGATTGCATATTTTCAACTTTTATGTGTCTTGCGTAGCAAAGTACTGCTAGTGGCTTGCAATTTGCTTGTCCGAACAACCATACGGCCTGTCATCATAAATGGGTCCTCATCAAGAATGATGACCTATCCGTACAGCTTCGAGAAAACGACAGCGGGTGAAATAATAATTATGGCTCGGGCTAAGTCGGCCTATCGGAAGGAATAATATCTAGGTGGCAGAGCATGGGAAACAATCAACGCAAGATACAGTGTGAAATCGTTGTTTTCTCCGTTCATCTCGGCAAGACAGAGAAGCGAACTTATCGGGACAGTCCCTTATAAAAAGCCTGAAGGAGGAGTACCAAGCCTCCGGGAACTGTAGAAGAGCGGCTTACACGCGTTCAGATTTCGATGGTCTAGGATAAAGTCTAATGACCCTATACTCCATCGCTAGCTTGCACGGTTCGTGGTTAACAAGAATGTGGTTTCGAACAGACAGCGCTTCTACATTTTCCATAACATGGAAATTGAGGACTCCTGCTCCATTGTCTCGCTTACGCCCCTTCGAAAAATTGAACCTCCTCCTTGGACTTGTGATTATTCTTTCAGGCATAGCAGGCGTACCTCGCAACGTATCAGGGGAAACAGCTGTCATTACTTCATCTGGCTTACACACACACATTAGCGGCCCACACTCAGTCGGCGGAAACACACAGTATGACATTACGGGTGGAACCAGAGCTGGAGCAAACCTGTTTCACAGCTTTGGAAACTTTGATGTTCCTGACAGGACCGTCGCGTATTTTCACAACGATTCCATGCTCCGAACAGACAATATTCTTGGACGTGTTACGGGCGGTCACATCTCGGATATCTTCGGCACCATTCACACCGCTGAATTTGCGAATGCCAACCTATTTCTTATGAATCAAGCCGGATTCCTATTTGGGCCCAATGCAAGCTTGAATGTGGGAGGTGCCGTCACATTCACCTCCGCAGATTATCTTAAATTCGAGGACGGAAGACGATTTAGTGCAACCCCTAGCCCAATCACCGACAGTTTATTGACTGCCGAACCTGTCGCCGCGTTTGGATTTCTGGGATCAAATCCTGGTGCAATCACCATTCAGGGGAGTCAGCTCGCAGTGAAGAATGGAAAAGGAATCTCACTGGTTGGTGGAAATATCATTATTGAATCCATGATAAATAACGGGACCGTTCGCCAGGCACAACTCTCTACACCAAGCGGAAACATTCAATTGGCTAGTACGGCATCGCCGGGAGAGTTCCCAGTGATGATGAATGCTCTCACGCTGTCACCAGCTGAGCTCCAGACCACTATAAATGGAACCTCGTTTATTTCCTTCGGCGCCCTCATTCTAGCACCGAACTCAGCAGTCAATGTCAGCGGCACAGATACCATTTCCATCCGAGGAGGCCAATTCGTGCTGAGCATAAATGACTCGCAACTCAGTACCGCCAATAGCACGGGAACACCACATGCAATTTCACTCAACACCGATAGCTTACTCACCTCCTGGAATAGCGGACCAGCGTCTGGGACCGATATCCTACTAGCAACAGGACGACTACAGATCAATGGCGCACAACTGAAGAACGAGACATCGGGCACGGAGAATGCCGGGTCAACTAGAATTCATGCGGAAGATTTCATGACCATCACTGACTCCCTTTTCTCCTCCTCGAGCACTAGTGTTACTGCTGACGCAGGATCAGCCGGTCCAATCCTCTTGAGTGCACCAGCTGTAGAAATGATTGGCAGTCGCGTGTCTTCCGCTACTCTTGGGCCAGGACATGCCGGAGATATTGCAGTGCACTCAAATATACTGACCCTCGCACCAAGCCCAAATGATCTTACAGAATTTAACGCTTCTACCTCTGGAACCGGCCATGGAGGGAATATCTCCTTCTACGGACTTACAGGACCTGGCAGTCGAGCAAGCTCCATAACCCTGTCTGGATTGAGCAGCCTACGAAGTGAAACACAAAGTAGTACAGGCACTGCCGGGCATATTACCATTGAGGCCGTACGGCTCGCATTGGCAGACGGAAGCCACATTACAACAGCCTCTTCACTAAATGGTTCCGGCGATGCCGGCAGCATCACCCTGGATGCAACCCAATCCGTCCTTGTCTCCGGCAGCTTCGTCTCTAGCGAGGTATCACAAGGAAGTACAGGCGTTGGTGGGACAATCAGCATCACAACTCCGAAACTCACTGTCGACCAAGGCAGCGTAGGATTGGGCGGAGGCATTTCAACAAGCACAAGCTCTTCCAAGAGCGCAGGTACCATTACAATTAATTCAAACAGCGTATTTTTGAAGGAAGGAGGTAGACTAAGCAGCAACAGTGTTCTTGAGGAGCTGATGCCCCCACCGACTGGAGCAGCAGGTTCCATAATCCTTCAGGGAGTCGACGGCCCCGGCAGCCAGGCAAATTTCATTGTCATCGGTGGGAAAGATGATTCTGGTGCATCGAGCGGGGTGTTCACCGATACGCAAGGCAACGGTGCGGGTGGCAATATCATGCTTAATGCCAATCAGGTGCAGCTTCATTCTGGGGGTACGATTACAGCCAACAGCGAGGGTGAAGCGCGTGCGGGCAACATCAACATCACAGCTACCAACGGCCTCACCATGATGCAGAACGGTAGTATCACGACACGAGTACTTCAGCGTAGTATTGGAAGCAATGCTGCTGGTGGGGGAAGCATCAAAATCACGACCTCTCCCTCAGCAACTATTTATCTTCAAAACAGTACAATTAGCGCCTCTGTCGGTGACGGACACGGAGAGGGCGGAAATATCTCGATCGACCCACAACTCATTATCCTTCAAAATAGCAAAATTTTGGCCCAAGCTGATGAAGGCAGAGGAGGAAGAATTGCAATTGTGGCAGGAGTGTTCCTGCCCGATGCCAACAGCGTTGTCAATGCAGATTCAGGGTCCGGCGTGAACGGAACGGTGACAATTCAATCACCAACATCGAATTTGAGCGGCATGGTCGGCCAGCTCGTATCGAAAACAAGCCCACCTCAAGTACTCGTACGCAGCCGCTGTGCCGCCTTAGTCGGCGGCCCCGAAAGTACGTTTATTCTTGCTGGCCGCGGCACAATCCCTTCCGAACCAGGAGATTGGCTCTTAAGCCCATTGGCCTTCGCTACCGCTAAGACCAGTGCCAGTACTTTGACCGACACAGATCCGCATGTGAGCTCCAGTAATCAGACAAACGCACGTTCTCTCTTGTCGGTACGACAGATTGCTCCTCCGTGGTTCTTGGCCAAACTCTCTGCCTCAGACTGGCCTGTAGGTTGCCGATCATGATCGCGCACAAATACCACCTATTCTCTACCGACTCAGCTCGATTCTTCTGGTTATCTATATCCACAACACCTGTTGACCCCGATCAAGTAATGAATGTTTTGGCCGTCGAAGCAACTATGTAGTGGTATCGCATCTCACTCTTTCAGAAGGAGGTATTCTCATGTCGCACTTTATTTTTCCAGCTGCAGACAGTCGGGATCCAAGGATTAAGTGGGATACAACACACGGGCCAGGAACAATTCAAAGGTACGCGATTGAAGTCGGCACCAGCCCTAACTCCAAGGATATTTATCCAGGCATCAATCAGCCGCCAGTTTGGAGTCCTGGTGGAGGGCCCACCATCTACAGTGTGGATGTGCCTCGTCGCCGCGGAGCGTTCATACGAGCTCGGTTCTTTAAGAACAACAAGCTATGCGTAACGCCTTCTTCCACTATCCCATAACGAACTTGTTCGTGTTGTATCAAGAACGATAGTCTACTTTCATCGAGGATTTCTCACGCTCCATTTAGTGATACCTGAGGAGGAGACCATGGAAATAAATACGATTGAAGATGTGTGCATTAAATGCTCCGCTACCATTTCAAAGGATCAAGAAGTCATAATTTCATGGGAGACCAATAATCCAGAAATCATGGGATTTGAGATTTCGATCGGTACGGCCGTTGGCAAATGGGATTTATTCACTGGCCAATTCAGAAAGGATTTCAGAGAAGTTCGATTACCCGGCTTATCGCACGATTTGGAATCACTTTACGTAGAGTTTCGTTACATCGTTCCCTACCTTCATTCAGAAAATGAACCGGTACACGCGTCATCTAAAGTAACTCAGGAATACGACAGATATGAGATTCGATTGTTAGAGGAAACGCCATTGATGATTTCGAGGGTGTAATCCGTTGAGGCTACACGCGTCCGTTCAATGAAGTAAACTATATTCCTGCTCGTAGATGGCACTCGCAAAAAGTGGTGGCGCCAAAATCATGTGGAGGCTTTTCTCTACCACGACGGGTTCTGCCCCGCTTTTACGGACACCCAGTTAAGGCTCATAATGGGCCAGGAGGGGTGTCATGGCACAGCGGCGGAAATTTTCAGCAGAGTACAAGCGTGAAGCGGTGGCGATGCTCGACGCGCCCGGCGTGCGTGTCGGTCAGATCGCGGCGGACCTAGGAATTGGGGCGGCGATACTCGGGCGCTGGTGGCGGGAATTGCGCCAGAAGCCAGAACAGGCATTTGTGGGTAACGGGCGAGCTCGCGATGAAGTATCGGATGATCCAACGGTGCCGCCCCGCATTTCCCATCCGATTGATGTGCCGGTGTTTGCGGGTCTCGCTTAGCGGCTACTACGGCTGGGCCACGCGGCGGCCGAGTGGCCGAGCTCGGGAGAATGCGCGATTACTGGCGCGGATTCGTCAGCTACATGCCGACCAGGACGGGGTCGTAGGAAGCCCCCGCATGTGGGAAGACCTGCGCTATGCGGGGGAGCGATGTGGGCGCCACCGCGTGGCGCGTGAAGCCTTCCGGAGCCCGTCCCACACACCGGTCATTCTGCACTCCGATCGCGACTGTCAGTTTACCTCGGAAGAGTACCAACGATTCCTGGAGGCGCATCAGCTCACCTGCAGCATGAGTGCGGTGGGCAGCTGTGCCGACAACGCTGCCGCGGAGAGCTTCTTCGGCGTGCTCAAACGGGAGCGCGTGAATCGGAGACACTACCGGACGAGAGCCGAAGCTAGAGCGGATATCTTTGACTACATTGAACGCTGTCATAATCCGCGACAGCGGCGGAGACTGGACATGCAGCAACAGGGGGAACAACTCTTAACTCAACCGTCCGTGAAAATGGGGTAGAACCCTACATGAAGTCCAAAAGCGTGATCCAACCAAAATTCACTCCGAATTGTGACTCTGACAATCTATACAGCCTCGGCAAAAGCATGTTATAGTAGTGCTCTCCGTTGGTTTCAATGTGGCCAGGATTCAGCTTATACTGACTCCGACCAAAACGAGAGATTTTTATGTTCTAGGGCTGTGACTGGAAGACATCAGTTCAGAGTACGCAGTCGAGTAAACCACAAGAACCCACGCAAGCGATCGTAAAACACAACAGTGGCGGTGTAGCTCAGTTGGCAGAGCAGCGGACTCATAAGCCGCGGGTCACCCG
>CAYSFU010000083.1:0-17757 GCA_964430555.1 uncultured Nitrospira sp. | reverse complement strand
CGAAGTGAGGCTGGCTGTCGCGTAACCCGGTGTCCACGGAATTGGGGGAAGGTCAGCCGTCCGGCTGCACGCTGTGCGGAGTTACGGGTGTGTCCCACTCTCGTCTTTGACCGAGCGCAGAATGACTTTCTCCAGCAGATAGGCGATGGCCGACATTCCGAAAGAGATGAGCCAGTATTCGACCCATTGTCGTGGAGAGCGGTGAAGTGGACGGGATGCGTGCGTGACCATGAGCGTATTATCACTGACGCCCTGATGGTCTGCAAGGGGGAAGAGGCCGAACTTGTCTGTAGGAGCGATGTCTCCCCTGCCAATTCTGGTAGGCCCTGCTGACTATGGATGAACGTGTGTCAATATGGCTGGAGAGTCTCGGGCTTGAGATCTATCGGGACGCATTTCAACAGAACGCTATCACCTGGGATGTGCTGTCCGAACTGACCGACGAGGATTTGGTATCGCTCGGCGTCTTGTTGGGCCATCGAAAAAAACTGCTGCGTGCCATTTCACGACTGTCGGGAAACGGCGAGACCGAACGTTCGAAGCTCCGACAGGCTGACCCTGTTCAGGAACTCCCTCCTCCAGATCGAGATCGAGCAGAGCGGCGTCAATTGACGATCATGTTTTGCGACCTTGTGGGGTCAACGGCTTTGGCGAGCCAATTGGATCCTGAAGACCTTCAAACCACCATCCGACACTTTCTGGACACCTCGAGCGACGCCATCCGTCGATTCAACGGGTATATCGCCAAATATATGGGCGACGGGCTGTTGGTGTATTTCGGCTATCCCAGCGCATATGAGCACGATGCAGAGCGAGCCGTGCATGCCGGGCTGGCTGTGCTGGATTTGGTCACAACGCTGCCCAGCGAAGAGTCGGACCACCGGAAGGTTGGCATCGGGGCAAGAATCGGGATTGCAACCGGCCATGTCATTGTCGGTGAAATTCTTGGACAAGATCAGGCGAAGGAACGCTCGGTATTCGGGGAAACCCCGAATCTCGCCGCCCGACTGCAGGCAGTGGCGGAACCTAATCAAATGGTCATCGATGCAGCGACCAAACGCTTAGTCGGAAGTGAGTTCGAGTTTGAGGATCGCGGCGACGTTCTCCTGAAAGGGTTTGAAACACCGGTGCACGTGTGGCGGGTTCTGAGCGCACAGTCTTCGGTCAGCCGGTTTGAATCGTATCGGTCCGGCCGGCTCGGCAGTTTTATCGGTAGAGAGCAAGAAATGGCGCTTCTCATGGGGCGCTGGCGCGAAGCAGCTGGCGGTGAAGGACAGGTGGTGGTGTTGTGCGGAGAAGCCGGTATCGGAAAATCTCGCATCGTCCGGAACGTAGGCGATCGGCTTGCCGAAGAGGGCTGCCGAATGATCCAATTTCAATGTTCGCCCTATCACACCAATACCGCGCTCTATCCGGTCATCACCTATTTGCGCCAGGCAGCAGGCCTCAGCGATGACGATCCTCCCGCGCAGCAGTTACAGAAGCTTGAGGTATGGGCAGACAGCAACGGCATCGATGATCGGAGTACCAAAGCCTTGTTGGCTGATCTGCTTTCCATCCATAGCGATGCCCGGGATCAACTTCCGAATATGTCGGCAGACAAGCGCAAGGAAATGACCCTTGACGCGCTCGTCCGACAACTCCGTGGCCTAGCGGATCGCAATTCGACCCTCTTTATTGTGGAAGATGCCCATTGGATTGATCCGACCACAATGGATCTTCTGACTCTGGTTATCGATCAAATCCAACGGATGCGGGTCTTGATGATCGTGACGCTTCGACCGAACGTGAAACTCAGGTGGGCGGAGTCCAGTCATGTGACATTCCTGACCTTAAGCCGACTCCCTCGCCGCTACAGCCTGGAGCTTCTTGCCTCGGTAACCGGCGGGAAAACCCTTCCGCCGGAAGTAGAGCGCGCCATTTTGTCTAAGACCGATGGAGTTCCATTGTATATTGAGGAATTGGCGGACAACGTGCTCAAGTCCGGATTGCTGACAGAAGAGGACAACTCGTTTAGTTTGAAGGCACCGTTACAAGACCTCTCCATTCCGGATTCCCTCCAGGCCTTGCTGATGGAACGGATCGATCGATTAGGGCCTGCCAAGGATATCGTTCAACTGGGGGCCGTGATCGGGCGAGAGTTCAGCTATGAGCTGCTGCGTGAGACCGTCGACGTGACCGAGGGAGAACTACGCAACGCGCTGCACCTGCTGAGCGCCTCAGGGATTATTTTTCAGACCGGCGAGATTCCTACCGCCAAGTACCTGTTTAAACATGCCCTCGTTCAAGATGCCGCCTACAGCACATTGCCCAAAAAATCACGTCGAGCGCTGCATGCCCGTATTGCGAAGGCCTTGGAGAATCGATTTGCCGAGCGCGTCACGACGGAGCCGGAATTACTGGCCTATCACTATGAACAAGCGGGATTGCCGAGCCCGGCCGTCGAGTATTGGCATCGCGCGGCACAGCGGGATGTCGCGCGATCTGCGAATGTCGAGGCGCTCAGTCATTTCGATCGTGCGCTACAGGTGCTCAAGGATCTGCCGAAAGATTCGGAACGCGATGGTTTTGAATTGGACCTTCTCATCGCGCGCGGAGCTCCCATGGTCACGGTGAAGGGATACGCATCCGAAGAGATTGAGAGCAATTACCTGAGAGCAAGAGAGCTTTCCCGCGAGAAAAGCGGCTCGGAGCATTATTTTCTCTCAGTGTGGGGGCTATGGGTCTTTCATCTGGTCGGAGGGCCTCTCGCAACAGCGTACGAGCTGGCCGAACAGCTCTTGACCTTGGCGACGCGTTCGCAAAATCCGGATCTATTGATTCGTGCTCACGAGAGCGTCGGCACGACCTATTCCTTTCTTGGCCGTTTTGCTGAGGCCAAGACCCATTTGTTGAGCGCCAAGTCCCTGCATGATTCCACGCGACACCGCTTACCAGTCCTTCCCTATGAGCAGGATCCAGGCATCACCGCGAGAATCATGCTGGCCAGAACATTGTGGATCTTGGGTGAAGTTGATCAGGTTGAAACGCTGATGCAGGAAGCCATTGATATGGCAAGAAAGCTGGAACACCCTTTCACGTTGGCATTCACTTTGACGACTGTGACTTGGACCTATTCCACTCTTCGAGTCATAGATAAAACACTAAATTTGACTCAAGAAGCCATAGCGCTTTCAACAAAATACTCATTTGAAGTATCGTTAGTGTGGGCGACACTCCTTCATGGATGGGCGATGGTAGAAAAAGGAAAAGAGGAGGAGGGGATTGAGAGGATGGTGAGCGGGCTCTCCGCTGCACGAGCAGCTAGAGCGAGCCTCAATAACACCTATGTCTTAGCGTTACTTGCAGGTGTGTATCTACGAAAGAAGCAGATCAAGGAAGGTTTGGATGTCATTCAGGAAGCACAAGAACTCGCGATGACTCAAGGGGAACGGTTCTGGCAAGCAGAACTGTTTCGGCTGAACGGCGAACTTTTGTTGGAGCAGCCCATGCCATCCATCTCTGCAGCCGAGCAGAGTTTTGCTGAAGCCCTGAAGATAGCGCAGGAGCAGCATGCAAGCATGCTCGAGCTGCGCGCTGCAACGAGCATGGCTCGGCTCTTGAGAAAGCTGAACAAACCGGATATGGCTATAGAGGTCTTAGGTTCGGTCCGGTCTAGATTCAGTCAACATAGTACGAACCAGGACGTGGTTGCAGCACAAGCAATCCTTGATGAACTGAGTCTCGCTCCATAATTCATGGCTCATTGGTCTGACATATGCGTCTGACGATTCTTGGTTCCGGCACCAATGTGCATCCGACTCGGGCGGCTGCTGGGTATTTGGTGCGCACGGATCGCGATATCCTGCTCGATTTTGGGCCGCGCACCTTGATGAATCTCATCAAAACCGGTGTGAACCGGCACAAGATCACGCACATCCTGTTTTCACACTTTCATGCCGATCACTTTTCTGATTTCATCACGTTCTTCTTCGACGCGGTGATCTATGCCAAATATGGCGGTGGCAGTCGTCCTGAGCTGACGCTCATCGGTCCCAAGGGGACGATTCGGCTCCTGCGGTCGATCATGCACAGTTTCCCCAGTTTTTCATCGCCTCCATTCACGGTCAATTTCAAGGAAGTCTCAAACAAGCCGTTCCATATCGGAGATACCCGCGTGACTCCCAAGACAATGGTCCATGTGCCGGACCTCACGGCGGTCGGATATCGAATCGACTACCGTGGGAAATCGGTCGTGTATTCTGGAGATACACAATACTGCGATGCCGTGGTTTCGTTATGCAAAGATGCCGATCTGGCGGTGCTTGACTGCTCCTTCCCCGCTAATCGTCCGGGTGCCGCGCATCTCCACGCCGGTCAGTGTGGCCAGGTGGCGAAACAGTCAGGCGTGGGGCAACTTGTTCTCTCGCACTTCTATCCGATCGCGGATCGCTATGACGTCAAAGCCCAGGCGGCTGAGGCGTATCAGGGCAAGATCCGGAAGGGGAAGGATCTGCTCACGATTCGACTGTAGGTTAGAGACCTTCTTCGCGGGGAGCCCCGCCGAGGATCTCGATGAATTTGGTCAAGCGAGCGATTTTGACAGAGTCGCCGGCCTTGGAATAGATGGCCAAGAGGTTCTTGACCATGCGAGATAAAATCGCCCGAACCTGACTTTTCTCCAGATATTTCTCGTCAAATCCGTAACCGGCTTCTGTCAGAAACCGCGCGCAATTCTTTTCGGTCAGCAGGGCGCCTCCATTGAAACAGTCGATGAAAATCTTGTACCGGTCTGACTCATACTTCACCAAGAAATGCCCCGGCATGCCGATGCCGAAAAGGGGAAAGGCGAGTCGCTGACCGATGAGGAGGTAGACGGCCGAGAGACTGATCGGGATCCCGACTCGTCGGTCCATGACGCAGTTGAGATAGCTGTTTTCAATCTCGTAATAGTTTTTGGTGTTTCCTTTAAACCCTTGCTCCGTGAACAGGTAGCGGTTGAGCGCGTTGACCGCCTCCTCCCCGGAAGCTCGATGCCCGATACGCGCTCGTACTTCGGCAGCCATGGTATCCAGTTGGTCATGATAGCGAGCAACGTCCAGCGCGGGATAGGCGTAGCGTGCAATCAGGAACGCCCCGGTTTCAAGGTCCATCGCATCATCCGGCAAGGCCGCAAGCTCCGTCAGCTCTTCCTCCAACTTACCTCCTCGGATTTCTTCGAGGATGGACGCAAGACGGTCGGCCATCTCCGGCTGCTCGATTTCCGCTTCTTGAAGAAGGGGAACGGCTGAAGGACCGATATCAATCAACTTTCCACTGATGGTGCGGACGATGCGGTCGTCTTCATCGGAGAGAAGGCGAATCAGGGCGCGTATTTGGCTCTCAGGGATCATCATGTAACGTTTGTGGTCGATCGCAAACCTGTCGAACGACGCCGATTACCGTTATCATCCGACGGATTACGGTGTCAGTCAAGAGGGATCGCTGCTTCGTGAGTGGGATTACCCCATCGCTCGCCGGAACGCCTTGGCGCCGCCATAGAGACAGAGGGCATCGAACACGAGCATAACCAAGATCACCATGCCGACGTGCGGCAAGGCTTCGGTCCAGCCGGACAAGATCAACGGACGCACGGCGTCGATCGCCCAGGTCATCGGGTTGAATTGCGCAAGAAAACTCATCCATCCCGGCATGGCGGTAAGCGGGACCAATGCCGAGCTGAGGAAAATCATCGGCAACGACAGAAATCCCAAGACGGAGAAAAAATCTCCATGGCTTTTCACGGAGAATGCCATGGCCATAGAGATCGCCGTCAAGCCGATGCCGAACATCATGCCGATCAACAAAATGGTCGCCACGCCAAGGATACCGGTTGCCGGATGGACGCCAAAAAGATAGGACACACCGAGAATGACGAGAACCTGCATCGACGTAATCGCCATGACGAAGATGAATCGGCTCAGAATGACGGAGGTGCGATGGATCGGCGTGGACATCAACCGTTCAAGGAATCCGTTTTCCTTATCGAACAGGAGATCGACTCCACCGGCTAGGCCGTTGTTCAAGACCGTCATGACGACGACACCGGCGGCGAGAAAGCTGATGTAGTTGGGTGCCTGCATGACCTGGGTGTCCGCAGCCCGCTGGAAGAGATTCCCGAAGAAGATGAGCCAAAACAACATCGGCTGCACCAGGGTGAACAACATGCTGAACTTTTCCCGGCTGAGCCGACGGACCCACCGCATAGTCAATGCGCTGATTTCTTGCCAATAGTGCTCCACGTGACTCCTTCTTATGATGCCGACTCGGTCTCGGGGATTGATTCGGTGATGGCTCGGCCGGTATGGGCGATAAACACATCGTCCAAGCGCGGTCGGTTGTATTGAATGAATTCGATGCTGCATCCTAATCGATTGGCTGCTTCGAGAATGGCGGGCAGTGCCTTCTCCGGCGACTCGACGCGGATGTCCAAGCCTTTGGTGGTTGTGCGGACGGATTTGATCGCCGGACGGCCTTTCAAATCAGTTTCAAGCGATGGGATCCGATCCAGTTCCTTGAGAGTCAGGGACACGATGTCCCCTCCAAGCGCGATCTTGAGCTCGACCGGAGCGCCCAGTGTTTTGATCTTGCCGCCGTCGATGATCGCGAGCCGATCGCACAGTTGATCGGCCTCGTCGAGATAATTGGTCGTCATGACGACCGTCATGCCTTGGGCTTTGAGCATCCGGACATATTCCCAAATGCGGAGGCGACTCTGGACGTCGAGACCTAAGGTGGGTTCGTCGAGAAACAAAATCTTTGGATTGGGCAACAGACCACAGGCGATGTCGAGTTTGCGCTTCATGCCGCCGGAATAGGTCTTGGCCGGTCTGTCGGCATGATCTTCCAAGTCCACTAATTTCAGGAGTTCGTTGATGCGCTTCGTGGCTTCGTCTTTTGTCAAATGGTAGAGTGCACCCAGGAGCTGCAGATGTTCACGGCCGGTGAGGAACCGATCGATGGCTCGTTCTTGCGGCACGTAGCCGATGAGCGTTCGGACCTTGTCGGCCTCACGTACCGTGTCGTGTCCCATGATGGTGGCCGTCCCCGATGTTGGGTGCAGCAACGTGATCAGGGTACGGAGGGTCGTGCTCTTGCCCGCGCCGTTCGGCCCCAACAAGCCGAAAATCTCTCCGGCGTAGACTTGAAATGAGAGGTCATCGACAGCTTTATGGCTGTCATAGGTTTTACAGAGACGAGTCACGTCGATAGCGATCGTACGATCCATTTAGTCCCAGCCTTTTATGCCATGATGCTCGTGTAACATGAATTGAACGAGATCGTTCAATCGACGAGCGCGCTGGTGCAGCCCCTCGGCTTCCAGCAAGAATTGTTTTTCCAACGGGGTACAGTCCAAATAGGTTGATAGGGTATTGACTAACACCTCATCGCTCACTTCTTCGCGGAAGAATCCTTGCCACGCCGCACTATCCTCTCTCTGTTGCAGGTATCGCCCAAGCACGTCGATCAGAGCCTTCCGCACATCTTTGGTCAAGCCTTCTTCGGTACGCAGGGGAGTCAGCCGAATCGTGGCTTCGCGATAGGGTTTATCGAAGTATTCATTCGTAAGCTCGCACCGTTCGAGGCCTTGCAGCAAGATGTTGGAGCGCCCATCCGGCAAGGGCTGCACGCTGACGATTCGTCCGATACAGAGGGCAGAAAAGATGGCCGGGTTTCCATAGTAGTCCGGCTCCCATCCTTCCTTCAGGAGTGCCATGGCGATACACTGTCCCCCTACCGTGACATCGGCCACCATCTGGCGATACCGAGGTTCAAAAATGTGGAGGGGGAGATACGTTTTCGGAAAAAAGACCACATTCGGTAATGGAAACACAGGAAGTCGGTCGGGAATAGGAAATGGGTCAATGGTTTTGGACAAATTTCGACCCGACGGCCCCCGCTCATGATCGGTTTGCATGGGCCACGATAGCTGACGCTTGTGAAAATTGTCAACGCTGGCTGTTGGCCGATGATCCAGTATGAAATGCGAAACGCCGCTCTCAGACTGCAGATTGGTTCATGAACTCAACGCATGGTATAACCGATCCCGTCGGATGTTCCTTTGTATGTGAGGCTTGAACGTGGATTATGTGGCTAGGCGAGGTATGATCGACTATTGGCGGATTGGGGTGGTCGGTGTGTGTTTGAGCGCGAGCGCGTCGTTTGCGATCGCTGGGAGTACCGCGTCCGCTCCTTTCCAGCCGGCGACGGCCGGCTACCAGTATACCTTTCCAAGAGACCACGGCTCGCATCCGACCTATCGGACCGAATGGTGGTACTACACGGGCCACCTGCATGCCAAGAGCGGCCGGTCATTCGGCTTTGAATTGACGTTCTTCCGACGAGGCATCCCGCCAGAGGACGTGACCACGCTC
This sequence comes from uncultured Nitrospira sp., assembly GCA_964430555.1. Taxonomy (GTDB): domain Bacteria; phylum Nitrospirota; class Nitrospiria; order Nitrospirales; family Nitrospiraceae; genus Nitrospira_D. The sequence goes on along the minus strand of CAYSFU010000083.1, from coordinate 9,364 downwards.
CCTTCCCGATGGTCGGTCAAGGATCTGTACCTCGCCCATTTTGCAGTAACGGACCTCCACGGGAAACGATTTCATTTTTCCGAAAAGTTCAGCCGTGAAGGTCTGGGGAAGGCGGGCGCCGACGAAGCAAAGCTTCAGGTGTGGATCGACGATTGGCGGGCAGAAGCGACAACGGATATGCCCGGTGTTCATACGTTGGTTGCGAGAGATGACACCCACGCGCTTTCCCTCACGCTGCAACCGGCCAAGCCGCTGGTTACGCATGGTGCGGCCGGTGTCAGTCGAAAGGGAAAAGATGTGGGGCAAGCTTCTCACTACTATTCCTTTACGAGACTGGCAACAACGGGCAATCTGATGATCGACGGCGAACAATTCGAGGTGACTGGCACCAGCTGGATGGACCATGAATTCGGGTCAGGCGATCTCGGAGCCGATCAAGTCGGCTGGGATTGGTTCAGCCTCCAATTGGAGGATAACACCGAACTCATGCTCTATCGTATGCGGTTGAGCGATGGATCGTCCGATCTGGCGTCCAGTGGGACCGCTGTGTCGCCGGACGGACACTTTCGACATTTGGACGTGACGGATTTTCAGATCGAATCAACAGGAACCTGGACCAGTCCCGAGAGCAAGGCCACGTATCCCAGCCGATGGAAGCTGACGTGTCCGTCGCTCGACCTTGTGCTGGATGTCACTCCGCTGCTCGCCGATCAGGAATTGCGCACCTCACGTAGTACCAATGTCTCCTATTGGGAAGGCGCGGTGGTGGTAACGGGGACCAAACAAGGCCGGTCCGTGAAAGGTCAGGGTTATGTCGAGCTAACCGGCTATGTCGAGCGCCTCAAGATGTAAGAGAAGGTTGGGTTATTCGTTTGGCATCCGATCCACCACGCGATCCCATTCCTTAATGGCTGGCTTGATGTGGTGGTCGAGATGGGTGAGGGCTGCGTACAGCCGTCCTTCATATTCGTCTCGTTTATCGCTGAATGAGGGGAGCGCTTTCAACAGCGCGGTCAGTCCACGAATTTCCTCGATTGCTTCAAGCAGTTCTTCAAAGTGATTGTCCAGCAGCGTGCTCGACGGCACAAGAAGTGCGCCGGACTCGGGAAGTTTTGCCCGCCCTCGCTTCTTAAGCATGGCGCTTTCTTTTCTTGAGCCGCCGCATCAACTGCTCGACGGTCTGTTCCCAAGCCTTGATCTCGACCGCCCAATGCCGAATGAGACTGACATTTGGTGTCGCGCGTTGACGTTCGAGGGCAATTTGATTTGATGATCGGTGATCGCTGCTTTAGGCTCTCAATGCGCACGCGCAGCTTTTTATTCCGCCCCATTAGGTAGACCGTACTCGTGCCCTATCATGGCTGTCAACTGCTTCGCACTGATGGGTTAGGAATTGCACAAGTTGCCCAACTCAATGCTTTTATTAGCAATGTTTCTTGGGTTATTTCACCAACCGTCGGATACGTAGGGCTGCCTTCACACCCTTCTTGGCCGGATGGCGCACGGCATGGCGCAGCAGCCACTTTCTTTCCTTCGTCGCACCGTCTACCCATTGCTCGCAAAGCCGAAATGCCAGATCGGGATGGTCCTTGGCAATGTCGCCGATGTGATTCGCCACGCTGCGCCGAACGTACAGATCCACATCGTCCTTGAGGACTTCGAGAATCGGCAGCACCGGACGAGGATCTTTGATAAAGGCTGGAATCTGAGTTGCCCAGGGGAGGCGTGGGCGCGTCCCTTCCGAACAGAGCCGCCGCACATGTGGATCACAGTCGCTCGTCCATTGCTGCAGTCGTGCCAGTGTGCGCTCCGGCCATCGAATGAGAAAGGGGCGGATAGAAAATTCAGCGCTGAAGCGCTTGGTCAGTTCGTATTGCGCCGTCATCGAGATCTCAAACTGATCATTTCCGCCGTTGTGCGTTGGATCTAGCCCGTAGGACGCGACAAAACTCACGTGTGGCAAGTAGAAGAATACGCCGAGTCCAAGGTCATCCGTATCGGTCAGCGGCGGAGTCAGGGACTTGAGTAGAATTCGAACGGCCTGTTCGTAACGTGCCGGTAGATGCTCGCGGAGTGCCCTTGCCAGATGGTGTCCTCGCTGCATAATGCTGAGCGGCTTGAGCCCATTCAATGCTGATCGCAGGAAGGCCTTGCCGTCAAAGCTAGGATAGACGAGGCTGATATTGTGCGCGAGGCATTCGATCGCGTCCCGGTCGAGCAAATTCGCGAGCGAGCTGCCTTTCTGAATCGAGCGCGGGGCAGGGGGAAGGCGTGGTTTAGGTATCGCGGGGCGTTTTTTCGGCATGCAGAGAGGTATGTCTGCCCACAGTTGAGAAGTCAACCGACTCGGGGCTGTAGGCTGTGTGCGATGCTAACCATTCCGACAGGAGTTAGCACCCCATTTCCCTTTCAAGGTTCCCATTGCTCTTGTACAACTGGTGAGTGTTTGTCAAAGACAAACGCCACGCTGTACCGTGCTCGTGTGACGGCGACATGCAGCTTGTCTCTCGAGCTCTCAACATGCTCGATGTCCCCTGTTTGTAGGAACTTCCTTATCGGTTGAGTGGGAATGATTAAGACTCGTTCGAACTGAAGGCCTTTTGCCACTCCGAAATTCAATGCTTTGCACCCGAACGTGTTTACTTTCTTGTTGTACCGTAGAATTTGAGGTCGAAATTGCTGGATGTATTCTGCCACCACTTTCTTGGCCACAAGGAATACTCCATCATGGTTGGTAACGGCGTTTTGCAATGGTGTCATGGGATCCATTCCTGGCCAAAGCGCGTTCGAAAAGTCGCAAATTGCCTGATTGCATCGGTAAGTCACGCTCAGTGGATCGGTCGTGCACAAGCCACCCTGCTTCCACTTCTCCACCAAATTGATGACATTGATGCCAAGATATTGTTTGTTCTTGCTTGACGGATTGGTGCTGTAGATATGCTGCCTGGGATCTCCAACGAGCGTGATACGGATGTTCGATCGCAAGAACATCTCGATCACATCAAGATCCCACCCGGCCAAGTCTTGGAACTCGTCGACGAAAACGTCTGTGTATATCTCTCCAAGCCGTGCAGTAACCGCATTGGAGGAGCTTTTCTCGCATTCAACTACGAACTTCGCCATCTTGTCCGAGTAAATCAACTCACCGTTTGCGAAATAGTGACGTGCGGTATCTGTTTCGCTTATGCCCTTGGCGGATTGCTGATTCACGAAGAGCAATGATTCAATCCGTTTCTCGTTGTATTTGGACTTCTGGTATGGTCGCGCACATTCCCGCAACAGAAACTCAAACCAGGTCATCACAGTCACGTTTCTCGGCACGCCGGAGTTCAATTCACCAAACTTTTTGTTGATCTCGCGCGCGTTATTGTTTGTGTATGTGACCATCGCGATTCGACGGTTGGGATGAGCTAGAGCTTCTTTGACAAGACGAGTTGTCTTGCCTGATCCTGCACAAGCAATAACGACTTTGTTCTTACTCGATGGCATTCCCAATATATGCTGGAGTACACCATGCCTGTGTGGTCTCAAACATCTTAAGCGCACAATCCGTCTTGTTACTCTTCATGTACTTCAACAGGTCCACGTTGTCCGTGAATTGTTTCCCAAGAATGGCATTAAGCGCGCTTAGAGAATTGGACTTCAAAAGTTGTGGTTCGAGAGTAGGGTGGGTTTCATCAGCGTCATAGTAGATTTTAACATTTGAGCTGGTTCCATCTAGGTAACGGGCGTACTTAGTTTTCAGTGCAGCTACATTTCCATCGTTGTCGGTTATAACCCTAACGTCTAGGTTAAGAAGTTCCGCGATCTCCAAGAAGCGCTTGAATGCAAGTGCCCCAACTGAGATTACGTCGACTCCGTCCTCAAGTGGCAGTTTGCCATGCTTGTCCTTATACGCACGTTGCAGGATCAACTCGTCCGATGGACCTTCGACAAGTATGCTTCTCCTGGAAAGGACCAGCCGAAGCGTGTCGTACCCTGGTAGTTTCATGAAATAGTCTTTTGTGTCAGGCGCCAGACCAGTAAGCCTCACCGTGTGATTTTCATGGGAAATCAGGCGGAGATTGTCGATTCCTAGTTTGTTCAGGACGAATGCACTATGAGTTGTGATAATCACTTGCCGATCCACACAGTCCTTCCTGATATCGTCCATGAGCATGTTCAAGTTGGAGTGTGATAGGTGGTTCTCCGGTTCTTCGACAAGAAGGATCCGTGACTGCTCCGCTCCGGCAATTGCTAGCCGCATCTGGACGCGACACTGTTCACCCTTTCCCGCACAGTCAAACGGCAAGTCCTCCATGTGAGCCGTGATCATACTGTCCCACGTCAACCGGGAGGACATGTCCATTTGCACTGTAAGTTTCTTGGTTGTTGCAAGATTGCCTTGCTGCTCAAGATGCTTATTGATTGTAGCAACGCCGTCCTCCTGGGAGAACTCATGACGCAACTTCTTATACGCGAGCGACAGCTGCCGTCGCTGTTCCTCAGTGAGGACATCGCTCACTATCTGTGAGACATATTTATTTGGGCCTCGATGCACTCGCGGAAGGCTGGTGTCGATCATTGCTGCCCTAAAGGGTAGGTTCCTAAGGGTTATAGAATTGCCAGCGAATGATCTCCATGTGGTCTTGTAGAATTCAACGGGTAGGATGGATGGATTCGATTTGTCGCAGGCATATGCCTTGAGAGAGTCGATGTGATTGTGATCTATGTCAATCTCGAGCTTTAATCCTGGGCAATCTTCACTCTGGCTATTGTTTGTGCCCTTGAGTGCTGACAAGTCAGGGTCGTGATTATCCGACTTTAAATAGGCCTCGATTAACACCCTTGGTGCGCTTGCGTGCTCCTTGTTCTGAAGTTTTCGAAAGAAATCGGCGACGTTTGCTGCGTTGAAGAGGTATGGGTCAATGGCATACTGGACAAGGCGCCCGTCGTACTGACCGGTTAGAACAAGTCCTATAGCCTCGAGAATAGAACTCTTGCCCGTCTCGTTATCGCCCACGATGACATTGAAATTTGGATTTAGCTCCAGGTCAAAATGAGAGAATCGTTTGAACCCTTCGATGTGAACCCGTGTTATTGGCATGGCGAACCATACACCTAGTTAAGGGGGCATTCATGTGTGCCCCGCATCGACTGTGTTGGTTGAACGGCTCAATCGGCTTGGCTAAGAAGACCACCGATATCGCTTAAGCCGCTACCTCAAGAAGAACCTCAGGATGGCGTTCGGCAATCTTCAAGAGTTGTTTCGCGGCGCTGGATCGTTTACGGCGGCCTTGTTCCCATTGCTCCAAGGTGCGTTTCGACACACCGAGTGCTGCAGCAAAATTAGCCTGGGAGAACCCACTCTTCAACCGCATGCGAACAATGTACGACTTGGCTTCAACCCTTGTCCGTTTTTCTCCGCCTGCCTTGATCTCTCGTACGCCATCCAAGACTTCTTGCCATATATCGCGCGTTGCCTCGAAGTCGGCGAGTGTTTTACCGGTTAGTTTCTTGTCCATCTCGAATACTCCAAATGTGAACGCTGGGAAACGGTACGCTGGTAGTGTGCGAAAGGCAAGTCTGGACACTTCCCAGCGTGCCCCGCAGTGCCCAGGTCGGTTAATCCCAATTTGGGATCGTGCTATAGTGACCCGTACGCATCATTGTCAAGCGGACGCTGCGGAACTTCTGGAAGCGATACCCAAAGGCTAAAGGCCCTTTGGAAGCCTGGCACCAGGAGGTCGCCCACGCCGATTGGACATCCCCATCGGCTGTCAAAGCGAATTTTCGTTCGGCCAGCGTCCTACAAGGCAATCGGGTCATCTTCAACGTGTCGGGGAATCAGTATCGGCTTATCGTGAAAATCAATTATCCGTACCGAGTGGTGTATATCCGATTCATCGGGACGCATGCCGAGTATGATTCGATCGATGTCATGACTATCTAGAAGACAAGGAAGCACCATGACGATCTCTCCAATCAAAACAGCCCGAGACTATGACCGGACGTTAGGTCGAATTGAACATCTGATGGAGGCGAAACCAGGTACGAAGGCTGGTGACGAGCTGGACGTGCTCACGACGCTCGTCGAGGCGTATGAAGCGAAGCATCACGCGATTTATCCTCCCGATCCGATCGACGCGATCACATTTCGGATGGATCAACTCGGCATGACGCGGAAAGATTTAGAGACGATGCTGGGTGGGCGTGGGCGTGTGTCGGAAATCCTGACAAGGAAACGAACTCTCTCGCTCGAGATGATTCGTCGACTCCACCGCAAGTTGCACATCCCCCTGGAAAGCCTTATCGGCACGGCGGCCTAACCACTCCTTCACCTCACCACCGGTGGCGTTCAGCCCTTCCGGCTTGACGCCCGTCAGATCCCTGTGATTAGGTCCCACCACCATGCGACTGCTTCACACCGCCCGTACGCTGGTCTTGGTCACGCTCCTGATTCCCGTTCTCGGTTGCCAAAAGGACAGCGAGTCCGTCGTTTCAATTGCGCTCCATCCGACGAACGCGAATATCCTTTATGTAGCCACAAATGACGCGGTCTACAAGTCCCGTGATGGAGGAGGGACCTGGGAGCGCTTTCCCAGCTTCAGCGCTCGCCGGGTGACGACGCTGGCAATCGATCCGCTCCTGCCGGCGACGATCTATGCGGGTACGATGGGGGATGCAGTCTACAAGAGTCCGGACGGTGGACAACATTGGCTGCCCTATAATGTCGGACTGAAAGAACATGTCTCGTTCATTAACCAGTTCGTGTTTCACCCAGCGGCCAGTGAACAGATCTATGCGGCGACGACGGTCGGCGCTTTTTATACGAAAGATGCGGGCCGTGTATGGGCCGAACGGATGAATGGGATGAAGGAAGTTCATATCGTGACGGCGATCGCCATCAATCCCAAAGAGCCGGCGGTGCTCTATGGCGGGACGACCGGCGGGGTCTACCGGTCCGATGATGGGACGATGACCTGGAAGAAAATCAATAACGGGTTGATCCCCGAGACGGAACTTATGGCGGCCATGGCTCTTGGGGTCAATGCCATTGAGATCGATCGAACACATCCTGATACGGTGTATATCGGCACAACGAAAGGACTGTTTCGCACGATGAACAAAGGCGAGCAGTGGGAGCGGATCGGCCAATCGTTACCCGATCCCTTTGTCGGCAGTATTGTGATTCATCCCACGGAGTCTGCGAACTTGTACATCGGTGGCCCGGCAGGCGTTTGGAAAAGCTCCGATAGTGGGAAAACCTGGAAGGCGATGAATCAGGGGATTGCCACGCTGAATATGCGGGCCCTTACCATGGATCCCAAAGATGCCAAGATCCTTTATGCCGGTACCAACGGCAGCGGGCTCTATCGTTCCACCGATGCCGGTGCAACGTGGGTGCCGGTGCCTCTCACACTTGCGTCTCCAAAAGCAGGTTGAGGCTAAGGCTGAGTGAGTACGGGTTCACCTTGCTCAACCTCAGCCTTGACCTGCTCAGTATCCGGCCTTGGCCCCGGTACTGCCGTGTGAATAACGGCCACTGTACGAGATCATTTTGTCTGAAAGTGCCTTCCACTCATCGGCTGTCATGAGGTTCTTCATCTTGAACCGCAGACTGAGGACGCTGGCCGAGTGTTGCATCCGTTGAATATTCGCCTCGTTGAGAACTTTGGAAAACTCCTCCGGCGCCGCGTCATAGCTGGCATTCAAGGTATAGAGTTGCCGGTGGTAGGCCCGCTCCTGCTCACGACCTTCCTTGAGCTCGTTGATGATCTGGCCGACGAGCGTGTTCACCTGTTTCGCCTTCTCGGGGTCCTGGACGGTCCGATTGATCAATCCTTCCATATCTTGCTGGCCCTTCTGCCAGTAGGCATCACTCTTGCCTTCACCCATCATGCCGTGGTGATGGTGATGTGAGGAGCATCCGGCCAAGGCCACCATGGCGAGTGTACCTAAGAATCCTGATAGTATGCGGTTCATCTCGTCCTCCCTTGAGAGTTGTTCCGTACCCCTGTCCTACCGTATCATCTCTACAACGACTATGGCAGAAGCGCCTCCCCCTGTATCAGATTCGACTCAGATGCTGAAAGAGGAATTCCGCCGGCATCTGGAGATGTTCTATGCCAGACTCAATCTGGCACCACCTTACGAGAGTGTGGAAAAAGCCATTCGGACCTTCACGACCATTGTACATGCGCTTTCTCTCCACGAACAGGCCAGGATTGTAGCCGATCCGTCTTTGCAATGGGAGCACTTCCGAGCCGCGTTTGAGACGTCTGGTCTTGCGAAGAAACATCGGGGCATCATTATCGGCCTGGTTCATAATCGCGCAGCTGTGAATCTACCGGTTGAGTACGATCAATTCTTGAACTTCTTCCGCGGGTGACTTGAACTTCTTCCGCGGGTGAGTAGTTCGCTCAGGAAGAGCTGGGTGGCGCCATGGCCGCGCGCAGTTCGTCGTATACCTGCATGAGGCGGCTGTCCTCCAGGCGATAGGACAAGGTCACCGTCACGATTCCAAACAGCGCGACCATGCCGGCAAGTCCGATCGTGCCGATGCCCACAAACGCCCCGCCAAGCACCGTGAATCCGCCTTCCAGGGTATATTGAACCACAAAGGTCAGTGATCCCAATAAGACCACGGCAAACCAGATCACGGTGATAAGGGCCGATGACCAAGGAACTCGTTTGACGCAGTGCGTCCCCAACAATTGATCATGGGGAGTTACGTGAATGAGACCTTTCACAGGCCAAGCCGTCCGAAACTTTCTTGAGAAGAGGCGGTATTGCGGACGAATGGCGATCTGAGACAAGTCAGGGTACCACCAGGCCACTCCATGTGGCAGCATCAGGACCCCGTCGGAGCCAAAACGATTGCGGATGCCATCCATGGTTGTGCCAGACCACTGATCGGCGAGACTTGCCACGCGGCAGCCATACCGCACGGCATCCGGAGTGAATCGGATAAAATAGATCCAATCTCCCACCAACAATCCGAGAAAAAGAGCACCGGCAAAGAGGCCCGCAAGAAGCATGGGTGTAGCTATCACACAGCGAGGCGCGACGAATCAAGCAGGTCTGATGGGCGCCGATAGAGCGTGCGCGAACCGGTCGGCGCCAACTATTCGGTTCTGATTCGTGAAGAAGCATGTTGACTCACGCGGAGGAGTTTGGCTACAGTACGCCGGGCACTGTTTCCGGCGGGCTATGGACTACATGAATTTCCCGCCTCGATGTTGATTCTCCCCGCGTTGCCATAACGGTTTCTTCCTCTGCAGGGGTGCGGTGCGCAGAGACCGAATCGTGTGAACTTTGGAGGCAAACCATGGATCCCGAGAAGATTGAACGTGTGTACACCTCCTATGCGGGGTTTTACGAC
>CAYSFU010000082.1:0-18330 GCA_964430555.1 uncultured Nitrospira sp. | reverse complement strand
TCAAAGTGTGCGGAACGAAGAACGGGGTGACCGCACTGCAAATGGACATCAAGATCGGCGGGATTACCACTACCTTGATGCAGCAAGCATTGGAACAAGCTCGATCGGGGCGTCTCCACATTCTGAGTCGTATGTCGAATGCGCTTCCAGGCCCACGAACGGATCTCTCGCCTTTTGCCCCGCGCATCCACACGCTGAAGGTTAAACAGGACAAAATACGGGATATTATCGGGCAGGGAGGGAAGACGATCCGTGGGATTCAAGCCGATTGCGGCGTCAAGATCAGTGTCGAAGACAGCGGTATTGTCACGATCGCGTCCTCGGACGGTGCGTCCTTGCAGAAAGCCAAGGATATCATCAACCGCTTGACCGAGGAGGTCGAAGTCGGGAAGGTGTATTCAGGAACGGTGAGAAAGATCATGGACTTCGGCGCCTTCGTTGAGGTATTGCCGGGCACGGATGGACTCGTGCACATCTCTCAGCTCGCTCATCATCGTGTGAAATCAGTGTCCGATGAGGTGGCGGAAGGGGACCAGATTCTTGTCAAAGTGCTTGAAATCGATAAGCAGGGGAAAATCCGTCTCAGTCGAAAAGAAACGATCCCCGCGCCAACCACCGGTGGGGCATCAGAACCAGCAGGTGGGTAACACTTGTACCGCAAGGTCATCCTCAATAACGGGATTCGCTTGGTCACCGAGCGAATCCCTACCGTCAAGTCCGTCACCATAGGTCTTTGGGTGAATGCCGGTTCTCGGGACGAATGTCCCGAGGAAGCCGGGTATTCTCACTTCATCGAGCATATGCTGTTCAAAGGAACGGCGTCGCGGTCAGCGACGGACATCTCCCGGGAAATTGACGCCCTCGGTGGAGAAATGAATGCGTTTACCACGCGGGAGACGACCACCTTCTATGTCAAAGTTCTTGATCAGCATCTCTCTCAAGCCTTGGATCTTCTCTCGGATCTGTTCTTGCACTCTCGCCTGAACCAGAAAGAAATTGAAAAAGAGAAGCAAGTCGTCCTCGAAGAAATTCGCATGGTACAAGATGATCCCGAGGATCTCGTTCAGGAATTACACACCAAGTTGGTGATGGGTACGCACCCGTTGAGTCGTCCGATTCTTGGGAAAGCATCCACGATCGGTCACATTTGTCGTCAAGACCTCCTCGCGTACATTGCTCAACATTATCGCCCTGAAAACATCGTCGTTGCGGTTGCCGGGAATTTCGATCAACGGATGCTTGAGAAAATGATGACCCGATTGTTTGGAGGCTATCAGGCTTCAACGGCTCCCATTTCAGGAACGCGGCGGCCAGCCGAACTGCATGGCGGTGTGACGATGAAGCAGAAGCCTTTGGAGCAGGTCCATCTCTGTGTGGGACTTGAAGGGATTGCGGCTGGTCATCAGGACCGATATGTGATCTATGCGCTTAACAGTGTCTTAGGGGGGAGCGTAAGCTCAAGGCTCTTTCAAGAGGTCAGAGAGAAGCGTGGTTTATCCTACTCAATTTATTCATTCTTATCGGGCTATTCTGATACCGGTACCGTTACCGTGTATGCCGGAACTCGAGCTGAAGAAGTTGATCGTGTTCTGAATCTGGTTGATCGAGAAATTCAGAAAATGGCCAGGCGTGGAGTAACCAGCGAGGAGCTTAAACGGACCAAGGAACAAATGAAAGGTGGACTGATGTTGAGCCTTGAGAGTTCACATAGCCGCATGAACAAACTGGCCAAGGATGAACTCATCGCCGGCACGCACACATCCTTAGAGGACATGATTTCAGAGATTGATGCCGTGACGGAGCAACAGGTCAGTCGTGTGGCGCGTAATCTCTTTACAACCAAGAATATGGCCTTGACAGGATTGGGGCCGTTGTCCGCTCGGCAGATAGATCGGGTGAAGCGACGGCTGCCCGTATCTATGACTCCATAAGCTGGGAAGTGCCAGAGGATGGAAACGTGTAAGCCATTGTTTTTTTATTCTTATCTATAGTACTTTCAACGATGAGACTAGACATACGATACCATGCCCTTGACAGAACAGCTCAGTTTGAGTACCGTTCCACCTCGATTCTCATGGGGTAAGGTTCATGACTTGTGCCTCGAACAGCTGTCGGTTCGAAATGGGTCATTGATAGAATAGTTTTGATCAATCGATAGTGATCAACTGAACGCGATCAACATCTTCATGAAGGCAATGGTCATCAATTTGATGAAGGAGGGACGAGGTATGAAAAGGGCTGTCATTCTAGCTGCCGCCGCAGTATGTACAAGTTTCGGCTTGCTAGCGGCCGAATTTTCATTCGCCGCTGGGGGTATTGAGCACCTTGGTCTTGCGGATGCCGTCGTTGGCGGAAAGCCATTGAAGGCCGAAGCAGCAGCCAAGACTCTGCAAGGCCGTGTCTGGTCTCAGTGGGCGGATAATCCCGATGGAGAACTGTTGTTCGGGATTCAGTACTGGAATTCAGGAGAGCCAGGATCCGGAGACACAGGTGGTCGATCATCAACCATGCTCGATGTGAAACCACCGGACCCTCTCTTTACCTGTTGCGCTTGGGGGTTTGTCGGGGGGACGGAGAAGAACTCGGTGTATTCCGGTTGGTACCATGCAGCCACGACGGTTCGACTCGCTGTGAAGGATAAGACCCTGATGGATAAGATCATCAAGGCTTCACAAGAATTGGTCGCCATGGAAATCACCCTCGATGGCCGAACCATCACCGGCTTCAAGATACTGAAAGAAGACTAGCCACTCTTAAGTACAGCACGTTGTTGTGAAGGAGGACGCGATGAAGATGTCTTATAAGCAAGGTGGAGCCATACTGGCAGCCGTTGCTCTCGTAGCTGGTATGGCGTCGACCGCCTCGGCCATTGAGTCATTTCAAGAACGGTTTGAGTGGGGCGATATGAGCAAGCCTACCACGATACAGGGGCGAGTGATCGTCCTTGATCCGTATGATGAAGCTGTATGGGTCAACGTGGCTGTGTTTGGTGGTAATGCCGAAAGTGGATTATATTGGCAGAAAGTTCATCCAGGCAAGAATCTGAAGTTCTATGCCGACAAATCTGCTTGGCAAGAATTACAGAAAATGGGACGCCTTCATGCAGGACCGGCTGCTGCGAAGGAAGTTCCCCCGGGTAGCACGACAGACCTGATAGAGTTTGTCGTCACGGAAACAGAGCAGAACCATCGCGTGATTTCCGCAGTGAAGAAGATTCCTGAAGTGTCCGGTTCCATGGGTAAACCTGTGAGCATGTCCGCGCTTCGGCTCAAGGAGTGCACCGGGAAAAACGAGTTCGAGTCAGTCTGTACAAAAGCCAAGACTGGTCTCAACACTTCTCCGGTCACCCCGGATGGAAGCAACGTCGGTATGCAATACGATGTCATGCTTCCTGGCGGGAAGACCCTCGGTGGATTGATCCCATGGACTGCGCAGTATAATCTGGCTCGCTGAAGACGCTCTCAAGGGCGAGAGGGGCGGCATTCCTTCAAGGAATGCCGCCCCTTTTATTTTGAGTTCGGAGTTCTCAGTTCTCATCTTGGGCACGGCCACGAACTTCAACCGGTCTGAAAAAACTCCGACAGAGAGGTGTGTCACGTCTACTCGCTGAAGTAGTGCAGATCTGACAGTGCGGGGCATCAATGGTCAACAGTTGTCGGAGTCGCGTGTGGGGGGCCGTTTCTTCTCGGGTGTAGACGCTGGGTTCAGTATATGGGGCAGTCGAATTATCGACTGGCCGATGGTTCAGTCATGTCTGTTCTTGCCATGCGTTGTAGTTCGGCGAGGCAATTCATGGCATCGAGTGGTGTGATTGAGAACAGATCGATCTGTTTCACCTCTTCTATCATCGGGTGAGGCTGAGGAAAAGCTTGAGGAGGTTGTTGTGCTGGAACTGAAGTGGAGATGGTAGGGGAAGACTCCGGCCGTTCGAGTTGCGATAAGACTGCCTGGGCGCGATCAACCACCTCAGGGGGAAGCCCTGCAAGTTTTGCCACATGAATGCCATAGCTGCGATCGGCTTTGCCTGCGATGATCTTTCTCAGAAACACGATATCTCCATCGCGTTCCTGCACGGCCACACGATAGTTCTTGATTCCACTGCGTTGTGATTCCAATTGAGTCATTTCATGATAGTGCGTGGCAAAGAGCGTGCGAGCACCCAGCCTGGTGCAGTCATGGATATGCTCCGCAATAGCCCAGGCCAAGCTGAGCCCATCGAAGGTGCTGGTCCCACGGCCAATTTCGTCCAGTAAGAGCAAGCTTCGCTGTGTGGCGTTCCTTAGAATAGAGGCGGTTTCAACCATTTCAACCATGAACGTGCTTTGCCCACCGGCCAGATTATCAGATGCACCAACACGGGTAAAAATACGATCGGCTACACCGATATGAGCCTCCGTTGCCGGGACAAAGCTTCCGATCTGGGCCATGAGGACAATTAAGGCTACCTGTCGAAGATAGGTACTTTTTCCGGCCATATTGGGGCCTGTCATGATGAGCAGTCGATCAGCTCCAAGATCCAGCTTTGTGTCGTTCGGTACAAAAACGGAATCGTGACAGAGCCGCTCGACAACGGGATGTCGACCTTCTTTAATGATAATGCCGCCGCCATCTGTGACGGTCGGCTTGGAATAGCGGTAGAGTGCCGCTGTTTCGGCTAAACCGGCCAGGACATCGACCAGAGCCAAACGTGTCGCCATTCGATCCAACCGAGAGGTTTCTGCTGCCAACCGAGAGCGCAGGGCAACGAAGGCTTCCTGCTCGGAGGCGAGAAGTTTCACATCGGCACCGACCACCCGTTCTTCCAGTTCTTGGAGCTCCGTCGTTGTAAAACGCTCTGCATTGACGAGAGTCTGCTTTCGACTGTAGTCCGGTGGGACGCGGCTCAGGTTGGCTTTGGTAATCTCAATGTAATACCCAAATACCTGATTGTAGCGAACTTTCAACGACTCGATTTTCGTTCGTTCTCGTTCTTTCCCTTCCAGAGCCGCAATCCATTCCTTTCCTTCCTTGCTGGCCTTCCGAAGTTCATCGATGTCTGGGGCATAGCCCTCTTTAATGATATTGCCGTCGCGTAGCGACGGTGGAGCATCAGGACGGATCGCTTGCTCAATCAGATCATAGAGATCTTCAGCACCATCCCATGTGCTCATGGATTCAACCAGGAGTCGGCTTTGAAGTGATGTCAGTTGGGTGAATATCTCAGGCAGGGCTGCCAGCGACTGTTTCAATGCCAGCAATTCACGTGGGTTTGCTAAGCCGAGCGTGATACGGGCGCCCAATCGTGCAATGTCTTGGACTTCCCGTAAAGCTCTACGCAAGGAGGTTCGTGCGAACAAGGCGTCTTTGAGTTCTTCGACAGCATCAAGGCGTGCTGTAATCAGGTCACAGCGCAAAAGAGGCGTGACCAACCACTGACGCAACAGTCGACATCCCATCGCGGTGACTGTGTGGTCCAACACGGTTAGTAGCGTTACGGGATCGGTCGCCGCTATCTGCTCTTTGGAGGACAATGGTTTCAGAAGCTCCAAATTCCGAATCGTCGTCCCATCGAGATGCATGGTTTCGTGATTCTCGCGAACGGATAATCGGCGGATGTGATCCAAGGGCATGTTCGGCTGAGTCTCACGAAAATACTCCAGCACCGCGCCGGCTGCACCGAGAGCAGCCGTGAATGTTTGACATCCCAGACTTTCAAGCGAGTCGCAGCGGAAATGGCGGATCAATATGTGTGTGGCACGTTGAGGGTCAAAGGGGGTCGCCGGACGTTCACACAAACGTGGGCCTGAAATCTGTCTTACCCATGCCGCGTTGCGACTGGTGAGGCCTGTCGAGAAGATCAGCTCACGAGGATCGAGCCGAGACAGTTCGTTCAGAACCTGGCTTACCGCCTCTGCCCCTCGAAACTCCATCAACCAGAACTCTCCAGTCGATACCTCAAGGCTGGCGAGCCCAATGCGTTCGCCGAAATCCGTATCAGGATGAACGGCAAGGGCAGCTAGATAGTTGAGCTCTCCCGGGATTAGGAACTCGGTGTCCACCAAGGTGCCTGGTGTATACAGTCGAACGACCTCGCGTCGCACAAGCCCCTTGGCAGACTTAGGGTCCTCCACTTGCTCACATAAGGCGACCAAGCGTCCGGCGTTGAGTAATTTCGCAATGTACCCAGTCGCTGCATGATACGGGACGCCGCACAATGGGATTGGGTGAGGACTGTTCTTATCTCGGGAGGTCAATGCAATGGAGAGCAGTTGGGAAGCCTCTAGAGCATCTTCATAAAACATCTCATAAAAATCTCCCACGCGGAAAAACACAATCGCATCAGGATAGGCCTGCTTGATCTCTCGAAACTGACGCATGAGAGGACTGAGAGTCGCATCACTCATCAGCAAAACACCTCTTAGGGTTCCAACTCTGAGTGGACGGAGGTCCGTCCGGACACTTTCTCGAGTGATTGCCGAAGCCGCTCCAAGTCCACTTCCGCTTGTTGCAGTGCCTTTGTCTTTCGGCGTAGCTGAATACGGCTGCGTACCCAGGGAGGACACAGGAGAATGGCGGAAACCAGGAGACCCATGATAAACCCAGTCATGATGGGTTGGTAAATAGGTGTAGAAGCTTCAAACAAACCGAAGAAATAGCGCAATGTGACTTCCTGCTCCTGATTTTGCAGGACAAAGGCCAGTGAAAGGAGTAAGAGGATGCCGACCAAAATCAGTCGTGTCATTGAGGGGAAGCCTTTCTCTTTCTACTGAGTCCAGGGCGCTGCAGTCGGCCGCGTTTCTTGACGGATGGCAAGACCCGCGTGATGCGTGCCAGCAGCGAACGAGAGCGAACTCCTTGGGCCACGAGCCGAACGGTCCGAGAGGAGAAGGTTCTGTGAGACAATCGGACTTCGAGTCGGTCGGACGGGAGTAGGCCAGGAAATCGGTCCGCCCATTCGATCGCGGTCACACCGTCATCATCAAAAATTTCAGAAAGCCCTATGGCCTCAGCCTCTTCAGGGTTCCTCAATCGATACAGATCCATATGAGTCAAGGGGAGTCGTCCATGGTATTGGTGCATCAGCATGAAGGTCGGACTCGCCACCAGAGCGCGTGGTGCGTCAAGACCCGAGACAATCCCATGAACTAATGCGGTTTTGCCAGCCCCCAGTTCACCAATCAATGCGATCACATCTCCTCTGCAAAGCACTTGCCCGATGGCCTTTCCAATTGACTCTGTCTCATGGAGAGAAGAGAGGATAAGGCTACGGGAGTTAGCTGGTCGAGCCATAGGGAGGTCGTTCTGTCGGACCGTTGCATTCCGGACGGACCTGATTGGTCGAGGTTCCAAGCATCCTGTTCAGGGCAGTAGGAATTTGGCCGAGTAGATCCCCCGCAATCATGCTGACTTCTCCCGTTCGCGCTGCTGCCAGATCGCCGGCTGCTCCGTGCAGGTAGGTTGCGGTGCAGGCAGCTTCCCATGACGGCAGGCCTTGTGCCAATAACCCAACGACCATCCCTGTCAGTACATCTCCGGTTCCAGCGGTTGCCAGGCCAGGGTTTCCGGTTGGACAGATCGCAACGGCACCATCAGGCCGAGCAATCACCGTCCTGGCTCCCTTCAAGATGACAAACAAACCACGTTCTCGGGCAAATCGAGTTGCGGTGCCGATTCGATCACGATTGACGGTCTGAGGAGTTGCCTCAGCCTCCAACCGGGCCATTTCCCCTGGATGAGGGGTGATGATCGGGGGTGTTTTGCAGGAAGCGAGGATGGCGGTGCGCCCGGTCAAGGCATTCAGCGCGTCAGCATCCAGCACCGCTGGTCGGTCAAGTCGTGCGGTCAAGGCCTGGACGAGTTCAACCGTCTCATGGTGAGTGGATAATCCTGGCCCAATCGCCACGGCATCTTTGGCGGCCATGAAAGCGAGAAGACGATCCAACGCAGCACGCGAAAACGTTTTGGCCTTCGTCTCCGGCATCGGCATTGTCATGACTTCCAAGAGCTTAGCCTCCAAGATGTCATTGACACTGGAAGGCGTTGCAACGGTGACGAGGCCGGCTCCTACCCGCAGCGCTGCTTGTGCCGCCAACGCAGCTGCTCCTGTTTTTCCGACAGACCCTGCAATGATACCGGCGTGCCCATATGTGCCTTTGTGGCCGGATCGCTCACGGCGTGGGAGGCACCCGTGAACCCATTGCGGCGTGAGTAAAGCCACACGACTGTCCAGTGCATCGACATAGGACGGTGGAATCCCGATATCGACAAGTGTGATGCTACCTGACAAGTCGATCCCTTGATTCTGGTACAACCCTATCTTGGGGAGGCCACAGGTGACGGTCAGTGCGGCACAAACAGCCTGACCAAGCGTCATTCCAGTATCGGCGTGAAGGCCGGAAGGCACATCAATGGCCACGACGGGACAGCTCATCTTGTTTATGCTCTCAATGACCTCGCCATAGCGACCCGTGACGGCCGAGGACAGTCCCGTCCCCAACAGCGCATCCACAAGCAAGTCACTCTCTTGCAAAAGCGAGTATGCCGTATCCTTGGATTTGTAGGGAATGATGGAGGATGGGCCGGCTGTCTTCACAAACCGCCTGTACATCAACGCAGCGTCTCGGCTCAATTCTGAAAGGGGTGCCATGGTCAGAACACGGACATTGGCGCGGCGGCGGCGGAGGAGGCGAGCCACGACGAATCCATCGCCACCATTATTCCCTTTCCCGCAGATCACGGTGATTGTTTTGCCGTTGACGGCACCGGCCCACTGCTCGATACACGATGCCACGCCTGACCCCGCCCGCTCCATCAACGTGGTTGCCGGGATGCGAGCTTCTCCGATAGTTCGGCGCTCGAGTGTCTGCATTTGCGCAGCGGTGATGATTTTGATCATGAAAAGCTGTCGATCGCCAAATAGTCGGAGGCCGGTACGAGACGACGGTTCTCTAGCTCAGCAACGTCTTCATTTCTTTGACGGCTTGCACAAGACCCACGAGGACTGCGCGCGCGATAATGCTATGCCCGATGTTGTATTCCACGATTTCAGGAATATAGGTCAGTCGCTTGATATTGCGGTAGTTCAGCCCGTGCCCGGCATTCACGCCGATTCCGAGTTTATACGCGAGCTTCGCGGCAAGGCTGATCGCTTCAAATTCGGTATCGGCTTCTTTCGATCGGGTGGCATTGGCGTAACGACCGGTGTGCAGCTCCACAAAATCCACTCCAATTTTATGAGCCGCTTTAATATGGCTCAAATCCGGCTCAATGAAGACGCACACCGGGATGCCGCCATTACGGAGAAGGTTCGCGATATGCTGAACGCGTTCTCGCTCGCCCACGATGTCGAGGCCGCCTTCCGTGGTGAGTTCTTGTCGTTTTTCCGGCACCAGCGTCACCAGATCAGGCTTAATGGTGAGAGCAATCTTTGCCATGTCGGCGTCAGCCGCCATCTCAAGGTCGAGTTTTGTCCGGGAGATTTCGCGAAGAAGATGAAGATCTCGATCTTGAATGTGGCGCCGGTCTTCTCGAAGATGAACGACCAAACCGTCAGCCCCGGCCAGCTCAACGAGCACGGCAGCCGCCAACGGATCGGGATCGGTCCCACCACGAGACTGCCTCAAGGTTGCCACATGGTCGATGTTCACGCCGAGTCGAGCCATTCCCCCTCCATAACTGCTATGCGGCTGGGTAAAAGTAAAGACAAGAGACAGACGAGCGAGACAACCCCAGCTGTATTAGTAGCAGAAAGAAGGGAGAGGGAGCAAGAACGGTGGGGATAAAAAAACTCCCATCCCGAATCCTTGTCGCAGGAAAGGAAATCTTCGAAAATAAGGGAAATTGACTGGGCTAGACCGCTCCATTAAAATAGGCGCTTCTTACACTTCCACGCTCGTTTATCACAGCGAGTCGGGTGAGAATTCTCTCGTACGAACTGTCAAAGGAACGTCATGGGGTTGGGCGACGGGTTTTATCGGATCAAGCGATTGCCTCCGTATGTCTTTGCACAAGTCCAAGCATTGAAGCTGGAGGCACGGCAGCAGGGTGAAGATATCATTGACTTCGGCATGGGGAACCCCGATCAGCCCACTCCCCCTCACATCATCGAGAAGATGATCGAGGCCGCACGAAAAGGGAAGAATCATCGCTACTCCGCATCGCGAGGGATCACGAAACTGCGGCATGCGATTTGTGCGTGGTACAAGCGAAACTACGATGTCGATCTCGACCCAGAGACGGAAGCAATCGTCACCATCGGATCAAAGGAAGGGTTGGCTCATCTGGCCCTGGCCATGATTGGTCCAGGTGATGTGGTGTTGACCCCGACGCCGACCTATCCGATCCACATGTATAGCTTCATCATTGCCGGTGGGGAAGTGCGGGGTATCGAACTTCGTCAAGACAGCGATTTTTTTGAAGACCTCACTCGTGTTTATCGACAGACCTTCCCGCGGCCCAAGATCCTGGTCATCAATTTCCCGCACAACCCTACGACGGCTGTGGCTGATCTTGGGTTTTTCAAGAAGATCGTAGCGTTTGCCAAGGAGCACAATGTCATCGTCATCCATGACCTGGCTTATGCTGATCTGGTCTTCGACGGCTATAAGGCTCCGAGTTTTCTTCAGGTTCCGGGAGCCAAAGACTGCGGGGTGGAGTTTTATACCCTGTCGAAAGCCTATAATATGCCAGGCTGGCGCGTCGGGTTCTGCGTCGGCAATCGAGAAGTCGTCGGGGCATTAGCAAAGATCAAAAGCTACCTCGATTATGGCATTTTTCAGCCTGTTCAAATTGCGAGCGTGATTGCACTGAACGGACCTCAAGATTGTGTCAAAGAAACCGTACATCGCTATCAGAAACGTCGGGATACGCTGGTTGGTGGGTTGAACCGAATCGGGTGGTCGGTCGCGAAGCCATTGGCCACGATGTTTGTGTGGGCGCGTATTCCCTTGCCCTATCGCCACATGGGGTCGCTGGAATTTTCGAAGCTCCTGCTCAAAGAGGCGAAGGTCGCGGTTTCGCCGGGGATCGGATTCGGCGAAGGCGGCGATGAATATGTGCGATTCGGACTCGTGGAGAATGAACATCGCACGCGGCAAGCGGTGCGTGGAATTCGTAAAGCCCTCAAGCTTGAGGGAGAGGAAGAATGAAGTCACGAATCGGAGTGGGGATCATTGGGTTCGGGACGGTCGGTACCGGGGTCGCCCAGACGCTTCTCACGAATGCCGCGCTCATCCGTCGCCGGATCGGTGTGCCGATCGAATTGGTTCGCGTGGCAGACCTGGATATCGTCAAGGATCGTGGGGTAACGATCGCTCCAGGGGTCCTCACGACCGATGCGAAGCAAGTGTTGGCGGATCCCAACATCGATGTCGTCATCGAACTGATTGGCGGGTATGATACGGCCAAACGCATCATCTTGGAAGCGATCGAGGCCGGGAAGCATGTCGTCACAGCAAACAAGGCGCTCTTAGCACTGCACGGGGAGGAAATCTTCGCCGCTGCCACTCGAAAGGGTGTGGAATTGGGGTTCGAGGCCAGTGTGGGCGGTGGAATTCCTGTACTTCGAGCGTTGACGGAAGGGTTGGCCGGCAATACGATCGAATCCATTTACGGGATCATTAATGGCACCTCCAACTATATCTTGTCGAGAATGACTCAGGAGGGACACGACTTTCAGGCGGTGCTCAAAGACGCTCAGCAAGCAGGTTATGCGGAGGCGGATCCCACATTCGACGTTGCCGGAGTCGATTCCGCGCACAAACTGGCGATCCTTGTCAGTCTCGCCTACGGTACGCCGGTCAATTTCAAGGAAATCTATACGGAAGGCATTACAGATATCACGCCGACCGATATCGCGTATGCCAAACAGTTCGGCTGTACGATCAAGTTGCTGGGTATCGCGAAGCTGGTGGACGGAGAAATTGAAGCGAGGGTGCATCCCACGATGCTTCCGTCCGCTTCTCCGATCGCACAAGTCGAAGATGTGTACAATGCTATTCAGCTCGTTGGGGATGCGGTTGGGGATGTGGTGCTGTACGGGCGTGGAGCCGGGTCCTTGCCGACCGGAAGCGCGGTGGTCAGCGATGTGATCGCGATCGGGCGCAATATACTCGCCGGTGCGATCGGCCGGGTACCGGTCGCGTCATTTCAACAGGACTCTCGGCGACCACTACGACTTCGAGCGATGGAAGAGATCAGCTCGCTCTATTATCTCCGCTTTACCGTGGTGGACCGGCCAGGAGTGTTGGCGCAAATCGCCGGCGAATTGGGGCGTTGCGGGATCAGCATTTCCTCGATGGTTCAACAGGGGCGACGCGAGGGGCAGACCGTGCCTGTGGTCATCAAGACGCATATGGCCAAAGAGCGTGATGTGCAAACCGCGCTGCGAGAAATCAATCGGCAAGCATTCGTGGCTGAACCAACGAGACTGATCCGAGTGGAAGGCAGAGACGAATAATCGATGAATCGTTGGCGCGGTGTCATAGAGGAATATCGAAAATTCCTGCCTGTGACCGAGAAAACTCCCATTATCAGCTTGAGCGAGGGCAATACCCCGCTGATTCGTGCCGCGCGATTGGCCAAGGCCATTGCGCCGGGGATTGAACTGTATCTCAAGTTCGAAGGGGTCAATCCGACGGGTTCGTTCAAAGATCGTGGGATGACCTTTGCGATCTCGAAAGCCGTGGAGGGTGGGGCGCGGGCTGTTATGTGCGCGTCTACGGGGAATACGTCAGCGTCTGCTGCTGCCTATGGCGCTCGGGCTGGATTAGCAGTGTATGTGTTGATTCCGGCCGGAAAAATCGCGATGGGCAAGTTGTCTCAGGCGATGATGCATCAGGCCACGGTCATTCAGATAGAAGGAAACTTTGACCAAGCGTTGACGCTCGTCAAGGACTTATCGGCGTCACTGCAAATTGAACTCGTGAATTCCGTGAACCCGTTCAGGATTGAAGGACAAAAAACCGCAGCCTTTGAAGTGTGCGATCAGCTTGGCGATGCTCCGGCCATTCATGTTTTGCCGGTAGGGAATGCAGGGAACATCACAGCCTACTGGAAGGGCTACACAGAGTATCGAGCCGCCAGTCAGACCACACGGCTGCCACGTATGATGGGGTTTCAAGCAGCCGGAGCGGCTCCGATCGTTTTAGGGAAGATCGTTGAACAACCGCAAACCGTGGCGACGGCCATTCGGATCGGCAACCCTGCAAGTTGGTCCTCCGCGTTGACTGCCGTGGCGGAGTCGGCCGGCGCGATCGACATGGTGACAGACGACGAGATTCTTCAGGCCTATACACTGGTGGCGTCAACGGAAGGGGTCTTTTGTGAGCCGGCCTCTGCCGCATCGGTGGCCGGCGTGGCCAAACTTCATCGTCACAAAGGTCTGCGTGAGGGGGACACGGTCGTGTGTACCTTGACAGGACATGGGCTGAAGGACGCGGATACAGCCATCTCCGTGTCCAAACAACCGCTCACCGTTAAGGCGACGCGCGAGGATGTCGCCCGTTTATTGAACCTGTGAAAGGCGTATTGATTCGATGAAATATGTGATTGTGCATGCGGGTGGGATGGCAGGTCATCCACACACAGAACTCAATGGCCGAACACCATTGCAAGCGGCAGCCACTCCCCATCTCGATCAGCTCGCTCAAATCGGAGAACTCGGACAGCTGACGATTCCAAGCGAGGGGATTCGCCATGGAGGTGGTTTGCTCGGCACAGCGATCCTCGGCTACGAGCCCAAGAAATACTATCAAGGGCCTGGACCCCTGGAAGCGGCAAGTCTGGGCGTCTCCGTGACGGAACACGACGTGGTCTATCGCTGTACGATGGTCACGTTACGAGCTGAGGGCGAGAAGGGCGCAGAGATCAAGAAGTTGGGGCCGAATGTGATTCTGGACGATGCGACCGCCGGCTTGATCGCGACCGAAGAGGCTCGTGAGTTGCTCGAGGCGATCAACGAGCAGCTTGGTTCAGAAACCATCCAGTTCTATCCGGGTGCCGGGCATCGCCATCTCATGGTTTGGGTCAATGGCAAGTCGCGAGCCATCTGTCACGATCCACAGTCCATCCGCGGTCGATCTATCGCCGATGCCCTCCCAACGGGTGATGGGGCGGACATCCTCCGCAAGCTCATGGATGCGGCGTATGTCATCATGCGTGATCATCCGGTCAACGATGAACGGATTGCCGAGGGGAAGAAACCGGCCAATTGTGTCTGGCTGTGGGGAGAGGGACGAGCCGTTCTGTGGCCGAGTCTGACCGAGCGATACGACATGACCGGGGCTGTCGTGGCAACCAGCGACGTCTATCGCGGCGTTGGAATCTGTGCCGGTCTTGAAGCCGTTGATCCAGAACGACTTATCGACGGCGACCTTCGCACCAGAGCCGCCGTGGCGCTCGCCGAGTTTGCCAAGAAAGATTTTGTATATGTCCATGCCCGATTGACGGACGAAGTGATCTACGGCGCCGATATCAAGGCCAAAGTGCGTGGTATCGAAGCATTCGATCAGGACCTGGTCGGTCCCCTTGTCGAGGGACTGACCAAACATGGCCCCTTTCGGTTCTTGGTTGTGTGTGAGCATGGACGAGGGGAGGACGGTCAACCATTCTATGCATTTGGCGAGGGCGGCAGTCCGGCTACTGGATCAGCCGATCGTCGCTTCACAGACGTAGACGCTCAGAACGCTCATGCACCTGCTCGTGACGCCACCAAGTTCATGAACAAGTTCTTCTCCAAAAGCTGACCACCGTGGCGCTGATCGTTCAGAAATATGGTGGGACCTCAGTCGGTACGATCGAGCGTATCCGCCGTGTGGCCGATCGTGTGGAAAAAACGCAGCGAGACGGCCATCAAGTGGTCGTCGTACTGTCCGCGATGAGCGGAGAGACAGACCGTCTCATCAAACTCGCCTACGAAGTGACCACGAGTCCTGATGATCGTGAAATGGACATGCTGCTTTCCACCGGCGAGCGTGTCACCATTGCCCTGTTAGCGATGGAGTTACGTGGGAGAGGCATCGATGCCCGTTCCTTTACGGGGCGGCAGGTAGGCATCATGACCGACAGTGCCCATACCAAAGCGCGGATCGCCAGAGTGACGTCCGTCCGGCTTCGCGAAGCATTGGATCAAGGGGTTGTGCCTGTGGTGGCGGGGTTTCAAGGGATCAACGAACGATCGGATGTGACGACACTGGGACGAGGGGGGTCGGACCTCTCCGCAGTTGCCGTGGCCGCAGCGCTGAAAGCCGATCGGTGCATTATCTTTACCGATGTCGACGGAGTCTATACCGCCGATCCCAACATCGTGCCGGCCGCGAAACGCATCGACAAGATTTCCTATGAAGAGATGCTCGAAATGGCCAGTCTTGGTGCAAAAGTACTGCAGACGCGATCGGTGGAATTCGCGGCCAAGTTCAACGTGCCGATCGAAGTGAATTCCAGCTTCAAAGAGGGAAAGGGAACGCTCGTGACCAAGGAAGATACGGATATGGAAGCAGCGGCGGTTTCCGGCGTCACGGGGGATCGGAACCAAGCGAAAATCACGATCATCGGGGTCCCGGATAAGCCAGGCATTGCCGCCAGGATCTTTGGTCCAGTGGCAGAGGCGCATATCAATGTCGATATGATCATCCAGAACATCAGTCAGGCGGCCTTGACGGACCTCTCCTTTACCGTCCCCAGAGCGGACCTGAAAAAAGCGGTGCCTCTTATCCAAGGCGTGGCGAAGGATATCGATGCCAAGTCGGTCTCCGTCACCGAAGCTATTGCGAAAGTCTCGCTCATCGGCGTTGGCATGCGGTCGCACTCCGGCGTGGCGGCCAAGATGTTCAACGTCCTCTCTCACGAAGGTGTCAACATCATGATGATCAGCACGTCGGAGATCAAAATCTCTTGCGTGGTCGATGAGAAGTACCTCGAGCTGGCCATGCGCTCGCTCCATTCAGCGTTCGGGCTCGATCAGGCGCAGGCCTGACGCAAGTTGGAACAAGATCAACACTCGTCCAAAGTTTTTGGTCTGTCGGGGGGGAGTCTCCTTTCCTCAAGTCCACTTTCTTCATCCCACTCGAAGCTGTTGAGAAGGTTGTCGGTGGTCTTTTTGCGATGCACAGATATTCAAAGTGCAACAGCGAGCGTGAATTGTCTCTACGTCTACGAAGGTCTCGACGTCTCGACAGAAGAGCCCTTCTCCTGATACCCTTTCCCGCTATGGCTAGAAATACCAAACAATCACGTACTTCCCGCACTATCCGTGAACAGGCTCCGGTTCCCGTCAACATACCGTCTACCGAGCAGACGGCCAAATTGGAAATCTATGATACTACCTTGCGGGACGGCGCGCAGGCGGAGGATGTCAGTTTCTCTGCCGAAGATAAGGTGCTCATCGCGCAGAAATTGGATAGTCTCGGCGTGCATTTTATTGAAGGAGGTTGGCCCGGCGCGAATCCGAAGGATATTGAATTCTTTCGGATGATCAAGACGGTTCCAATGAAGCATGCGGACGTCATTGCCTTCGGCTCCACCAGGAAAGCCAGTAATACTGTTCGCAAAGATCCGAACCTTCAGGCGTTACTTGGCGCCGACACCAAGATCATCACGCTCTTTGGGAAGACCTGGTCGCTCCATGTCACCGATGCGCTCGGTATCTCCCTTCACAAAAACCTTGAGTTGATCGGTGACTCGATCGCCTATCTCCGTGGGAAAGGGCGTCGGGTGTTCTACGATGCAGAACATTTCTTCGACGGCTATAAAACCAACCCGGACTATGCCTTGAACACGATCAAAAAAGCAGTAGAGGCTGGTTCCGAGCGAGTGATTCTCTGTGATACCAACGGAGGCACGATGCCGTGGGAAATCCGTGAGATCTGCGACGTGGTGCAACGTGAGTGCGGAGTCCCGCTTGGTATCCATGCACATAACGATTGTGAAATGGCCGTGGCGAACTCCCTTGTGGCGATCGAGATGGGTATTCAGCAGGTACAGGGAACGATCAACGGCATTGGGGAACGCTGTGGAAATGCCAACCTGTGCTCGATTATCCCGAATCTTGAACTGAAAATGAAGCGTCACGCCTTGCCCAATACCTTGAGCCATCTCAAGGATGTGTCAGGATTTGTGACGGAAATTGCCAATCTAATGCCCAACAAGCATCAGCCCTATGTCGGGGATTCGGCCTTCGCTCATAAAGGTGGGGTACATATTCACGCGGTGTTGAAGAACTCGGCCACCTATGAACATATCGATCCGGCTCGGGTCGGCAATCGGCAACGGACGTTGATCTCCGACTATGGAGGGCGCAGCGGTCTGCTCGACAAAATCGAAGCCTATGGAATCACGCTTTCAAAAAATCACGCGAAGCTTGATGAACTGGTTCATACGCTAAAGGAACGAGAAAGCCAGGGATATCAATTCGAAGGAGCTGAAGGATCATTCGAATTGTTGATGCGAAAGGCGATGGGGAGTCACACGTCATCATTCCGACTCTTGGGGTTTCGTGTGATCGTTGAGAAAAAACAGGAAGATGGATCACTGCTCTCCGAAGCGACGGTGATGGTGAAGGTTGGAGACGCAGTCGAGCATACGGCAGCCATTGGAGCGGGGCCGGTGAATGCCCTGGATCATGCGTTACGCAAAGCCTTGGAAAAGTTCTACCCGCAGCTGCACGAGGTGAAACTACTGGACTACAAGGTCCGGGTGTTGGCCGCGAATCGAGGAACCGAATCAAAAGTGCGCGTCTTAATCGAGTCGGGAGACCATAAAGACAAGTGGGGAACGGTGGGGGTTTCTGAAAACATCATCGAAGCGACGTGGCAAGCCCTCGTGGATAGTATCGAATATAAGCTACTGCCAAAAAACTAGAGTATTGTCACAAGCATTCGTCAAATTTATCCTTGACAGGTGTCGTAACCTCACGTAACTTAAGACAAACTTACCGCATACGTGGACAGTTGTAGTGAAGCGAGCGGCAAGTGGTCGTCGTCATGTAGGGGGGTGGCATGAGAAAGGCGGATATCGCTGAGGAAATTTTTAAGCAGGTCGGCATCTCAAAGAATGAAGCAGCCGATATCGTCGAGTTCGTGTTGACTCTCCTCAAGTCGGTACTGCAGAAGGGAGAATCGGTTAAAATCGCAGGGTTTGGAAATTTTGTCGTGCGGAGCAAAGGCGCCCGGAAGGGACGCAACCCAAGGACCGGAGAAGAGATTGGGATTACCCCCCGGCGAGTCGTTACCTTTCGTCCAAGCCAGGTATTCAAGAAGTACGTCAATTCGTAAGGGGAATTCACCCACATTGTCGACTGCACCGTGAGGCCGGTCATGGGAACTGAGCCCAGGCTGGGCAGCAAGGTTTTCTATA
>CAYSFU010000081.1:0-18643 GCA_964430555.1 uncultured Nitrospira sp. | reverse complement strand
GAAGCCCATCGGTATGACCTTGTGAATCCAGAAAATCAATTGATGACACGCCCTAATGAAGGCCTGATTTATTCGCCTCTCCTGATGTGCTAAAAGAAGCGTAGCGCTGAATTGGAGGCGCTCCCCATGCTGCAACAGACCTTGACCGAGGTGACCTTCGAGCACTATCGCAAACTCGCCCGTAAGAAATCCAACCATTCAGAAGATGAGACTGCTTTGAGGCCAGGAGTAAAATCGCTGAGGGCTCACAAGCCACGCGCTACAACTTCTTCCTTACATCCTTCCAATCTTTCGCCACTTTGGCCTTGCGCGGCACATCTTTTTTCGATGGCTCCTGCACAATGATCGCCTCAAGGCGGCGCTGTAAGAAGGCTTCGGTAAAGGCTTTGGATCGGCCGATCCCAACCTTCACAGTCCTCCAACCTGCCCCATGGAATTCATCAATCTTCTCTCCTATGACGCTGGTATCAGCCGGCAGGGTCAACACGGTGCCCGTCGGAAACTTGTGCCGCGTGAGCCAGTCTCTGGCCTCTCTGCTCGCTTGAAACCCATCTATTTTTGTCGATGAAGTCACCACATAGATGACCTTGTAGTAAAACCGCGTGAGCTTCTCAAGTTCATCAGCCGCCCCTGGCATCGGCTTTCGTTCTGGGTCAAACGTAATTCCACCGGCAGGCATTCGATTCGGTATCGACTCTTCAAGCAAGGACAACCATTCGATGATGAGAATAGGTTGTCGCTTCTCCCAGACCGCAAGGATTGCCTGGCCTTCTGCCTTCTCAACCCGTGAACTGTTCCCGATGATGACGTGAGCCGGGACGATGCCTTGCGTCTTTGGGGTATAGGTCAGGGATGCCCTGCCATCCCAACCAGTCACTCCCCTCGCTACAACCTTTCCATCCACCTCCAGTTCAAGGAGTTCTCCTTCAAGTTCGGCAATGAGCGTCAGACGTTTCGAGAACAGTTTGGCTTCGATGGTGACCGGCTGGTTGGGAGCCGTCAGCGCGTCTTTCACAATGATCGAGGCGGAGCTTTTCTCCGCCGCAACGAGTAGGCTCGGTGAGGGACTGATGAGCAGGAAGAGCGCGAGGCAGGCTCCGCGGATTTGGATCATCATCGGCCGTATCGCCTTACCCAAACAAGACAAGACGGAGCACGAACTCGCTTCCGGACGCTAGGCTTTCAGCGCCATGAGCACTTCGTCGGCGTGGCCGTCGACTTTGACTTTCCGAAAGATCGCCTTCACGTTCCCTTCAAGATCGATGACGAAGGTGCTGCGTTCAATGCCCCAGTATTTTTTCCCGTACATGTTCTTCTCTTTGTACACATCATAGGCTTTTGAAATCGCGGCATCTTCGTCACTGAGCAGTGGGAACGGCAGCCCAAATTTCTTGATGAATTTCTGATGAGATTCCTTCCCATCCAGACTCACCCCCACGATCGTGCCACCCGCTCGGAGTATCTGCGACTCTACATCGCGGAAATCACACGACTCTTTCGTGCATCCTGGCGTATCGTCCTTCGGATAGAAATAGAGCACGATCTGTTTTCCCTTAAAATTCTTCAGCATCACGGGTTTCCCGTGTTGATCCGGAATCCCGAGCTCAGGCGCTTTGTCCCCGACTGTGAGTTCTTTGCTCATAGCTCCATCCTTCGTTTGAATTAATACCCCCCGGGCGTACCGCTACCGAACGATGACCGACGAGGCGTATAGGGCCCCGGCATCTTCTTATTCTTGTTCTCGGGATTGCCGTATGGCGAGAGCGCCGGTGAGTCCCAAATGATCTTGTCTCCAGGGGAGAGGTCTGCGGCTTCTAGAAAATGCTGCCTCGCGACTTCTGAATCGCCGAGTGCATTCAGCGCCAGCGCATAATTGTAATGAGCCGGACCTGATTTTGGCGCTTCGGTGACAGCCTGCTCGAAATATCGTTTGGCTTCTTCAAACTGTTGGGCTTGATACGCCTGCGTGCCTTGCTCCGTCAACGTCATGGCCTGCGGTCTGGCTTCCCCATCCAAGGCCAGCGGCACCAGCGGCTTCCGTTTCTGGAAACAGCCTGCGTCTACAAGCAGCAGGATCAGGAGACCGAAAACGGTCATGCGCGAGATATTCTTGGTCATGGTCACAGAACCTCGTTGTTCAGATCTTTACCTGTTTGCGGGTCTCTTCTTCAAAGGTCTTCCGATACAGAATATCCCACTCGGCACTCCCCTCAACCAGACCGCGTGAATAGGAGGCCAGCTTCGTCCTGACTGTCCGGTCGATGTGCTGCTCCTGCACAAGCTCATCGGCCACCACTTTCTTGATTTCTTTCAAGATCAGCTCGTCACTCCGCTTAAGCCTGACACCAGGAGCCTTCTTGAGAGCAGTGAGAACCACATGCGACAAATGGCTGATCTTGTCTTCCGTCAACATACATCACGTTACATGAAACGTGAGGAAGCTATGCCCTTGCACCGCTCACGTCTGACGTTTCACGTTATAAAATGATTCCTCGTTCACGGACCAACTTTTGTTTGACCATCTGAAACATCTTCTGGTAATCCACTTGCCCCTGCTCGATCTGCTGCGCGTAGGCTTTCAAGAGTTGGCGCACTTCGGCGTTCAGACGATCTTCTATTGATAACTCGTGCGTGATGGCATGATCCAGTCCCTCGACCAAGGCCTTGCGATCCCCGACCACGTCAAGATCATCATGCCGTTGGAGATGCCTCGTAAGACTTTCCGCAAGATGACGCACACGCTCTTTTGATAGCCGCATCGTGCTTAGCCCTGTTCGAGGACGATGGACGACGCGTGCATGACCTGCCGAAGCTGCGTGGCATCACCGACGATCTTCCCGACAACGTTCACCCGATCAGCCGGAACCGGGTCAGCTCCCATACTCATCGGCGTTCGCCCGAAAAAGATGGCCAAGACTTGCCCGGCTCCCCAGAACGCCACATCGCCGACCTTTATCTGCGTCGTCGCAGTTTCTCGATGGTCTCGAACCCCGGGAAGGGAGAAATAGAACTCCTCTCCCCACGTATTGATCGACGCCATCACAGGAAGCGCCGCATAGACCTCATCCGCCGTCTTGGTCTTTCGCAATTCTGCCTCTACCTGAATGCCTCCGACGGTAATGCGGATTCGTTTGGCCGGCACAGTCATGGGTTCCATCGGCACATCGTGTTCCTTACTCTACGCCGCAGTTGTTATTGATCACGCGAACTCTAGCTTGTCTCCTAAGCGAAATCAAGGCTACAATCCTCCGCGATGCTCACCTCCAGCTTTATCTTCTTGCCGGGCGTCGGTCCTGTCACGGAACGCCGTTGGTGGCACGATGGCGTATTGAACTGGAGTCAGTTCCTCGCCCACCCTAGAATTCCCGGACTCTCGACGGCTCGGAAACAGTGGTATGATGAGGAGCTCCGAGCGGCATCCTCGCTCACGGAGCAGGGCCGGTTTCATCAATTGGCTTCACGCTTCCCACGACGCGAACATTGGCGGCTCTACGAAACATGCCGTTTCCGTGCAGGCTATCTGGACATCGAGACCACAGGCATCTCACCGCAGGAGGGCGACGTCACCGTGGTCGGACTTCATCACCACGGACACACACAGAGTCTGGTACGCGGAGAAACCCTCACGGCGGAACGATTACAGACAGAGCTCGATCACTGCGATTTCCTGGTCACATTTTTCGGATCGGTCTTTGATATTCCCTATCTCTGTGCTAAGTTTCCCGGACTCCGTCTTCCCCCATGGCACTTTGATCTGTGCTTTGCCGCTCGTCGACTTGGATTCCAGGGAGGACTCAAGCACATTGAACAAGCACTGGGAATCGAGCGGAGTGGGCTCATCCGGGGATTGGATGGATGGGATGCGGTTCGCCTTTGGTCTCAGTGGACTCATGGAGACACCGCCGCTCGTGACCAGCTCTTGGCCTATAACCAAGCCGATACTGAACATCTCGTGCTCCTGGCAGATCGATTCGCCGAGGATTTCATGACTCAACTAGGACCTGCTTCTGCCACAAACTCCATCGTTCACCCGGTCTGTACCCGATGAGCGCATGGATCGGTATGGGCCGAAGCGAAACCGGTCTGGTACGGACGTCAAACCAGGATGCGTTTGCCATCATCGATCCCACAGGCATGTGGGCCGTCGCAGATGGGATGGGCGGTCACGCAGGCGGCGGGATTGCAGCCCAGACCGCCATCTCAACGATACAAGCCCAAGCCGCATTCTCGCAGGAGCAGTTCCGTAGCGGATCGGCTTCGCCGATCGATGTCTTGACCGCGCTGATCAGCCGCGCGCATGATGCCATTCTAGCTCAGGCCCGCTCCCAACCGAAGCTCAAGGGGATGGGGACGACGCTCGTGCTGCTGACGGTCATCCCCGATCAAACCTCCATGGCGTACGTCGCGCATGTCGGGGACAGTCGTGCCTACCGGTTTCGAGCCAGAACTCTGACTCCGCTCACCAAAGATCATTCGTTGATCGAAAAATACCTCGAGCGCGGCATTCTCACTCCGGAAACGGCGAAAACCCATCCTGAGCGACATGTCTTGACTCGCGCCCTTGGCGTATCAGCAACCGTCGTCCCGACGATCACAGGCTGTGCAATGCAAGAGGATGATCTCGTTGTGCTCTGCTCGGACGGCCTGACAAAAATGTTGGAGGATCAGGATATTCAACGCATTCTTTGCGATGGCGATCCCATCCCCTCCAGTCTCTGTGACCGCCTGATCACCGCCGCACTTGATCGTGGCGGCGAAGACAACGTCACGGTCGTCATCATCGCGTATCGGTAAGCGGCTGACGACTTCGTTGTTGACAAGATCCACGGGGGCGTGTACCTTCCCTCATCACCTAGTGAAACTCATCATGCTAAGGGAGTCTTTCCATGCGCCAACGGGCGTCGTTCCTTGTTGGAAGTCTCGTGTGTCTTCTTTACTTCACGACCAGTTCCTGGGCTGCAGAACCCTCCGATCCTGAGTCAGCCATCCGTCTGATGATACGCGCAAACGCCGAGAAAGACCTCCCTGCACTGTCACGCCTCATGGCGCACGATGCTGACATCGTCAGTTATACCGTCGGTGGTCGAAAATACGTTGGTTGGCCTGACTTTGAGCGCGAGATGCGTGAAGAATTTATCAACACTCAGAAAATTGAAATCCCGATCACTGAGTTGAAGGTCTGGTCCAAGGGAGATCTGGCATGGTTTGCCATGGAGGTCGACTATATCCGCTATGTCGGTGAGGGGTCAGCCGTCAAACGAACGGTTCTTCCTCTGCGAGAGACCGGCGTCCTCGAACGCCGTGCCGGACGCTGGCAGCTGCTGTCATGGCATGAGTCCTTTCGATCCGCTCAACTTGGTGGCCCGCTTGCATCACCGTCAGCAGCAGTAGGATCGCAAAAAGTCGTGAGTACTGCCGCCCTCAATCCGATGCCCGATATCAGTGGGGAGTGGGATATTCTCGAAGTCGAGGATGAAAAACGCTACAAAGCCACCCTCGATAAAAGTGGAAACGGCCCCTACACCCAACAAGGCGGACGATTCGTCACCACCAAGATTGAGAACCGCCTCTGGCAAGGGACATGGCATCAGCCCGGCAACGATCGAGAAGGTGGTTTCGAGGTGCTCCTCTCGGAAGACGGGAAGGAGGCCAAGGGAATCTGGTGGTACACACGAGTCGACACGAGAAAGAACATTCCACCGAAGGAACATGGTGGCACATATCACTGGAAGAAAATGGCACCAACACCGGCCAGCACCCAATGAGTCAATCTGTTTCTTCCTGGGCCTATCAACAAATCGGAGTCCGGTCCAACATCATCGGTTCACTTCCTCTGGGAGGTCTTATGTACAGATCCCTCGTTCTGTTTCTTGTCGCATTTTTCATGGTCTCATCGGCCTATGCGGATGGAGGGCATGATCACCATGCGGTTCCCACACTGAAAAAACAGGTCGGCTCAAAAATTACGTATGGAGAGAACACCGCAACGTTGACCTTCGGCCCCATCGATCTTCCGACCGGCCACGGCGAGGGTGACATGGGCGACTCCATGCCTCGGTTCTACTTTCAAGTCCCTGAAGACAAATATCTCATCGGCTTCAAGTCGGCCCTTTCCACAGTCGAAGGGAAGGAATTACCCAGAAACTATCTGCACCACATTTTGATGATCAACAACAGCCAGCCCAGCATTTCTTGTCCCGGAGAACCACTCTTCTTTGGAGGAGCCGGACTCGAAATGGCTGAAACCCACTTCCCTGAGGGATACGGTGTCAAACTCGAGAAGAACGACAAGCTCATGACGGTTGTGGCCTTCTACCACGGTGCCCCACCGACCAAGAATGTCATTGCAACCTTTACCATGTACTTTGCTCCCAAGACCAAACCGGTCCAAGCGATGAACATCTATCAGGTCGGCGTCAACATCGTCTGCTTTACCAAGTTCGGCGACCGCCCTGCCGATCAGACTGATGAGGGGATTGAGATTCGGCACGGCGTGCAAGTACATACGGCACCGTTGAAGTTTTCAACGAGTGGATGCGTCAAGTTTGCCTATCCACATGGTCACGACGAACTGCTGATGATCGCGCTGGAGAATAAGACGAAGAAACAAACCCTTCTCCGGACGGTACCAGACGTAGAACGAGACGGAACGCTCCGTGAATTTCTTCCCCATCAGGTCTACCGAGATCCCCAAGGATTTCCCATCAGTAAGGATGATGATTACGAGATGGTGATGGTCCATCATCACCCGCTCCAGAAAACTGAACTCCAGCATGGGATGGGAAACTATTTGTTGTACATGACGCCAGGCTCTTGCCCGACACAAAGTGCCTCGGTCACCCAGTAGCGATTCTTCACCAGGGCCCATCGGTTTATGACAACCGGTGGGCTCGGGGGTTTCTTCTTTCATTCCACGTCTGTTTGTCTCGCCTCTTTCCGCTTTACCTGAAGACAGTCTAAGTTAGCGCAGCACTCAACTGCCCGCTGTGAAAAAATCCAAATCCTTTGGTAGAACCACCACGTGGCTTGTATACTAAGTCAACCTAGGTTTCATACGTATTTTTCACAAGCGCGCACGGTCCAACAACCATCTATTTTGACGTTACCTCGTGATGACACCCGCTACATCTTCCCGTGTCAACGCTTCTTCGGACGGCCATGAGTCGATTCAGACGCTGACACAGTTTATGAGAGATGTCGGACATCCGACAAGTCTGACGTGCCTCGCCGACCAAATCCTGTTGAGCTTCGCCGAAATCTCTCGCTATCCACACGGCTCACTGTTCCTGCTCGAACGCGAGCACCGCCACTTCCGTCGGATACAGAGTTTCGGACAGATCGAGTCCGCTGTGACTCCTTCAGTCATGGGTATCGACCATCCTTTTGTTCATGCTCTCAGCTTGCGTCAACACATTCTCGATCCAGTAGATCCTACTCTCGCCTCTCGCGCGGAACATTCGGACGAGATGACGAGTCCCCTCCCGGTTCACCATGCCCTCGCCATCCCACTCATCACGCGCGGGACGTTGATCGCATTCGCATTGTTTGACTCTCCGGCCACACACTCGTCACTCTCATGCATGACCGTGGAACTCCTGACGGCGATGGCTCAAGGTGCTGCCAATGCACTCGATTCGCTCATCATTTATGAGGATCTCCGCCAATCCCAATCCCTCATGCGCCGAACAGACCGGTTGCGTTCGCTCGAAATCATCGCCGGCGGTTTTGCTCACGAAATCCGCAACCCGTTAACATCCATTAAGACCTTTGTTCAACTGGCTCCCGAGCGGAAAGATGACCGTCAATTTATCGGTGAATTCAGTCGCATTGTGCTTGAGGACATCCATCGGATTGAGCGATTGATCCAAGAGATCCTCGACTACGCACGCTACATGGAACCGCAGATGACCGACGAGGATCTGAATGACATCGTCACGTCCTGTGTGTACTTCATCCAAGTCACAGCAGACCGTCGAAGGATCAAGATTGAAAAACAGTTGGCGCCCGAGCGTCCTCGTGGCATGCTGGATCGGCAGCAAATCAAACAGGTGCTTTTAAACCTCCTCTTGAATGCCCTCGATGCCATCGGCGAAGGGCCTGGACACCTTCGGGTACGGACGCATCAATTCCAGAAATCAGAGGGTGCCCTCTTTATGCAGATCGACATCGAAGATAGCGGACAGGGAATCGCACCGGAAAGCCTTGAGCACATCTTCGACCCTTTCTATACGACCAAACATACAAGCACGATGAATGCGGGAACCGGACTGGGATTGACCATTGCACACCAGATCATTCAGGAACATCACGGCGACATTCACGTGACCAGCACGGTAGGCCAAGGAACGGCGTTCCGCATCACTCTTCCCGCGCATCATCAGTAGTACCCAAGGAGCCTTGTGGAAAGCGTCATTGCGAAAAAACGACTGCTATTGATCGACGACGAATCCCGTGTCCGCGCTTCGCTGAAAATGGTGTTGGAACCACTCTACGACATCGCCCAAGCAAGTGACGGTCCTGAAGGGATCGATATTTTCAGAAAAGAAAGCCCTGACCTGGTGTTGCTCGACATTGTCCTGCCGGGAACCGATGGACTCGCCGTGCTCCAAGCACTCAGGGTGGAGCGAAAATCTACTCCGGTCATCATGCTCACCGGCACCAAATCCGTGAAAACAGCCGTGGAGGCGATGAAGTTGGGGGCAGTCGACTATCTCTCAAAACCTTTCGACGTCGACGAACTTCGAATCGTGATCGATCGCGCCCTGAACTCCTCGGACTTGGAACAAGAAGTCACTCAGTTGCGGGCACAAGTCGTCAAGCGATATGCATTTCACAATCTGATCGGAAAAAGCCAAGGAATGCAAGACATCTACTCAAAAATCGAGCAGGTGGCCGACAGCCGAACCACCGTGCTCATCACCGGAGAGAGTGGGACCGGCAAAGAGTTGGTGGCAAAGGCCTTGCATTACAACAGTTCTCGCCGAGAACGTCCGTTTATCGCACTTAACTGTGCCGCGCTGCCGGAGACGTTGATTGAAAGCGAACTGTTCGGTCACGAAAAAGGAGCGTTTACGGACGCGACGGCTAGACGCGTCGGCCAGTTCGAACTGGCGAATACCGGAACCTTGTTCCTGGATGAAATCGGCGATCTCAGTCCAATCACCCAAGCCAAACTGCTCCGTGTCATTCAAGAACGAGAGTTTACGAGAATCGGCGGGGTACAACCGATCAAAGTCGACGTCCGTATCGTCGCAGCCACCAACAAAAATCTTGATGACCTTGTCCGAAAAGGACTATTCCGAGAAGATCTCTACTATCGAATCAACGTGATCTCGCTCTATCTACCACCTCTTCGTGAACGGGGCGAAGATATCCCTCTCATCGCCAATCATTTTCTGGAGAAACGGTTGGAGGAAGCCCAGCGTCCCCCTATTGAATTCGGAAAAGAGGCGTTGGAACTCCTGATACGGTATCCATGGCCCGGCAATGTACGTGAGCTTGAGAACTTTGTTGAGCAGGCATTCATCTGGTCTCAACATGCCACAGAAATCACCCCGGAGCATTTGCCGACTTCAATGAAAAGCAGCTCACGTTCGCCATCGCTCCGCGACGACACCCTTGCCGGCCGGATGTCGCTCGAGAAAGCCGTGATGGAATTTGAGCAAGAAATCATTCTCGATGCCCTGAAACGAACCAATTATGTCCAAACCCATGCCGCAAATCTACTCGGGATCAGTCGCCGGATGCTCAAGTATCGGATGGATACACTTGGTATCGGGCGACCTGATCATTCAACCATTCAGGATTCAGAACCGCAGGCGCAAGAATGACACCTACGCACATACGAGAATGCTACATCTCTACACGGATTGATGGTACTG
Organism: uncultured Nitrospira sp.; assembly: GCA_964430555.1. Taxonomy (GTDB): domain Bacteria; phylum Nitrospirota; class Nitrospiria; order Nitrospirales; family Nitrospiraceae; genus Nitrospira_D. The sequence continues at coordinate 8,762 of CAYSFU010000081.1, read as the reverse complement.
TTAAATAAACGATATTTCATTAACTTAACTCACATTCGTATGTATAGTGCCATGATATATAATAACCACTATATATGCGTATTATATGTAAGTTATTGATAATGAGTTAATTTTACTTGATTTAAGTTGCAGTTTGTCTAGTATATTGATCACATGGCGATTCCCACCAAACCTTCCCAAAGGCCCACTGTTCTCATTATTGATGATGAGGTGGGCCCGCGAGACGCATTGAAAATGCTTCTTAGTCCATTTTGCACCATTCATTGCGCTGAGAATGCCAGGACGGCGCGCGAGCTCCTCAGGAAAGAATCCGTTGATCTAATTACCCTTGATCAAAAACTTCCTGACCAGCCAGGCCTAGAGCTGCTCCAAGATATCAAGCACGAGTATCCTGACATAGAAGTTGTGATCGTCACGGGGTACGGAAGCCTGAAATCCGCCATGGAAGGCATTCGACACGGTGCAGCAGGTTATTTACTTAAGCCGTTCAATACACACGAACTGACCACGCTGATTCGGCAGACAATCGAGAAGAAGCGTCGGCTGGACTTTCTTCGGCGGCATATACGTCATTCGACGGATCTTTGGGGGTCATCGGAACAATGCGCTCACGCGTGGCAGGCTCTCCAAACTGAGTACTTCGCTCTGTCTCCAAACAATGAACCCCTTGGCGCGATCGCCTCGCACGACGATATGAGGCTCCTTCCGCTGTTCTCCGACATCCTTGAAGCGACCGACCGTCAGTTATTGAATCATTCGAGTCGTGTGAGCTTCTATGCCACATTAATGGCTGCTCGGCTCAATCTCCCCCTCGCCGACCAAAAAGCATTGGCTCTGGGAGCTTTTCTCCATGATATTGGAAAAACAAGCCTACCCCACTATCGGTTTTCTGATGATCAAAGTCTGCCGTCACGCGAACCTCTCGTGTGCCGAGATCACCCTCTCAACGGCGCTCGAATGATTGAGTCGTTGGGGCTCCCACGTGAGGTCGGACAAATTATCGCGGCCCACCACGAACGATGGGATGGGCAAGGCTACCCCCTTGGACTTCAGGGCGCAGGAATCCCCCTCTTAGCTCGTATTGTCGGAATGGTCCAGGTGTTTGACCATTTGACGGCAGATGCGCCAGGGCGCTCTCCTCTTTCCGTCGAACAGGCCGTTCAACAGATCACACACGCATCGTCGATGCAGTTCGATCCGCAGCTCCTGGAACTGTTCATCGACGTCGTCAAGGAATCAATCGCCTCGATTCCGACCACGGCTGCCGCTCCAGCTGCCTAAGCTACTCGTCTGCTCCAGCGATCAATTCTGCCGCTGTCGCTCTCGTCTTTTGAGTCACTCGTTCACCGCCAAGCATGCGTGCGATTTCGCTCTCACGGCCGGCACCGACCACGGCACGCACCTTCGCCACCGTCCGTCCCTTGACCTCAGATTTCTCAACGCAGAAATGGTGCTCGGCCTGAGAGGCAACCTGCGGGAGATGGGTGATGCACAATACTTGATGATATTGACCCAAGGCTCGCAACCGCTTGCCGATCGTGGCTGCGACGGCTCCTCCAACCCCCGTATCGATCTCGTCAAAGATGAGCACTGGCACCTGATCCACATCGGCAAGGACCGACTTCAGCGCCAACATCACTCGCGAAAGCTCCCCTCCGGAAGCCACGCGAGCCATCGGCTTGAGAGGCTCACCGCTATTGGTCGATAACAAAAACTCAACCCGATCCATCCCATCCGGACCGTACCCTTCGCCGGACTCAACCTGCTCGACCCGAACGAGAAACCTCACCGGTCCCATCTTCAATGCCTCGAGGTCTTTTCCGACCAGTCTCGTAAGCGATGTGGCAGCCTCTGTCCGTTTTTCCGAAAGCTGGTGCGCCAACTCGGCCACAATTTGCTGTTGTTCATGGATCAGACGACCACAGCGATCGAGCTCACTGTCTGAGCGGCTCAGTCCATCCAACTCCTCCTTAACCCGACTCTGGGTTGCGAGCACAGCTTCGATCGTCCCTCCATACTTCTTCTTCATTCTCTGGATAACCGCCAAACGATCCTCGATGATTGTCAGCCTCGAGGGATCGGCCTCCAACCCTTCGACATACCCACGAAGACCGTCTGCAACTTCCTTCAAGAGAACTCGGGATTCCGATACAAGACCCGTTGTACTCTTCATCTCCGGATCGAGCTGAGCCAGTTCTCCTACCGCTCGCTCGACCAACGCCAAAGTGGTCAAAACCCCTTGCCCATCATCTGCCTGCAGATGGACTTGAGCCTCCGCTGCAAGCTCCGCAAGTCGATGCGACGACGCCAACCGCTGGCGCTCGGCTTGGAGTCGTTCTTCCTCTCCGAGACAACACGCCGCTTGATCCAATTCTTGCTGCTGAAAGCTCAACACATCGCGCTGCTGCATTCGCCGGTCGTTCGCGGCAGCCAACTCATCCCGCTTGTGACGGGTCTTGATCCACGCGTGATGACTCGATCGATAGTGACTCAGTAGATCGTGCAGCCGACCATACGCATCTAGCACCTCCAGCTGAGCTGAGCTGGAGAGTAACGACTGCTGATCATGTTGCCCATGGATATCAATGAGGGTACCGGCGAACGCTTCCAACGTGTGAGCCGGACTGAGCACACCGTTCAGATAGACGCGGTTTCGCCCGGATCGAGCGATCGTGCGTCTGATAATAAGTTCGAAATCGCTCGGACCAAGAATACCTTGATCTCGAAGCCGAGGAAGGATGGGATGGGCTGAAGGTATCTCAAAGACCGCTTCGAGCTGCGCCTCGTCTTCACCAAAACGGACTTGCTCACTGGACACGCGACCGCCCATAAGGAGCGAGACCGCATCAATCAACAGAGACTTCCCAGTCCCTGTCTCTCCGGTCAATACCGTAAACCCCGAGTCTATCTCCAGACTCAGTCGCTCAATGACGGCAAAATTCGTAATGCGCAGCTCAGTGAGCATCGCTGCGATAAGATGCGCTAGGCAGTCCCAGCATGTTGAGCAAGAAGTGAATCAATCATTTCCTTGAATTGCCGCTTTGGCCTGGCCCCGACCAGCTTCTCGACTTGCTGACCGTTCTTAAAGAACAGAATCGTGGGAATACTCATCACCTGATACCGACCTGCCACCTCTGGATTCTCATCGGTATTCAGCTTTCGAACCTTCAACTTCCCATCGTATTCTTTCGCCAACTCATCGACGATCGGCGCAACCATTTGGCAGGGCCCACACCACACGGCCCAAAAATCGACCATCACAAGCTCCGAAGCCTTCATGACTTCCGCATCCCATGTGGAATCTTCTACTTTCAAGGCATCACCAGCCACGTCTTCTCCTCCTTACAGAGTTAGCATCAAGCCCATATCACGATGCCACCATCGTACCTTACCAGTGTTTTTAGAGTCAATTACGGATCATCGCCCGGCTTGCACGCGCGGTTGAGCATCGGTGGCTTCGGAGGCTTGTGGTGGTAATCCATACGGTCCTCCCGGGGCCGGCCAGGGAAGGCCACGTTCTCCGTATACCAGCGGGTTCAACAATGTTCGCATGAGAACAGCTTCTGCATTGCCCACACCGCCGATTCCCGTGAAATTTAACATAAACCCGTACTGCTCACGATCGGGGAATTTGATGTAGTGTAATCCCAATGACCAACACTTGCATGGATTCTGGTACAAGGCGACCACATCCAGCTCCGGACTTCTGCCTTGCTTGACGTCGTAATACGCTTTGGCTCCGAATGTCCACCCCCACGGAGTGCGGACGCCTCCACCCATTGTTACGAATTGAATCTCTTTTGTCGGGGCAAACACTTCGTTGAAGGAAATGGGATTCCAGATATCTCCTCGCCTTACCCGATTGCCATCCCTCGTATAACGTTGCCCGACTTCAAGATACCAATTGGTTCCCTCCTGGAAACGCAGATCCGTATTGAATTGACTCACGGTACGTTGGTATGGATCAAAAAATGCATCAACGGTCAGATACCGATTGATAGGGGGCCGCAACGCCCAAGCTTGTGCGGCTTGACCAAAGATTGGAGTATCCAACTGCGACATACCGCTCAGCGGTGGCAGATTGTTCCCAATCACGGCTCGCATCCAGATGTCGGAAAACTTCTTGCCTTGTATTGGCACTGTAGCCGGCTGGATCGGTTGAGTGAATGATCCGAGGAAAGGAGCGACACCTGGCGTGAACTCACGGGCCAGAGTTTGTACTTCGCCGACATGGTAGCTTTGGGCAACGGTAAGATCGAGCCAGTTAAAGGCGGTCCGCTTGCCAGACTCCAACACGCGACTGCGCAGCATATAGGTCATGAGATTTTTTTTCGGGAGATCGTCGATTTGATCGATCTGCGTCAAGGCCGATTGTCTGGTACTGGGCACATATTCATAGGTCACCGTCGGTTCAATCGTATGTAAGAGACTGTTGCCGTCCGCCAACGAAAAGCGGCGTGTGAGCTTCGAGGTCACATCGACCCCCAGCCAAACGGTCTCTCGATGTTGGGTGTCCTCCGATTGCGCGCCTCTCGTGTAATAGACCTCTCGGAATTTTGCCTGCGGACGAATCCCCAAGACATGCCCAAGCGGAATCATCTCCGTGGCAATGCCGGGAACGAGGTTGAATCGGTTGAGAGCAAACCCGTCTTCTCGGTAAAAATTGACGTAGTTCCCTTCCAAGCCATACTGAATCGGCGAATTGAAGAGGGATGCATAGGGCATGTTGTACCCGGCTTCAGGAAGGCGCTGGAAGGTATCCTTGCCACCGGCCTGTAATGGCTGCATATACAAACCCAAGAGATAGAGACTGCCGTAGGGAAGCCGTTGAGACAGTAAGAGATTTGATTCGGTACTCGGTAAGGCTCGGAGTACGCCCGAGTTGCTCAGCTGTTGATAAAAGTTCGGGTCGGTGACCAAATTGGCATTGGCCCGCAGCAACAGAGTATCCGTAAGATATTGCGTATGGCTTCCGGTCACGGTTGCACGGGCTTGTTCGCCATTCTCGCCTGTGCCCACTCCACCAGTACCATCAGGGAACTGTGTCTGCTGTAAATAACTCAGATACCATTTCCCTCGAGACCGTCTGTCTAATATGTAGCGATACTCAAAGTCGGATCCGTATCCCAATCGACTGTAATAGGACGGTGAGATCGTCAGATCTTGGCTCGGACTGATCGCCCAAAAAAAGTGGCCCTGCACACCGGCTCCAAAGCGGCTGTTAAATTTTGGGGTAGGAATCAGGAACCCAGTTTGCCGCCTTGTCATCGGATAGGAAAAGACAGGAAGAGGAATCGTGGGTACGTCTAAGAGACAAAACCACCCGCCCTTGAAGGCCAACCTATCGCCGATCGTCATGTCGACATCCTTGAACCTAAACCGCCAGGCCGGCACTTCTCCATCTTGGGCATCGCAGTTGGTAAAGCTGCCGTCTTTCACACGATAGTGGTATTCGGACAACCGCTGCAGGTGCCGACCCGACACGAGCGCGTTACGAGAGGGCACGAAGAGCTGTGCATGCGTGGCAACGCCAGCTTCGGTATTGACATTCAGCTCCAATCGTTCGGCTGTCACATCAGCCTGTACATCGGTCAAATGAACGTGACCGACGGCGGTGAGAACCCCCGGCAGGGCTTGAATGGTCGCATGATCTGCCGTCAGGGTGATCCCTCCCTGGCGAACGACCACTGCTCCATTCGCTTCGTAGATTTCCTGTTCTGGTTGATAGTCGATCCGCTCCGCCGTGATATCCAGGGGGCTGGAAGCCGAAGAGGAGGGAGCGCTTCCCCCTGGGCGATCGGCTGCCGACACAGAAAGCGGTGAAAGCAGAAGCGTGAGGATGGCGAACAAGGCCCCGTGGCGGATCCACGTGAGAGGATCCGCCATGTTAGCCGCGAATCGGAGACAGATCACAGCCACGCATTGCCGTTTTGATATCCCCCAGGAGCATGAGTGATCCTGTGATGCAAATAAGATCCTGCGCCATCGCCCGGCTCCTGGCAAGAGCCATCGCGTCCGTCGGAAGCATCGCCTCCCACACGGGGCCAGACCATTCATCCAGCGCCGCACGAAGCTCGTGGACTGTCGCGGACCGTGCAAGAGCCGCTTGAGTCAAGACGATTTCCGAGACCACCGGCAAGAGCGGGGTGATAAAGCTCCGATGATCTTTGTCTCGCATCATGCCCCAAACAAGGATAATCCGAGAAGCCGGGTGCTGAATAGCGTAGTCTGCCAGATACCGAGCAAGTACGTCTGCTGCTGCTGGGTTATGCGCTCCATCGAGCACCACATGGGGGTCTTTGTCGATCGTTTCCAAGCGCCCTTCCCAAGAGACCGTCCGCAAGCCTTCCAGGACCGCCCCTTCATCCATAATGCTCCCTCGTTGCTCGGCTGCTTCCAGAAGCGCCAACGCACAGGCAGCATTGTCCAATTGATGGGAACCAACCAAGCCACACTCCACTCCCTCGATCACATGCGTGGTCCCTCGGTAGACCAGTCGCCCGGTGAAATCTCGTTCAAGACTGAATTCTCGACCAAGACGCCAGAGTGGTGCGGCGCGATCCTTGGCAATGTGAGACAAGGCCTGTTCGGCATCCGACCCCATCCGTCCGATCACGACCGGCACGCCGGGTTTAATGATCCCGCCTTTCTCAAAAGCAATGGCCTCTTCCGTAGTTCCCAAATACTCCTGATGATCCATGCCGATCGTTGTGATCACACAGGCCAATGGCTGCTCGACCACGTTGGTCGCATCAAACCGTCCTCCCAACCCAACCTCAAGGACCGCGACATCCACCGCCGATTCTGAAAAATGCAGAAAGGCCAGAGCTGTTGTCATTTCAAAAAACGTCGGATGCAGGTCATCCGTCAGCACCGCGCGCAATCGTGCGAGGAGCGCCTCGACTCGTTCCTCCGTAATCATCCGGCCGTTGATACGAATTCGTTCTCGAAAATCGACAAGATGGGGCGAGGTATACAGCCCGACACGTCGACCGGCACAGTGAAGGACCGACGCCGCCATCGACGCTGTGGATCCTTTCCCATTCGTGCCTCCGACATGGAACACGTGAAGCGACGCCTGTGGATTGCCCACTCTGTCCAATAACAGACGCATCGTCTCCAGCCCCAGCTTGATGCCGTGTTTCTGGAGACCGTAGAGATACTCGATCACTGAGGAATAGCTCATCAATAACCGGAGGGATACAGAAACTTAAAAATGATTCACGAGGGTCCCGACCGTCTCCTTCAGGCGTCGCCGCTCAACAATCATGTCGATCATGCCGTGTTCAAGTAGAAATTCGGCACGCTGAAACTGGTCGGGTAATTGCTGCTTAATCGTTTGCTCGATCACGCGAGGGCCTGCAAACCCAATCAAGGCTTTAGGCTCCGCAATGATGACATCACCTAACATCGCCACACTGGCCGTGACCCCGCCGAACGTCGGATCAGAGAGAATGGAGATGAACGGCAGCCTGGCCTCGCCCAGCTTCGCCACGGCCGTCGACGTCTTGGCCATCTGCATCAATGAAAGAATGCCCTCCTGCATCCGAGCTCCACCGGATGCCGTCACCAAGATCACGGGCAGTTTCAACTCCAGCGCACGATCGACTGCGCGACAGAGTTTTTCACCGACGACCGATCCCATACTCCCACCCATGAAACTGAAGTCGAACACACATAACACCACACGACTCCCATTCACCGACCCTTCTCCGATCACCAAGGCATCCTTGCGTCCCGTCTTCTCCTGGTGAGCCTTCACACGCTCACGATAGGGCTTGGTATCCTGAAACGCCAAGGGATCCTGCGCTTCCAACCCAGCATCCCATTCTTTGAACGTCCCAAGATCGATGAGTAACCCGATCCGCTCCGTGACGGAAATCGGAAAATGATACTCACACTTCGGACAAACTTTGTTGTTGCGGTCAACTTCCTTCCTATAGACGATCTCGCGACAATGGTTGCATTTTAGCCACATTCCCTCACTGCCTTTTGAGCGTGGAGGAGGAACAGAGTCGCTGGGCTTCTCTTTTTTAAACCAGGCCATCATCCCCTCTCATCTGCATCGCCTCTCCTCCCACCTTCTCGCCGATACATCCAGTGTGCGCAGCACCCACAAAAACCGACACACACACAATCGCACAACTCATCGGTCCTGGACGGCCATGAAGCGCTGCTGATTGATCCTAAGCGAATAGCTGATTGGCACACTGAAAGGACGGGCACCCATTGTAGCAGATTCATTGGCCGGAGTCTCATCCGCCTCGAGCATGCATTTCCAAGTGTGGATCTTCGCGAAGCTGGTCAAGACCAATCAACCCTCTGGAGCGCAATCCAAACCGCTCCAACGCCTTCCTCTCCTCAGCCCCACGATCACGACGAGCCGTCCATACTGATCGAATCAGCTCTCGCATCTCCGTAGGACCGGCACCCAACCGAAGCGGTTTCCGTAGATCCACACCTGACGCGGCATACAAGCACACATACCAAATCCCATCGGCGGTCACACGACTACGGTCGCAATGGGCGCAGAAGGGGTGAGTCGTCGAGGGAATAATCCCAAAGATCGTCCCATCCGGCAAGCGAAATCGTTGCGCTGGAGCTGCACCACGCTCCGGCACCGGGGTGATCTGGCCATACCACCGACCTAACAGGTCGAGGATGCGATCCTGCGACAGCACCTTGTCTGGGTTCCATTCATTCGCTCCTCCGACATCCATATACTCGATAAACCGCACCTCAGCCTGGTAGTGCTTGGCAAA
>CAYSFU010000080.1:0-18957 GCA_964430555.1 uncultured Nitrospira sp. | reverse complement strand
GCCAGCATCAATTTCGTCACCGCCCACGATGGTTTTACGCTGAACGATCTCGTGTCCTATAACGAAAAGCACAACGAGGCCAACCGAGAGAACAATCGCGACGGCACAGACGACAATGCCAGCTGGAATTGCGGCGTCGAAGGTCCGACGGCCGACCCGACCATTCTTGAGTTGCGCGAGCGTCAAAAACGGAATTTCCTCGCGCTCCTCTTTCTCTCTCAAGGCGTTCCGATGCTCTGCGGAGGCGACGAGATAGGGCGGACCCAACAGGGAAACAACAACGCATACTGTCAGGACAACGAGATCAGCTGGTTCGACTGGAATCTCGATCGTGCGCAACTCGACCTGCTGGACTTCGTGAAACGACTGATCGCCCTGCGAAAGCAACAACCGGTCCTTCGCCGTCGTCGTTTTTTTCAAGGGCGTCACATCAGAGGATCTGAAGTCAAAGACCTCTCGTGGTTCAAGCCGGACGGCAAGGAAATGACGGATGAAGATTGGAATGCAGGTTATGCGCGATCGCTCGGACTCAGGCTTGCCGGCGATGCGATCGCCGAGAAGGATGAAAAGGGACGGCCGATCTCCGGCGCAACATTATTGATTTTGTTGAATTCACACCATGCGCCATTGTCCTTCACCTTGCCGGCTCACAAACGTGGTGTCCGCTGGCGGGCTCTCCTGGATACCGCAGTTTCAGTCGATGCTGAGGCATCAGGCACCCTCTTCAAAGGAGGCGAGCCCTATGCCATGGAGACACGATCCATCGCGGTGCTGCAGTTGGACGGCAAATAGTCGGTCTGTTGTGTAACGGGATCGCTCCAATGCGCGCCGATTTTTCAGGATCAATGCGCAGGACGAATCAAGAATGAGACGATTCTTCACCCGGTCGCCCCCATGAAGGGATGAACGGACTCTATCAGTGCAACTGCATCGCCATTGGCACGTCGCCTTCTAGTCCTATCGAACCTCCCGATTGCGGCCGTGGCTCTTGAGGATAATGATCGTGTGTGCAGTATCGATAAGCCGTTCACAAAGATTCCCCGCCTCTCCCGTCACACCCTTGCGTCAACGTGAGCCTCAGTCGAAGCTGTTGTCTTGCCTGTGTCCAGGAGGATAGCCACCAGCATGTCGCTCATGACGTTCACGCCGGAGCGGGCACGAGCAATGATCCAGTCCACGGTCATCACAAGTGGAATCGCAGCAAGAATGATCTGATCCGGCAGTCCAACGGCAGCCAAGACCAACGGCAAGACGATCAGTCCCGCTTCAGGTATGCCGGCGACACCGGCCCCAGCGATAATGGAGGCAAAAACAATCACGATCTGTTTCGCCAAGGAGAGATCGTAGCCCAGCGCCTGCGCGAGAAACAGCGCGGCCATCGCTTCGTACAATGTGATCCCGTCGTTATTGAGATTGGTCCCGACACAGGCCGCAAGACGTGCAGATTGCGCCGACACTCCCATTCGTTCGAGACAGCGAAGGGTGACGGGCACGGTGGCTAAGCTACTGTTAGATGACATAGCAGTCACGATAGCGTCAGCCCCCTGCCCAAGATACTGTTTCGGGGTTTTTCTCCCGACCAGCCAGGCGACAAGCGGATAATAGAGAAGGGAATGAGCCGCAAGACCTGCCAAGATAGCCGCGAGGAAGATCCAGAGGACAGCAAAAACGCCGGCGCCTGACTTGCCGACGACCTGTGCGACAACGCCGAAGACGGCCAGTGGAATGGCGAGAATAATCCACTCGAGAATCAACACCAGCCACCCATAGATACGTTCGATCCCCCGCACAATCGTCACGACCACTCCACTTGTCTGGGTTGTCTTACGATGCAGGTACCGCAGGGTACTTCCAAGAAGCAATGCGAGAAGGATGACGCCGATGATGTTGTTACTTGAAAATGGATTGGTGAGGGTTCGGGGAATATAGGATGCCAGATACTCGATCGGGCTTTGCGATCCGGCCTGCACATTGGCCAGTGCGGAAGACGAGACGGTTGTGCCTGGCACAAGGTGGAGCAACTCATCCACGTGCCCCAACCAGGCCAAGCCCGGCTGCCAGAAATTCATGATGGCCAAACCAATGATCATGGCAACAGAGACATTCACGAGACAGATACCCAACAACTTGGCCCCCTGACGAAGCGGAATACTGGTGCGGAGAAGCGCATCGAGAATCGCAAAAAAGATGAGGGGAATGGCGAGCGTCTTGAGCACCCACACAACCCAGAGTCCAAGCTGTCCCAGCTGCTCGTTACGCAGGCCGTTCAGATAGGGTTCTTGCCCAAAGATAATGCCGACTATGGTTCCGCATGCGACGGCAAGCAGAACTTGTGCGTACAGAGGAAATGAACTCGTGTGTGACATAGTCAAACTTCAGATTGCCGTAGCTTACATGGGTATCCATTGGGAAATCATGTCTCTCTGCAGAGCGTTCGCCGACCGTTCGTCGTTCAGGCAAGGAGAGGAGCCGACATGACCGCCGTCTTGGATGTCGCCCATCCGTGGTGCAGGACTAGGTTGGAATGTCGCGGGTACCGTCGTAGGAGACACGCGATTGAAAAGAGAACTTGACGACGTCGCCATCACACACCGGGGAGTCGTCCGAGCCGATCTTCTTATTGATCGTGATCAGAATCTCCCGATTAGCAAGATAGGAAAGCAATCCTCCAAGCTGGGCAGGATGGTTTTCAACCAGCTGCTTGACGGTGGTCGGCGCTATCACCGACACCGTCATCTCGCTGTCTTCAACCACGGCTTGTAAGACATGACCAAACACTTGCACCAGCGCCATACGCTCTGACCTCGTTCAACTTATGTTACCCCATGTCGGAGATCGCCTAACTATACACGATCAGGCAGCCAGACTCACTTCTGCTCATCCTCCCCGGCCCGATAGGCCTCTTGGAGCAGCTGTGCCACGTGTTTGACCCGGACTGAGTCCTCCACTCCATTCTTGAGCTGGATCATGCAAGCCGGACAGCTCGTGGCAACCACATTCGCGCCGGATTTCGTAATCGCGCGAGATTTTCGCTCAACGATCTTCTGCGAGGTCTCGTAGTCCTTGACCAGGTACGTCCCCGCGCCACCGGCACAACGGTCGGCGTCCTGCATGTCCACAAAGCTGATACCAGGCAACGACGCCAACACCTGTCGTGGTTCCTTGGTCACGCCTGCCGCTCGGAGATGGCATGAAGAATGGTAGGTCACTCGTTGAGTGTCTCCAGGACGCTTGGCCATGGGCGGATGCTGTGGCGAGCGGGCGACGAATTCCGAAATATGAACGACCTTCTTGGCCAGTGCGTCCGCTTGTACCCGCTCAGGTCCATCGGTGAAGAGCGTGGAATAGTCTTTCAACATGAGCGTGCAAGAGGCGCAGCCGGTCACGATCGTTTTATACGGAGCCAACGAGCGAAGGTTGAAGCGGGCTCCGTCGCGCGCCAGCTCAGCATGCCCATAGGTCTGAATCGGCGTCCCCGAACAGCGCTGCGGAGGCAAGGCCGGCTCGACTCCGTGTTTTTTCAACACTTCGATCACTGCATCGCCGACTCCATCATCAAAATAGTTGGCCGCACAGCCATGAAAATAGGCGACGGTCCGTGGCAATGAGGAGTCGGTTCCGCCCGTGGTCAATTCGGCATACCGTTCACGCAAATGTCGTCGTGCGAGGGTCGGTAACAGGAGGTCATGCGGCAATCGTGCAGTTGGTGCCAACTGTTTCATGATCGGCGCCATGATCCGTTCCAGTAACTTCCTGAAGAACGGCCGATCCCAGATCGTCTGCGTGGCAGCAAGAACATGGAGCATCGCCTCAAAATTCACTCCTCTCGCTTGGCTCCGAAAGATCCAACCGGCCAAACGATTCGGGTGTTCAGCTCGTTTCTGTAGAATCAGGTCCGACACGTCCACGCCGGCCGGACAGATCGTACGACAGGATTTACAGTTCAGGCATGCCTCCACGACCCGTTTTGAGTTGAGATAGCTGTAATCCTTCGCTGTCACGATCTCGAACCAGCCGCGGGCACTCATGTCTTCCGATTGAAACACATCGTACACGGGACAGACTGAGTTGCACTTCGCGCAAGTCGCGCAAGATTTGGAGAGTCTGGTGTAATCGATATGTTCGGTAAAGGACGCGTCGCTGAGCTTGACGCCGGGATTCAACACATGCCCCGGGTCGAACGCCTGCTTGATCTGTCGAAACAGGTCATAGAGGTCGTCGCCGAACATGCGTTTGACAAACTCGGCGCGGATGCGACCGTCTCCATGCTCGCCACAAATCGAGCCACCGAAACGATTCAACACCGTCGAATGAACCTCTTCATACGCCTGCACCATTTTCTCAAAATCGCCACGATCGTTCACATCCAACAATGGGACGATGTGCGCATTACCGTTGCCGATATGACCGAAGATGGCCACTGGAACCCGTTGGCCTTCAAAGAAATCTTCCAAATACCGAATCAATTCGCTGATACGCTGGGCCGGCACCACCACGTCGTCGACGAAATTGATCGGCTTTTTTTGAGGATCGAATCGGTAGAGCGTCGGATACAGCGCTTTCCGAGCTTTCCAGAGTTGCTCCCGCCGGTCGGCATCGAAAGCAAGCGTGGGCGATGCCGCCAGCCGATACGGACGACAGATCACACCCAAGGCCTCAGCCTGCGCATGCAGATCAATCTCGAGTGAGTCGGCATCCAACTCAAGCAACAGCGTCGCCGCGGCTTCTGCCGGAATGCCATGTGCCGCCCGCCCAATGAGGTTCAGCGTGTTGGCATCCATCACCTCCAACGCACTTGGTCGGAGAGTCAGGAGTTGCGGGACTGCATCACCGACGTCCTCGAGGTGTGTGAAGTGGATCAAGGCGGTCAACGTGGAGGAAGGCTTCTTCACCAAGGTCAGCATGGCTTCACTGACGACACCGAGTGTCCCTTCACTGCCGACAAACAGCTTGGGGATATCGAACATGCCTCGCGCAAGCCCGTCCGCGACTCCGAACAAGTTATAGCCGCAACTATTTTTACTCACGGTCAGCTGTTTCTCAGCGATGAGACCTGCATGGGACTGAACCAGAATCAAGATATCCCGCAAAGCCGGCACCATGGTCACGACACGTTCGAGGGACGGATCCGTGAGAGCATAGGATCGCGCATCTATCCAAGACGAGGAGGCGAGACAGACACGGAGCTGGAGGATATTGTCTTTGACGGAACCATAACGGAGCGTATGAGGGCCGGAAGAGTTGTTGGCGATCATCCCACCCAGTTTGCACATGTCCCCGCTCGACGGATCCGGTCCGAACATCAACTCATGGGAGCTGAGTTGCCGATTGAGTTCTGCCAAGACCATTCCCGGCTGCACCCGCGCCCATTGTTCCTCACGATTGACCTCCAGAATCCGATTCAGACGGGAGACATCGAGAATGATTCCTGAGCCGATTGCAGAGCCGGTGAGATTCGTGCCGGCTGCTCGAGGGGTGAGGGGAATGCCTCGCGAGACGGCATACTCGATCGTCGCGGCAATATCGTCTTCCGATTCCACAAGAACAACGGCCTGCGGAGGAATTCGATAGATGCTGGCATCCACTGCGTACGCCGTAATGGTCGGCAGATCGTCTTTGACTTTTGAGAAACCAAGAAGGGCACGGAGATCATGGGCAACGGCGCGGGATTTCGTCGGTTGGATCAAGGGAGAAGAGGGAGCCGTCACGTCACACACCTGCTAGCAGTCCGCTGAAAAAACGCAGTTGATCCATCACGCATCGTTAAAAGACGACTGAAGGATGTACGGCACGATACATTCCAGGATGCGCAAAATGGCCGCCGGCAATGTCGCAGCGAGTAAACCGGCGAGGCGTACGCTTCGGTACGCTGAACCTCTGAGCGACGCGAAAACGCCGCTGGTGGACCTTTTCAGCATCCTGCCAGTCGATACGGTCCAGGGGCACTCGAGCTCGTTGTTCATGAACGGTGCTTTCCCTTACAATAGAGCGCACGATGAACCGTCCGACCTTATACATTACCCGCCAGTTACCGCAACCGGTCATGGACGCAATCCCTCAAGACTACCGCCTCGTCGTGGGACAAGTCGATCAATCTCCCACATCCGACGAGCTCCGTCATGGTTTCGCAGAAGCTGACGCGGTCATTTGCACATTGAGCGACCGCGTTGATGCTGCACTACTGGCTCAGGCGGCAAAGTTGAAGGTCCTCGCCAACTATGCTGTCGGTTATAATAACATTGATGTGCCCGCTGCAACTCTCCGTGGTGTGACCGTCACCAATACCCCTGACGTCCTGACCGATGCGACCGCCGATCTGACCTGGACATTGCTACTGGGGGTGGCACGACGAATCGTGGAGGGCGACAGATGGATCCGTCGCGGTGGGTGGCCAGGATGGAGCCCCACACAACTGTTGGGGGCCGATGTCTCCGGAACAACGCTTGGGATTATCGGCATGGGTCGCATCGGTCAGGCCGTCGCCAGGCGGGCAAGCGGGTACCAGATGTCCGTCATCTATGCCAGTCGTCACGCGGTTACGTCCCCATCAGGCGTCACATGGAACCACCATCCTCTTGATACGGTTCTCGCACAATCCGATTTCCTTTCGCTCCATGTTCCACTCACCGACACGACCCATCACCTGATCGGCGCACGTGAGTTGGGTGTAATGAAACCGACGGCCTTCCTGATCAACACTTCACGAGGGACGGTGATCGACGAGTCCGCTCTCATTACGGCACTCGAGACAAAATCGATCGGAGGTGCGGCATTGGATGTCTATGCTCAGGAACCGCGTATCCCCTCTGCATTGACATTGCTCCAAAATGTGGTGCTCCTTCCTCATCTTGGCTCAGCCACGCTCAAGACTCGGGTGCGTATGGGGCTCATCTGTCTGACAAATATTGCAGCGGTGTTGGAAGGTCGACCGGCACCGAATCACGTGAACGTCGGCGTGAGGCATGCGTAGCACTGCGTCCTACGACGCGTATCGAAATCCGACATCTCCTCCCCGTTGTTTCCCTTTGAGCGTGGCCAACCTCTGAGGAACATCATGAAACGAAGGAATCGCTTGAAATACGAGCGTCGCCTTCTCCCACTGTTCTTCGGCTTCGTAGAGAAGTCCTAGCTCATAGCGAATGGCTTGCCCCTTCGCGCCTTGACAGCGAGGATCCGTTACAACGGTTTCGAGTCCCACGATCGCCTTGGTAAGCTGTTGCTCTTCCTTGAGGCAGACGGCTGTCAGCAACGCCGAATCGAGATAGAATAAGTCACTGGCCATGGAGACCTGGAACGCGGTATATGCATCTTCATGCAATCCCATATGTTTATAGGCAACCCCCAGCGCATAGTGCGTTTCGTAGTCGGGTGGTGACGCTGCTGGTTTCTCCTCCAACCCCTCATGGGTCATGACCTGTGGAGCTGAAATCGGTCCGTTATCAGGCGGCTGATCGATCTCTGCTTGGTTCGAAGGAAGAACCGACGGCGATATCGCGTGAGAACTCACTGAAGAAGGAACAGGTGTAGGAGAAAGCTGGTGCTCCGCCGGTCGTTGAGTCTCCTCGTCTTGAACCACGCTCAGATCTTGTGATTCTTCGGCTCTCGCAAAAATGTTTGCCGACGTTGAAACGGCATCTGGCTCGGCCCCTACAATCACAATCTCCGGCACTTCTGGCTCTGCCGACTCTCTCTCGATGGTATCATTATGCCAATCCGCAGCTGATTGCTCGACCTGATCTTCTTCCGGCTCCCTCTCGGATCGTCCTGTTGTCCCCTTCCTCACTCTCTCGGCCAAGCTCGCCACGAACTCCGTATCCGTAGAGAGCAGTTTTACTTTCTCAAACAGTTCCTCGTGGAGGCTTTCCATTCCAGGCTCTGGTTGCGCTAAGAGAGCTTCGACCGCCTTGGCATACTGAAGTGCCGCCAGAGCATGGTTGTCTTTTTCTTCGTACAACTCGCCACTGAGCTCCAACAAGGGAACGGAGTTCGGCTCCACAGCCAACACTTCTTGAATCAGTGATTCCGCAAGATCCAGATCGTGGGCGCGCAATGCCGCTCCGGCCAAGAATCGGTACTCCCCTATCGCCACTTGGACATCGCCCCGTTGTAAATGCAACCGAGCCAGCAGTTGGCAGACCTGCGGGTTTCCCGGCTCTCGGGTCAGGAGTTGATTCAGAATGGCCTCTGCGCCGCTGTACTGTTTTTCGGTAATGCGTCGAACGGCTTCTGCGAGCAGATCGACCGGCTCCGTGGGTTTCTGTAGCGGTGTGGCTTTCAGCGTCGAGGCAGAAGAGGACGGATTGATCGTTTTGATCGATCCGGTTCCTCCATTCTGGAGGCTGTCGACGAATTGAGCCGCCTCGCTGTTCTGTGGATCAATCTTCAGGACAGCAAGATACGCATCCTTCGCCTCATGGTATCGTCCTTGTGCTGATTTCTCTCGCCCCAACTGGAGATAGACCTTCGTCGCTTCATCCTGCTGATTCTCTTGGATGCAGAGCTCCGCAACACGTTGTTGCGCATTGAGATTCGATGGATCATGCGCGATGATCTTTTTGTAGACGTCGAGCGCATCTTTTCCGCGACGCTCTTTGAGATAATATTTCCCCAGCGTGAGATAGTCCTGCACGGCACTGCTGATAAGGCCTCGTTCAACATTCAAATCCCCGAGGTAGCGGTAAACCTCATAGTGAGTCGGATCACACTTGAGCACCTTCTTGAACGCAGCGATGGCTTTGAGCGTCGCGCCTTCCGCTCGAAAGGCCGACGCCGCCTGCAGATAAGCCGCAGCCGCATCACCAGGCATATTTCGTTTTATATGTAAATCACCGATCGTATTATGAATACTGCCATCGGCAGGACTGTCGATCGCCAGTTTTTTCCACTCGGCAATTGCCGCATCGTACCGTCCTCGAGAGACCAGCAGCTGGGCCTGTTGAAGAATACGACCGCGATCCGGTGGCACAAGCATGCCCTCCATGCATGGAACAATCGCACGCTAACAGTCTTAATGAGTTTTGTCTATGAATTGAAGGAATTCGGCAGGAATCTTACAACGGCAGAAGAGACTGTTTCCCTTGTCCGTATGCCAAGGGAAACAGTCCTTCCGCCGAACACCGCACATGAATGATTACGAGGCGGCGATGACCGCCTTCAGCACGTTGGCCGCTTGTGGGCCTTTGGCTCCTTGCACGATATCAAACTCAACGTTTTCACCCTCTTTGAGGGTCTTGAACCCGTCTCCTTGCAATGCGGAATAGTGAACGAACACATCGTCCCCATTATCCAGCCGAATAAACCCAAATCCTTTTCGATCATTGAACCACTTGACCGTACCTTTTGTCTTCACAAACTCCTCCTTTTGTCAATAACGACGAATAGTTATGTAGCGCCTCCACCCACGATTTGCTTGATGAGAACTCAAGAAGAGAACGAACACGTACGCGACAGGCAGATTAGGGACGGGCACCTGAAGGAGTGATGAATCGCTCACAGAACCCATCATCAACGTTTGGATAAAATTCGCGCTGCATGTAACATAGGGCGTACCCTCTGTCAAGGGAATCTTTGCCGACAAGATTTTCTCCTGTGTTTACAAGGAAGAGGGACTCTCCTATAGTGTTCACATCTTCTCCGTCCCTAATATTCTGTGATCTTACGCACACTACTCGATCGCTACATCTTCACCGAGCTGCTTTCTCCGTTCGGGCTCAGCCTCGGGGCCCTTTGTTTTGTCATGCTGACCAGAGAACTCCTGCGTCTCGTCGAACTGCTGGTCTCTAAAGGAGTCGGGATCTGGGCCGTCCTCAAAGTGATTGCCATGCTCCTTCCTTCCGGGCTCGTTCTCACGCTTCCCATCGCCGGACTGATCGCCTCGATCACTGCCTTTGGCCGGTTATCCTTTGATAAAGAACTCGTCGCCATGCGAGCGGCCGGGCTCAGTCTGGTTCGCCTGTCGCAGCCCGTGCTCCTGTTTTCCGTCTGCGTCTTTACATTGACATTGGTCTTGTCTCAGTGGGGACAACCGTGGAGTTCACTCAATCTGAAAAAGGTGGCGCTCAATCTTTTAAAGGACCAGCTTGCGCTCGCCCTGGAACGAGGCACCTTCAACGAACCGATTCCAAACATGATGATTTATGTTCCCGAAGGAGAACACGGTGAGCCGGCTCCCGGCATCTTCATCTCGGATGAACGCCTCACCAATGAGCCTCGCGTCATTGTAGCGGAACATTACCGTATTCTTATGGATGCGGAGCGTGACCACGTGGCACTCCAGCTGGAGAACGGCATGATTCATAGCCGTCCGTCGCAGATCGATCAGTCTCAACAGATTGCGTTTACCAGCTATGATATCAAGATCAACTTGAACCTAAGCAGTTACTCGGCAACCGAGGAACGCCCTTCGTATGACCAAATTACCGCCCGCCTTGCCGAAACCGGCGGCAAAGACGCCGGGGCGCTTCGACGCATGATGGAATATTATCGAGACCTGGCCTTTCCAACGGCCTCCCTCATATTTTGCCTTCTTGGCGTACCGGTTGGGATTGTGTCGAAACGGTCCGGTCGTGTCGGTGGGTTTGCCGTCGGTGTCGGCATCATCATCGCGTTCTATATGTTGAATGTCGGATGCGATTTTCTGGTGACTGCCCTCATCCTTCATCCATTCTGGGGAGCGTGGCTGCCCAACGTGATCTTTATGCTCATTACCATTGTTCTCTTCTACCGAGTGAACAGGCACTAGCACCGATGACGATTTTGTTCCGATACATCCTGCGGGAATATGCAAAGATTTTCGGCATGTGTTTTGCCGGTTTGGTGACGATCTATCTGGTCATCGATTTTTTCGAGAAAGTCCGCCGCTTTCTTCGCTATGAATCCGGCATCCTGCCCATTCTGCTGTATTTTGCGTTGAAGATCCCCTCAATTTCTTTCCAGGTTGCTCCGTTCGCCGTTCTCGTGGCAACCCTGCTGACCCTTGGCCTGCTCTCGCGCAGCAACGAAATCACGGCCATGCGAAGCTGTGGGATCAGCCTGCTCTGGATGTCTTCCCCCTTTCTGCTTTTCGCCAGCGGCCTGTCGTTCATCCTCTTCAGTTTCAGCTCAACCATCATCCCGCTGGCCTCCGAAAAGGCCGAGGAGGTCCGCGCAATCCAGATCGAACAGAAGCCGGCGCCGGTGACTGTCAAAGCCGTTCAACCGTGGGTTCGGATCAGCGCCAACAGTCTCATGAAGATTGCTGAAATCGATGCCGAAGGGACGACCCTGCGGGGGATCCGCATTTTTTATTTCCGCCCACCGTTCCGACTCGACCGCATTACAGAGGCAGAGGAAGCCCACTATGCCACTGACGGCTGGATCCTTCGGAATGGATATCACCGCCGATTTCATTCGAACGAGGCCGTGGAACTTGTTCGGTTCTCGGAACAGGCCATCAGCATCCCGTTGATTCCGGACGATTTTTCGAGTTCGCTCGTGGGGAACTCGGAAACCATGACTTTCGGGGATATCCATAACTATCTGGAGCGTTTTCGCCAAGAGGGATTCACCTTTTCTCGTTTGCTGACGGACTACTACGATCGCATGGCCTTGCCCGTGGTCACGATTGTGATGGTCCTCGTCGGTATTGCCTTGAGTCTCCGGCGAAGCGGTGTCCGCGGAGGTAGTATGACGGTGGGAATCGGTCAAGCCTTCATTGTGGGATTTTGCTATTGGACCACGCATTCCGTCGCCATCGCGCTTGGAAGAGGAGGAGCCTTGGCCCCTCTCGTGGCCGGATGGATGGCCAATACGCTGTTCCTGAGCTTCGGTCTGTATTTATTGCTAAAAGTTCGCCATTAGACATCCGTTTCTTAGTTGACTGTCCACCGGTCTTCCGGTAAGAAAGGGCGCCGTGGCGCCGCAATAAGGAGGGAGAAGCATGGCCTCACGTGTTGTGATCACAGGTCTTGGGGTAATATCTCCGATTGGAATCGGCGTCAGCGAATTCTGGAAGTCGGCCCTGACCGGTCGTTCGGGAATCACCGCGATTCCTTCCTTAGGGTGGGTCCCCATGTCAGACTACCGTTCCCGGGTAGCCGGCCAGGTTCACAATTTCTCACCGGAACAATATTTGACCGCCACCCAAGCCAATCGCGTCGATCGCTATGCACAGTTTGCATTAGTCGCCGCGAAAGAAGCGTTGGCCGATGCTGATCTCAATATGGCGAAAGAACGCCCTCACCGCGTTGGCGTCATCGTCGGAGCGGGTATGGGCGGGATGGTCATGGGTGAGCGTGAAATTACGCAGCTCTTTAAAACGCAACGTCCCCATCGCGTCCATCCCAACTTTATTCCGACCATTACACTGAATTCCGCTTCGGGGATTGTCGCCATGGCGCACGGAGCCAAAGGTCCCAACCTCACGATCTCGACAGCCTGCTCATCCAGCGCCCATGCCCTCGGCCAAGCGCTGCACTGCATTCGCACCGGTCAGGCCGATGTCGTCATTGTCGTCGGAGCCGATGCCAGCATTACTCCGCTGGTCTTTGCAGGGTTCTGCTCTCTGCGGGCCCTATCCAGTGAATTTAATGATACCCCTGAGCGCGCGTCACGCCCCTTCGACCGGCGTCGAGACGGCTTTGTCATGGGCGAGGGAGCGGCCGCATTGATCGTGGAATCATTGGCGCATGCCAAGAAACGGAAAGCTAGAGTGTATGCGGAGCTCGCTGGATATGCGGCGACGAGCGAAGCCTACCACATGGTGATTCCTCAGGAGGACGGGCAGGAGATCAGTATGACCATGAAGATCGGGCTAGAGTCCGCAGGGATCGGCGCCGATCAAGTCGACTACATTAATGCCCATGCGACCTCGACGACGATCGGGGATGCCGTCGAGACAAAGGCGATCCGAAACCTGTTCAAGAACCGTGCGGACAAGATCGCCATTAGCGCCACAAAATCGCTTGTCGGCCACACGCTTGGCGCCGCCGGCGCAATTGGAGCCGTGGCCACGACTCTGTCGATCCATACCGGGCAAATCCACCCGACTGCGAACTACGAAGAGCCTGACCCGGACTGTCGGTTGGACGGTATTCGTCGGACGATTCAAGAACGTAAAATTCGGTATGCCCTCTTGAATGCATTCGGATTCGGCAGTAACAATGCCACCGTAGTCTTTAAAAAGTTTGTTGCGTAAGCACTGACGAATTGACTGATCGTGAGGCACCTCCTCGCGGAAGTTGCCGCGAAGGGCCTCTTTCCACTGAAGGAGCACTCATAATGACTGAACGGATCGATCCTGCGATCACTGAAAAAATCGTGCATGCGTTGGCCACCTACCTGAAGCGAGATCCTGCGTTAATTACGGAGAGTCATCATCTTCGAGATGACCTGGGACTCGACTCAGTCGCCGTCATCGAGTTGCTCTTCGAAATCGAAGAGCGATTTAAACTTCAAATTCCGGACCAGGATCTCCCTGGGCTCAGTACTGTCGGATCGGTGGCCGCCTACGTCCAACGACGGTTGGTCGAAGCACCCTCAAAGGCCCAATCGGAATTGACGACGCTCGCGACAGAATCCGCCAAAGCATCATCGAAGAAGTCCGCCCCGAAAAAAACACGCGCAGCACAACCGGCTTCCAAGAAGCCAGGAGCACGGAAATCCTCCTCGGCAAAATCCAAACCGCTCCCCTCGAAGAAGCCTAAGTCGTCGGTGGTTTTGAAGACCAAGAAGAAGGGTGCCACACGATGAACAGGCCTCAGCTATCCACACCGATCACGCTCGCCCAGATCCATGAAATCGTCGGAGGGACCGTTCACGGTGACCTCCAGACGAAAATCTCCGCGCTGACCAGCCTCGGCCAAACTAACTCCTCTGCCTTGTCGTTCGTGACGAATGACAAGATGGTAACGGTTGCGGCCCGCGTTCAGGTTGCCGCCCTACTCATCCATCGCCATCAACCGCATTTGCTCATTCCTCAAATCGTGGTCGACAACCCCATGTTGGCCTTTGCGCGTGTCGCCCAAAAGTTTTTTGTGCAGACCCCGCCTCCCCAAGGAATCGCCGAGCAAGTCATGCAAGGGGCCGATGTGCGAATAGGAGCTGACCCATCCATTTGGCCGTTTGTGACGCTCGGCGACCGTGTCACGCTTGGGGATCGCGTGACTCTCTATCCGGGAGTCTTTGTCGGATCAGATTCAACGATCGGAGATGATTGCGTCCTCTATCCCAATGTCGTGGTCCGCGAAGGCTGCTCTCTGGGCGCTCGCGTGATCATCCATAGCGGCACCGTCATCGGAGCTGATGGCTTCGGCTATGTCCAGCATCAAGGCCGACACCATAAGATCCCTCAACTTGGCGGCGTGGTCATCGAGGACGATGTGGAACTCGGCGCAAATGTGACGATCGACCGTGCCACGTTCGGCCATACCGTGGTCAAGCAGGGGACCAAAGTCGATAATCTGGTCCAAATTGCTCACAATGTCACGGTAGGAGAGCACTGCATCCTTGTCGCACAAGTCGGCATTGCGGGGAGCACGACCATCGGCCGACATGTCATGATCGGTGGTCAATCCGGACTCGCCGATCATCTCACGATTGGCGATCAGGTGATGATCGCGGCGAAATCCGGCGTTAATCGCAGCATAGAGTCGAATCAGGTGGTTGCAGGCATACCCGCCATGCCACGAGAAAAGGCCTTAAAGATTCAAGGTGGGATCTTTCGCCTTCCTGAAACACGAGAGGCAGTCCGTACGTTAGAGGAACGTGTCACGGCCCTGGAACGTCAAGCCTCGGCGCCATCACGACGAACTTCTCGGTCAAAAAAACGTCGTTCGTGACGATCCGTTCCTTATCACTTTGCAACAGTGATCACTTTCCGCCAGAGAAACATCTTGGCCCAATAGAACCCCGCCCATGGCATCAGGATGGCGGGAATCATGTGCACGCGGCCATATGAGAAGGCGGCAATAGCACTCCCCACGAGCAGCAGAATACCCAGACCATAGGCCAGTGGAATCAGTTGGCGTCCTGCATGCTCAATGTCCGGGGCGACGGATTGTTTCTTGAGTTTCCCTTTCTGTCTATTCAATCCGTCTCGCATCCGTGCGGCAAAAACTTCAGGAAACTCTCGCAGAAGATACCGTTGGTACAGGGTTTGTGCCGCGCCTAACCCTATCCCAGATAGAAACAGACCTGAACTCTGATAAAAGGTATCCCACGTGTACGTATCGGTTGCCAGCAACTGGTAGCCAAGTCCCCCGACACTCCCGACTAAACAGACCAGGCCAAGAAAACCTGACGGAAACAGAATGTACGTCTTCACGTAGTCAAACGCCTGCTGCGTGGTTTGCTGCGGATGGTTCACGGTGATAAGTTTTGGCACGCGATTCCCTTTCTAGTTCACAAGACAACTCGCCATTGGAGACATATTATAACGATCTCGTGCTTCACAGAAAAGTGGAGATCCTGTCCTTCCTCCAACGTATAGTCCCATTCGTTTCTTTCGTTCTTCTCAAATATCACCGCGCAATTGCGTTCCGGCACCCGTATTTCTCAACTTTTTCCGGGTCTCTCATCTGAATGGACGTCAACAATACACAACTCGTCCCCCAGATTTCTTTACTGCCCCTCTTATGACATGGAAATATTCACATTCTGAGAGGCTTGAAGGGCCATGAGAGAACCTGATCTGGATAGAGACCAGGATCATGAAATGTAGGGGAAGAGAAGGAGCTTGCCGCTCGATTACGAATGATGGTGTTTAGTATCGACAACGGCTTGCAGTGTTGATGCGATGGCGTCAAGACCTTCAAGCAATGACGTGAACTGATCCGACACACCCATTGGTGAACACAGCAAAGACGACTTCGACAGCGCTGTTTCCGCTTGAACCTGTTCCGAGGCTGGCGGCTTTAAAATCTCAACAACGGCGATCAACGGCGTGAGACTCAAATCCAGCTCGCGAGAGTGTGCGTCATCTCCTTGCTCTGGGCCAGTCACCTTCACGACTGGACGAAGAGGATAACGGCTGTTGATCTTCACCACGCGTCCCACAGATCCAGCGGTCAGCCGAACAGTGGTTCCAAGCGGATACACCGACAACTGCTCAACCAGTGCCTTCAGAATCTCGCGTGGAAAGGTGGCTCGCTCGGCGACAAGCAGTTCCTTGATGGCCTCATGCGGAAACAGTCTGGGGCGATACGGACGCTCACTCACCAAGGCATCAAACACATCGACGAGTCCACAGATTTGGGCCATTTCCTGAATCTGTCTTCCCTTGAGGCGATGGGGATATCCCTGTCCGTTCCAGCGCTCATGGGCCTGACATGTCACTTGTGCCAACCAATGCAACCGAGCATCAGAGGCACGAATGATCTCGAACCCGCGCTCCGGATGTTGTTCGATCAGCGTCCGTTCCTCCGGAGTGAGTCGACCGCTTTTGGCCAGTATGGCTGCAGGGATCGCAAATAACCCGATATCGTGAACAAGTCCGGCCAGTGCGAGTCGATGCAGCTCGTCTCCATAGTATCCCAATCCCATCCCGACTCGGGTGCCGAGAATGGAAACATTCAGTAGATTGGTCAGTAGCGGCGGTCCCGATGGTCCGGACAGCGCTTCGACCACGAGCTCATCCGTCTCATGGAGCGACGCAACGATAGCCGAAGCAAGCGCTTCAAGGCTTCGCAAAGGAATCACGCGCCGGCCCTGAACGGCTATCGCCGCCTCCTCTAAGGTCTGAATTGCGCGCTCATACCAAGCCTTCACCAGAACACTCCTGCGCCATGATCGTCACAAGGTGCGACCCTCAAGACCGCATTGAAACAATCAACATCCGTGTTGTCGCACTGAAACGGTTTTCTGAATGACCAGCAGACTGTGCACTCGATCACACGTCGAGACATTGCACAACCGATGTGATCACAGATCGTTTCAACTCGGTACCGATAAAAGATTGTGGATGGCTGATCGTTCTGCACGCCCACTCTCTACCCACTCCTCGATAGCCTTTGCACACTGTGTCAGACGCAGCTGAACAGCCGCAATGCTCTGCGCGGAGACGACCACACGTTGTTGCAACAGAATTGTGAGAAAACTATGCAGTCCCATAAAAAAGGTCATGGCTTGTGACGCATTCACCTGCTGAGCAGCCGACCACAACTGTGCAGCGCGCTCGACGGCCATGGGCAGGTCAATTGAAGAAACCTCGGTTGCGGTACTGCCTGATAGGAGTGCCTGGAGGACACTGGTCAAATGGCCCTCCTGCTGTTGAACAAGCATGAGAAACCCTTGATCCCCTTCGGCCGATCGATCGAGAAATTCTTGAATTGAAGCAACGTGATAGTGCCCGGTTCCACGCTGGGCCAATGCTTCAACGTGAGCCACGATAGTCTGGGCAAGATTCCGCGGAATGGTGCTCGACGAGTCGGATTTCATCTGAAGCTCCTGGAGGAGGGACAAAAGCCTATCCATTGAAATCGTCGCGGGAAGACCACGTTCAGCAGCCTGTGGAGACGCGGCCTCGACTGTCACTCCGGTCGCCCGAGTCAGCGCTCCATGGATATGCCCCAACTGCTTACACAGGGCCAGAAAATCATCGGACGAAATCCGAGCGGACGGGTCTTGCAAGGCTTCCACAAACGGAAGCGCGGAGAAGCTCGCTCGTTCGACATCAGTGAGATTGACGGTTGCTGCCGATCCTCCAAGATTGGTGATGCCGACCTTAATCGTTTGGGCCAACGACCGATGTCTCCCAGATTCCGGTGCCTGTTGAAGCTCGTCAAGCGCAACGTGAATCTGCTGAAGCCATTCATAGGCCTCTTGCACGAAGAGCTCGACTAGTTCTTTCTGAAACCCGTCTTCAGTTTCAATAGACATGCACATCGGTCCTTCGGCACGATCCCGGTCACACACAAGCTCCGGTGAGCCAGTCTACGACTGTCCCCTTCCGCTTCCTAGTTGAGAGGCCAACCCCGCAATCTCTCCTAATTTTCTCACCAGTTCCTCGAATCGCCTGGTCGCGCTCTCAGCTGACTGCTCCGCTTCCAGTATCCGTTGCGTCAGCACCCCATTGCGTTCACGTTCCGAGAGAAGCAGTCCTTCCAGCTCGGGGGCTCGGGCAGCCGCTCGTTCCAATTCCTGTATTCGCATGGCTGTTTCAGTCTCTTTCTTTCGTTCGGTCAAAAGCTCGGCTTCGAGCGACGCGCGTAGCCGCTGCAGCTCCAGGATCTGCTGCTGGTCATTCGCCAGTTGCGCTTCCGCATCTTTCATCTTGGCGGAAATCCCGTCGAAGTCGGCGAGCTGTTGGACGAGTTGTTCTGCAGCTGCCCGCTCGGCATTCAGAGACGACTCCAACTCTTCGATACGGCCGGAGGTCGCCTGAGTACTCAACATAGCCTGTTTGAGTGAATTGACGACATCCTGTTCGGACTTGAACGCGGCTTCCAGCTCCGGGATTCGCGCAGCTTGCTGCTCCAGCATGGCCACCGTATGCTGGAGATCGCCCACTCGCTGACGTTCCATCGTCAGCTGCGACTCACTTTCTTTTGCGCGCGCAAGCTGTGCGGTGGACTCGGCTAACCGGTGACTGAGCTCCTCTGAACGAGTACGTTCTGCCTGCAGTTGACGCTCAAGCTCGTTGATCTGACTCACCTCCCGGGGCCCACTCTGCGACAGCTGTCCCGACGCGGGGAGGAGACTCTCTGCCACGGTCCCTTGGACGGAAGGCGATGGGCTTACGGCGGCGCGCGATGACTCCTGTTTTTTTGCGAGAAGCTCAAAGACTCGATCTTTGAGCGACGTGCCTTGGAAGGGTTTCTTCAAGACTCCATCGGCTCGACACGACTCTGCCTGCTTGGTCACTTCATCATTCACGATGCCGGAAATCAGAAGGACAGGCGTTGCCGCAAGTGCGGCCTGTCCGCGGACAAATGCGCACACTTCGTACCCGCTCTTGTCCGGCATGATGACGTCTGATACCAC
>CAYSFU010000079.1:0-19398 GCA_964430555.1 uncultured Nitrospira sp. | reverse complement strand
CCCAGTTTGGAGTGGGCTATTTTGTCGAGCCTCGCCAGGGCTTCGCTTTGGCGAGAAATCTGGCCGTAGAGCAAGCAAGAGGGGACTTTGTTGCGTTCATCGATGATGATGAATTCGCATCGAGACAGTGGCTGCTGAATCTCTTCAACACCTGCATGGCGTACAATGCGGCCGGTGTTTTAGGCCCGGTTAAGCCGTATTTCCCTCACCCCCCACCGGACTGGCTCGTTAAAGGAAAATTTACTGAAAGAGCAGCGTATCAGACGGGGTACATCTTGGATTGGCGCCAATCGAGAACAGGAAATGTCCTATTCAAGAAGGAAATTGTCGAGGGAGAGCAGGAGTCGTTCAGGGCTCAATTTCGAACTGGGGGCGAGGACGTAGACTTCTTCCAACGGATGATGCGTAAGGGACATGTATTTGTCTGGTGCAATGAGGCGGATGTGTTTGAGGAGGTGCCTCCTGATCGCTGCACTCGCACGTATCATTTGAGAAGGGCGCTGCTTCGAGGGAAAAATACATTTGAGCGTGAGGGGGGGCGGCTCGATAGTGTGGGAAAGTCGGTACTTGCCATGTGCGTCTATAGCCTTATATTTCCATTTCTGTCGGTCATGGGTCAACATCACCTCATGAAATATGGCATCAAGTTTTCCGATCACGCGGGCAAGATCTTGGCATTCGTTGGTTGTAACCCGATTAGAGAACGGTAGCGTGAGATCGACTTACCGACCTTCTTGCTATTGAACTTGCTGCAAACATGCCTGGAATCGTAGGTCTCCAAACAAGAATGCCTCGCGGGTGGGCCGAGCAGCATTTGAAGCTGATGATCGATGCCATGCAGCACGAACATTTTTATGTCACGGGGACTTGGATCGACGAATCGCTTGGACTATACGTCGGGTGGGTGGCCCGCAAGAATTCGCCGCCTGACGGAATGCCGCTTCGAAATACCCGCGGCGATCTGACCCTCATCTTTTCCGGAGAAGAGTTTTCAGGCCGCGGTATCGGGATGAGTCTCACCGATCCGAATCACGGCCGAGGCGTCAGCGTCGCAAAATATCTTGTAGAACTCTCCGAAACAGATCCTGCATTTCCTTCTCGTCTGAATGGACGATTTCATGGATTGCTTGCTGACCATAGGCGAGGCACCGCCACACTGTTCAATGATCGGTACGGAATGCATCGCCTGTATTATCACCAGGCGAAAGAAGCGGTGTACTTTTCTGCGGAAGCAAAGGCGATTTTGGCCGTGCGGCCAGAGCTACGGAGAATAGAGCCGCGCGCGCTCGGTGAATATGTCACGTGTGGCTGTGTGTTAGAGAATCGGACGCTGTTCGATGGAATTCAGGTGCTACCCGGTGCATCGAAATGGGTTCTCGTCAATGGTTTGGCGGAGGGCAAGGGCTCTTACTTCAACCCACGAGAGTGGGAGGAACAAGAGAGGCTGGATCCGGAGAACTATTACTATCAGCTTCGTGACGTCTTTGCCGGTAGCTTGCCGCGCTATTTCAAGTCGAAGGAACCGATTGGGATTTCACTCACCGGTGGTCTAGATACCCGAATGATCCTGGCGTGGCACAGGCCAGGCCCTGGATTGCTGCCTAGCTACACATTTGGGGGACCCTATCGAGATTGTCAGGATGTTGTGGTGGCCCGACAAGTGGCACGCGGGTGTGGACAGACTCATAAGGTGATCACTGTCGGCAATGATTTCCTCTCACGGTTTCCACATTATGCGGAGAGAGCGCTGTACCTAACGGACGGGTGTGTTGATGTTCGTCGGGCATCGGATCTGTATTTGAACGAGCGAGTGCGGGAAATTGCGCCGATACGAATGACAGGCAACTATGGAAGCGAAGTGTTGAGGGGGGTACGAGCGTTCAAACCTACCAACCCAATGCCAGGTCTCTTCCAAAATGACCTGTTCCCTCTATTTGATCAGGCAAAAGAAACGTATCGATCACTCGTCAGTGCGCATCCCGTGTCCTTTGCGGTCTTCAAGCAGGCGCCATGGCATCACTATGGTCTTCTTGCTCTTGAAGAAACACAGGTCTCGCTCCGGTCTCCCTATCTGGATAATGAGCTTGTCCGAACCGTCTATTGTGCGCCACTATCTGCGTTTTCGAGTCACGACCTCTGCCTACGATTGATTGCAGACGGCAATCCGGCGTTGCGACGAATCGCCACTGACCGAGGTGTGGGAAGAACAGGACCAGTCGGATGGTGGCTCCGAAAGTTGGAGGAAGCCCTCGTAAAGGTCGAATACGCCTATGATTATGGAATGCCACACTGGGTAGCGGGCATAGATCATGCCCTTTCGGCGTTTCGTCTAGAACGGTTTCTTCTCGGGCGCCATAAATTTAATCACTATCGAGTCTGGTATCGGGATCAACTGGCGTCATATGTTCGCGAAATGCTCTTGGATAGGCGGAGTCTTTCCAGATCGTACCTTCGAAAGGACAAGCTCGAAGCCGTGGTGCAGGGTCACCTTACGGGCAATCGGAACTACTGCAACGAGATTCACACCGTGTTATCCCTGGAACTCCTTCACCGCCTTTTTATAGATATCTCCTGACACGTTTCTGCGTATTCCTCTGACACAACGAACTCCCACATGGATAATGAGCGAATCGGGGAATGCCATCCAATGATTGGAGTAGCGGTAAGCACGCGAGATGCTGATGTTGCGGAGGAATTTTTTGAACTGTTCAAGATTCCTTGGGAGTGGGCAGTGCCAGGAAGGAGGTATCGTGTCATCCTGGCCGGTACTACGGAAGTGGAGCGTAGTGATGCCGATGTGCTCATCGTGTATGGCTCTAGAGAATGTGTGCTGGATCGCGAGTTCGGTATTCATGCAGCACAGGTTCCTGGCCCGGTGCGCATCGAGTGGCAACAGGGGGCATTCCCGATCTATGGAGAGGTTGCGCTTGTCGAATCGCACAGTGAAGGAAGCGGACTTCTCAATGTTCAAGGGAAATCAGTCGATTATCGGTTTCACAGAGAGGGACGTGTCGTCCGGCGCGTTCGGTACAATCTATTTGATGAGGTTCGTTGTTTACTAACAAATGGACAGCCGGTTTCACATGCCGGAACGCCAACCTTAGAACTCCATATTGCGCTACTCCGGTCTCTGTTGATCGAGTCACGTGTGCCTTTCGTCGAAATTCTTCCCCGTCCAGCCGGGTACGATTTCATCTGTTGCCTCACTCATGACGTAGATTTTTTTGGGATCAGGCGACAGAGGTTCGATCGTACCATGGCCGGATTCCTGTATCGCGCTTCGATCGGATCGTTGGTTGATTGGATTCGAGGTCGTCGCACGCTAGCGGAGATGTGTAAAAACTGGTGGGCCTGTTGGTCATTGCCATTTGTGTTAACGGGGTTATGGGCCGATTTCTGGCATCCCTTTAAGGATTATGCCCGCGTAGAAGATCCGCGGAAATCTACGTTTTTCCTCCTACCATTCCAAGGCATCCCCGGGGTCGCTCCAGACGGGACGACTAAGGCTTGGAGGGCTGCGCCCTATGGAATCAGCAATGTTCGGGAAGACGTGAGAGATGCTGCGTGTCGAGGGAGCGAAATTGGCCTACATGGAATCGACGCTTGGCGGGATAGTGACGCAGGGAACCGTGAGTTGACGCAAGTGACGTCACTTATCGGGACAACGTCAGTGGGCACTCGTATGCATTGGTTATATTTCGACGGGGAGACCCCCAGTCGGTTGGAGAAGGCCGGCTTCGACTATGATTCGACGTGCGGATACAACGAAACGGTGGGCTATCGGGCCGGGACTGCCCAAGCGTTCCGCCCCTTTGGCTGTGCTACGCTGATGGAACTACCGATGGTGATTATGGATTCGGCTTTATTTTCACGAGGAAGAATGAATCTCCATCGGCGAAACGCACTACGGCTCTGTGAACAAGTCGTGAATAATGCCAGGCGCTTCGGAGGAACTCTCGTCATCAATTGGCACGAGCGTAGTCTTGCACCTGAGCGGCTATGGGGAAGGGCCTATAAAGAACTATTACAAATGCTCTCGACTGGTGAACCGGTATGGTTCGTCACAGCGAGGGAGGCTGTACAGTGGTTCCGTTGGCGACGATCCATTAGGTTTTACGCAAGCGAATCTTCGGCTGGCGATCATATCCACCTGTCAGCGCCGACTTCAGGTCAACGAGGAGTGGTTGTCCGCATTCACACGCCTGGCCCGCGTGGGCTGACTGTCAAGGATCTCTCGTTCGATGGCACTGCTCCCGTCGCGGTTGCGTTAAGTGTCTAGAACCTATCTCAAAACGGAACAACGTTGGTTCGAGCGATCGCAAGCACCGGTGACTAAGGGAGCGGCACGCGTATTGTCAGCCACATGCGATCATTTGTCATGAAAGTAGCTGTGTTGAGTGATTCGAACCAGATCGAAACTCGCTTTTGAGATAGGTTCTAGTTTCTGAGCATTCCTGTAACGTCTGTGGAAGGCGGCTAGGTGCTATGTTGACTGAAGCTCCAGAGTTAAGCATAAGCGGGCGATTGATTAAAACCGCTCGATTGACGGATGAGTGGTATCGAGATGTGGACGACCCATCATCATTGATAGAAACACTTAAGTCAGACTTCAGAAATGGCAGGTTGAATGCCGACATTTTTACGTTTTGGCAAAGACTTCCAGAAATTAATCGCAAGTATGATTACTTCACTGAGTGGGACAGCATCGCGGCTATTCCTATTAAGGATTATCCCTTTTGGTGGGAACACCAGATCAATCCAAAAGTGAGGAATATGGTGAGAAAAGCTGAAAACAAGGGGGTTGAGACAAGGATAGTAGAATATAGCGATGAATTTGTAAGAGGAATGACAAAGATTTTTAACGAGGCTCCTTTAAGGCAAGGACGACCGTTCTGGCATTTTGGGAAAGATTTTGAAACGGTTAAGCGGGAATTCGCTAGAAACATTTTTCGAGAAGATCTTATCGCTGCATATTACAGGAACGAGCTTGTTGGATTCATTATGCTTGCAGATGCAGGACGGTTTGCAATGACAACACAGATCCTTGGGTCATTACATCATCGCGATAAATCAGTCATCAATGCCCTGTTAGCCAAGGCGGTACGGATTTGTGAGGAAAAACAACGTTCATACCTGGTTTATGCGAGTTGGGTAGATGGGACATTGGGAGATTTTAAGAGACACAATGGCTTTGAAAGAATCGACGTGCCGCGCTATTTCATTCCGTTAAGCCTTAAGGGGTTCCTTAGCTTAAAAGGCCATCTGCACCGGGGAGCTAGCAGATGGCTTCCAGCTAAAGTTGCGAGTGTGTTGAAAGGCCTGCGTAATGAATATTATGGGAGACAAGTTGGAGGTAGAAAACGAGGAACGGATCGCCTTATGCATAGTGCTGCTTCCAGAAAAACTTAGGTACATAATCCCTCATGATCACCTTATCTGCGATAAGATTTGTGTTTCATCAATGACAAGTCCAGCACACCTACAAACCAAAGTTGAACGCAGTCTGTTCCAGACGCTTGCATGGGTGCGGAATCACCACTATCGAGCCTATGAACCTGCTGACGGCAACTTATCATGGTTGTTTTTCTTTACCGGAAAGAAAACCTTACCGATGCGGGTGTTGCAGCAAATCGTGCTACGTGCGCCCTTCAACATTCGTCCATGGCTCGGTGTGGCCACCCACGAGTCAGCCATCGGCCGAGGCTATTTGGCCTGGGGCCTTCTCCTCCTGTATCGCTTGAACGGAGATGAAGACCTGCGGAAAGAAGCAGTCGCTTGCTTACAATGGCTCATGATGAATCGGGCTTCTCACTCTGCCGACTTTTGCTGGGGAGATCCCTATGAATATGCGACCAGAAGCGGACGACGTCCTTTGGGGGAACCGCTCCTTGTTTGGAGTGCCTTGATCGGCCAAGTCTTTCTTGACGCATTCGAGTTGCTGCATGACCCCATCTATTTGGACGTAGCATTGAGCACGGGTCGTTGGATTCTTGCGTTGCCACAGGAACAGACGCCAACGGGTAGCTGCTTGAGTTATGTGGCGTATCGCCAATCATCCATCCACAATGCGAATGTCATGGGAGCGGCATTCCTTGGGCGTCTTGGCCCGCTCACGGGGAATTCTCATGTCCGTACGACTGCAAAAAGCTCGATAGCCTATACCTGTAACAGGCAACGGCAGGACGGCTCTTGGTACTACGCAGAAGAGCCGAAATATCACTGGATCGACAACTTCCACACCGGCTACAACCTTTCTGCGTTAAAAGTCTATCGGGACGCGACCAAAGATGAATCGTTTGATGAATGTATTGGCAAGGGCTTAACGTTCTATAAAACCCACTTCTTTGAAACAGATGGACGTCCCAAATACTTTCACCAGCAGACCTATCCCATCGATATCCAGTGTGCGGCGCAAGCGATCGAAACACTTGCCAGCTTCGGTGAGTACGACGCGGACTGTATGACTTTGGCTAAAAAAGTCGCCGCTTGGACCATCGAGAACATGCAAGATGAAGATGGGCATTTCTACTATCGTGACCTCGTCTGGAAAAAGGTCACAACTCCAATGCTGCACTGGGGACAAGGAACGATGATCAAAGCGCTGGCCGTTCTTCTCCGAAAACTTGCTCCGATATCTGCTTAAGGATTGCCTCGATGACCATGCCGGCACAAGCTGTCAATCTGACATATGCACTGATCACACCTGCCTGGAACGAAGAAAAGCACCTCGATGAGTTGTTTCGGTCGGTGACAGCCCAGACGGTTCCACCGGTTCGGTGGGTGATCGTCAGTGATGGATCCACCGATCGAACGGACGAGATGGTCAGAGTCGCAACATCACGATTCCCTTGGATCACCCTTCTGAGGCTTGAACGGGATCCTGAGCGTCATTTTGCCGGCAAGGCGCATGCTGTCAATGCAGGCTATGCATCACTAAATAATGTCGATTTTGACATTATGGGAAATCTGGATGCCGATATGACGTTACCGCCGGACTTCTATGAATTTCTCATATCAAGATTCGAGGCGATCCCGAACCTGGGTGTGGCGGGAACTCCCTTCGTTGAAGATACTGGTAATCCTGGATCGCACAGTTACACCTTCTCGAACCTGGACCATGTCTCGGGTGCCTGCCAATTATTCAGAAGACGCTGTTTCGAACACATTGGAGGATACCGTCCCATTAAAGGGGGAGGGATTGATTGGGTGGCAGTGACGACCGCTCGGATGCTTGGATGGACAACACGGACGTTTGTGGAAAAAACCTGCATTCATCATCGAACTATGGGAACTGCAGATCGTCATCCAATCAAGGCTCGTTTTCGTCATGGGCAAGAAGACTATTATGTCGGCAATCACCCATTGTGGGAAATTGGGCGTAGTCTGTTCCAGATGAAACATCAACCGCTCGTCTTGGGAGGGCTGTCACTGCTCTCTGGTTATACTTATGCATGGCTTTCCGGGAAGCCTAATCCTATACCGCCTGAATTACGGTCGTTTCACCGGAGCGAACAAAAAGCCCGCATGCGCAAGTTTTGGCGATTGATTGGAAGATCGTCGGTGTGAGTAGCTGGCAACAAGTGACATGAAGTTAACCGACCAATCCGTCAACTCATCTCTCCCTGCTCATCAATCGCCACACAGGTCTCAGGCGGTTCTGATGATCGCCTACACCCACTATGAGAGTGACCCTCGCGTGATTCGCATGGCTGAGGCAGCGGTGGATGCGGGATTTACCGTCGATGTGCTTGCACTGAGACGTCCCGGGCAACATCTACGCGAAGCGATTCGCGGCGTTCACGTGTACCGCGTTCAAGCTCGGTATCGAGGAAGCTCCCTCCTGAGATATATGTGGGAGTATGTGCAGTTTTTTGCTCTGTGCGCTCTGCTGTCGGCTTGGTTGTTTCTATCGAGACAGTACAAGGTCGTGCATGTTCACAATATGCCCGATGCGCTTGTGTTTTCGTCTATTGTCCCTAAGCTGTTCGGCGCCAAGGTTATCCTGGATATCCATGATCCGATGGCGGAAACGT
The DNA here is from genome assembly GCA_964430555.1 of uncultured Nitrospira sp. Lineage (GTDB taxonomy): Bacteria > Nitrospirota > Nitrospiria > Nitrospirales > Nitrospiraceae > Nitrospira_D. The sequence continues at coordinate 11,365 of CAYSFU010000079.1, read as the reverse complement.
ACGGTTCAAAGTTTCGCATGGAGGCGAACAGTGCAGTGAGCCGGTTGCTTCTTCTGCAGGAAAAACTGAGCGTCGCCTTTGCGAATAAGATAATTACCGTGAGCGAGCCAGTTCGGAGTGGCATTCTCGTCAAGCGTGGATATGCTCCCGAACGCATCAGCGTAGTTGCGAATTTTGCTGATGATAAGATTTTTACGCCGGTGGAATATCCGTCGATTGATGGCCTCATACGGTTCGTCTTTCATGGAACGATCCTGGAGAGAAATGGACTGCGAACGCTCGTCGAAGCCGTGGCACAGATTCAACACACAGACAAAATGCGGATCAGAATTATCGGGGAAGGCGATTTTAGTACAATGTTACATGCGCTGATTCGGGATCGTGGGGTGAGTCACGTCATCGAATTCATCAATCAAGCCTATCCATTGTATGAGATCCCTAGACTGTTATCGGATTGCCATGTTGGGCTCGTTCCGTTAGATATTGGAACTTCTACGGTCGCCAATTTGGCGTTGCCGCTCAAATTGGTCGAATACGCTTGTCTGGGACTACCGTCGATCAGCATTAGAAATGCGGCGATCGAGTACTATTTTCAGCCTGATGAATGCATGTTTTTTGATTCTGGCGATACGGTTGCCTTGGCGCGCTTGGTGGAACAGGTGACCGAGCGACCTGACTCTCTCATTGAGCATCGGAAGAAACTGGCGCAGGTTCGTGACCGGCTTTTGTGGAGCAAGGAGAAAGAACGGTACAGTGCAATGCTAAGGAATTTATCGAATCGCTCATTGGACAGGTAAGTTTATGCGAGTGGATGGGGACCACCGTCGAAGTTGATCGTTCACGCATGGTATCGATGCTTGACTGGGATAAATCATACGCAAGTGGCAGATACGATGGTTGGGGAGAGGCGGAGTCTTCTCCACGCTTCGCCCTCATTGGAGGTGTCTGTACCCAAGCCGGTACGACGAATATCCTGGATGTCGGCTGTGGTACGGGCATGCTTCGTGCCTCACTCTATCAGTATCGCGGCCGCTACACGGGGCTCGATTGCTCATCGGTTATGATCCGACGTCTCCAAGAAAAGGGGGGTGCAGATTTTATCTGTGCCGATGCCGAGCAGTGGACTCCCACAAGCCAGTACGATGCGGTTATCCTCAACGAAGTGCTCTATTATTTCAAAAATCCCCTCTCAGCGCTGATCAAGTATCATGCTGCCCTCTGTCCCGATGGCGTTTTCATTGTCTCAATCTTCAAGCGACGAAGTAGCCTCTGGCAGGCCAATCCTAATCGGCGTGCCATCGAGATTGTAGAGGAGTTTCTGCCTACTGCCTCACGGTATCGTGTTTCTGAAGGCGATAAAACCTGGGAGGTTTTCGTGTGTAAAAAAGTGAATGACCAAACATCGAAGATAGGCGGATGATAGGAGTCATTGGGAGTGTGGACACAATGCCAGGCTCGCTGATTAAGAGGTTTCAGGGAAAGTATCGCAGGACTTTGTCGACAGCGCTAGCTCGTCGGCTCGTCAAGATGCACAATGTGAAGCCGTTGGTCTCCTTCACTTTTGATGATTTTCCACAGTCTGCGCTGGAACTTGGAGGTCAGATCCTCCGCTCGTATGGTGTGAGGGGTACGTACTATGTTTCTCTTGGACTCTTGAATCAACACGAGCCAACAGGCCTCATTTGTTCATCTATCGATTTGGCCGAAGTAATAACTCAAGGGCACGAATTAGGATGCCATACATTCGGCCACTGTGATGCATGGGAGACTGATCCTGACTCATTCGAAGAATCGATATTGGCTAATAGGCTCAAATTGAACGAGATCTTACCGAGTGCACATTTCGCAACGCTGTCATATCCGATCAGTACCCCACGACCCGATACAAAAAGAAGGAGTGGACGGCATTTCGCTGGATGCCGTGGAGGAGGACAATCCTTCAATGTGGGGCAGGTAGATCTGAATTACATGCAGGCGTTTTTTTTAGAGCAGTCCCGAGATGTCCCGTCCACTATTTGGGAATTGATCGAGCAAAATCGACAACAGGTGGGGTGGTTGATCTTTGCGACGCATGATGTGTCGCAAAAACCAACTCGGTTTGGTTGCACGCCTGCGTTTTTCGAGGAAGTCGTCGAGCGGGCTGTCAATTCCGGGGCACAGATTCTTCCCGTAACTCAAGCACTGTCGACTCTTTCACAACACAGGCATGCCCGATCTAACAACACACTTGAACTATTTCCCTGACGAAGGCCTATTGTCATGAAGGGAATGATAGCCTTATTTGCGTTGAGTCTGTGGATTATTTGGCTATTTCATCTTGAGAGAAAAGAGCGGCCTGCAGTTTCCTCAGCCATATGGATTGTGCTCATTTGGGTCATTATTCATTCAACCCGTACAACGTCGGCGTGGCTAGGTCTACAGGGCTCGCAATCGAGGGACGAGGGGAGTCCGATTGATGCGGCGATAGAACTGGTGTTGCTACTCCTAGCGACGACGGTTCTGCTGAGGAGAAATATAAATTGGTCACAAGTTATACGTGGGAATATATGGGTGTTCGTCTTCTACATCTTTTGGTTCACCAGTATTACATGGTCTGATTATCCTTTTATTACATTGAAGCGTGTGTTCAAGGATTTCGGTAATGTTATCATGGTTTTGATAGTCCTCACCGAAGGTAATTCATGGGAGAGCTTCAAGGCGGTTTTGGTACGAATGGCCTATTTGTGCATCCCTCTGTCGATTGTACTTATCCGGTACTATCCTGAATGGGGAAGAGCCACTGTCGGTTACCATCTGGACGGCACCTTCTATAACGGAGTGGCTTCCCATAAGAACGTGCTTGGGATCGTCGTTCTTGCCTCAACATTGGGTCTCCTGTGGGATCTCTTGGATCATTCAAGGAAGATCCGACATGTCGTCCTGAAATTTTCCTATGTTTCACGGGTGCTCATGTTTTGTATGTGTTGGTATCTGTTCGTGATTATCGATAGTGCGTCATCCTTGGTTGCGGCCATTCTGGGAGTTGCGGTCACGCTCATGTTCCAATTCCCTGCGTTCAGACGAAGCCCAGTCCGAATGGAAATCATTTCAGCGATCGCCCTTAGCGTTGTTCTTGTCCTTGATCTTCTGTTTAACGTGAAGGAGGCCATCGTTGTTGGGGTCCTTGGCCGAGATATGACTCTCACCAGTCGAACAGATATGTGGCAAGTTCTGGAGAGTTATGTAGAGAATCCAATTGTAGGAGCGGGATTTAACACTTTTTGGACTGGAGATCGGCTTCTCCTACTTCCGGAGCATCTTCAGGGGAATGTTCAGGCACATAATGGCTATCTTGAGCTGTACCTGAACGGCGGCATAGTAGGCGTTGGTCTGTTAGCGGTACTTATTTTTACTGGTTATCGACACATTAGGAAAAGGCTTACATTGAGCAGTCCGGAGGACATTGCCCGGTTGGTTGTACTCGTTTCCGTCATTACGCACAACTACACCGAAGCTTCGTTTACAAAGATAGGAGTGCTTTGGTTTGCGACGATATTTGCATTTATGGAATATGGCAAACAAAAATATGCATCGAAGGCAATGAAATTCAATGTCCGCGTCCCCTCGCTGCCATCAGGGTGGAAATCGAGGTCTGATGTGCCTGCCGGTAACGCTTGGCTCACAAAACTTGATGCTCCAATATCCTCCAGGCCATAGGGTACCCCAAGTCTATTGAACGGTCAGATTAGTTGGCGTTGGTGGTGGAGAGATGGCCCCTCCGCTGTTTCCTCCTGTCCCCGTCACCAGTGGATGGGGGTAGGTATAAGGCGTGTAGTGAATCGACCAAGTATTGACAGCCGAGCAGCGATACAAGGTACCTCGTGATCCCTGATCGGTGGCAAAGTAGCCAACGCCACCTCCGGTCTCTGAGCCTGTTGTGCAAGTGGTGGGTCGATTCGCCAGAATGCCAAAACCTACACCGATCGTGCCGTTAAAGGGAGTAGTTGGCGAAGTTTGCGCGCTCGTGCTAACGGCGTTGTAATAATCGCGGTTCTCTACGACATGGGCCGTGCAGGTGAATGAAGCATAGTTGTTACATTCAAGTGTTGCTATCGCTCCCGTATTGTTCCACCGATTCTGCCACGAGTACATAGGGCTCAGTGTCCGGTCCATATCGCGACCAGGGCCACGGTAACAAGGGTAGCCATAGTAGATATTACTGGGTGAGCGGTTTCCGTCAATCTGGGCAGTTCCATTGCAGATCGAACCGTTTCCTCGTCCGTATTGACTGCCAGAATGTTGGACGACAATAGCATCGCCGGTTTGTCCCGCCGTAGCACGGAAGGCGTTGTCGAAGATCATATACGTTCCCGACCCTTGATGGTGAACAAGCCTGTTCCCGTACTGCACATAGCCGTCGCTCGCATTGTTAATTTCGACATAGTTCTTATAGACTTCCATGTTGATGGGTCCCCAAGCATGTTCACTGCCGTGGACGGCTATACGGCTGTTGTAGACTTTGTTATACCGAAACACCTGGCTACACCCGCCCCACATATCCGTGATCGGTGTGCCGTTGTTTGTCATTGTCGAAATGTTGAATGTGTTGTCCTCGTAGAAGAAGTTCTTGTCTGACCCCAATATATCAGTAGGCGGGTTGTTGTTGGCTCCATTCAAGCACAACGAAAACATGAAGCTTCCGGAGTTATTAACCGTATTGTGATCGGCAACCCCATAAATGAAGTTATCGACTGAGGAATTCTCGCCAAAGTATATCAACGTTGAATCGTTCGGAGCGCCGGTGAACGTATTATGGTCAATTCTCACGTTCGAGAGTTTGCAAGTAGACGGGCCATAGAACCACAACGATGTGCGGCGTCCAGAGAACACAAAGCCTGAGACACGATACTGTTTGGTGCTCGTGCCCGAACAACTGCCATACATACCGACGATGCCGCTTCCTGTCACTGTGCATCCGCCTGCTGAGGCGCAAATCAGAGTCGCTCCTTTGCTCATCGAGAAGTTAATGTTACTTGTCCATGAATAAGAGCCTGCCGCGAAGGTAAGAGTGGCGCCATCGGAGGCTTGAGACAATGTCGAACTTACATCCGAGGCCGTCGTTCCGACAGAACAATTCCAGGTTGCCCCGCTGCCACTACAGGCGGCTTCGGCAGAAGAGTCTATGGTCAGTACCATGGCCATACACAGTCCTAGTAAGATAGATAACAATTGCATGGGGTTCCTCCGTTTTCCTATCTTCTCATATACGTGAATGAAGTCTGGTTCCAGACTGTTTGCACCAGACGCTGGCACTTAAGGTGCTCATATATTTGGTACCGTTCTCAATCAAAAAGATTTGAGCAAACACCATGCCCCTTCCTCAATCGCAGTGCACTAATTAGCCATGCTCAAGGTATTGATATTTAACAATTACTCATGGTGTTTCTTGTGCAGACTTTCCCGTAGTGTACGCGATTGATCGCCAAGGTTCCTATATGCGCCGCCTATCTCTACGTTCCTTAATATCAATATCTGGGCTCTTGTGGTGGGTATGTTTCATAAAAAACCTTATCAATTGCTTTGCAGTTCGTGACGACTTCGTTCTTGGTAGCCAGGACTTAATTCCCCATGAAGCAATATTGGTGCCCATTTAGAAATTCTCTGTTACTCGAAAAATCATTGGGATTTCTCAGTGCTTCACTCATACAAGGGCTCAGACGGGTGCCCTCATACGTACTGCCGTGTATGGATAGCCCTCCTACGTCTGATAGCGTCACCGCTGTCATCAGCGTATTGAGTCGATTCGTGTTCATCAATAGAACAGGGCTGCAATGTCCAAAGCCTTGGTCAGAACGCCTTCAATTACGGTTTAGGGCAACGGCTCCTCCACAAGGCAGCTGATCAAGAAGCATGAGCCAAGGGATGACATGGGTTCAATGGTTTAGAGGGTACAGGTCAGCAGACATGCAGAGTGCCGCCGGTGAGAACGGGCGAAGAGACACTGCGGGAACTGGCACATCACTCATCACGAAACTCTATTACCATCTGAAGCCAGCTATCCCGAGGGCCGTTAGAGTACAAGTACGCCGCCTGATTGCCAATCGTCTGCGGAAGCAGTTCAGTCGTTTCTGGCCTATCTTGCCGTCGGCAGCTCGACTACCGGAGGGCTGGCCTGGGTGGCCGAACGGCAAACGATTCGCTTTTGTCGTGACCCATGACGTTGAAGGGGCGAGCGGATTAGGACGGTGCCGGAAGTTGGCCGATCTGGATAAAGCCTTGGGCATCCGCGCGGCATTTAACTTCGTGCCGGAAGGGGAGTACCGCATGTCCAATACCCTCCGAGCAAGTCTGGTGCAGGAAGGCTTCGAAGTTGGGGTTCATGATCTCCATCACGATGGCTCGCTCTATCGCTCACCGCGACACTTTGCGGAACAAGCTCCAAGAATCAATCGATATCTCAAAATGTGGGGGGGCTCGGGCTTCCGGTCTGGCCACATGTTCCATAACCTCGATTGGCTTCAAGAACTCGATATTCTCTACGATGCTTCGACCTTTGATACTGATCCGTTCGAGCCGCAACCGGATGGAGTCAGGACGATCTTTCCGTTCTGGGTACCAGGCAGCGGCTCGAAGGGCTACGTCGAATTGCCTTATACGCTCCCACAAGATTTCACGCTGTTCGTACTCTTCAAGGAGACAACGATCGACCTGTGGACAAAGAAGCTTGATTGGGTAGCTTCACACGGTGGCATGGCCTTGTTGATCGTCCATCCAGACTACATGTCATTTGATGGAAAGCCGAATGACTCAGAGTATCCGGCCGATCTGTATGAACGCCTGCTCAAGCACGTGATTTCCCGTTACGGGAATACCTGTTGGTTTGCCCTTCCGCGTGAGGTGGCGGCCTATGTTGCGCAGTTTAGACCTGCACTCGTTCCCGATACATATTCCTGAGGTCTTCGCGTCACTCGTCCGATAGCAGGCATTGTGGCCACGCGACTGATGCGCCAGACTTTCACTCTTACATAGCCAGGCACGTTGACCTTCGCGTCACATCGTACCTGTTCAAAAATCCCTCACCGCACGTATCCGACCTAGGACGGCACTCTTCTTACAAAACGTGCCTATGAGACCAGCAAATCCATGGTGGGAAAGACTTGCTTGTTTCTTTGCGGCCAGGCGGAGCAATCAGGCCAAAACTTCACTGGACCTCTATTCTGAAACTGTCTACCACGACCTCATCTATCGAGAGTTCAGGCGTTCTGAGCGATCGGGCCGGCTCTGCCGGATTCTGCTGATCTACCGCATAAGTGACCAGGGCTTGATCATGCCTATGGGGTCTGAGTTTGCCAGAAAAGCAGCGTCCGTATTGTTCGACCGTGTTCGGGACACCGATTACATCGGGTGGTATCGGCATGGGCGGATCATGGGAATCCTGTTGACTGCGTTACGGCCGGACTCTACCGACGATGAGCGTGAGGGTCTGAAGAACCGTTTGGTGGATAGGTTCTCTGGCGCCCTCACTCTCACGGATGATCACATGCTTCAGATAGAGGTGCTCGAGCAGGATGGGCTGAGAGCATTCAGCACATCCGACGATACTGTTCCATTTTCTACTGATTCCAAGGGCTAAGTTCCTTAACTTCTTTCAAGGAGGCAACGATGATACGACTTGGTGTGATTGGGTATGGATACTGGGGGCCGAATGTGGTCCGTAACTTTCTTGGACATCACGACTGCCAGGTCGTCACGGTCTGTGACAAATCTTCCGCGGCATTGACCCGTGTCATGGCGGCGCATCCCGGTATCGGTGTGACGACCGACCCGGATGCCGTGCTTCTCGCCACGGACATCGACGCCGTCGCGATCGTGACACCGGTATCGTACCACTACGAATTGGCCAAGAAAGCGCTTAAGAACGGAAAACATGTGTTTGTCGAGAAACCGTTTACCGCCACCTCTGCTGAAGCCGAGGAGTTGGTCGAACTAGCAGATCGCTGCGGTCTCCAGATCATGGTGGACCATACGTTTCTCTTTACCGGAGCGGTCCGTAAGATCAAGCAGCTCATCGATGAGGGGACGTTGGGTCGGCTGTACTACTACGATTCAACACGCGTGAATCTCGGACTCTTTCAACACGACGTGAATGTGCTGTGGGATCTCGCACCGCACGACCTGTCAATTATGGATTACTTGATCGGGGCCGAGCCAGAGCTGGTCGTGGCTACCGGGGGAGCCCACGTGAACAATCTCGAAAACATCGCCTATCTCACCGTATATTTCCCTGACAATGTTCTAGCGCACGTCAACGTAAATTGGCTCTCTCCAGTGAAAGTGCGTACGACGCTGGTTGGAGGTCAGAAGCGCATGCTGGTGTGGAATGACCTTGACATGGCGGAAAAGCTCCGCGTCTACGACAAGGGTGCCGACATCAAAAGTGAATCGGGGGTACATGCTGCCTTGGTCAGTTACAGGACCGGCGATATGTACGCGCCGAAAATTGAAGAGGCTGAAGCGCTGAAGATGGAAACGCGCTACTTCTTGGACTGTGTCATGAACGGGATGAAACCAATCAACGATGGGCAGGCTGGACTGCGAGTAGTCCGTATTCTGGAGGCGGCAGAACAGTCTCTCAACCAACATAAAGAAATTGTGTTGACCTAATAATCGATCGAAGGGGGCAACATGACCGCGATACTCACTAATGGAGGCAGGGCAACAACCCACACGAGCATCCACGACGAGAGATTGTTTAAGGAGATGGTCACCAGAGAGCGTAAATGGACCGACCGCTCCGGAATGGTGATGGCGCTGTTATTAATCGGCGTTCCAAATAGGTTGAGTGAGGAGAGGACCGCTGACAGCGATCTCGTGGCCAATACTCTCTTAGCAGTGATATCGGAGCTGGACATTCTTGGCTGGTTGGAACAGTCGCATGTCCTCGGCGTGATTGTGTCTGAGGTCACCCTGGCCGACCCAACCGGCAGGTGCGAGCAACTCGAAAACGAACTTCGGAATGCAGTTGCGCTTCGTGGTGATCGGGAACTAGCACAACAGCTCTCAATTACAATGCACCTGTATCCGGAGCCGACTCCATCAATTGAGCAGCAGGTGCCCCTCCCTCTAAATCTCCTGCTGTATCCGGAACTCTCGATGAATCGTCGACCTATCCGGAATTATCAAATCCTCAAGCGAGGCATAGACATTGTGCTCAGTGCGATTCTGTTGCTCTTGCTCTTGCCGGTTTTCGCCTTCATCGCTGTCCTTGTCAGGATGTCGTCGCCCGGGCCGGTTTTCTTCAGGCAGACGCGGGTAGGGCATCTGTTGAAGCCCTTCACTATGTACAAGTTCCGAACGATGTGCGCGGATGCCGACCACGGAGTTCATTATCACTATGTCAGTTGGTTCATTACCTCCAGCGACAAGGCGGAGGCAAAGGATGAGACTTCTTTCTTTAAACTGACGAACGACGACCGGATCACACCGGTCGGACGCCTGCTCCGAAGAACGAGTCTCGATGAACTTCCTCAGCTCTGGAATGTGCTGATCGGTGACATGTCTCTGGTGGGACCTCGGCCACCACTTCCGTATGAACTGCAACAATACCAGCCCTGGCACCGCAGACGGCTACTTGAAGCCGTACCGGGTATAACCGGTCTGTGGCAGGTGGTCGGCCGAAGTCGCACGACATTTGATGAAATGGTCCGTTTGGATCTTCATTACGCGCGGACCATGTCCCTGTGGTCGGATATCAAGATTCTGCTGGCGACACCAGCTGCGATGATTACCGGCAAAGGGGCCTGTTGACAGAGGATGTTGCTTGATCAGAGGTGACTCACTGGCAGGGATGGTGTAATGCAAAATCAATCAAAGATGAAGACAGTTATTTTCTCTATAATCACGATCGGACTATCGCTCGTCTTCAGTGTTGCGATCCTGGAATTTGGTTTGGCGAGATTCTACGCCATAACCGAGGATGGCAAAGCTGAAATGTCGTTCGATCCTACTCTTGGCTGGAGACTACTTCCGGGTGTTCGATGGACCAAGCCAGATCACACCCTGAGCGCCCATGCTGTCTCCATCAATCAATTGGGCCTCCGCAATAGGGAGATCACGCCCGAGAGACAGCCTGAGGGAACGCGAGTCATTCTCCTGGGCGATTCTTTTACTTTTGCGAAAGCAGTTCGGGGGGAAGAGAGTTTTCCTTCCCTGCTTGAAGAACGTTTGAATCAAGTAGACCGCTTCGAGGTGATCAATGCCGGTGTCCCGGGCTATGGCACGGCTCAAGAGCTCTTGTTGATGCAGGATTTGAGTAATAAGCAGATCGTCGGAGATGTGTATGTGCTGATGTTCTTTCTCAATGATATCCTTGATAACTTGCGTTTGGATTACAGCAATCTTGAAGAAACGCCTGCCCGTCCTGGTTTTGCCATCCTAAATGATGGGGAGCTTAAACAGGTGGCCTTTCCACGAAAAGCATACTCGGAAAGTCTGGTGCCCGCTCCCACAGGACCCACTAATTTTAAAACGGTGGAAGTTGTCAAGAGACAGCTCGCGAGTTTCGTTCAGTCGAAGCCATGGTTTGTTGATCTGATCACCAAGATGGGGTTTGAGCAAAAAGTTCCGAGAATGCCAGGAGTAGTCAATGGATGGTACCGCGATGATGTGCTAAAGGTTGGTGTTCCATTAACCAGGGCGTTAATCAAGAGGATTCAGGAGGAGGCAATAAGGAATGGGGCCAAGCTTTTTGTGAGCATCATTCCCTCGCCATTTGATGTATACCCCAAAACTTACCACCCCCTCCTAAAAAACACCTTCCCTAATGATAAAAATCTTTTGGACTACTTAGTCGACCAGACCCGCCCACAAAGAATCATTGGTACGATCTGCCAGGAGCTGCAGATTCCGTTTCTTGATCTTCTTCCCAGCCTGCACTCAGTGAATGACATGGAATTGTACTTCCCATTGGAAGGACACCTTACGCAGGAAGGACATGCTGTAGTTGCCCGTGAGCTAGCAGCATTTATAGAGAAGCATCTCGGAAACTAGTGCTTAGTTGCATAAGTAATCGATAAGGCGTACCGTCTTGGGCAAGGAGGCCGATCATGCCCAAGTCGCCACCCAGATTGCAGTGTTCCGATCCAGACCGGAAGACGCTGGAGGAGTGGGCGCGGAGCCGCACCCAGGAAGCGCGCCTGGTGGAGCGAGCCAAGATTATCCTGCAATGCGTGCAAGGACACTCGGTCAGCGACATTGCGCGACGTTTGCGCGTGCGCCCGAATACCGTGATCGATTGGCGGCGGCGGTTCGACCGCGAAGGATTGCCCGGTCTAGGCTCAGGACTCATTAAGTTTAGGGTTCCCTCCGCCAATCATCTGTGCTTCAC
>CAYSFU010000078.1:0-19560 GCA_964430555.1 uncultured Nitrospira sp. | reverse complement strand
GTGTGATTTTATTCCTGCAGTGGCGGCCGCAGGGCCTCTTTGCCGCGAAAGGACGCAACGCCGATGCCTGAACAAGCCGTGTCTCAGCAAGGCAGCCGCGAAACGGCATCGTTCTATGCGGTGGGTATCCTGTTCCTGATCGTCGTCCCGCTGTTGAACATCCTGCCGTCCGAAGAGTCCTGGCTGCATATCAGCGACTTTCGCCTCAATCAATTCGGCAAATTTTTGACCTTCGCCATCCTTGCCCTTGGGCTGGATTTGATTTGGGGCTATTGCGGTGTCCTCAGTATGGGGCAGGGCGTATTTTTCGGGTTTGGTGCCTACTGCATGGGGATGTACCTGACGTTGCAGATCGGGACGGAAAGTGTCTATGGGAGTGAACTTCCGGATTTCATGGTCTGGACACAGGTGAAGGAGTTGCCGCTGTTCTGGTACCCATTCAAAAGCTTTCTGGGGGGGGTCGTAGGCGCTATTCTCGTTCCTGTCATCTTTGCGACCATCTTCGGCTTTCTTGCGTTTCGCAGCAGAATCAAGGGTGTGTACTTTGCCATTATCACGCAGGCGTTGGCGTTTGCGGCGTGGTTGGTCTTCAATCGGAATGAGACGAGACTCGGGGGAACCAATGGGCTGACGGATTTCAAACAGTTGTTGAGCTACCGGCTGTCCGATCCATCGACGCAACGAGGCTTGTATCTCATCACGGTCATCGCCTTGCTCGCATCCTATCTGCTGTGTCGGTGGATCGTCGCATCCCGAGCAGGCAATGTCTTGATCGCGATACGAGACAGCGAATCTCGCGTGACCTTTTCCGGCTATACACCCTGGATGTTCAAGCTCTTTGTGTTTGTCGTGGCGGCCGGACTCGCCGGGCTCGCGGGGATGCTCTATGTTCCGCAGGTCGGCATCATCACCCCGGCTCAGATCGGAGTCTTGCCGTCGCTGGAGGTGGTGATCTGGGTGGCGGTCGGAGGGCGCGGGACATTGATCGGGGCGATCTTGGGCGCAGTGGCGGTCAACTACGGGCGCAGCATCTTGACCAACTACTTCCCGGAGGCCTGGCCGTTTATCCTTGGTGGGCTCTTTGTCGTGGTGGTGACGATGTTCCCTGATGGACTCGTCGGGATGATTCGGAAATTGACCGAGCGAAAGAAGACGCCTGCACCGTTGATCAAAGCCGAAGGGAGTACGGCGGCGTGACCGACGACAATCTGATCCTCAACTGCGAAAATGTCGTCATGGACTACGACGGATTCAAGGCGCTGAACAACTGCAACTTCAGTGTCCATTATAACGAGTTGCGCGTCGTGATCGGCCCGAACGGAGCCGGTAAGACCACATTACTCGATGTCATTTGTGGAAAAACCAAGCCGACTTCCGGGAAGGTGCTGTTCGGCAAAGAAACGAATTTAGTCGGAAAGAATGCGGAGGATATCACAAAGCTCGGTGTCGGCCGAAAATTTCAGGCGCCGTCCATCTATGGCAACTTGTCCGTCTGGCAAAATCTTGACCTCTCGGTCAAGCGTGCAAGCAAGGGGGTCTTTCCGACCTTGATGGGACGGTCCTTGCCGACAGAATGTGCCCGGATCGAGGAGACGCTGGAGACGATCGGACTGACGGACCATGTGCATGATCGAGCCGGGTCACTGTCCCATGGGCAGAAGCAATGGTTGGAGATCGGCATGGTGATTTTGCAAGATCCCTCGCTGCTGTTGGTCGATGAGCCCGTCGCCGGGATGAGTGATAGGGAAACGGAGCAAACCGGACAATTACTGACGAAATTATCCGAAAAGCAGGCGATCGTCGTGATCGAGCATGACATGGACTTCGTCCGACAGATTGCAAATATTGTCACGGTTTTGGCCGAGGGGACCGTCATTTGCGAAGGGACGGTGGAGGCGGTGCAGGCGAACGACCGTGTGCGGGAGATCTACTTAGGGCGGGCCAAAGTCGCCCATTGATCGGTAGGAGGGCAACGGTCGCTATGGCACAAGACAGGCAGCCGATGACGCTGGTTCTTGAGAATGTCAATGCGTACTATGGCGAGAGTCATATTCTTCGAAATGTCTCCTTTGCGATTGAGCCGGGCGAGGTGGTCTGTCTGATGGGGCGAAACGGGGTCGGCAAGACGACCACACTGAAGACCCTGACGGGCCTGCTTCCGGTGAGGTCCGGGAAAATCTCATTTATCGGGAAAGACATTACGCATGACAAGACGGATCGTCGAGCCAAGGTGGGACTTGCGTATGTGCCTCAAGGCCGAGAGATCATCCCGCATCTGACGGTCTATCAAAATCTCCAGCTTGGGTACTGGAATCGTCCCGCGATCAGCGGCGATGTGTCGGAAAAAAATGCGTTTGATGAGGTGTATCAGTTATTCCCGAAGCTCACGCAGATTCTTCGCCGGCCCGGAGGAGTGCTCAGCGGAGGTGAGCAGCAACAGCTTGCGATCGGACGAGCCATCCTGTCGAGCCCCAAGCTATTGTTGCTTGATGAGCCTACCGAAGGCATTCAGCCGTCGATCGTCGATCAAATCGAGGACGTGATCATTGGATTCAAGCAGTCGCGCCGGTTCGCGATTTTGTTGGTGGAACAGGGGCTCCATTTTGCTGCGCGATTGGCTGAGAAGTATGTGGTGATGGCCAAAGGCGCAGTGAAAGCGCAAGGGAAGAGCAATGAGCTGAACGCCGATATGGTCAGAGAGCACTTGACGGTGTAGCGGTGTGTGCGGTCACCCGATGTCTCGGGTGTGTTGTTCTGGGAGCTTCGCTTCGTACTTATGGAGTGAAGCGGGTCGCACGTGCGACTTCGGAGATACTCCAGCAATGACGAATTCAGGAACATGGTTGATCTCTTCAGCGAGAGCCTTGGTGTGTATGGAGGGGCGACAATCGTTTCACGTCGTGGTGTCATACCCTCAGCGCTGTGTGTCTTGGAGCAGTGGTGATGCGAGGGAATATGGCAGGGTGTGCCAGAGTAAAAAAGGGTTTTGATGTTTTTGATAAATTCTGCTAATCTTCCGACTGCGTTGTCGTGCCGAGTTTTCGGTCAGAAGGTTCCGTCGTTTGTTGATAGATAGGATGTGGGCTACATCCTCGCGGTGGATGAAGTCATCCCGGGATCGTTCTTCGGTACTGTATGCATGAAATGGAATTGTTGACGTTACTCGGGGTCGGTTTTCTTCTCGGTCTTCGGCATGCTTTGGATGCCGATCATCTCGCAGCGGTTTCCACTGTACTGGCTGAGCGGCCATCACTCCTGGCATCAGGGGCTGTTGGACTATGGTGGGGTATCGGACATACCCTGACGTTGTTGCTCGTCGGATCGGTGGTGCTTGCCTTGGGAATACATATTCCTGAGGAGTTCGAAATGATTGCCGAATCAGGGGTTGCTCTGTTACTGATCGTGCTTGGCCTCACGCTGGCCAGAAAACTGTATCGAGAACAATGGCATGTACATAGCCATCAGCATGATGGCGAGCAACATGTCCACTTTCATAGCCATCAACGGCAAGCTGGGCACGGTCATCGGCATTGGATGGCTGATTCGATTCGTCCGCTCTGTATCGGCATGGCGCACGGGCTCGCCGGTTCGGCGGCCGTCATGCTGATGGTTCTTGCGACGACGACCGATATGAGCTCAGGACTTTTCTCAATTCTTATCTTCGGCATCGGTTCAATCATCGGAATGATGGTGATCGGTTTGACGATCAGCGTGCCGGTCATCTATTCGCGATCGGTCAGTCGACAGTTGTTTATGGGAGTGCAAAGCGTAGCCAGTTTCGCCAGCGTTTCGGTCGGCATATGGATGTTGGTCAAGTTAACGATGTCGACCGGAGGCCACTGAGCCTCAGGGCATACGTGAGATGAAAAAAATAGACTTAGGCTTCATCTTTATGCTAGGTAGTTCACGGGTTTAAGTAAACGGGTATTTTCTCTGTGCCGGTATGTTTGTGTGCGCGGGATTCGCGCGCGAGTACTTCCCAGCCTAAGAGAGGTGGGGTAAATGGATCTGACGTTTTTCATCTCGCAGTGTTGTGGTCAGCATCCTCTCCGTACCTCTCTAAATGCACAAAATTCCATAGTAGTGAGTCACGATTCATTTTTACAATGCTGTTGAGTGTGCCCAGTCCTAACCTGAAAGTGGAGGAGGAACCATGCGTCTAAGTCCGAGAGAACAGGATAAGCTCATGATTTATGTTGCGGCGCAGCTTGCGGCCGATCGCAAAAGACGCGGTCTGAGGCTCAACCATCCGGAGGCGGTTGCCTACATGACAGCCGCTGTGCTGGAAGGAATTCGTGATGGTAAAACGGTGGCAGAATTGATGACCTACGGTACGCAGCTCCTGTCGCGCAAAGATGTCATGCCTGGTGTTCCTGAGATGATTCGTGACTTTCAGATCGAAGGGACGTTCCCGGATGGAACCAAGCTTGTGACTGTGCATAATCCGATCCCCTAAGTAATAATGCCTCAACAAGATGAGGGGGCTTGTGTTGTCAATGCTGAACATCAGGACGAAAAGGAGCGACGCAATATGAAAACGAAAGCGCCACAAGGTTCTGGAGAGGGCGAGGGGGGGCAAAACCCTTCCGAGGGAGTCGGGACATCGAGACGGCAGTTTCTTGCTCAGAGCGGACGTGTGGCAGCCGGGGTTGGGGCCGCCTCGCTCCTCAGCAATTCGGGCCATCCTAATATGGCATTTGCATCGAATGACTCGTTGATCACGAGAGTCAGTGGAGCGGGCGCAGCGAAGCAGAAGAAGCTTCAGGATCCGGTCACGAGATCGAAAGAGGCCTTGGCTGCGGCGGTGAGGGCTGAGATGAACGCTCCGATCATACCCGGCGAGGTCATG
The DNA here is from genome assembly GCA_964430555.1 of uncultured Nitrospira sp. Classification (GTDB taxonomy): domain Bacteria; phylum Nitrospirota; class Nitrospiria; order Nitrospirales; family Nitrospiraceae; genus Nitrospira_D. The sequence continues at coordinate 14,711 of CAYSFU010000078.1, read as the reverse complement.
ACGGTGGCTGGGGATATCGATATGATGAAAGGGCGTGATGTTAAAGAACTGACGGTCAAGAATGTGGGCGATCGCCCGATTCAAGTTGGGTCACACTGCCACTTCTTCGAGACCAATCGTGCGCTGAAGTATGATCGTGAACAAGCCTTTGGATTTCGGCTTGCCATTCCAGCCGGTACGGCAGTTCGGTTTGAGCCGGGTGAAGAAAAGAAGGTATCGTTGGTGGCCTTTGGAGGCAACCGGCTTGCGCAAGGTGTGAACGGATTAACGGAAGGGCTGTTGGATGATCCGAAGGTCAAAGCCAAGGCGGTGTCACTCGCAGCTGATCGTGGATTTGGAAAAGGAGGCGCACGGTGAAAATTTCACGTAAGCAATATGCATCTCTCTATGGACCGACCGTGGGTGATCGCGTCAGGCTCGGCGACACGGATCTCGTCATTGAAGTCGAAGAAGACCGGATTGTTGCCGGAGAGGAAGCGGTCTTCGGCGGCGGCAAGACCATTCGTGACGGCATGGGGCAGTCGGCTCGCGCGACGAGCTCCAGCGGTCAGCTCGACACCGTGATTACCAATGCGCTCATTCTTGACTATACCGGGGTCATCAAGGCCGACATCGGCATCAAGGACGGTCGCATTGTCGGCATCGGTCATTCCGGGAATTCAGACCTGATGCCGAACGTGACGCCGGGTATGGAGATCGGGCCAGGTACAGAGGCGATTTCAGGAGAAGGCAAGATTATTACCGCCGGCGGTATCGATACACATATCCACTTTATCTGCCCGCAACAATGTTGGGAAGCGCTGTCCGCAGGCCTGACCACGATGATCGGCGGTGGGACAGGCCCTGCCAGCGGAACCAGCGCCACGACCTGTACGCCTGGTCCATGGAACATCCATCGGATGTTGGAAGCATCGGAGGGAATTCCCATCAATCTCGGTTTCATGGGGAAGGGGAATGCTTCGAGACCGGAAGGCTTGAATGAACAAATCGAAGCAGGGGCTCTGGGCTTGAAGTTGCACGAAGACTGGGGAACAACTCCCAAGGCCATTGATACTTGCTTGAGTGTGGCTGATCGATACGACGTCCAGGTGGCCATCCACACCGATACGTTGAATGAGGCTGGGTACATCGAGGACACGATCAAGGCCATCAAGGGGAGAGCCATCCATAGCTTCCATACGGAAGGTGCCGGCGGTGGTCACGCGCCGGACATCATCAAGATTTGCGGTGAGCCGAATGTGCTGCCGTCTTCAACCAATCCCACGATGCCGTTTACCGTCAATACGATGGACGAGCATCTCGACATGTTGATCGTATGTCACAATTTGAACCCACGGATTCCGGAAGACGTCGCGTTTGCAGAGTCCCGTATCCGGCGTGAAACGATCGCAGCCGAAGACATTCTCCATGACATGGGCGCGATCAGCATCATGTCATCGGACTCGCAAGCCATGGGCCGAATCGGGGAAGTCATTACCCGCACATGGCAGACCGCTCATAAGATGAAGGTTCAGCGAGGGCATCTCGCCCCGGTCGGCGGGAAGTCCTCTTCCCAGAATGACAACTTCCGTGCGAGACGCTATGTGGCCAAGTACACGATCAATCCGGCCATCACTCATGGCATCGCCCATGAAGTCGGTTCAGTGGAAGTCGGCAAGGTCGCTGACCTCGTCATTTGGAAGCCGGAGTTCTTCGGTGTCAAGCCGGAGATGGTGTTGAAGAGCGGTTTTATTGCTCAAGCGCAAATGGGCGACCCAAATGCATCGATTCCGACACCGGAGCCGACGATCAGCCGGCCCATGTTCGGCGCATTCGGCCGTGCGCTGTCCAGCACCAGCTATACCTTTGTGTCGCAGGCTGCCTTGGATCATGAGATTCCGAAGCGGCTTGGGTTGCAGCGGCGTGTGGCTGCAGTGAAAAACTGCCGCAATTTAGGAAAGCGTGATCTCAAGCTGAACGATGCGCTTCCAAAAATTGAAGTGAATCCCGAGACCTATATTGTGACAGCGGATGGTGTGGCGCTCACCTGTGAGCCCGCCATTGTGTTGCCGCTTGCACAACGGTATCAATTGTTCTAACAAGCAGGACAGCCGGTTCGACTACGAGTCACGAGCAATCGTGAAGGTAGTTGGCCGGCTGTTTTTGTTTTTCAATGCTTACGATGAATACTTCGTCGCTTCTTGAAGGGTTACGGTTTGTCGATGCATTCTTCCCGTCAGGCGGGTACGCATTTTCGTCTGGATTGGAAGCGGCAGTGCAGGGCGGGGCTGTGAAGACATCCGATCAGCTGGCCAAGTATATCGAAGATTTACTGCGTGGGGGAATGAGCCGTCGGGAGGTTCTTGCCGTCAAGCAGGCGAATCGAGCAGCCTCGAAGGGATTGCGGGAGGTTGCAGTACAGATCGATCGAACGCTGGAGTCAACCAAGCTCGGACGTGAATCACGCATGGCCAGCCGCCAGATGGGACGACAAGTGATCAGGGTTGCTGCGGATCAGATTCGAGCCAAGCCGATTCTGACTGAGTACCGCGATGAAGTGGAAGCCGGTCGTGCTCCAGGTCATCTCGCGGTCACATTTGGGCTTACCATGGGATCCTGTGGTTGGAGTCCTGAAGCAACTGCCGGCGCATTCTTGTACCAAACGGCTGTAGGGTTCATCTCCGCAGCGATGCGACTGAGTCCCATCGGCCAACATGAAGGACAACGTATCCTTGGTGAATGGCTTCCATTGATTGACCGGATCAGTCGAGATGTTGATCTCAAGACCACGATGAGTTCGTGGTCGCCGATCCAAGATGTTTATGCGATGCGTCATGGTTCCTTGGAGTGGAGACTCTTTCGCTCCTAACGGGAGGCTTGCGACCATCGTCAGGCTTAAGAAAGGAACAGAACGGCTGGTGAGGGCTCATGGGGCCTTGCTACCCGCTCATAGGACTTAATCATGCATGATCTCAATCGTGAACATAATCACAATTGGACTCCGACTCAAGCGAGGAAACAAGGCATTCCAGTCGTCGGCATCGGTGGTCCCGTCGGATCGGGGAAAACCGCGCTCGTCGAAGCGCTGTGTCAGCGCCTGCGCGATCGCTACAGCCTGGCGGCAGTGACCAACGATATTTTTACAAAAATCGACGCCGAAATTTTGACCAAACGTGCTGCGCTTCCGGTCGATCGGATTCTTGGTGTAGAAACCGGTGGCTGCCCACATACCGCGATTCGTGAAGATGCGTCTCATAACCAAGAAGCCATCGACGATTTGCTGCGCCGCCATCCTGACGTGGAGCTGATCTTTTTGGAAAGCGGCGGAGACAACCTTGCGGCCACATTCAGTCCTGAATTGGTGGACTGTGTCATCTATGTGATTGATGTGTCAGGCGGTGACAAGATTCCAAGGAAGGGTGGGCCGGGGATCACACGATCTGATTTTCTCGTCATTAACAAGATGGATTTAGCTCCGCATGTACGCGCGGATCTCTCCGTCATGGATCGAGATACCCGCAAGATGCGTGGTGAACTTCCCTTTGCCTTCACCAATATCCTGTCCGGTGAGGGGATGGATGCGGTTGTGGCGTGGATTGAGCAGCGCATTCCGCAACGAGCCAGGCGTTCATGACCGCGCCGACGCAACAGGAACAACAGAAACGGACGTCTCGGAAGGCCGGTTCGTCCAAAACAAAGGTATCGTCTCGGGAACGCGCGTCTGTTCGGAAGAGAAAATCTCCTGAACGGTTTGGGACAGAGTTGGTCGGGCGGGTCGGTGAGTTGAAGCTGAACTATACGAAGCTCGATCACCGCACTGTGATCTCTCACTCGTACTTCACCACGCCATGGAAACTGCTGCCCCCTATTTATCTCGATGATACCGGGTCTGCCTATACCTTGCTGGTCAATCCATCCGGTGGCCTTGTTGGGGGTGACCATCTCTCCATCGATATGACAGTGGAGCAGGGGGCGCATGTTCTGATTTCTGCGCCCTCTGCCAACCGGGTTTATCGAACAGAGGGGGCAGCATCCGAACAGCACGTCACCATTGCCGTCGAGCCCGGCGCCATTCTCGAATGGTTTCCTGAACATACGATTCCCTTTGCAGGCTCGCGGTTTAGACAGACCCTCCGGGCTTCGGTTGCGCCTGGCGCGACACTCATGCTGTGGGATGCGCTTGCCTCCGGCCGCATTGCCAGAGGAGAACGGTGGGCCTTTACCAATCTGGAAAATGAAATTCACATTACCATGGCCTCCGGCAGCTCGCTGCTTGAACGATATGTCCTTGATCCGGCAACGGACTTAGGAGCAATCGGCTTGGCCGAAGAATGGGATTATGTGGCCTCGTTTTATGTGGTGAATGACGCTATAGCGCCAGAGGTCTGGACTGGATTGGAAACGAACATTGCGGCGCTCTTGGATACCAAGCCAGGAGCAGTATTAGGTGGGGTATCAACGGCACCAGTCCCTGGCCTCGCCGTCAAGTTGTTAGCCAGAACGGCCCCGGACCTCTTGGCTATGCTGGATGTCTTATGGACTGCCGCTCGCGAAGCCGTATTAAAGCTCCCGCCGGTATCTCTGCGAAAGTACTAACAGGAGCTGGCAAAGCTCTGTAGGCATTGTTCTCACCTCTTTGCTTGCTCCAGCCTCGCGTTTACGTTTCGTATCGAGGTTATCCGTATGCAGATAGACCACTACAGATTCGAGGCTTGCGGGTCTGCTGCGTTCGCTGTCCGAAGGGACCAGGCTAATCCTAGGCGGGAGAGTGTGAAAATCACCCATTTTGATGGGTCGAAGTTGTACCAAAGGGGACCGTTACGGTAGTCGGTCGGATGGGTGTGGTGATAATTATGATAGCCTTCACCAAAGGTGAGCAGAGAAACCATCCAGCTGTCTCGACTGGAGTCTGTGTGGCCATGGGGCTGGCTGCCCCAGAGATGGCAGATCGAATTGATGCAAAACGTTGAATTCAACACAGCAAAGGTCCGCCCGACACCGGCCAGCATAAAGCAACTCACGCCACCCATCCATCCATTGTAGAGATAGCCTGCGACGAACGGAAAGGCCAAACCCGTAAGGAAGATGAGGGTATAGTGCCGATGTTGCCACATCACAACCGGATCCTGCCGAAGCCTGGTCGCATATTTTTCGTCTGAGTATTTCTTGTCCGCAAAGAGCCATCCGCAGTGGCTGTGCCAGAACCCTAGTTTTGCGTTATACGGATCCGCATCCTGGTCGCAGGCGGCGTGATGGCGGATATGATCAGCGCTCCACTTGAGTGCGGATTGTTGGAGGGCCCACCCTCCAGCGATGAGGAGAATCGCTTTCACTCCGTCAGGACAACTGAAGCTGCGGTGTGAGATGAGCCGATGGTATCCAACGGTAATACCCAATCCCGTGAAGATGTAGAGAAGCACGAACAGAGCCCAATCGAACCACGTGTATCCATAGATCAATCCGAATAAGGGGACGCCGATAACGGCACTGGCGGTAATAAGGCTGAACAGTAAGACAGTGATATAGAGCGGGTAGGTGCGTTTCAGCCCATTGACAGGGAGAGTTGATGCTTGCATTGATATGGCACAGTTTAGGAACGTGATATGGATCTCAGGTTCATGTGGGTGCGTATTGATGGGGACAACTGTACCAGGACGATGGGGAAATAGCTACTGTGGAGGGTCTCGTCAGACACCCCTTGTTTAGGTTGACAGCGGGCGGTATGATTTCATATACATTTTCTTTCTATCTAGACACGTCATGGTATGCCCGAGGATGATAGTCAGGCGTGAAGATCTTCGGTGGATGGATAGAAACCAGAGGGACAGGTCAGTCGGTAGGCAGATGTGAATTAATTACAAGGAGGCAGTCCAATGAAGAGTGCGTTATCTATGATGTTTGGTGTGGCAGCCGTTGCCTTGGTCGCGGCGCCTCTCACTTCGTATGCAGCAGGTGGAACGATTGCCGGGAAGGTGACCTATGCTGGCAAGGCCGAGCAGAAGGAATTCCTCTTTTCGAAGTTCCCCAACCCGAAGTTTTGTCCCAAGATTTCTGAAGCTGATAAAAGCAAGTCGGATGGGGATAAGCGGTTTTTGAAACAGATTGAAGTGGCGAAAGATGGCGGGTTGAAGGGGGCTGTCGTAGCCGTTGTGGATATCGAAGACAAGGCCTGGGTGGATGGGTATGCCGGGACGGAAGTCGTAGCCGCGTTCTGTGATTTTCAGCCGTTCAGCGGGATTGTCGTCAACACTCGGCCATTCAAAGTTGAAAACACCGATGCTGACGCAGACGATCCTAAGTCTGTGGCCGGTGTGCTGCACAATCCCCATAGCTTTACCGTGAAGGGGAACTCCTCCGCGACCGGTTTCAACATCGGTCTGGCGAAGAAGGGTGATAAGTTGGAAAAGCCGGTGACCTTCCGTGGCGGTGCCGAGAAGGAAGGATACTTCCGCTTGCAGTGTGACCAGCATGAGTTCATGCAGTCCTTCTTCCTCCCAGTCTCGAATCCACATTTTGCCGTGGTGAAGGATGATGGTTCATTCGAGATCAAGGACGTTCCGGCCGGGAAGCATAAGGTGATTGCGTGGCATCCATTCGCCGGGAAGGCCAAGAAGATCGAATTTGAAGTTGATGTGACTGACGGCGGTACCGCCAAGCTCCAGGCTGAAATCAAGTAAGATTATTTCAGTCGGTATGTGAAGTCGAAGGGCAGCGGATAATCCGCTGCCCTTCGTGTTTTCAGCGAGTTAGATATCGACCCCTCGCCTTGCCTTTCTCTTTCCCTGCTAGGTAAGATGCCCTTTTATCCACTTTCTTGCCTGAGGGGCTGGTGTGTCACGAGAACTCTCACTCGCAGAAATTTTTCAGCTTGGCTACTACTGGGAGACGAAGATCCTCCTGACCGCGGTTACGCTCGACGTCTTTTCTGCGATCGGTGAATGCCCTCGGGATGTTGATGGCATTGCCGACCGGTTGCACGCCCACGCTCCAACCTTATCTCTCCTTTTGAACGCACTCGTGGCCATGAAGCTCCTCACCAAAGAGGGGGCGTCGTATCAAAACTCTTCGACGGCGCTGAAGCATCTCGTTCGGCATTCCTCCCAGTACATCGGGCACTTGCTGCTTCTGCACGACGCAGAGTGGAACAACTGGGGGAAACTTGAAGAGACGGTTCGAACGGGCAAGCGGTCGGTGGATCGACATGTGTTCGAGACGGATCCAGAGTTGGGCGGGAATGTGCTGACGGTGCTGAATCGGATCGGCCAGCAAAGCGGTCCTGATTTTGCAAAACAACTGAAGCTTGTCGGGAATGAGCGGCTCTTGGATCTTGGGGGTGGTGCTGGAACCAATGCCATTGCGTTTTGCCGAGTGTATCCGGAGGTGAAGGCCACGGTCTTTGACCTCCCCGCAACGCTCACATTGACGGAAAAAACGGTGAAAGAAGCCGGATTGGAATCGCGGATCACACTCCATCCAGGTGATTTCAATAGAGATCACCTGGGTGGGCCATACGAGGTGGTCCTGATGTCGGATATTCTGCACTATCAAACGTTTCAGATGAACCAAGATCTGGTCACAAAGGCGGTGGCCTCATTGACGGCGGGTGGGCGGTTGATCATCAAGGACCGGTTTCTTGATGAAGCCGGCACCGGTCCGGCTTGGACGGCGGCATTTACGATTCACATCCTGCTGAACACGCAGCATGGCGGCTGTTATACGACGAGCCAGGCCATTCAATGGCTGGCTCATGCAGGATGTGCCTCTGCTGTAGAACTGGAGAAGACGGCTGTTGTCCAAGGCATAAAGTCCTAGACCGCGAATCGTCATACGCTCATCGTGAGAGGGGCAATACTCGTGTCGACATGAGGCGGGTTTCCTTGAAACGAGTGATGCATAGACCGGTGAGGCGGTGCTTGATGAGGAAACGACATGGATTGGTTACGGGGGCCGGGGTTCTTCGGCACGCACGCGACGGCTGGTGCCGATCTCAGTCAGTTCATGGCCACGTTGTTTACGACGCTCTTTGTCGTAGGGTGGGTCCAAGCTCGGCGACGCCATGCCGATGCCCATCATTGGTTGATGCTGGGTGGCATGATGTCCATGCTCAGTTTCTTCGTGGCGTACTATCTGTTTCGGCAACTCGGCGTGCTGGCGGTCGAGGGGAAAGAAGGATTCGGCGGCTCGCAATCGCTCTATGACCATGTCTTCATCCCGGTGCTGACGCTCCACATCATCTTGGTGATCATCGGGCTGATCATGGCGGTGTATATGATGGTATTGGGCTTTCGGTCTCAGCAATTCATCGGCGGTGTGCGGTCGCTTCGGGCGTCACGGCTCATGACGACGTGGAAGAAGATCGGGATCACGTTCGGTATCGTGGCGGTGGTCGTGCTGGGGCTGTTTGCTTCGCGTGTCGCAACCGCCGGGTTTTCGATGCGCAAGTTTGAGGTCTACGCGATCTTTTTATTTTTGGTCGCCTTCGTGTTTGCCATCGAGATGACGATTCAGCGGATCTGGCCTGACGGTGCACAGCGGCATCGGGCGCTGGGCCGATTTACGATGGTCATCTATTGTGTGCTATTCATGACCGGAAGTTTTACTTATGCGATGCTCTACATCCTGTACCCAGGCAAGATCGGATGAGTTGATGGATCATCTCTCTTTTTCTTCACCGTGCATCTTTTCCCAGGGGCTATCATGCTGACCTGTGGGTGTGGTCGTTGGATGCATACGGAAGGGATCGAGGAGCGGATCTCGGACGAGGGTGCCGGTCAGTGGTTCGTCCGTTCGGAATGCAGAGGGTGCGGCTTAAAAGTTGGTGTCGATGTGCCTGGAGGGCAGGCGCGAGGGTTGGTTGATCGGTTGATGTGGACCGATGAGGCGCTGCATCGACTGGATCGCATGCCACCCTATCTCGCTATCTTGGTTCGAGATGAGGTGGAACAAGCGGCGCGCCATGGGGACAGTTGTGTCGTCACCTACGAGCTGTTGCTTCGGCCTCGGGGGGGAGCCTCTATTGAATGGGATCCTGCGGCCGAGCAACGGTTGGGTCGAGTGCCGGCGCCTGTTCGTGCCATGGCTCGGATCGAGCTTGAGCGGACGGCGGCTGATCGCGGGCTCTCCCGTATCACGGTGACGCTCATGGAAGAAGTGAAGGCGAAGTATTTTGGAATGGGCGCTTCGAAATAGTAACGAGTGCTGAGGACTAGGTGCGGAGAAAGAGATTGGAAGTGACACGATGTACGCTCCAACCTCGGCCCTCAGTCCTGCTGGTTCAGTCCTGAGTATATTTATGCTGCATCGCATGGCGCTGCGGGTGCTTCCGAGCTTGAGTTTGGCGGTGACGGAAGAGGCCGTGCGCAAGAAAAAACGAATCGTGATGTTTGTTCCTGGGCTGATTGCCTTCGGAGTCTATCGCCTTGCCAAACAGCTCGTCTCGATCGATGAACCTCTGGTGCTTTTGGCGGTGAGTGCGTGTGTTGCAATGGTGACGGCGGCATTGGCCTATCGGGTTGGGCGTTCTGCTCCCTGGACTGAAATTGTGCGTCACGATGGCGCTCGATTGCTCAGTTGGCTCGTCGGATGGATCGGTGCTGTGTATGGCATACAGCTCTCTCTGTTGGTGCTCACTCTCTTGTGGGTCATGAATTATAGCTATCTTCAACATCCCGATGGACCGGCAATGATGGCGATCATCATCTCCTGTACGTCCGTTGCGCGCGATGCATTTGAAATTGGACATGTGCGCCGGCTTTCTCTGGCGGGGCGGCCGTTTCTCACGTTCCCGGACGGAGCGTCGCTTCGGGCATTGCTGCAGCACAAGATCGGACAGCTGGGGGCGTGGATCCTTGCCGGACTTAGTCTGGGTGTGCTGGCCTCCTCTCCTGGGTTACTCATTACAGACGCGCAGGGGGCCGTGTTGGCTCAGTTAGCCGCCGTGACGATTCTTGGCGGAGGCGTGACGCTCTGTGCGTATTTTGGTGGGCTCCATCCGTCTACTTCGTGGATGCAAACGCTTCGTCGCACTGCACCGGGCGAGTTGGTGAAATATTGGTGGTGGCCTGGGATGGCCTTTGCCTCCACCTATTACCTGGTTGCGATGGGGGTGCTGTTGTTTGTCATGAGGCAGCCGACGATCTCGACCGGCTCGGCCGCTGCGATGGGGGGCGTCGTGACGGCCATCATGGCTCTCTACGGATACTACCTGGGTGATCGCCGCCATGTCGAAGATGAACAGGCGCCTCAACTGTCGAGTGGCATGTTACGGTGCCCGTTCGTGATGGGGATTCTGGGCAAGACCATCGGTTCTACCGGGACAACTGAGGAGTTGGCGCTCGGGAAGACCGGGATGAAGGGGTAGGCGTATGGGCCAGGGATTCAGGTTGAGCGAGTTTTTGCGTCGTGGGGTGATGGGTATCGGATTGGTCTCGATCCTTCTGGGCTGTTTGATGCATGGTCCCGATGTGTCTTTTGCCGATTCATCCACTGATGTGTACTTCGGAACCGAGGGTATTCCACAGGGGCCGGCGGCTCCCACTCCTCAGGAAACGCGCTATCCTCAGGTCGGTTCACTGGACAGTCGGTTGCTCGTGTGGTTTGTGACGCAACAACATACCTATTTCGGCGGATTCGTCCTCGCCTTGCCGTTATTTTGCGCCTTGCTCGAGTTTTTGGGGTTGCTCACGAAAAAGCCGGCCTTGGCACTTCGGTACGATGGTTTGGCGAGAGATCTCGCGAAGGTAGCGGTGTTGGCCATGTCGGTCACGGCGCTGATCGGCAGTCTGATGTTGACGATGTTTATCATGCTCTATCCGAGCTTCATGGAGTATATGGGTGGGACGTTTAAGGTGTTTATGCCGGCGTATGCCGCCGTGTTCTTCGGGGAAGCGTTACTGCTCATCGTCTATTACTACGGATGGAACCGCATGGCGGATCGCGGCCTCAAGTGGATTCATGCCGCGATCGGCATCGTGACGAACATCGTGGGGACCGCGTTACTGATGATGGCTAACGCGTGGTCTGCGTTCATGATGTCGCCCGCCGGAGTCGATGCTCAGGGACGGTTTCTGGGGAACGCGTGGCATCTGTTGCATTCCGCGCTCTGGAATCCGCTGAATGTCCATCGCTTCCTGGCAGACCTGATGTCCGGTGGCGCGGTCGTCCTCGCCTACGCCTGTTATCGGTTTTTTACCAGCAAGACCGACGAGGAGCGGGCCTATTTTGATTGGGTCGGCTACGTGTTTCTCTTCGTCACGGTCTGTGCCCTCATTCCTATGCCGTTCGCCGGGTACTGGCTGATGAAGTCGGTCTTCGTGTTTCGTCAGACCATGGGGGTGACGATGATGGGAGGACTGCTCACCTGGCTGTTTGTGGTGCAGGCTCTCCTGATCGGTGTGTTGTTTTTGGGGATCAATTACTATCTGTGGCAAAGCATGGCGCGGATCAAGGGAGGCGAGCGGTATCAGTCGTATTACCAACTGCTTCTTGGCGTGTTGATGCTGGCGCTCTTCATTTGGTTGACACCGCATACGATGCTGACATCTGGCAGTGAGGCCAAGGCGATGGGAGGCGCGCAGCATCCGGTGGTCGGCAACTACGGAGTGATGTCGGCCAAGAACGGAGCGGTCAATATCCTCATCCTCGTGACTGCGCTGAGTTTCCTCTACTACCGCCGCGCGAATCGTACCATGACCATCTCGTGGGTCAAGACCGGAAATGTCGTGATCGCCATGGTCTACCTGATCGGTGCCATCAATATCATAGGGTTGTCTATTTATGGATTCTATCTGCCGGCCAAAATTCGTGTCGGTCTTTCCGCTCCGCAGGCCTTCACGACATTCACGGTTATTCTGGTCGGAGTGGTGATCAATCGGTTGATGCTCAGGCGGGCGGTAGTGCATGGCCCGATTCAGTGGGGGAAGATTCCGCTACGAGGCATGATTGGGCTATTTGGGTTGGCGGCATCGTTCAGTTGGGTGATGGGGTTGATGGGATACATCCGTTCCTCGGGACGGTTATCGTGGCACGTCAGCGAGTTGATGGCGGATGTGTCGCCTTGGGCTTTCACGCCTGATCTTCAATATGCGACCAAAATGGTGACACTGAACATGGTGGTGTTCTGGGCGGCCGTCCTCGCATTGTTCTGGATGTGTGAGCGTGGACAGCAGCCGGTGATGGTTGAGGATGCGAGTGAGAAGGAGTCACCGTTGCTGACTCCGATTCCATCGCAAGAAACATAGAAAGGGATTCAGGGCATGCTACGTACTGCGTCGATGGCTGCGGCGGCCGTGCTCGGCTCACTCGTTCTCATGATCGGGGTTGTACCGGCAATTACGGGAGAGCCGATGCTGGTGTTGGAGGATTTTCAAGCACAGGAAGCGGACGGGTTTCCTTCTTTCTGGGACCATGAAAATCAACGAAGTCAATCCAAAGGTCGTGACGCGTACAAGGTGCGAGCGGAGAACGGCGCTAGTTTTTTGTCGGCCAAAGATGCGGGACAGCGGATCAAGAAGAAGAAAATCGATTGGGACCCTAAGGCCTATCCGGTTCTGACCTGGCGATGGCGTCTGACCAAGGCAGCGACCGGAAACGAGCCGCTTGCCGCCGTGTATGCATCTCTTGACACCGATCTGCTGTTTATCCCGGTATTCACGAAATATGTGTGGAGCGAATCGAAACCGGAAGGCACCTTGACCGAAGGTGGAATGTTCAGCGGATCGGAGATCGTTGTCCAGTCTGGAACGAAGGAGATCGGACAATGGTTTGAAGAGCGGGTGAATGTGTACGAGGACTTTAAGCGGATTCATAAGCATGAGCCAGCGGAGAAGGCTTGGGGGATCTCCATTGTCGCCGCTCCTGGGGTGGAGATCGATTTTGGGCCGCTCGTCGCTTTCCCAGAGAAATAAGGCAGGAGCGGTCTTGAGGAATGTGTGTGATGGAGAGTCGGAGAGTCGTTGATATCGTCCTCGGAATTGTCGTGATGGGTACAGTTGGGACCCTGATCGGGACGACGATGGGCGGAGGGCTCATGCCGGTCGCCATGGCAGTGGGGCTTGGTCTCGGTGTGGTGATCGGTTTTCTTGGTGGTCGTCGGTTTCTCGTGAGCATTCTGGTCGGCACGGTCAGCGGCGGTCTCTTAGCCTGGTTGATGGCCGGTGCTGATCGGATCTGGGTCGGTGCCGGGGCAGGAGCAGCCATGGGTGGCTTCCTGGGTGTTCAGATTTCAATGTTGCTTGATGTGCGTGCGGCGAAAAAAGCGGCAGCAGAACAGACTGGGACGTCGCCGTCGTAGAGTTCATAGGTCTTGATTGTTGAGGTAGCTGTGGAAAATAAGGGTGTCTTAGTTGGTTCCATTATCTTTGTGTTTGCGTCGTTCTTTCTCATGATCGGTCTGTTGGCCTATGAATCGTATAAGGCGAAGCAGATGAAGCAGCTCGCGGCGTCGGTGAAGTCCGAAGCGCGACCGACGGCCAGCAGCCTGCCGATTCAGGATTTCTCGATGTACAAGACGAAGATCGGAGATGAAGGGCGGGAAATGGTACAGATTCCGGAGGGGCCTTTTACGATGGGGAGCAATGACGGTGATCCAGATGAGGCTCCGGAGCATCAAGTCTATCTGAAAGGCTTCTATATCGATCGGAATGAGGTTACACAACAAGAATATCAACGGTTTGCCAAGATGACGAAGCGAGGGGTGTTGAGAATCGAGGTGTTTGATGATGATCAATCAAAAATCTTGAAACCGGAGTTTGCGGCGATGAGTGTCTCGTGGGATGATGCAGCCGCCTATTGCAAGTGGGCGGGGAAGCGTCTGCCCACGGAGGCGGAGTGGGAAAAAGCCGGTCGAGGTGAGAGCAAGCGAAGATATCCATGGGGAGATAAGTTCGTGGTCAATGCTGCCAATGTCGATGGTACGGAGGATGGGTATAAGTATCTGGCTTCCCCTGGGTCATTCGAGGGCGGTCGTAGTCCCTACGGCATTCACGATATGACGGGGAATGTGGCGGAGTGGGTTGAGGATTCCTACGACGAGCATTACTACAAGAAATCCCCGTTTCGTGACCCGAAGGGACCGGAAAATGCGGATTTGAAAGTTGTGCGGGGGGGCTCTTGGCGGGAGACGGAGCATCACGCAAGGTTGTCCAAGCGGTTTGCCGCGAAGCATTGGCGTACTGATGTCACGATTGGTGTCCGTTGCGCGAGTGATTTGGATTCAGCGTCTTCGGGAACTGAGTGATGGAGCGGCATGCTCGAATCAAAATTTAAACTTGTCTTCTTATTTGTGGTCTTGGCCTGCGCAGCTATGCCTATCGTAGCCATTATGCGAGGCACTACGGTCACGCCGTATGAACAACCGACGTCCGACACCACGTCCGAAGTTGTGTCGATGGCGGATAGTGTTCCCGGAGAAGAACCTATTTCCGGTGAGATGGTGACGATCCCGGCAGGGTCGTTCGTTCGTGGGACTGAGAGCGGGGGCTTCGATGAGCGTCCGCAGCGAGCCATTTATCTGGATGCGTTCGCGATTGATCGGTACGAGGTGACGAATCACCAGTATCAGCAGTTTGTTGTCACTACCGGGCATCGAAAACCAGGACTCCCTTCTCGCTATGCGAAGAGCGGGGCCAAGGTGCGTGGTATCAACCAACCCATCGTCTATGTGTCCTGGGACGATGCCGACGGGTACTGTCGTTGGAAGGGGAAGCGGCTGCCTACCGAAGCTGAGTGGGAAA
>CAYSFU010000077.1:0-19770 GCA_964430555.1 uncultured Nitrospira sp. | reverse complement strand
AAAAGATTTTTGTCGAGTTTTCCGACAAGAAGCTGGCCGAACTGGGACTGGACGCTTCCGCGGTTGCCGAGGCGTTGCAGGCACAGAACGGCATGGTACCGGCCGGAACCGTGATTTCCGCACAGCACAATCTCCCCATACGACTCACCGGTTCCTTCGACTCGGTGGACAGCATGGCGAACCTTGCGGTGCGTGTCGAGAACCGAACCTTGCGCGTCGGCGATTTCGCCAAGGTGACACGAGGTTACATCGACCCGTCGGAATTCAAGATGCGTTTCAACGGCAAAGAAGCGATCGGTTTCGGCGTCACGATGAACAAAAACGGCGATGTATTGGAATTAGGAAAGACGCTGGAAGTGACCATGAGCCGAATCGAGGAAGGACTTCCTCTCGGCATCGACGTGGAACGGGTTGCCGATCAATCGCGGGTGGTCGATACCGCCATCGGCGAATTCACGCGGACTTTTTTCGAGGCCTTGGCGGCGGTGCTGCTCATCAGCTTTCTGAGCCTTGGGTTTCGCACCGGCTCCGTGGTCGCGCTCACCGTGCCGCTGGTTCTGGCCGGTACGCTGTTGTGCATGCTGCTGTTTGGCATGGACATGCATCGTATCTCGTTGGGAGCGTTGATTCTTGCGCTTGGCCTCTTGGTAGACGACGCGATGATCGCTATTGAAATGATGGCACGCAAACTCGAAGAAGGCTGGGATCGGATGCGTGCCGCGACTCATGCCTACCGCGCGACGGCGTTTCCCATGCTGACCGGAACCTTGATCACCATTGCCGGCTTCCTCCCGGTAGGCCTGGCCAAGTCGCAAGCCGGTGAATACACGGTAGCGATTTTCCAAGTGGTGGGTATTTCGCTGTTGCTCTCGTGGATCGGCGCGGTGACCGTCACGCCCTATTTGGGCTTTCTGATGCTCAAGGTCCGGGCGAACAGCGGTACGCTCGGCTACGACTTGTTCGAAACTCCGTTCTACAACCGTCTGCGTCGTTGGGTGGATGCGTGTGTTGCGTATCGCAAGACCGTCATCATCGGCACCGTGGCGTTATTCGGCGTCGGCGTCGCGGCGCTGGCCAACGTACCGGAACAGTTTTTCCCGCTCTCCAATCGGCCGGAGGTCATCATCGACCTCTGGTTGCCGGAGGGGAGTTCCTTCACGCAAACCGAAGCCGCCGCCAAACGCATGGAAGCGCTTCTCGCCAAGGACGAGGACGTGGTGAATTATGCGGCCTATCTGGGTGGTGGTAGTCCGCGGTTTTTTCTACTCATCGTCCAACAATTAGCGAACACCAATTTGGCCGAGTTTGTGGTGATGACCAAAGACAACGGAGCACGCGAACGAGTGATGCAACGTGTTCGACTAGCCTTCGCCACGGATTTCCCCGGCGTGCGCGGACGGGTCATGCGCCTCAATGTCGGGCCGCCGATGGATTATCCGGTGGTGTTCAGGGTGTTCGGCGAAGATCCCATGCTCCTTCGAAGCATCGCGGACCGGGTGGCCGAAGTCGTACGCGCCGACCCCCATACAGTGGATGTCAACGACGACTGGCATGAGCGCATCCCTTCGTTCCGTCTTTTGCTCGATCAGGACAAAGCGCGTGCACTTGGTGTCTCAACCGCAAGTCTGTCACAAGCATTGCAAGCCCACTATACGGGTATCCCCGTCGGGCAGTTCCGTGAGGACGACAAGCTCATCGACATCGTGTGGCGAGCGCAACGCAACTTGCGGATCGCCGCCAACGAATTACCCGACGTGACGGTTCGGACGGCCACTGGCCGATCGGCTCCGCTGGCACAGTTCGCCAAGTTTGAAACCGTGTTCGAGGACGGCGTGCGCTGGCGCCGGAACCGCTTTCCGGCTATTTCGGTCCGAGCCGACGTGGTGGATGGGAAGCTGGCGCCCGATGTGGCGGCGCACATCATCCCTCAGCTCACATCCATCCAAGAACAACTGCCAAACGGCTATTTCATCGAAACCGGCGCGGCCAAGGAGGACGCTTGGATCGCCCAGAAGTCGATTCTGATTTGGGTACCGTTGGTGGTGATCGCGACGCTGGTTTTACTGATGATACAACTGCAGAACCTGTCCCGGACCTTCCTGGTGTTCGTCACGGCGCCTTTGGGGGTGATCGGCGCGGCATTCGCCCTGCTGCTGTTCCGAGCACCATTCGGCTTCGTGGCCCTGCTCGGCATCCTCGCGCTGGCCGGCATGATCATGCGCAACTCGGTGATCCTTGTCGATCAGATCGAACAGGACGAAAAGGCCGGACGTGATACCTGGTCTGCCATTGTCGAATCGACGGTGCGGAGGTTCCGGCCCATCCTGTTGACCGCGGCGGCGGCCATTCTCGCCATGATTCCGCTGTCGCGCAACGATTTCTTTGGGCCCCAGGCAATCGCCATCATGGGCGGCCTGACGGTCGCCACCGCGCTGACGATTTTCTTTGTTCCGGCACTCTATGCTGCATGGTTTAAGGTCGAACGGATGCCTCATGTCAAGAGCAAAGAGACTGCGCGTTCGTTCGATCCAACGCATAGTGGTGCATCGGAGGAACCGTCGGTTGCTGTTCCGGGAGGTGTCGCATGAACGCCTGGTATTCAATCCTAATATTGTCTCTGGCGTTGATGAGTGGCTGTACGCCGACGCGGGTCAGTGACCGCGTGCCGCTCGATGTTCCAGAACGGTGGCATAACGCCCCTCAGTCTTCACCGGTCTCAACGCCCAAAGATCTCAGCGAATGGTGGAAGGGATTCGGCGATCCCGTGCTGAATGATTTGATCGGCCAAGCACTGGCCTCCAATCATGATCTCAGACTCGCCAACGCGCGCGTGCGTGAAGCCCAGGCCATGACCATCGTCGCCGCATCGACACTCTATCCCAGCCTTGATCTGTTCTCGTTCGGCGGTCGGGAAAAGAGAATAGATCGAATTGTCGGAGTGCCAAGTCCGCAGGGCATCGAGCTGATCACGCCCACTGCCAATCTGATTACCGGTGGACTGGCGGCCAGGTGGGAAATCGACGTGTTCGGCAGCAGACACCTTGAAGCGGAGGCTGCCGTCGCGCAGTCAGCGGGAACCGAAGAGGCCCACCGCGCGGTGCAAGTGGGATTATTGGCCCAAGTCGCGACGAATTATTTGGAGCTGCGCGGGATACAGCGACGTACCGACATCTTGCTGGACAACATTGAGGTCCAGCGTGAACGCTTGAGGGTTTTGCAAGCATTCTATAAAGCCGGCTTGGTCACTGATATGGATGTGGCCCGTCAAGAGACTCTGCTGCACAATACGATGGGCACGTTGCCAGTCTTGGCAAGCACGACAAAACACTTGATCCATCGACTCAGTGTCTTACTGGGACAAACACCTGCAAGCTTGGAAGAGCGGTTGGCTCAGCCCATGCCGTTGCCTGTCATCCTGCCCAGCATTCCCACGCTTCTCCCGTCGAGTCTGCTGGAACAGCGGCCTGATCTACGACTTGCACATAGGGAGGTCAGTGCGGCTGCCGCAAGCCTCGGTGCAGCGCGAGCGAATTTGTTTCCGAAATTCGTCCTGTCGACAAGCGGCGGGTTCGGCGCACTGGCGGTTGGAGGATTTCCGGGTCTGGCAGAAGGTGTCTACGCGCTCGGTGCCGGTCTCACGGCGCCGATCTTCAATGCCGGTCGCATCAAAGCCTATATCACTGCGGCGGATGCGCGGCTCGATCATGTCGCGGCCAACTACGAAAAGACTTTTCTGCTCGCTTTGGAAGACACGGAAAACGCCTATGTCGCGCATACCGCAGCCCTTGAGCGCCGCGATCAGTTGGTCATGGCCGAGACGGCGGCGGAGCGATCCCACACCCATGCCCAAGCGTTCTATCAACGCGGCGCGGCAGACTTTCTGTCAGTACTCGATGCCCAGCGGACAAGGCTTTCGACCAGCGACGAGCGCACCCAGGCCGAGACCGCGGTGCGCGTAGCGTTGGTCTCCATCTATCGGGCACTTGGGGGTGGCTGGTCAGACGAACCTCGGTGAGTCTGATTTTTGGCTCTTAGGATCAGCTAAAATGCAAATAAGCAACCCTCACAGTTTCGTGACCTGCTGCGCATTCCGGAGGGCTTCAATCGTCAATGGTACACTCCCTCCACTGCGGTTGTTCACCAAGGCATACGCCTTTCGCTTTTCCTCCACCGTTTCATCGGTCATCTTGAGTGGTGCCAGGAGGCACAGGACCGTGGGGACGGGTTGAACTCTGTCAGCATGGACCACGTCGCCATTCACAAATCATCAGAGACGGTCCTGTTCATTGAGGAAACCGAGTCGATACTTCTCTTTCTACCGCCATATTTCCAGGACCTCACCCCCATGAGGACAATGTCGTCGCACTCAAAAAAACAGAGTGCGATGTAACGGTTTCCATCGACGAAATCACGAAATTTCGAGAATCCTCTCATGAGATTTCACGAGTCGTGAGACTTCGCGAGTAACTCGTTTTCTTTGTTCTGTCCCAACCGATTGATATTCAGTCAATTATTCAGTGTCACCATTCTGGCATCAATACTGCTGTGTCATCGTTTACGACCCTAGCGCAGGGCAGTCGATGAGGAGGACACGATGGCGCAAGACCGAATGGCTCAGCTCCGCGATTTCGCTACTCGATACACTGCCGCTTGGTGCAGCCAAGAGGCGGCCAGCGTCTGTAAATTCTTTTCACCACGTAGTTCGCTGACCATTAATGGGGGCATCCCATTGGTAGGTCGAAGCACGATTACTCAAACCGCAAGGGGGTCATGACAGTCTTTTCCGATCTCAAGATATATATGGATGATCTGTTCGAGGAATGGGGAACGATGCGCTATCACTGAACCCTTAAGGGCATGCACAGTGAGACACATCGGCCTGTGCGCATCAGCGGATTCGAAGCGTGGTCTATCGATGACGACGGTTTGAACGCCAGGTCGAACGGGAAGTCAGTCGTTAGGCTCGATCACGCATAGGAAATCGTATTATGAAACTCACACAGATCCGCAATGCTACACTCAAGGTCGAATACGCCGGAAAAAGATTTTTAATCGACCCTATGTTATCAGCAAAGGGTAGTTTTCCAGGATTTCCAGGTACGCTCAACAGTCACGTCGCCAATCCCATGGTCAACCTGCCATTGCCCATGAGTGAGATTCTCGCGGTCGATGCCGTGATCATCACCCATACGCATCAAGATCACTGGGATGACACCGCCAAGACGGTCATTCCTAAAGACATGTTGATCTTCACTCAGAATAGTCGAGATCAGTGGGATATTCAGATGTCGTGGTTTCACAACACGTGGGTGCTCGAAGCGCATAACGAATTTGACGGCATGACCTTGACCGAGACTCCCAGCCGGCATGGGCGAGGCGAGATCCTCGAAGGACTCATGGGGGATATCCTGGGAGAGGTGTGCGGCATCGTCTTTCAACATCCACAGGAGAACACGCTGGATCTCGCCGGCGATACGGTATGGTACAAGGGCGTCGAGCAGACGTTTGAACAATACAAACCAGATGTTATGATTCTCAATAGCGGCGACGCCAGAGTGCTTCCGAATGAACCGATCAGTATGGGGAAAGCAGATGTGTACGAAGTGTATAAGGCCGCGCCTCCAGCGACCATTATTGTCAGTCATATGGAGGCGGTCAATCACGCCACGCTGTCACGCAAAGACCTGCGAGCATTTCTTCTCGAACGAGGCATGACGTCGCGTGTGTTGATTCATGGGGACGGCGAATCATACGGTCTTTGGGGGATTGCGTAATGAATGAATCGCTTGAACATGACTATGCTCCGGGCTGCGGCCTCTACGATCGATACCTCGGTTCAGTCTTATTCGAGCCCTATGCCATAGATCTTGCGCGTCGAGTGGCTACGGACCGGATGGAAGGCTCGGTTCTGGAAATGGCGTGTGGGACCGGTATTCTCACGCAGCAGTTACGAACCATGTTGAAGCCCGATATATCTTTGACGGCGACCGACATCAATCCCGGCATGCTGGATTATGCGCGGAGGAAGCTGAAGGATCTGAAAGGAATTGACTGGAAACAGGCTGATATCGCCGACCTGCCCTTTCCCGACGCATCTTTTCAGGCTGTGGTCTGTCAGTTTGGGTTGATGTTCGTGCCGGATAAAGATCGTGCATGTCGAGAAATGCGTCGCGTGTTGGTCAAGGATGGTGTGCTCGCGTTGAGTGTGTGGGATCGGTTGGAGAACAATCTGTGGGGCATCCTTGCGCACGAGACCGTGGGAAGATTTTTCCCTGATAATCCGCCACAGTTTTTCAAAGCGCCGTGCAGTTTGTATGATGTTGACGTTGTCTATCGTTTGCTGGCCGAGCATGGATTCGACCGTATTGACATTCGGACGATCTCCAAGGAGTGTCTGAGCGATTCCGCCACGTTGCTGGCCACCGGACTGATTGAAGGCGCGCCTGTTCTTGCAGAAATTCAAGAACGCGGAGGTTCTTCCGGCCCTATCGTTGACGCTCTGGCGGCGGCACTCGTGGAGAATGGAGGAGACAGTCCACACCGCTCGACCATGCAAGCCATCGTGGCGACGGCACGAGCGAATGGGTGACCGCGCATCATGTTTATTGAGACCGATATGCTGACTTTTCAAATAGGGAGGTCGTTATGTACGCCAAACTCATGAGTCTCACTCCAATGCATGTTGTTTTAGTAGGACTCGCACTTCTCTTTGCGCCCGCCGGAACGTATGCGATGTCAGGCATGGACATGCACAGCGGGCACGGGGGAGGGATGACCTCACTCTCAAAGAGTATGGGAGAGCCGATCAACTCATCGGAAGCGGAGATCGAGATCACGTACAGTGCCGACGGCAAGACAGCCGTCTTCGCGTCCGGACGCAAAGGAAGCATCCCATCACCTGGCATGCCCTACCACTTCGACGTCTGGATGGCGCACAAGGTGAACGGCGAGTGGCAAGCCCCGATTCATTTGGGGCCTGGCATTGATCCTGCCGTAGGGCCGAACATCAATACCTCGGCATGGGAACTGGAGCCGAGTTTATCGGATGACGGCAACGCGCTGTATTTCACGCGGTATGAGCCGGGGAATCTCTCCACCGGCGACCTCTATGTGGCGCAGAAAATCAACGGCATCTGGCAATCAGCCAGAAATTGGAACGATGTTCCCGAGCTTCCACACATCAATACGCCAACCGGAGAGGAACATTGCCCGATCATCGCATCCGACAGCCTGATCTATTTTAACTACCAGCAACCCGGAGTCACCCAAGATAGCGATGTGTGGAAAGTCGAGAAGAAGAATGGTGTGTGGCAAAAACCCGAGAGTCTGGGACCACGTCTCAATTCCCCTTACCGAGACCATATGCATTGGACCGGCTTATCGAAAGATGGGAAAAGCCTCATCATTACCAGCACGCGTCCGGACATGGGTTCGAGGGGAGGCCATGATATGTGGATTTCCTACCAGAATCCCAAAGGTGAATGGCAAGAGCCGCTGAATCTCGGCGACACGATCAATACGGCCGGTGAGGATATGTGCTGGACCTTTACGCCGGACGGCAAGACGTTTACGGGTAGTTGGGGCCCTCGTGACTCGTATAATCACGACATGGTGTGGGTGCAAAAAGACCAAGTCCCGTTGCTGAAGAATTTCGAGCCGATCGGACCACCACCGAATCTGTTGAAAAACGCCATGGGAAAGTAACAGAACAGCCACATGGTTGCTGTCTCTGAGCGAAGCGAGAATATCGCTGGCGGACTTTTCAGCATCCTGCTGGAGATATTGATGCAGACATCAGAAAAGGATACGGAGTATGGATAAAAGCATGGACCAACTGCTGACCCATACCGACGGTATGGGTCAGGACAAAATGTTTTCCAAGGCTTGGTACAATACCTACTTCAAACGCGCCTATGAGAGTCCGACGCATGCCCGTTTTTGCGAAGCCGTCTACGGGCGTGATCTTTGCCAGCATGGCATGATGGATGTGGAAGAAATGGAATTTCTCGCATCGCTGTTAAGGCCAGGCGAGAAGGTTCTTGAAATCGGCTGCTCCAACGGCCGCATTGCCGAATATCTGGCACAGAAAAGCGGTTGTTTGATTCTAGGGATCGATTATTCGGATGTGGCTATCGCTCAGGCACGCCAACGTACTCAGTCCAAAGCCGACCAGTTGACCTTCCAATGTGTGGACCTGATCGCCGATGAAATTCCAGGCGAAGGATATGACACCATCGTCGCAGTGGATTGCATTTATTTCATGGGCGACTACGAGGCCACTATCAAGAAGCTCCGTGCCAGATTGAAGCCCGGAGGCCGCATGATCGTCACCGCAATTCAGGTGAAAGAGGAAGGAGACTCGGAAGACATTCTGCAGCCTGGTCACACTCGTCTGGCGCAGGTTCTGAAAACATTATCACTCACGTGCCAACAATACGACTTTACCAGGAACGTCCGTAACCACTGGATCAAGAACTATGATTATTCTCGGTCGCTGTACGAGGATTTTTCAGCTGAAGGCAATGCATTTCTCGCCGATGCCCGCATCGGGGAAAACGGCTGGTTTAAGGATCACGCAGAACGTGGAACACTGGTGCGGTTCGTCTATGTCATCGAGTATCAGGCTGTGAAATAACGAAGTCCGCAGGTGTCTGTTTGGCACAGCTCACCGGGGCAGGTATTCAGGTGCCGGTATGGCCATCACATTCCGCAGTGTCTGAACTGACGGACCGCGCCACCGTGCGCGGCAGCACGCGCACCTGCATGACTCGGTTCTTGCTACCGTGAGGCACGAAGCGCGTCGCGTTAATTCTGCTGCTTGCGGGTTTTTGCTTGTTCGGCTGCATGCAGATGGGAATTGGCACGAGGGGGCATCGGGAGACTGGCGAGCACCGGCTGAGCTGCTGTCACGTTTTGTCGAACGGCTTGAGATAGCCAGCGCCGTGCCTGACTGATATCTCGTTCAATCCCACGTCCATAGGCATACATGACTCCAAGGACATACATGGCTTGTCCATTTCCGGACTCCGCGAGACGATGTAACCCGGGAAAGGCTTTCTTATACCAACTCACGGATTCCTGAGCCTGTCGTCCATCCTGCTTCGCAAAATGGCGTCCGAGACGATACTGGGCGAAGGGGTCTCCCTGTTCGGCAAGACGTGTGTCACTCTCTGGATTCATGAGGGGCTTTTCTGGCAGGCGAGCTCCTGCTGGCGGGTGCTCGTGATCTGGGTTTTTGGCCTGTGGCGCTATAGGACGGTCGGTTGATTCAGTAGATGCCGGTGCGTGTGGCTCGACGATGGGTTTGGCTTGAGGCTGCCCCGGATCTGGCAGAGTCGTGCTCGGCAGAGGTGATGCCTCGACGGAGGGTGTCAACTGTGCGACCTGTGTCAGGTTGAATTCGCTCGGCTGTGCATTTGTCTGCGTCGTTGACGGTGCGGGATCACAGTTTTCCGAGGTGCCGTCCAGGCTTGCTCGATCCGACTCGGATTGACAATTGGCGGTGAGATCAGCATCGGGAAGTCGTGTCACGAATATCGACATCGCCCAGATGACGGCAACAAGGAGCAGTGCTCCTCGAATGAGTCGGCGTCGTAGAATCGTTCGATCGCTGGGTGGGACAAAGACCAGCCCCGGATAGTTTTTCTTGAACACACTCGGACCAGTCTGGGGAGAGGTGCCGTGTTCTTGCTGATCAGAAAGCTGAGACATGCTTCCGATCTCCCTTATCCTGTTCGTCGTGACGAGACCCTGCTGATTCGGAGGCATTCGTCAAAGCGGAAGCACTCCTCTATGATTGAGGGGCAACCATCTCGTTCTCAATAAAATAGCCTCTTGTCCACGCGAAGTGCAAGCTCTTATAGTAGCCTGGATGCCTTGCCAAATCGTGTCTGTCTTAGGAGTCATGTAACGATGTCATCCAGTGAGAACAGCCTCACAATCCTCAGCATGAGCGGTCCATTTCGTGAGCCTCGCGAGCAGGTCTTTTCGTACGATTACTCCGTTCAACGATCGACTTGGCCGACGCCGCATGGCGTGCGAGTGAAGATTTCCCTCCCACATGAACTGGAGGCGTTCAAGGGCGGTCTCCTTGGGACGGTGACCGGCTCGCCCGGCCAGCAATTGATGATCAGTAACATCTTATCGAAGAAGATTGCCGACTGGAAGATCCGGATTGCCGAAGCGGAAGGGTTTTTTCTTGAGCGGCGCGATGTGATGGTGCCTCCGTTTGTGGGGCCGCTTGCCCATCTCTTTCCAAAACTCGAGAGCTTGTTTCAGGTGGAACAGACGGCGATTCGAGAAGAGATCAAGAAACGCGTGGGGCTTTAGTCTGTCTCGACGCGCTGACCAATCCGTCGAGCCCATTAAAAAATTCGGCGGTACTGTTTCGAGTGCACACCGGATTCGTCCGCGAAGCCCAACGATCCTTTGTCGGGGCTGCCGGTATCGTTCAGATCGATCCGGTAGTAGCCTCGGACTTGTTCCATCGCCACCTCGAACGGGACCGCGTTCGGGTAGAGTGTGCCCGGCGCATGTGCTCCTCGGGACAATGTGCGGATGGTATCGGGTTCCGCAAAGTGCTTCTCTGAAAAGATATAGATGTCGGCAATGGCATGGTCGCCCAGTTTGTGGCCCGGTGTCGTGGCTGGGAGCTGTGTGCCGAGAGAGCCTTCGAGACGCGCTTCCTTCAAGCGTTTCAGAAGCGCGACGATCTGGCTATCTGTCGCCTGTTGAGGGACGGCCAGACTGATCGCGTTCATATCGACGATGGTCGTCTGGACGGTGAACATGATGGGAGCGGCTTCCGGATCTTCGATGACGGCGACGTTGGGGCCTTCGGTGCCGGTCGCCTGTTTATTTCTTGAGCTGGGGACGATCAGCGCGACGAACAACCACAATCCGAGGAGAATGCCAAAGACTACGAGCAATGGATGGGCTCCGGCACGTTTTCCTTCTTCGTACGGTCCTTGATCCTGGGTCATAACGTGAGATCTCCGTGCTGCTGGGACGAGCCAGATTGTGCGCCGCGCAATCGTCGCTTGGCCTCCTCCCAGAGCTCGTCCATTTCTGTGAGAGTCATGTCCGTCAATGATCGGCCTTGTTGTCCGGCGCCTGCTTCGACGAGCTGGAAGCGATCGACAAATCGATTTGTGGCTCGGCGCAGCGCCTCTTCCGGATTGATCTTGATAAACCGGGCGAGGTTGACCAGGGAAAAGAGGACATCCCCCAATTCCGCTTCAATCTGTTCCTGTCCGGTGGATTGATGGGAAGCGGCGTCCGGTTCGCTCTGTTGCTGAGCGTGGGCAAGTGCTTCACGTAGTTCTTCAACCTCTTCGGTGATCTTGGCAAAGACCTGTTGGAGGCCTTTGCTGCTATGGGGCCAATCGAACCCTACTCGTGCGGCCCTTGCCTGGACCTGATAAGCCCGGAGTAATGCCGGTAAGGTCTTGGGCACTCCGTCGATCGCCGACTGTTTCGTTCCCGCCGCCTCACGCTCGGCTTGCTTGATCTGTTCCCATTGGCTCAGAACGTGTTCGCTAGTGGTCACACCGGTCGCTCGGTCATTCGTACCAAAGACATGGGGGTGTCGGCGGATGAGTTTGGTGGTCAGGGTTTCCAAGACATCTTCGACCGTAAAGGAGTCGGTCTCTGCCGCGATTTGACTGTGGAAGAGCACTTGCAACAACACGTCGCCCAATTCTTCCTTGAGTTTCTGCATATCACGTTGATCGATCGTTTCCAGGACCTCGTAGGTTTCTTCGAGCAGGTAAGGCTTGAGGGATTCGTGGGTCTGCTTTCTATCCCACGGGCAGCCGTTCGCGGCGCGGAGCGCTGCCATGACTTCCACCACTTTCGTAAATCGTTCAGACATAGTTCGGTCGTCAGACAAGTCGCGGCACCATGAGTTGGTTCGCCACTGTATACCGAGTATGCCCGATGCTTCAATGGCGTCGGCTTATTCCGGACAGTGGGGCGATATCAGGGTGCGGGATCTTATGTCCGGAAGAACACTGAAGCCAGTATTCACGTCCCAAAAAAGGGATACCTGGTGCCGCAGACTGTTGTGAAGAAACGTTTCCTCAAGAAATGATCCGCCTTGAGCGAACCGCTCCGATCTCGAACATATTCAGGCATACATTGCGAGAGGTTCGACTGAGTATGCCAATGGGACGGTAGGCCGGGGTGTGGGCATTCCAGAGGATTCGATTAGTCAAGATGGGATCATTCTGGTCCTATCGACGGTCAGTCTACAATAGACCGATGTGGGACCGTGTTTGATGCAGCGCAAGACTGTCACGTCGACCAGGCTCCTGACTTGCGACCGATGAGCCCCTATGGTAGGGTACGCGAACATTCATCTATGGAGGAGCAGAGAAGATGGTCGAAGAGCAGGGGTTTGTGATTCGTGATCGGAGGGCGAGCGGGGGAGCGGAGGCTACTCCGGCGACCGATTCGACCACTCATGAATCGCAACCGATAGCTGCACCCACGACCGATCCCTCCCAATCGGCCCCGTCGCCGCCTGTCACATTTTCATCTTTTGTTATTTCCCTGGGTTCGTCGTCCCTGATGTTGATGGGGGAGCAATTCGATCCTCAACAGCCGGCGATCCCTATGAATCTCCCGCAAGCCAAGGAAATCATCGATCTCTTGTCCGTCTTGGAAGACAAGACGAAGGGCAATCTGACCTCTGATGAACAGACGGTTCTGCGCGACATGCTCTATGCCCTGCGTATGAAGTATGTCACGCTCGCTTCGCCGAAGTAGTCCCCCATCTCTTAGGGTTTGCGGTCTCGTTCGGTTTCCGGACACTGCCGTTTGTGCGGTAGACTTTGAGACTGCTCGGTATGTCGGCTATAGTGAGAGCCATGCCTGTTACCCCGTTTTGAGGGCGCCCCGAGGACACGTGCATGCCTGACCCGAATCATCCCAGCAGGACGTTCAGACGATCGTCCGGAGAAGCCGACGATGTTCGACCCATCGTGTTCAGCCGGAGCATGCATCAGTCCTTGACCGACCACTCGCGAAAATTTGATCCGAAACCACCTCATCTTCGTCCCGTTTGGATCGTTCTCATTCTCTTGATCCCCTGTGTCGCTCTGACACTGTATTACTCGCAAGTAGTTGCCCCAGGGAGTGAAGAGACGGGTTCGTTCTTTCCCACGACGAGTTATGCACTGGTGCTGCTCCTGGTCAATTTGGACCTGATCGGCTTCGTGGTCCTGGTCCTCCTGCTGTCTCGGAATTTGATCAAAGCGTACTTCGAGCGCCGGCATCGGCTGGTTGGGGCAGGATTTCGAACGAAACTGATCGCGGCCTTTATCGGGTTTTCGTTGATTCCGACCGTGCTGTTGGCCATCGTGGCAAGCGGATTAGTCAATAAAGCAGTTGAAGTGTGGTTCAGCGAACACATCGAAAAGGTCATGAAAGATTCTTATGAAGTGGCTCGGATGCAACATGCGGGGCATGTCGCGCTTGCTGTGAATAGTGCCCGGGCGATCTCCCAGGAATTGTTTCGAGAGGATTTACTGACTCCGGTCCAGCGGGATCTCCTGATTGCAGCCATGGCGCGAAAACGGATGGAATACGGGGTGGCGGGGATCGAGGTGTTTTCCAATAAGATGGAGACCTTGACCAAAGCCTTGGATACCGAGATTCCAATCGGGGTATTGGATTTGCCGATCAGTCAATTGGTCTTGCAAGTCATCAACGGCAAGCAGGAGTTTACCTCGGTGCAGGAGGCGCAAACCGGGAGATTGGTTCGTGCCGCGATTCCGGTGGTGTCCGCGAGCCGACGTGGCGAGATCGAAGGCGTCGTGGTCGTGGAGACCTACGTCCCAGAGTCGCTGTTGACCAAGATGGAGGGGATCGGTCGACAATATACGGAATATAAACAGATCAAGGCCATGAAAAACCCGATCAAGGCCGGGGCTTATCTGTTTGTTGCAGTGGTGACGGTCTTGATTCTCTTCAGTGCCACGTGGTTCGGATTTTATGTAGCCCGTGGCATCACCGTGCCGATTCAACGTTTGGCGGAGGCGACGGAGGCGGTGGCCCACGGGGATCTCACTGTTCAAATCGATGCCAAAGCCACCGATGAAATCGGGACATTGATCGCGTCGTTCAATCGTATGACTCAGGACCTCCAGGGAAGCAAATCCAAGTTGGAGGAGACCAACCTGACGCTCCGCCATACCAACGTCGAGCTGGATCGTCGCCGAGCCTACATTGAAACCGTTGTGGACACGATCGCCGCCGGCCTCTTGTCGATCGATCGCAAGGGAATCATTACCACCTTCAATCCTTCGGCCGAGCGCATCTTGGGACTCGCCGGTGATCAGTTGAGAGGGCGACCGGCCAATGATGTCTTCAAGGAAGTAGGCTTGGGCTTGTTTCAGACGGCCTACGACCGTATGTTGAGCGATGAGCGCGATGACTTTGATTTGGAGGGCCAACTCGATATCCAGGGGAAATTACTCACCATCGGCTTGAAAGGTTCTCGGATGCGCGACGAGGCCAATAAAGATCTGGGATTCGTGTTGGTCTTTGAAGATCTGACGGAGTTGATCAAGGCGCAGAAAGTCGCCGCCTGGCAGGAGGTGGCGAAGCGGGTCGCGCATGAAATCAAGAATCCGCTCACACCGATTCAGTTGTCGGCCCAGCGGTTGCGCAAAAAGTTCTTCGAGAAATCTCCCGATCTCGACCGAGTCTTTGATGACGCCACGAATGTCATCATCAACGAAGTCGGGAGTCTCAAACAGATGTTGGACGAGTTTTCAAAATTCGCCCGTCTTCCTGCTCCACAAATGACGCGGCAATCGCTGCACGACGTGCTTCGCGATGTGGTGACGTTGTATCGTGAGGCGCAGAAAGATATCCAGTTTATCATCGAGTTGGACGACGATTTGCCGCCCATCAACTTCGACCGAGAACAGCTGAGGCGCGTATTCGTCAATCTGTTCGACAATGCCGTTCAGGCGATGAATCAGCGAGGGAGGCTGTGGGTCGGCACGCGGTACGACATCAAGCGTCGGCGTGCGGTGGTTGCGGTCGCGGACGAAGGTCCCGGTATTGCACCTGAAGATCATGACAAGTTGTTCGTGCCATATTTTACCCGCAAGAAAACGGGAACGGGATTGGGCTTGGCGATCGTTCGCCGAATCATCACCGATCACGAAGGGCAGATTCAAGTCGGCAACAATCAGCCGAGAGGTGCCGTGTTCAAATTCGATCTTCCGGTGTAGCAAGGTGCGTGATGGGTCCTATGACAGCTGAAATGGGCCATGGCTGCCATGATGGTCGATGTTCCTTGGAGGAGGTAGATGTCAGCATCGATTCTGATCGTAGATGATGAAGAGGCCATTCGGACGTCTCTGCGAAGTATCCTCGAAGACGAAGGGTATGAGGTTGTCGTTGCGGCCAACGGGCTTGAAGCGCTGAAGATCTATGGCACCGACCCTCCGGATCTCACGATTTTGGATATTTGGATGCCGGAGATGGATGGTTTGGAAACCTTGCGGCGGGTGAAGGAGTTTATCCCGACGACCCAGGTAATGATGATTTCAGGCCATGGCTCCATTGAAACGGCGGTGAAGGCGATCAAGCTGGGAGCGTATGACTACATTGAGAAGCCGCTGTCGCTTGAAAATGTGACGTTTCGGGTGAAGCAGGCGTTGGAGCAGTATCGTTTGGCCCAGGAGAATCGGGCGTTACGGAGCAAGGTTCAGAGGAAATTTGAGCTGGTGGGTCAGTCTCCGGTGATGCAGCGGCTACGAGAGCTCATTGAAACGGCCGGTCCGACGAACAGCCGGGTCTTGATCGGGGGAGAGAATGGGACGGGGAAGGAACTTGTCGCCAGAGCCATTCATCTCCAGAGTACGAGATCGGATCATCCCTTTGTGGCGGTGAATTGTGCCGCCATCCCTGAAACTCTGATCGAGAGCGAACTATTCGGTCACGAGAAGGGATCCTTTACAGGGGCCACATCGA
This sequence comes from uncultured Nitrospira sp., assembly GCA_964430555.1. Taxonomy (GTDB): domain Bacteria; phylum Nitrospirota; class Nitrospiria; order Nitrospirales; family Nitrospiraceae; genus Nitrospira_D. The sequence goes on along the minus strand of CAYSFU010000077.1, from coordinate 3,780 downwards.
TGAAACGTGGGCAGTTCGAGCAGGCCGACGGAGGCACCTTATTTCTCGACGAGATCGGTGATATGAGCCTCAGTACGCAAGCGAAAGTCTTACGAGCTCTGCAAGAGCAGCAGTTTACGCGGGTCGGTGGAACGAAGTTGATGAAGGTGGATGTGCGGGTATTGGCGGCGTCCAATAAAGATTTAGAAAAAGAAATCGGCAAGGGACAATTCCGAGAAGATTTGTACTACCGACTCAATGTGGTTCCGATTGTGGTTCCGCCGTTGCGGGAGCGACGGGAAGATGTTCCGGCTCTTGTTCAACATTTCATGAAGACGCATGCCGAAGAACAAGGTCTGCGCATGAAGGACGTCTCTCCGGAGGCTATGAGCATTTTTCAGCAATATGACTGGCCAGGGAATATCCGGGAACTTCGAAATTTGATCGAGCGGCTCATGATCATGGTGCCCGGATTCGTCATTGACGCCGCGCAGGCCACGCTGTCATTACAGGGCCGGGCCACGGGCGTTGTGCCGGTAAGCCCCTCTGCCGCACCTCCGCTTCTGACCAAGTCCTACGACTCGCTCCGGGATGCACGGAACGCCTTCGAAAAAGAGTATATCAGCCGAAAACTGCGAGAACACCATTGGAATATCTCGCGGACGGCTGATGACCTCAAGATCGAGCGCAGCCATCTTCATCGAAAGCTCAAGCTCTTGGACGTGGAGATGCGGCCGGAAGGATAAGGAGAATCATTGAGTATCCGTATTGAGTCATGGGACAGAGGCATGCGTGTGTCCGCGAACGCACCGTGGACCTGTACGTCCTGCGTATGCGTTGACCTCTCCTATACTCTCCGACTAAGATGCGGCTCCTCGTCGCTGCGACCGTATGAATGACCGTAAATAATGTGATGGTTCGATTATGACAACCTATCGCGATGCCGGTGTGGATATCGATGCGGGTGACGAGTTTGTCGATCGCATTAAGCCGCTCGTCCGTTCGACGTTTCGCCCGGAGGTTCTGACCGATCTGGGCGGGTTTGGCGGCCTGTTCGGTCTTCAAACCGGTAAGTACAAAGAACCGGTGCTCGTTTCCGGTACGGATGGAGTGGGGACCAAGCTCAAAATCGCGTTTATGATGGATCGGCACAATACCGTCGGGATTGATCTCGTCGCGATGTGCGTGAACGATATTGTCGTGAGCGGCGCCGAGCCACTGTTCTTTTTGGACTATTTTGCGACCGGGAAACTATCCGTGAAGAAGGCACAGGACGTGGTGTCAGGCATCGCCGAAGGGTGTCGCCAAGCCGGTTGTGCCTTGATCGGTGGAGAGACCGCGGAAATGCCCTCATTCTATCCTGAAGGGGAATACGACTTGGCCGGATTCGCGGTTGGGGCGGTTGATCGCGAGAAGATCATCGATGGACGACATATTGTTCCCGGAGATGTGGTCATCGGGTTTGCCTCATCAGGACTTCATAGCAATGGGTATTCGCTGGTTCGACGCGTGTTGTTCGAACAGGCCAAATTGAGTCTAGCCAGTCGCCTCTCAGAATTGGATGGCTCGATCGGCGAGATTCTTTTGACGCCGACCCGCATTTACGCCAAACAGATTTTGGCACTCATTGAACGATTTCCGATCAAAGGCATCGCCCACATTACCGGGGGAGGCATTACCGAGAATCTACCGCGTGTGTTTCCCAAGGGAGTGAGCGCGAAGATCACTCGCACGGCATGGTCGGTCCCGCCGATTTTCGACGTACTGAGTCGGCTGGGGCAGGTCGATCGTGAAGAGATGTTTCGAGTCTTTAATATGGGGATCGGGCTTATTCTCGTCGTTCCATCGGATTCTGTGTCCGATGTGATCGCGCATGCGGCATCAATGGGCGAACAGGGCTGGCCTATCGGCGAGATCGTCGTGTCGACCGGAGAGGAGGCAGCGGTCGAGTATGTCGACTAAGCGAACCACTCCCTTGCGGGTAGCAGTGCTGGCTTCGGGTCGAGGCACGAATTTACAGGCCGTGATCGATGCGATCGAGGGAGGATGGGTGCAGGCTCGGATTGTGGCGGTCGTCAGCAACAAAAAAGATGCCGTTGCATTGGAGCGGGCAAGAACGCACGGACTCACTACAATGTTCGTCGATCCAAAGCCCTTTGCCGGACGACCGGATAGCCGAGAGGCCTACGACCGCGCATTGTTGGAACTCCTCGATCGACATCAGGTGGAACTCGTGTTGCTTGCGGGCTACATGAAAATTGTGACGGCAGTGTTGGTCAATGCCTATGCCAATCGCATGATGAACATTCACCCCTCCTTGTTGCCGTCGTTTCCGGGCTTGGATGTGCACAAGAAGGCCATCGAGTGGGGCTGCAAGTTGGCCGGCTGCACCGTGCACTTCGTCACAGAAGGGGTGGATGAAGGGCCGATCATCATGCAAGCCGCCGTCCCGATTCTCGACAACGACACACCCGAGACTCTTGCCGCGAGAATTCTTGTGCAAGAGCACCAGATCTACCCTCGTGCCGTGCAGCTCTTCGCCGACGGTCGGCTGCGAGTCGATGGCCGCCGAGTCTTCATCGACGCGGCCAAGCCAGATGGCGAGGCGATCCTCAGCCCGTCGTAACAATCTGAACAGAGACGTCGGCGTTCACCTACACAGGGCATCGTGAAGACGATGCATCTGGGGCGAAGCGCAATCCATCAGCCGGATATTGCTGATTGTTTCTAAAATAAGAGGGTGCCTCGCACTGTGCGATGCAGATCGACAGAGAGGCACGGTGAGACCTGCAGTAGATGGAGTGGTTGGTTTCTACAAATTTTCGCTGATGAGGATGAAGACGAATCGCTCGTTTATCCTTCTATGGGATGAGAGGGCGTATCCAGCAAGAGTTGGTAGAATGCCAGATCCAACCAACGGTCGAATTTGAATCCCACTTGCGGCGCTGTGCCGATGTGCGCGAAACCCAGGCGTTGGTGTAGCGCGATACTTCCGATATTCGTCGCTTCGATCCCGCCTATCATGACATGTTTGTTTTGTTGTCGAGCGGCGGTAATCAGTTCGTCTAGCAGCTGATGACCCAGTCCGCGGCCACGATGGTCCTTGTGTACGTAGAGCGAGTGCTCGACGGTGTATTGGTAAGCCGGCCATGCTCGAAATATGCCGTAGCTTCCGAAGGCCACCAAGATGCCCTCTTGGTCCTCAATCCCGATCACGGGGAAGTTGCCCTTGTGTTTGGATTCGAACCATAGACCCATGCTCTCAGTGGCTCGTGGTTTATACTCGAAGAGTGCCGTAGAGGTCACGATGGCTTCGTTAAATATGGTCAGGATGGCGGTCGCATGCTTCTCAAACGTGCATTGGACGATAGTATGAGAGGTCATGAAAACTCCTTGAAGAAGTGTACCGGTCGAGAGTAATCCATCATGACAATCGTTGAGGATCTTTGAACCATGCCAGCGGATCTTGCGGTTCTCATCCGGAGACCCTCACGTGTGTATGACAAAGAGGCCTGGTGAGTAAACAACTTCAGCCAAGGTCAGATGGAGATCTAAGATCATGTGTCAGAGCCGGCAGGCCTCAAAAGAGCCGAGATCGATCGGACGATTCCTGCGAGAAGAGAACGGTACGGTGATGAAGCCTCGTGCCATGCACAGAACTCAAACACGGATTATACGGATGGGGTTTAATTGGAGTGGGCCAGTCGCGATAACGCAATAAATCGCGTGCAGCACAAACAAGCGGGATTTGGTGGAGGGCAGGGGAGTTGAACCCCCGACCCCTACGTTGCGAACGTAGTG
>CAYSFU010000076.1:0-20710 GCA_964430555.1 uncultured Nitrospira sp. | reverse complement strand
GCGGGAGCCCCGGTGGCGTTTTTCATGGCGCGAGTCGTGAATTATCCAGGCTAGACAAACTACCACATCATGGCCAGACACCATCCTCGCTCACCTGTCGAAAGATTCGTGTGAAAATTTGAGGGCAGGTTAGCGTTGAGGCTCAAAGCGACGTGGCATCTGATGTGGCCAAACCGTCTGGACGATCAGCAACACGACACCAGTCGTAATACACACATCAGCGACATTGAAGATACCGATGCGGAAGTTGCCGACTCCGAGATTCATAAAATCAATGACACGCCCATCGTGAAGCATGCGATCCACCAGGTTGCCCACCCCCACCGCTCAATACGAGACACCAGGCAACAGTGAGAAGCATCGACGGTGTTCTGGTGAGAAGAATATACAGAGCCAGGGCGGCAAGACAGATGGCAGGAAATACTTGAAAGAGTAAGAATCGAACTTCCTTGGAGAGGCCACCGCTCAAACTGAGAAAGGCGCCAGCGTTCTCAGCGTATTCTAGACGAACTGTGTCATGGAACCACGATTGCGGAGGTTCAAAGGCCAAGTACTGCTGTGCCGCATCCTTCGTCACTTGGTCGCACCCCACACAAAACACCAGCAACAAGAGAACTATGATGCTCCATTTGAAGCGAGACATGATTCATCATCATTCGGAAGGTCTGATTAATTCCGTTTTTGAGTCGACCAGCTCTCAAAACACTGGAGATTCGACTGGCCTACGATCGAAATTCTGAATAAATCAGACCTTCCCTTACTTTCGCCATGAGCGCTTCACGATGCATTACGAGACTCTATTCAGCCAAGCGCTCGGTTGCCTCACTTGATCACGCGCACGAGCTCATCGTGATGATTGGTCTTTGCGCGGGCGTCCGACCGGGAGCTTCCCTTTTCGCTTCTTGAACCGCTTCCCTTTTTCGAGTTTCGTGAGTGCGGATTGAATCGCAGATTCGACGACACCGGTGAGTGTCAACTTCGGACTCCAATACACGACGGTTCGCAACCGTTCGACCATCTCGGCAGAGAGAGAGAGCGTAACTCTCTCTTTGCGCTTTGTCACCTTCTGTTCCTGCTTCATTGGATCATCTCCCTCCCGATGCATTCATTCACATCATCGCATGCATATACTGGCATATCATGCCCCATTCTATGTACGCAAGGGGGTTGGCGGCCTCACGGCATTTTTCTGCTTCAAGAATTACGCCCTTCTCTTTCTCTGAAAGAGGCACGAATCAGGCCGCCACGCCTACACCGACAATGGCTGTCTCATGTTAGAACAATCGTGTTCCAAGAACCAGATCCCTCCACGAATCGCGCGCAACATCAAGAAACAATGCCCGGATCATTCCACAATCACCTGATGTCTCGTAGCACCGTTTCTCCACTCGCCCTTGTTCATTGTGCTCTATTCCAACAATAAAAAGACACACGGACTCAACTGCTCAGTGCATAGTGCTTACCTGCGAATACCAGCATGAACGATTGTCGCTGGAGCTGTCGGCGAACCACCTGAATCTCATCCAACGAAACCTCTTGAGGCGGAGGGTGAGGAGAACGAGAAAGGATTCGCCAATCGTGCGTGGTGGGTTATCAGGGGATCCCGTAGCTGCAAACCACGTTCGTCCTCGGATACTTCTTTCCCGGGAAGGCCTCTACTGCAACGTGGAGCGATGGAGCGTTTCTAGCCAGCATTCTCTTGCGGTACACCTTACTACTGATGTGGTAATGTGGACCGATGAACGGTTTCGGCACGCGCTGAATCCACATCGATCGATCAAAACCCGATCCCCAATCCACCACCCCCACCAAGACCGACTCCTGTCCCCCCTCCGATGCCGATCGAGAATCGCGGCTGTGGTTGGGCGTGATCGTACGATGGCGCCGGCCAGTCATAGAGGTGTTTGACGATCACAACCGGGTACCGATATTCCACCTCATCGAGGTAGTCGGTCTTGGCTCCGGAGACTTCTCCAACGATCGTCATCGTCGTCCCCTCTCCAATGGTCGCAGGATCGAGAAATTCCTGTTGAATCGCCAGAAATCGTCCTTGTGATTGCTGACGGTCCAGATATGGTCGATCTCGCGTATCGAGCGGCAACTGCAGAAACTCGATCTGCGTCCCCTGTTTCACCCGCTTGGCCTTGAGAACCTCTCCGCCAAGCACGACCATCTTCCCTTGATAGCTCTCCGGATCCGTCACAAGTTCATGAAAAGTGATCGTTCGATCCACGAGAGGTTCAAGTGATTCAGGGATGGTCCGCTGTGAGGAACAGGCTGTCATCAAGACACACATCGCCAGCCACCACGACTTGCAAGAGACGGAGCGCATAGGCACACTATAGCGCGATGGGCACATGGTTTCCACGTGTCATCACTAATAAGCTCGGCGACTTCGGGCTTTGCCCTCTGTCCGTGCTTCAGCTATGATGCAAAGCTCAGCAAGGATCTTTTAACGATGCAGACAGACTCATTCGCCGGCGCCCTATCCACCTAGCGAGGTAGACATGTTGAGGTTGGTTCTGATCGCCATGCTGTTGTTCATCCCCCTAAGCCTCTCCTCCTGCGATAAGGCCTATATGGCCACGATGGAGAAAATGGGGTATGCCAAACGCGACATCCTGAGCACTCGGGTCAAATCAGCGCGAGACGCACAAGAAGACGCCAAGCAGGAAATTCAAACCACGCTTGAGCAATTCGGCAAAGTCGTCTCCTATGAAGGCGGCGACCTCGAATCCACCTATAAGAAGCTCAACGGTGAACTCGAGAACAGCGAGGACAGCGCCAACGCGGTCCGAAAGAAAATCTCCGACGTCGAGAGCGTGGCCGACGCGTTGTTCTCAGAATGGGAAGAAGAACTCACGCAATATTCCAGCGCCGATCTGCGCCGGAAAAGTCAAGCCAAGCTCACCCAGACCAAGAGCCGCTATCGAGAGATGCTTGGCGCCATGAAACGTGCGGAGCAGCGAATTGAACCGGTTCTCAAACCGCTGCGCGATCAGGTGCTCTATCTCAAACACAATCTGAATGCGCGCGCCCTCTCCGCCATCAAGGGTGAACTCGTAAAAGTGGATGCGCAGGTTGATCAACTCGTGAAAGATATGAACCGCTCCATTGCCGAAGCCGACAAATTCATTCAAACGATGGAGAAGGAATCGGATTGATCGTGCCTGGTAGGAGAGGGTGCGCATGCGGATCGAGGATCAACGCGAAAGCGACAACATCGAAGATCGTCGCGGGCTAGGACCTGCCCGCATCGGAGGAAGAGGCGGCCTCGGGATCGGCACAATTGTACTGGCCTTGGCCGTCAGCTATTTCACCGGTGTCAATCCGCTGACCGTCCTGAACCTCTTGACGGGCGTCCAAAGTGTGACCGAAACGGTCGCCCCCTCGGCTCCGTCAGAACCAGGTGCCGTCGGGGCCCCGAAAGATGAGCTTGGCCGGTTTGCCTCCGTCGTCCTCGCCGACACGGAAACGACCTGGCGAGAACTCCTTGGTTCACGCTATGAAGACCCGCGGATGGTGCTCTTCAGTGGCGCGGTGCAGTCGGCCTGTGGGACCACATCTTCAGCCGTCGGCCCCTTCTATTGCCCCAGCGACCATCGAGTGTACTTGGATCTAGGGTTCTTCAATGAGATGGAGCATCGCCTCGGGGCAGCGGGAGACTTTGCCCAGGCCTATGTGATCGCGCACGAAGTCGGCCATCATGTGCAAAATATCCTGGGTGTTGCGGAGAAAGTCCATCGCCTCCAGCAGCGGGCTTCCGACGTGGAACGCAATGCCCTGTCGGTTCGCATGGAGCTTCAGGCTGATTGTTATGCCGGCGTATGGGGCTATCATGCCAAGCAGAATAGAAACTTGATCGAGCCCGGCGATTTTGAAGAAGGGCTCCGCGCCGCAGCGGCCATTGGCGATGACCGACTGCAAAAGATGTCGCGTGGTCACGTCCGTCCGGAAAGCTGGACGCATGGCTCTTCCGAACAGCGGATGGCTTGGCTCAAGCGTGGGCTCGAGTCGGGCGACCCTGCGGCCTGCAATACCTTTGGAGACAATCGGCTATGAACAACCCAGCTTCAGCGACAAAAAGCAGCGTGTTGGCGAAAGCACTGGGGCCCCTCCTCTCCGATCCACCATGGGCGGCCAAATCGTTCCTCGCCGCCGGCGCGACGACCGTCGCCGGCACCGGAGCGTGGCTCAGCGATATGATGTCGCCGACACTCGCCCGCGCGGGCGCCGGTTTTCTCGGTGGATTTTTACTCGGATGGGCCTTCAGAAAGACGCTTAAACTTGCGCTGATGGTTACCATATCGCTGGTGGCGGTCATCGCCATTCTGAAAACCACCGGCTGGATTCACTTGGAATGGACCTTGATCGAGAGCGATGTGAATCGCACCCTCGACTGGGCACGAGGCCAAACCCAGGTCTTGAAAGACATGATGATCCTCTATCTCCCCTCGGCCGGCGCCGCCGGTGCCGGTGCGTTTTTTGGATTTCGGGGGAAGTAGCGATCTTCTCATACCGTATCGGTATATCCTGACAGCACAAAGCCCCCTCTTCAGTTTTTCTTGACCGCTTTCACATCCATCGTTCCTAAATAATGCCCCTCGATCGTGACCTGATCGCCGTCTTTGAGAAGGATCGGTCCCATTTGGCAGAGCGCCGCATAGCTGGCCTGGATCATCCCGCTGCCGTCATCGACGAGAAAACGCTGGATGCACTTCTCCAGCTTTGAGCTGGTTCCAATGAAGTGGTGCATCTGATATCCACTGACCATCCCCGTCACTTGAACGACTTTCATTTTGTATGCTTCGGGATAGGCTTGCAGAGAGCTGATCGTGACAGGATCCGCTGCCCAGGCAACAGAAATCAGGCATACCAGGCTTACCAGCGCCGACCCTATCATGCGTGGGGTTCTGAGCATCACTATGCGTCCTCCTTGTGAAACATCACGCGTACGAAACGTACCTGGATCGTGACAGGGCTACGGAGCTTGACGGAGCGCTTGCCCCGTGGCGGCGCTATAGGCCTCCGCGAGTGTATGTACCTCGACCACCTGAATAGAGCGCTCCGCTCCGGTAAAAGCCAGATGACCATTATCCAACGCATCGGGCACGATCATCGTGGTCTTTCTGAGATCCCGACAGGCATTCATCTTATCTACGAGTCGCCCGACGGCTTGGATCTCTGCATCCGGCTCGATCGTGCCCGACATGCAGATATCCTGACGAATCGGATCGCCGAGTAGCGCAGCGGCAAGCCCCACAGCAAACATCCCTCCGGCACTGGGGCCATCCAGTCGCGTTGGGACCAAGATACGGACCGTGAGATATCGTGGATCATAGCCCACGGCCTTCGATGCCACTGCGACCGCCGTCGCAAATGAATGCGCCGATACGGGCATTAGGTTTGAGTCATCGAGGATCTCCGGACCCGTTCCATCAGCCTTGTACCCGACGGTGAGTTGCGCTACATATCCCCTCCATGAACCAGTAATGGAACCAACCCGCTCGTACCCAACGCTCAAGAGAGGCAACGCCAATGTGACCTCTGAAAATGGTACGGGCTTTCTTCCCGGCAGCGGCTGTGGAAGTTCGGACAAACGGCTATTCCCCACCGATGAAGAAGGATGACCACGTGGCGACGTCTTCGCCGCCGGGGAAATAGTCAGCGGGGAATAGGTCTTCGCCTCTCCCACTTGCCGACAGCCCGGGTATTCACGGTCTGTATAGAAATCTGCTTGTCCTGGCCTTGGACAGACCCAGGTCTCGGCCCATGCGGAGCCGAGAACGATCACGGTGATCGCGCACAGGTTGAGAAAAGCCATGAAAGCAGCTTGGATTCGCCAACTTGTGGTTTGCAAGCGAGGTTGAGACATGTCTGGCTACTGAGATGAGTCGTCTTGGAAGACTATCGCTCAAACGGGATTTCGTCAAAGAAGTGGCGGACTGAGACAAGAAGGTGTGAACGTCCGAATTTGTAGGGCTTGGATCGCTCTCTTATCGCTAAAAAACCTTGACGGTAGCCAAACAAACCAAGGGCCTCCGCAGCTTGTTCAGCAAGACCGCAATGAGCGAAAGATCGAAGACGTACAAGGTTGGTATGGTGAGACCTTGAGGGACGCGAGCGCAAAGCTCGCGGACCATTTTAATCTCCTATAAGAATTACCCCGGCAGAGCCTGATACCATCCATTGGCTTGCAAGAGGGTGGTTTTACTGTCGAAGAGTCGACTGATCTGATCGCTCGTGAGCAGCGCTGACTTGGGGCCGTCCTCAACGATGTTCCCTTCTTTGAGAAAAATCACGCGATCAATCTCCGGTGGAATTTCATGGAGATGGTGGGTCACAAGGAGAACGGTCTTGCCTTTGGCCATTTGAGCACGTAACAGATCGAGATATTGAAAGCAGGCCTTCAGGTCAAGCCCGCTGGTGGGCTCGTCAAACACCATCACCGAAGGATCATGCACCAAGGCTCGCCCCAGTAGAAACCGCCGCTGCTCACCGGTGGACATATGGCCGAAGCAGCGACTCGACAAGTCCATCACGCCCAGCTCCTGCATCACTTCATAGGCCCTGGTCATCTGTGTCTTGCTGAACTCTTGATAGGCGTATGTATCGTTGCTGGCATAGAATCCTGAGAGAATCACATTGAGCCCTTCAGCGCAGATCAAATAATCCCGCTGAAGATCGTTTGACACGATGCCGATCTGTTTTCGCACATCCCAAATATTCCATCGTTCCTCACCGAACAGAGCCCACCGCGTGTCATCATTCGCCATTGCGTGGACTTCACCTGATAACAACTTCAGCAGCGTTGATTTCCCTGCCCCATTCGGACCAAGGATGGCTGCATGCTCGCCTTCATGAAGGGCGAAGGAAAAGTCCGAGAAAACGCAGGTCTCTCCTCGATAGACGGTCGCATGCTGAATCTCGACGACCGCCTTCGTCTTGGCTGAAGGACGAGACGGTTCGGCAGGAACCACCGTTGGTCGATCGGCTGGCTTCCCACCTCGACGTGCCTGCTCAAGGCCGGCTCGAGCCAGCGCATCGACACGCTCATTCTCCGGATGTCCATTATGCCCCCTGACCCAATGCCATTCGAGCGTATGGTTGGCAGCCAACGTATCAAGCCTCCGCCACAAATCCTCATTCTTGACAGGCTCCTTGCCTGCAGTTCTCCAGCCCCGTTGTTTCCAGCTATGGATCCACTCACTGATGCCTTTTTGAACGTATTGTGAGTCGGTATAGATTCTCGCCTGCACCGGTTGAGAGAAGGACTGCAAGGCCTCTATGACGGCGAGCAGTTCCATCCGGTTGTTCGTCGTCGCCGGCTCACCACCCGAGAATTCTGTTTCCGCCTTCCCGTCACGCACCAACACACCCCAGCCCCCAGGCCCAGGATTCCCGCTACAAGCTCCATCCGTGTAGATTTCAACCATGCACTGCGTCCTTTCACTGAACCGTTTCCCTCGGCGATTGTACTATGCACCATTTCTCAGAGCCAGCGTGAATCTCGTGACTCGATCGACTCACTTGAGTACAATGACCCGTTCATCACCGTCATATTTTTCAGGTGGTCACATTCTTCGTACACTGCTTCTCATCGGCACAGGCGGGTTCATCGGCTCCATCTTGCGCTACCTGGTGAGCGGCTATGCACAACAACTCGGCAAGAGTCTTCAATTTCCCTTTGGAACGCTGGTCGTCAATATTCTCGGCTGCGCACTGGTCGGCTTTCTGGCTGAACTTGCCGATCAACGAGGCGTCATCACGGGAGAAACCAGAGCGTTTCTCATCGTTGGCATCCTTGGCGGCTTCACCACCTTTTCAGCTTTCGGCAACGAAACGATGACCCTGCTGCGCGACGGGGAATTGTGGTTGGCCTTCGGGAATGTTATGGGCCATATCACCCTCGGACTCTTCGCCGTCTGGATCGGTTATTCTACGGCTTCGCTGCTTTGGAAATAATTGGCGGCGGACACTGGGCATTTGGCTTCTATGACTCGGCTACTCAAGCGCCTCTCCGCTCTGGGAATATTCTTACGTCTCGCGGCTCCATTGCAGCATCCAGCTTTTCCGCCAATAGGCCTTCGTGCAAATGGCAGGTTTTGCGGCATCTTTGTCATTGTGCCATCCTTGGTTTGCTGGGAAGATGCGGCTCATGAAGCAGACACAAACAAAGCACACGACACGCACCATTGCACTGCTCGGTTTCGAAGGCGCTGCCGTCCTTGATGTAACTGGACCACACGAAGTCTTCTCTTTGGCCTCATATTTCGTACAAGACAAGAGCAGGCCTCCCTATCGCCTCGTACTCCTGTCCGAGCACGCCGGTCCCTTCCGCACAGCCTCCGGACTCAGTGTGATTGCCGATGCCTCATGGCGTGAGTATCGCGGAAAGGTTGATACCCTGCTGATCGCTGGAGGCCCGGATATGACACCGCTGATACATAATCGCAAACTACTGGCCTGGCTCCGTTCAAAATCCCATCGTACGAGACGCGTCGGTTCCATCTGCACAGGTGCATTCGCACTTGCAGAAGCTGGGTTGCTCGCGAACCGACGCGCCACGACCCACTGGATGGAAGTCGCACGCTTCGCTCAGAAGTATCCAACCATCACGATTGAGCCCGACGCCATCTATGTCCGAGACGGACATATCTTTACCTCAGCCGGCATCACAGCTGGCATGGACCTCGCGCTCGCTCTGGTTGAAGAAGACCTCGGGCGTGACGTGGCCCTAGCCGTGGCTCGCATGCTTGTGCTCTTCCTCAAACGCCCCGGCGGGCAATCGCAATTCAGCACCAAACTACAAGCACAGGCGGCGGAAGGTCGACGGCTGACGGCGTTGCTGACCTGGTTGGCCGACCATTACGATCAGCCGATGACCGTGGAAGACATGGCCACGCAAGCGGGCATGAGCTCACGAACCTTTGCGCGAGTCTTCACTATGGAAACCGGCGATACCCCTGCTCTGTATGTGGAAAAGCTTCGCCTAGAACATGCCGTCCGCCTCCTGGAAACCACCGGCACGTCGCTCGATGTCACTGCGCACACATGCGGCTTTACCGGCCGCGAACAACTGCGACGAGCCTTTCAGCGGCATAAAGGTATCACGCCACAGGACTATCAGAAGCGCTTCCACACTACTGGCACTATTTCACAAGGAGGTTCTTCATGAGTTTGAAGATTGCATTTCTTATCTACAACGGGGTCGCAGAGCTCGATTTCGTCGGACCAAAAGGAGTGTTTTTTGCCTCAAGCTGGCTCAGAAAGGAGCAAGACCATCTCTATCTCGTCGCGTCATCCATGGAACCGATTACGACCTTAGAAGGCATGAAGGTGCAGCCGGACTATGATTTTGACAGCGCATCGCTTCCAGATATTCTCGTGGTGCCTGGCTCGGCCGATCCCACACCACAGCTCGATCACCCCGAATTGCTGAAATGGGTCGAGAAAGCCAGTCGGCACTGTACCTGGACGACCAGCGTCTGTACCGGTGCGGCGATTCTGCTTGCCGCAGGACCAGCCAAAGGACGCCGTGTGACCAGTCATTGGATGATGCGCGAGGCATTGCGGGCCCAGAATGAAGCGACAGTCATCGACAATGTCCGGTATGTAGCGGATGGACACTTGGTCACGAGTGCTGGCGTCAGTGCCGGAATCGATATGGCACTCTGGATGGTGGGGCAGATCCGAGGGCCGGAACATGCTCGCGAAGTCCAACACACCCTGGAATACTATCCGGAACCGCCCTATCAGATAGAATCTACGGCGTCGCCGAGCATGTCAGCTGTTTGATCGTCGACTCGTGTGTGACGAAACGACCGAGAACTGCGCGCAAAATACCAACAGATAAGCTGTTGGTATTTTGTTCTCGAACGATGCGCCGGCGAGGTGTGACTTCAAGATAGGTGTTTCTTATCCTCTGCTGTGGTGATCTCGTCTCACTGATCAGGAAATCTTTGGCGTCTTCGTCGTCACATCCGCATTCTGCGCCCGATGCAACAGCGCATGGTCCATCAGGACGAGAGCCAGCATGGCTTCGGCGATCGGCGTGGCGCGGATGCCGACGCAGGGATCGTGGCGACCGTTGGTTTCGACTGTGACCGGTTTGCCTTCTTTGTCAATCGACTTGCGAGAGATCCGGATACTCGAGGTTGGCTTAATGCCGATCGTCACGGCGATATCTTGTCCGGTTGAAATACCACCGAGAATGCCGCCGGCATTATTCGAAAGAAACCCTTCCTGCGTCAGCTCATCGCCATGTTCTGATCCACGTTGAGTGACCGAGGCGAAACCTGCCCCAATTTCGACCGCCTTCACGGCATTGATGCTCATCATGGCTGCTGCCAGATCGGAATCGAGCTTGGCGTAGACCGGTGCCCCCCACCCAACCGGCACATGTTCAGCAATCGTCGTGATTTTGGCTCCGACGGAATCGCCGGCCTTGCGGAGTTCATCCATGAAGGATTCGAGCTTGGCGACCATATCTGGATCGGCAGAAAAAAATGGATTCTGCCCCACGACCGCCCAATCTTTGAATGCCAGCTCGTGAGGACCAAGCTGACTCAGATAGCCGCGGATGACCACCCCATATTTTTCGTTGAGCCACTTTCTGGCAATCGCCGCCGCTGCAACACGCACGGCTGTCTCACGGGCTGATGCCCGCCCACCCCCTCGATGATCTCGAATCCCATATTTCTGCCAGTAGGTATAGTCGGCGTGTCCAGGACGAAAGGTATCGATGAGATTGCCATAATCTCGGCTGCGCTGGTCTTCATTTCGAATCAACAGCGCGATCGGCGTGCCGGTCGTCCGTCCCTCAAACACTCCTGAGAGAATTTCGACCGTATCCGATTCCTGCCGCTGCGTCACATGGCGTGAGGTCCCAGGCTTTCTTCGATCGAGATCTCTTTGGATATCTTCTGCTGCGAGGGCAAGTCCAGGCGGGCAGCCATCAACCACACAACCTATTGCCGGCCCATGGCTCTCGCCGAACGAGGTGACAGTGAAAACTCGACCAAAGGTGTTGCCTGCCATACGAACAGGAACTCCCTACTCAACCAAGTCCAGCTTGATCCGTAATTCCTTCAACTGCTCGGCGCCAACGCTCGACGGTGCGTCGGTCAGTGGACATTGCGCCCGTTGAGTCTTGGGAAACGCGATGACGTCACGAATCGAATCAGCGTTGCCCAACAACATGACCAACCGATCCAGCCCAAACGCAATGCCTCCATGTGGCGGTGCACCATACTCCAGCGCCTCTAGGAGAAACCCAAACTTGACCGCTGCGTCTTCCTTGCCGATCCCCAACAGGTCGAATACTTTGCTCTGGATATCTCGACGGTGGATACGAATGCTGCCGCCGCCGATTTCGCTTCCGTTCAGCACCATATCGTAAGCTTTGGCTCTTACTTTGAGTGGATCGGTTTCAAGCAGCCCAAGATCCTCATCGAGCGGTGCTGTGAAGGGATGGTGTATGGCCACATGTCGCTTCTGCTCTTGGTCGTAATCCAACATCGGGAAATCGATCACCCACAAGGGCTTCCATGCCGTCTTGTCGATGAGATGTAGTTCTTCTCCCAACAAGAGACGGATGCGCCCCATCACATCATGGACGACCGCTGGCTTGTCGGCACCGAAAAGAACCAAGTCCCCAGGCTTCGCCTCCGGCAGGGCCGCCGCAAACGCTTTCGCATCCAGGAACTTCGCAATAACGGACTCCAGCTGACCTTCTGTTGTCAACTTCAACCACGCAAGACCCTTCGCACCGAAACTCTTTGCCGTCTCGCCCAAGGCATCGATGCGTGTTCGTGACAAGGATGCGCCACCCTTCACGATCAAGGCCTTGACGATTCCACCCTTGGTCGCCGCATCTTTAAAGACTTTAAACTCACTCGCCGCGCCGAATGCCGTCATGTCATAGAGCGGCATCTCGAATCGGAGATCCGGCTTATCCGACCCATAACGCCCCATCGCCTCCGCATAGGTCATCCGAGGAAACGGAGTCGGCAGGTGAACGCCACCGACCTTGCTAAAGATCGTGACGATCATGCGCTCCATCAGGCTCATGACCTGTTCACGATCGACGAACGACAGTTCCAAATCGATCTGGGTAAACTCCGGTTGCCGATCGTTGCGCAGGTCTTCGTCACGGAAACAGCGAGCGATTTGATAATAGCGATCGACGCCGCTGACCATCAGGACTTGCTTGAATAGTTGCGGTGACTGCGGCAGCGCAAAGAACTGTCCGGCATTGACGCGACTCGGTACTAAATAATCACGAGCCCCCTCCGGTGTGCTCTTTGTCAGAATCGGCGTCTCGACCTCCAAGAAGCCTTCGGCATTCACAAATTCTCTGGTGGCCTGCGTAATGCCGTGGCGAAGACTCAACAATCGCTGCATCCTGGGGCGACGAAGGTCCAGAAACCGATACTTCAACCGAATCGCTTCCGTCACGTCGGCGTCATCATCGATCAAGAACGGCGGTGTCTTGGCTTCGTTGAGAATCTCCACTTCGTCGACGAACACCTCAATCTCGCCGGTCGCAAGATCAGGATTCTTTGAGTCATCCGGTCGTGCCATCACCTGTCCTGTCACGGACACAACACATTCGCTGCGAAGCGTGTGGGCCGCTTGATGACACCGAAGGTTGCGCTCGGCGTTGAAGACGACCTGCGTGATACCCGTCCGATCTCGCAGATCGATAAAAATAACCATGCCATGGTCGCGCCGACGCTGCACCCAGCCATTCAAGACGACTGTCTGCCCGATCTGTTTCGTGTTCAACTCGCCGCAGCGATGTGTGCGGATGTTCATGCCGTTCTCGCTTTCTTTCCAACATACTTCTTGCTCTTGACCGGTCTGGCCCAGCCTTCGCGCCTGACCAGCCGCTTGGGGCCCGGCATCGCCTCTTCTCCCCGTTCAACCGCAGCCTGGCGTTGCTCCACCAATTCGCGTAAGGCATTGGCTTCCCGATCGGTGAGGAAACGGAACTCGCCGGGCTCCAGATTGCCAAGCGACAGTGGTCCCATCCTGATCCGTATCAACTTGATCACCAGATGCCCCACGGATTCCAACATCCGTTTCACCTGATGTTTACGGCCTTCCCGAATCGTGACTTCCAACCAGGAGTTCGACTCAGCTCGCTTCACCTTCTTCACGACCGCCGGTCCCGTCATCCCGTCCTCTAGTTTGACTCCGCGCTGAAGTTGGCCAATCTCACTATCTGTCAGCACGCCCTTGACCTTGATCAGATAGGTTTTGGGCACATGATACCGCGGATGCAACAGGGCCTGGGCCAGATCACCGTGATTCGTCAACAACATCAACCCTTCGCTATCAAAATCCAATCGCCCGACCGGAAACACCCGTACTGAAACGCCGTGCAAAAAATCCTTCACGGTGTCTCTCCCTCCGGGATCAACCAACGTCGACATCACGTTCTTGGGTTTATGCAACACCAGATACACAAACGGCTGCGCAGATGTCAGATGCTTGCCATCGACCTTCACATGATCGCGACCAGGATCGACCTTCGTGCCGAGTTCGGTCACCACTTTGCCGTTGACCGTCACACGGCCACCGGCGATCAGCATCTCCGCCTTCCGGCGTGAAGCGAGCCCCGTGCTGGCAATAAGCTTTTGGAGACGGAGTTCCATACGATACGTAAACCGCAAAAAATGAACAGTGAACCGAGCGGATGCTTTCTCCCTGTTATGCTTTATCTCTCTCCGCTCACTCCCATTCGATCGTACTCGGCGGTTTCGAGCTGATGTCGTACACCACTCGATTGACGCCTTTGACTTCGTTGATGATCCGGTTCGACATACGGCCCAGCACCTCGTTGGGGATCCTTGCCCAATCGGCTGTCATCCCATCCACACTGGTCACCGCGCGAATCGCAATCACATGCTCATAGGTTCGTTGGTCGCCCATGACGCCGACCGTGCGAATCGGTAACAGCACGGCAAACGCCTGCCAGATCTCTCGATAGAGCCCCGCACTCCGGATTTCCTGATCGACGATGGCTTCCGCCCCGCGGAGGATGGCCAAGCGTTCCGGCGTCACCGCACCCAACACGCGAATGGCCAACCCTGGTCCCGGGAACGGCTGTCGCCAAATGATGTCATCCGGCAATCCCAGTTCTGCGCCCAACACCCGAACTTCGTCTTTGAAGAGCTCTCGCAATGGCTCGATCAGCTTGAGCTTCATGCGTGCCGGCAAGCCCCCGACATTATGGTGTGTCTTGATGGTAGCCGACGGTCCCTTAAAGCTCACGCTCTCGATGACGTCCGGGTAGAGCGTCCCCTGAACGAGATACATGCTGCCTTTCAATTTCTTGGACTCCGTCTCGAACATCTTGATGAACTGCCTGCCGATGATCTTTCGTTTTCGCTCCGGATCCGTCACGTTCTTCAACGCTGCGAGAAAGGGCTTCGTTCCATCGAGCACTCGAAGATTTAAGTGGAGTTGCGAGGCAAAGGTCTTCCGGACTTGGTCTCGTTCACCCGCCCGCAAGACTCCATTATCGACGAAGATACAAGTCAGCTGATCCCCGATCGCCCGATGCGTCAGTGCCGCCGCGACGGAGGAATCGACCCCACCACTCAAGGCACAGATAACCCGTTCCTTGCCGACCTGTTCACGAATCTGCTTCACCGCCGTCTCGACATACGATTGCATCGTCCAGGTCGGCTGACACCCACAGATGTCATAGACGAAGTTGCGGAGGATTTTCGTCCCTTCCGAAGTGTGCGCAACTTCTGGATGGAACTGCAGACAATAGACCCGTTGCTTGGCATCGTCGCGTTTCATTGCCGCGATGGGTGAGTTCCCGGTATGCGCGATCGATCGGAATCCTGGCGGCATCCGTTCGATACGATCGCCATGCGACATCCAGACCGAGGTCAGCAGTCCGGTCCCCACCCCTTTGAAGAGATCACTGGCGTCGTCAATTGTCAGCTCCGCGCGACCATATTCGCGATGGGCCGACTTGGCGACCTTTCCACCGGACAGATGCGTCACCAGCTGCATGCCGTAGCAAATCCCGAGAATCGGGATGCTCTGATCGAAGAGTGCCTTGGCAATGACCGGCGCCTTCTTGTCATAGACGCTGGAAGGTCCTCCGGACAAGACAATCCCCTGTGGTTGGTAAGCCAGAATAGCGGCTAACGACGTTGTGCACGGAAAGATTTGCGAGTAGACCTGTGCTTCACGGATGCGGCGGGCAATCAACTGCGTGTACTGCGACCCAAAATCCAGAACGAGAATTCTATCGTGCCAGAGTTCCATGAAAGCGTGAAAGGTGAAACGTTAGAGGTTAGTCGAAAGAGACAGAACAAGCATTTCCAAAAATTCGTTTCACATATGACCTTTCACCGCTCATCCACTCTACTCCCAATCCATTCGATAGTTTGGCGCTTCTTTCGTGATAATGACATCATGGACATGACTTTCTCGAAGCCCAGCGACGGACTGCCGGATGAACGTCGCCTTCTTCTGAAGATCGGCAATCGTTTTGCACCCACAGTACCCCATGCCCGATCGGATACCACCGACCAATTGATACACCACGGCAGCCAAGGCTCCCTTGTACGGCACACGCCCTTCGATCCCTTCAGGCACTAACTTTTGCGCCGGACGTCCTCCCTGGCCATATCGATCGCCTCCTCCACGCTCCATGGCCCCGATGGACCCCATGCCACGGTAGACTTTATATGTTCTGGCTTGATACAGCACCGTCTCTCCAGGAGACTCTTCCGTTCCGGCAAACAGCCCACCAAGCATGACGGATGACGCACCAGCCGCGAGCGCTTTGGCAATGTCGCCGGAAAACTTGATCCCACCATCCGCGATCACCGGGACTCCGGTCCCACGTAAGACCTTGGCACAATCAGCGATGGCCGTCAGCTGCGGCATTCCGGCACCGGACACGATCCGTGTCGTACAGATCGACCCAGGTCCGACTCCGACTTTGACTGCGTCCACTCCGACCTTGAGCAGATCCTTCGCCGCCTCTGCCGTCCCGATGTTTCCCGCAACCAGCTCCAGGTCCGGATAGAGCTTCTTGATCAGCTTTGCAGTATTCAACACAGCTTGTGAGTGGCCATGGGCGGTATCGATCACCACAAGATCCACCCCTGCCTTCTTCAACAATGTCACACGCTCTTGAGTATCCGGTCCAACCCCGACCGCCGCCCCAACCCGTAAGCGTCCATGCCCGTCCTTGCATGCATGGGGATACTTGATCCGCTTCTCGATGTCCTTGATCGTGATGAGCCCCTTCAACTCATACTGCTTGTTGACGACGGGCAACTTTTCGATTCGGTGTTCATGAAGAATTTCTCGTGCTTTCTCAAGACTGGTACCTTCAGGCGCCGTCACCAGCCGGTCCCGCTTCATGACCTGGGACACTTTCAGGTCCATTCTGTTTTCGAATCGCAAATCCCGATTCGTCAATATCCCCACCAGCTTCCGGCCCTTGGTGACCGGGATCCCTGAGATGCGATATTTCGCCATGAGTTGGTGCGCGTCTCGAATGGTTTCATCGGGAGAAATAGTGACAGGATCCATGATCATCCCGCTCTCAGACTTCTTGACCCGATCCACCTCCATAGCTTGGTCCGCCGGAGACAGGACCCGATGCATAATGCCAATGCCCCCTTCGCGAGCCATGGCAATCGCCAATCGCGACTCCGTCACCGTATCCATAGCCGCGCTGACCAACGGGATATTGATCCGAATGTTTCGCGAGATGAACGTGCTCGTATCGACTTCATTAGGGAGAATCTGCGATTTGGCCGGTACCAGAATCACATCGTCGTAGGTCAGTCCCAGTCGCGGCTCTTTATCAAGCATCGTTCCCTCGTCAGACCTTGTGAGTTCGTTGCGCGTGTTCCAATTTGACCAGCTCCTCTGCCTCGTCTTGCAACCGTTCGCTGCCCTCTTCCGCCGGCATAAACTGCTGCACTCGGGTGTTGCCGCTGTCGACGGCAAACACGCTGCCCCTCGCATCGACGGCGATCCCGTAGGGGAAATTGAACTGTCCATCGCCGTTCCCGAACCCGCCCCACTGCGTGAGGAAATTACCCTCACGGTCGAACTTTTCGATCCGATGATTTCCCGTATCCGTCACATAGACATCACCGGCTCCATCAACCGTGATCCCCCACGGCGAGCGCAACTGCCCAGCCTCCTGCGCCAAGGAACTGCTGGCATGCCCGGCTGCCGGACTGCCTCCCCATTTCGTCAAAAGCTGCGGCAGAACATTGGTGCTCGTGTCGAATTTCTGAATGCGGTGATTGCCCATGTCGACGACATAGACCGTCCCATCTTCTTGGTCGACAGCCACCCCACGTGGAAAATAAAACTGCCCATCGCCGTTGCCGAAGCTGCCCCAGGCCATGATGAACTCACCTGTCATATCGAACTTCTGTACTCGGAAATTGGCACTGTCAACCACATAGACGTAGCCTCGCACACGATCGACGGCAATACCCCATGGGGCATTGAACTGTCCCTCACCATTCCCGCGTGAACCAAACTTCATCAGATAGCCACCCAGCTTCCCATCAAATTTCTGCACCCGATGATTATTAGTATCCACCACCCAGACATCGCCCTTCCCGTCGCAGGCAATACCGGTGGGGTTATGGAAGTTGGCATTGGCGGATCCGAAACTTCCCCACAGGATAATGAAGTTGCCCGCGCTGTCGAATTTCTGCACACGATTGTTCCCGTTATCCACGACGAACAACGAGCCTTGCTGATCCACGCAGAGTCCGTACATCGGCGCCATGAATTCTCCGCCGTGTAACAACGACGCCCCGCGACCAGGCTTCCCCCATTTTGCGACACAGAGATACCCCGAGGTATTGACGAGAATGGTGGTACTCGCCGGAGTAGAAACGTTGTTTCCAATGTCCTTGAACCACACATAAATTGTCTTGTGCCCGTCGGCCGGAGAAAGAATGAACGGGATCGTCGCTCCAAATTTGATGACTGGCGTCACATCCACCCACCCCGGCGTGCCAGCCAGCGGCGTCAAGGGACTCTCGGAAATAAAATAAGCCCCGACTCCTGTATCCAAATCTGTTGCTGAAATCGTCACGACGACATCCGGCGAATTCGTCATGAATGCCCCGTGATTGATCACAGCGTAGGGGTTCTGCGGTGCCGTGATGTCGATGAGCACGGGCATCGCCATCACTTCTTCGGATAACCCGCTTTCCGTTTCATCTTCAAACGATGCCGTCACGGCATAAAAGTACGGAGTATCGTTGGTAAGACCTTCGTGTGTATAGGGATTCGTCACGCCTTCGATCTTGGTGGCTCCCTCAATCGTGATATGGGGCGAGGTACTAAAGTAGAGATTGTACGATTGGGCGCCTGCCACCTCCATCCAACTCAGAAAGACCGCCGTATCACCCGCCTTGACCGCAAGGCTACGAGGCGGCTGCACGGCTCCGGTATCCGCTGTCTGCGCAGACTGCTCTTTGCCACGATTCAACTCTTCTTCCGTCGGCACATACTTGAGGATGCGATTATTCCCGCTATCGACGACGAAGACACAGCCTTCCTTATCCACGGCAATCCCATAGGGAAAATTCAGCTGTCCCTCCGTCTTCCCGCGGTTTCCGAACGAACAAAGGAAAGTCCCGTTTCCATCGAACTTCTGGATCCGATGATTGCCGCTGTCAACGACGTAGACATTGCCCAGGGCGTCACACGCAATCCCCCAGGGAGACCTGAATTGCCCAGGCCCACTTCCCTCACGCCCCCATTTCGTTAAAAAACTCCCTCGTGTATCAAACTTCTGAATGCGGTTGTTGCTCTCATCGGCCACATAGATATTCCCAACGAAATCCACCGCGACCCCGCGCGGGAAAAAGAACGCTCCATCGAAGCTGCCGTCTCGCCCCCACTTCAACAGCGGCTGCCCGTCGGCTTGAAACTTTTGAATGCGCGCATTGCTCGTGTCGGACACATAGACATTGCCATCTTGATCCGTTGTAATCCCCCACGGCACATCGAACCGCCCCATCTCGGCACCACGCCAGGCAAACCCGAATTTTCCCCAAGCCTTCTGAGTATTGCCTTCGATATCGAACTTTTGTACGCGATTATTCCCGCTGTCCGCTACATAAACAACGTCGTCCGGTCCAACGGTCAACCCGCGGGGATAATAGAATTGTCCTTCTTGCGAACTGGGTTCACCTCCCCATCGAGCCAGAAACGTTCCATGCTTGTCGAACTTCTGAATGGAATGGTTGTCGGTATCCGCCACATAAAGATTGCCCTCTTTGTCGAGGGCAATACCGGTTGGAGAACTGAGTTCACCATCGGCTACGCCCTCACGTCCAATCACCATGGCAAGGAGATAGGGCGATGGAATCGCCATCACTTCCTGAGATTCGAGACTTTCGCCCTTCGGCGTGACAACCGTGACGACATAGTGGTAACAAGTACCATTGGCAAGGTCGTCATGGACATAGGGACTGGAGGCCCCTTCTAAGCAGGTTGCCTTGTCCTTTTTGACACCAATGACGCTCTTGAAATCTTCAGGGCCAGCGATAGGCCGGGTCAGCTCCGAAAACTTGACCTGTACACCTTTTGTTGTCTGGAAGTAGAGGTTATAGTACATGGCATCCGGAACCGGATCCCACATGATAGTAATGCGCCCATTGCCAGACTTCGCGTAAATATTTTGGGGAGACAACGGCAGCTCTTCTTCAACGACTGAATCCCCACCGCCCCATTCCCCTTGGAGCCCATCAATAAATAGACGACGATTGAAGCGATGCGAGTCATCACATGACCAGACGTTCATCACGGTGTTGCCTCAGAGTTACTTGTAAAAATGCCTTAGATTCGGCTGAACTTTCGAATGTTTAGATTGGCTGATTACTCTAGCAAAGCGATGGAAATAGAGTCAAGGCAAGGACTGCATGACTGCATAACCATGTTCCTGCCTAGACGCTACAAGCCACTATCCACTATGGTATCTACCTCCAAATCGCTTACAATACCTGACTACTCGATTCAGATACTCAGTCAAAATCACCGCACCAATATCGTTGACCATCCGACATGTCTAAGCGGAAGAAGCCTGGCAAAATAGCGTTGTAATGCTTCA
The DNA here is from genome assembly GCA_964430555.1 of uncultured Nitrospira sp. Classification (GTDB taxonomy): domain Bacteria; phylum Nitrospirota; class Nitrospiria; order Nitrospirales; family Nitrospiraceae; genus Nitrospira_D. The sequence continues at coordinate 573 of CAYSFU010000076.1, read as the reverse complement.
TACTCGACGTGATAGTCGGTACCGTTCTCACAACAATGCTAATCCAAGCCGCTGGGGAAGATAAGAGTGAAGAGAATATACGGACTCTATCAAAAATAATGAGGAAAGAGGAAACGGCAGTTCCAGTTCCACTCGAAAACATGCGACAACAGACCAAACTAGAATAAGCACGGATGCAGGGGAAAATGAAGCCCTGCTAACGATCCATCAGGTGACCTGATTGATTAGACTCGCGGCGTATCTGATAGACCTGGGAGTCAACAACCCATGCCTCAATGGCAAATGGAACACATATAATGAGGTGAATCAATATGAGAATGTTTCAAGTCAGACAAATGATAACCTATGAACTCACCATGGCTGCGGGGACGGAACAGGAAGCCATTCTCAAAGCGAAGGGGATTCCACTCACTCAATGGACGGGTGAGCCAGATGAAATTACAGCAGAGATGCTCGACGAAACTGAAGAAATCGATGATTACTAGGGAATATTTATCTCGAGCGCCAATACGAAGACTTGACCTTCCCCCGATTTCACAGACACCTGTATAAGGAGGGATGTGATGAAATTGG
>CAYSFU010000075.1:0-20732 GCA_964430555.1 uncultured Nitrospira sp. | reverse complement strand
GCACTGCGTTCGGGACGCAGGGGTCGGAGGTTCAAATCCTCTCGCCCCGACCAAGCTCAGCATACTCGATCTAGAACATCCTCCTCACCGAGCACGATGGCCGGCATAGCATGGTCGGTTCTGCTCTCCCTCGTTGATTCATAGCCAACCCCAGGGTCGTTCTCGCCAATGGTCTGTTATGATACCGAGTGCGACCACCGTCTGCTGAGATTCTCCTCGCGAGCGATCGACTTTTGAGAGCACCCATGCACGGTGTGCATCGGTCCTTTTCCCGGTTCGACTCATGGATCGATCGTGTTCGTCACGATGATCTCATTTTTAAATCAAGGAGTTGTTGCGATATGGGTTATGTCGTGGTCTGTTGCCCAGGGCGTGAAAGCGTCGAGTGCTCTCCGGTCGCAAGGTCTCTTCTCGTGTGTGTCGGGATAGTGAAACCTCAAGAAATCTCGACATTCTGACGACATAGTCAGGGCGTAGATTTTGTAAAAGGCGTGACGCCCCTGAAGAGGTGTGAGAATATCCGCAGGACGGAGCCGAGGAGCCTTGTGGAATATACAGGTTTGGCCGGGGACGTATGACTTACCCCGCCGCTGAGTTGCCGGTGCGGGCTCGTATCCTTGTGGATGGTCGCGTGCAAGGGGTGGGGTTTCGCGCCTTTGTCGTACGAGTGGCTATGGACCTTCGACTATTCGGCGGCGTGCGCAATCTTCACGATGGTCGAGTCGAGCTTGAGGTTGAGGGTGCGCGGTCTGTGATCGAAGCGCTTGAGTGTCAACTGCGGATCGGTCCTTCTGCGGCTCAAGTGATGAAGATTGAGACGACGTGGGGCGCTGCGACCGGACGGTATTCCGCGTTTGAAATTTGGTACTAGGTCTTACTGAGGGACTATGAGTCGGCAACATCACGAGGAATCTGAGACAAGTGAGGCGCGAAGGCATCTGGAGGATGAGGCGGGTGCCTCTGAACTGGGCAGTCTTCCAGAGGAAGGCGAGCGTGAAACCGGTCGAGCTGAAGGCCTCGATACCCTCAAGAGCTATTTGCGCGAAGTGCGTCGATCGACATTACTGACATTCAAGGAAGAGCAGCAACTTGGGAAACGTGTCATGGCCGGCGACGAGCGAGCTCGTCAACACATGATTGAATCAAATCTGCGCCTGGTGATCAGCATCGGAAAGCGGTACATGCATCGAGGATTTCCCTTTTCTGATATCGTCGAAGAAGGAAATCTCGGACTGATTAAAGCGGTCGAAAAGTTCAACTATAAGCGAGGGTTTCGGTTCAGTACCTATGCGTCCTGGTGGATCAGACAGTACATTGAACGGGCGATTATCAATCAAGGGAAACTGGTTCGATTGCCGGTCCACGTCGTCGAACGGTTGAATCGCTATCTGAATCGTACCGAGCAGTTGGTGCAAGCACTTGGTCGTGAACCAAGAGCCGTGGAAGTGGCGCTCAAAATGAAGACATCGGAAGCGGAGGTCTTGGATCTGAAGCAATTGGTCCGTACGACCTGTTCGCTCGATAGCCCGCTCAACGATCGTACGGACACGTTTCTTCGCGATGTGATCGAAGATCCGACGGGGTTGTCTCCCGATGAAACCGCTGATGGGGTTCGGCGCCGAGCGGAACTGATGACGTGGGTGAGGGAGTTGCCAGAAAAAGAGCAAACTGTTATTGTGTCGAGGTTCGGGCTTGATGGAGGCGAGGCGAAGACGTTGGAGGAGATTGGACGGACCATGGGGTTGACGCGAGAGCGTGTTCGTCAGATCGAGATGGCCGCGCTGGTTCGTCTTCGTCATACCATTGAGCGAAAAACCATGACACAGGCAGACCTGCTCTAGATTCCGTGACCATTGTCAACTATCAAGCGCTTATCCGTGAAGTACCGGACTTCCCAAAGCCCGGTATTCTCTTCTACGACATCACGACCTTGTTGAAGCATCCTGCTGCTCTTCAAAGTCTGTCCGATCAATTGACGGCTCGATACCAAGATCGAGGAGTCCGGAAGGTGGTCGGCATTGAGTCTCGAGGGTTTATCTTTGGCGGTATTCTTGCGGCACGGCTTGGAGCCGGATTCGTTCCGGTCCGGAAACCTGGGAAGCTGCCTGCTGATTGTTATGAGGTCAAGTATAACCTCGAGTATGGCAACAGTAGCCTTGCGATACACCGCGACGCCATCGAGATGGGCGAGCATGTGCTGATCGTTGACGATCTTCTGGCAACCGGCGGGACTGCGGAAGCGACGGTGAATCTCGTCCGACAGCTGGGAGGAACGATTGTCGGGCTCGATTTCTTGGTTGAACTCAAGAGCTTGAAAGGCCGTGAAAAGCTCGACGGGTACGACATTCATTCGACGATCACATATCCGTAACGTGGTGTGGGAGGTGTGTTCCAGCCGCCTCTTTTCACAGAAAATTGAGCCATGAAAGAGAAGTTCGAGTGTAACCTTCTAAATGACCTCATTGCGGAGTACAGATCATTATGGTGATGAAGGGGCAGGTAAAGAAGAAGGGTGAGCTGAAACCGAAGTCGGCTGAACCGGTTACCAAGAAATTTCAACCGGCGATGGCGAGCATGGCGGCGCCTACCAAACCATCGGTCGAAGTCGATGAGGGACCTGTGCGGCCGAAAGAAACCGCAAAAGAGCGAGAAGCACGGGAGCAGAGACAGGAAGTGCTTCACAAGATGCTCCTTGGTAAGCGGCAAGAAATTATTAAGGAGATCGAAGGGAGCCTCGGGCAATCACTGACCGAAGATCAACAACGACGCCTGGAGTCGGCACGGGATGTTGGAGACCAGGCACTCATGGATCTTGAGCGTGAGCTGGGCATTTCCTTGATGGAGATGCGCAATCGCCGTCGGCAGTCAATCGATGAGGCCCTCACACGTCTGCATGAGGGAACGTATGGAATTTGTGCGGAGTGTGGAGTCGAAATCAGCGAGAGACGGCTTCAAGCCGTGCCTTTTGCCAAGCTCTGTGTTGAGTGCCAATCACGTGCTGAGTTGCTGGAGAAAATTGAACGCGAAGAAGAACGCGACTAGGCTTCCAGCTTTTTCTCCTCCTCCATCATCCTGCCGCGATATGTTCTGCCTATGACCGGGCCGCTTTTCAAACGGGCCGTTGTGCTTGCCAGCGGTGGTCTGGATTCCACCGTCACCGCCGCTGTTGCTCGACGGGCCGGCTACGAGTTGTACCTGTTGACCCTCGCGTACCAACAGCGGCATGCCGTCGAAATTGAGCGGGCGAAACAGGTGGCCTCTGCCATGAAGGCGGAGCAGCACCTTGTGGTGGGCGTCGATTTACAGTCAATCGGCGGATCTGCTCTCACAGGGAATCTTCCCGTTCCGAAAGATCAGTGTGTCTCAGATCGTGGTCGTGCTGTGCCGGTGACGTATGTGCCAGGCCGGAATTTAATATTTCTTTCCATTGCCGCCGCGCAGGCGGAAGTGGTGGGGGCTTCAGTCATTTATTTCGGGGCCAATGTCGTGGACTATTCTGGGTACCCTGACTGTCGTCCTGAATTCATCACGGCCGTAGAAGCGACGTTGCAACTTGGAACCAAGGTGGGCATGACGGGAGGTCGTTTTGAAATTCGAGCACCGCTGTTGCACATGACCAAGGCAGAGATCATCCGCCTGGGCCTGGATCTTGGTGCGCCCCTACATCTCACGCACAGTTGCTATGATCCCACGGATGCCGTGGCCTGTGGACGATGCGACAGCTGTCTCATTCGACGGCGAGGGTTTGCAGAGGTGGGAGTTGTGGATCCAATTCTTTATGCGGTATCTTGAATACATAATGTTGTGAAAATAAGCGGAGAATCTCTATGAGGTCGTCACAAGTCGTGTTACTCAGTTCAGTTATCTTGATGCTCGGAGTGGCCCCGGCGTGCAGTCAGAATGGCGTGGAGCCAAAAACACCGGGAACCGGCGCTGCCGCTCCAATCGAGTTTCGGGAGGGAGAGCAGAAGTTCAATGCACACTGTTCAAGGTGCCATGGAAGCGGCGGAGTCGGTACGAATCAAGGCCCTCCATTTCTTCACAAGGTGTATGAACCAAACCATCATGGCGATGTCGCGTTCCAGCGAGCGGTGACCAATGGAGTCAAGGCTCATCATTGGCAATTCGGCGACATGCCGAAGATCGAGGCTGTCAAGCCCGAGGACGTGGATGACATCGTGAAATATATCCGCTGGCTCCAGAAACAAGCCGGAATATTTTAAGTCATTTGATGAGGCGTGGTGCGATCTTCGTCGATGTCGCGAGACTATCGCCGGGGCGGAGTCCACTGTTTGGCTCGCGCTTCGGCTTCAGCAATTTGTTCGGCTGTCATATGTTTGGCCAACGCGTTGCGGGATTCAGCGGCTCGTTTTTCACCGTAGGCCGCCGAGAGGTTGTACCACATGTGGGCTTCTACAAGATTTTGTGAGACACCGCGTCCTCGTTCGTACATCATGCCAAGCTTGGCAAAGGCCAGCGGGTTGCGTTGATCCGCTGCTTTCTGAAACCAAAACATCGCCATAGGGTCGCTGAACGGAGCCCCCTGCCCTAACGAATAGAGCGTGCCAAGATTGACTTGCGCGCCGGCATGGCCTTGATCCGCCGCTTTTTTAAACCAATATTTGGCTTCTTGATAGTTTTGTTGAAGCCCTTGGCTTTCACTATAGTGGATGCCCAACTGGTTTTGAGCCTCTGGTTCCCCCCCGTGCGCGCGCGTAAGCAACTCACTCACTGCGGATCCATCTGGGAGTGGTGGCGACGGAGGTGGGAGAGGGGCAGTACAACTTGAAGCCAACGCACCCATCAACATGAAGAGACCAATCAGTGGACGCAACTCGATGATCGGTACAGGGAGCATACGATGGTGAGGCTGTTGCAACATCTTTGGGGCAGTGAACCCTGGAAATTCTCTCCTATTCAGCCCAAGGCTCGTAGTTCAAGGATGGAATGAGCGGCAACCCCGCTGAGGGAGCGACAGCGAGCGCTGAACTGCTGAGGCACCAATAACTGACGAATAGTAAACCTGACCGTGTTGGATTGATGGGGAGACGGAGCATTCGGTCTTGGGCTTGATGGAATGGGATACGGCATCATTGTCCTTGGGGAGGTTCTTGTCCCTTCGGCTTCCAATTCCTGGCCAGAAATTGTGCTTGGGCAACCTGAGCTGGGGTCATATCGCGCCCTAGTCGATTCCGCCATTTTGCGCCGGCTTCATGGCCATTGGCTGCTGCAAGATTATACCACAGATAGGCCTGGACGAGGTCCTTGGGCACGCCCCGTGCTTGCTCATAGTGAGTAGCGATAAGAAACATTGCTGCGCCATGTCTTTGGTCTGCCGCGAGACGACACCATCGGAGAGCCTCCTGATAATCTTGCGGTATTCCTCGCCCGATGTCCGACAGTACGCATAGCCGATAGAATGCTCCTGCATGCCGTTGCGTGGCCGCCATGCGATACCACCGGACGGCTTCTCGATGGTCTGCCGGACGGGCATTCTCATATCGTATCCCAAGATGGTATTGGTCATCAGCATTCCCTTGTTCAGCGGCTGCTTGTAACTCGTCAATGTGTGACGCTGTGTCCTTCACGTCGACATGCGGAGATTTTGGCGGATCAACGCATCCCGGTACGGCAACGAGGACTGCCATTGTAATGAGATATCTCAAGCCGATGGACATAATCGGTTCTCCTTTGCCCCTTATTTAACGAGAGACAGCCTCTGTAACGCAAGCAAGTAGTCGGGTGATTGCGGCGTACCCTGTAAAGACCGCCTACTGTATCATATGTCGCCTGCGAGGTGTCGATCAGGTGTGATTTGATGGTGAAGAACGGAATTTCATGAATTGCTTTCCCTGTGCTCAATATGACGTATTATACGTAGGTATATATCGTAATTAAAATTGAGAAGCGGCAATGAAAGCGGCGACTTCCGTGACGGTTCTTCTGCTGAGTGTTCTCGGACAGTGTCATTTCGCGGAGGCTCAAGAGGAGGTTCGGACTAAGCCGGTTGATGTGTATTTCTCCGTCCTCGGTGGGTACTCGTTTCCGTTTAAGACGGATATGTCGTTCAGTAACGCGGAGGTGTGGGGTGTGAAGTTTGAGCACGGTTCTTCTCTCGGTGGAAAAATGGGGATGTGGATCTTCAGTTCCTCGAAAGACCTTGAGGATTGCTGTCGGAGTTGAGATCGATGCCATACGCTTTCGTCTCACCCATATTGGTGGAGAGGTATTGTTGTCAAATGTTGGTCCTGGCATCTCCACACGACTTGATCTGGATGACGTCTGTTTTGGCGTCAATGTTCTGGCTCGTCTTCCTCTTGACGCTATACCAGATCTACCGAACGGGAGATGGTTCCCATACATTGAATTGGGTGGAGGAGGCCAACGACGGAGCATTGAATTTGCCGGATAGAACGGCACAAATACTGCACCGGCTTTTCAGGGGTTCGGGAGAGTCACAGTGTTTGTGACCAGGCACAGTGCGGTCTTTGCAGAAGGAAAATTTATCCATGCCTCCCACAAGAGGTTTGATGTCCACGGTGGAGGCACCGTTGAGCTAGACCTCAATTTGGCCCACGGTATGGGAGGATTGTCAGTTCACTTATGAGACAGTATTCACGGCTGAGCGCATGAGAGGTCATCGCCCATGCGTTCATCCGTGTGTCGTACCTTCCCGTTCACGTCTTCAAATGATTGACACCCGCTACTCGGAATCGTAGCCTGTCGCAGCAGGGGATTTGTTGTTCGATTCATGTTGCTGAGGCGTCATTCCCGTATGTATTGGTGTGTTCGGCAGTGTCAGTTGAAACGATTTGCATGGTGCCTACTGCTTGGAATGGTGTCTGTGTCATCTGCTATCCCGGCATTGGCCCAGCGGCAAGGTGTGCCCTTATCAGTTCAAGCAGGTTCGCTCTTGGTCGCCAGCCCCTCAATCAGCGATCCCAATTTCACTCAAACCGTTGTATTCATTGTCGAGCATGGACGAGATGGGACGATCGGTCTTGTTGTGAACCGCCCGACGGATGTGTTGTTGGCCGAAGTCTTACAGGATCTCCCGATGTTGAAGCAGACCGATCACCGTGTGTTTTTTGGAGGGCCGGTTGGACGCACGCAACTAGTGCTGCTGTTCCGACTCCAGCATATCTTGCCCGACGCACGACACATTGTGAATGGGATATATGTGGGCACACCGACGGTTTTAGAACGTGTCATGGCTAGCCCCAAGCCAAACGAAGCGTTCCGTGCCTTTGCGGGTTTTGCCGGATGGGCACCGGTGCAGCTCGAAGATGAGATGCGTCAGGGGTCCTGGAATGTGTTGTCCTCCAACGCCTTGGATATCTTTGAGAAGGATCCGGCGACACTGTGGTCGGACAGCATTCATTTGCTTCAAGCGCCAAGAACTATTTCCATTGAGCGATAGTTGAAGAGACCGACTGTCAGGCGCCATGCTCTGGAAGAATGCCGGTGACCTTGCAGCCTTTGTGCAACGACTGAACGGCAGAGCGACATGGGATTGCTTGGTTTTACCTCTAAGAGGGATATGTAAGGAATGGACGGAAGATCACGACGATTCTTTGCCCCCTGCCCACGAGGCTTGGAGGGGGTGCTGGAACAGGAACTCCATGATCTCGGTGTGCCCGCCACATCCAGGACCGACGGCGGCGTCGGGTTCACGGCCCCCTGGTCGACGATGTATTGGGTCAATCTCAAAAGTCACATCGCCAGTCGTGTCCTCTGGGAAGTCGGCCATAGCCCCTATCAAACGGAAGACGATGTCTATCGCGCGGCTTATGCACTGCCCTGGCCCGACTGGTTTGCACCCTCGCGGACGATCAAAGTCAAAGTGAGCGCGCGGCGCTGCCCGCTTCCGAGTCTGGATTTTCTCACCCTGCGGATCAAAGACGCTGTGTGCGACAAGTTCGTCGCCATGCACCAACGACGGCCCAGCGTCGACACGGAACGACCGCATATCAAGTTGGATGCCTTTCTCGATCAGCGCACCATCACCTTCTACCTGGACACCTCCGGCGAACCGCTCTTCAAGCGAGGTTACCGGATCGCGTCGGTCGACGCGCCGTTGAAGGAAAATCTGGCTGCGGGTATCCTCCGGCTTGCCGGCTGGACGCCGAGCGATGTGCTGCTTGATCCCATGTGTGGGAGCGGGACCATCGCCCTCGAAGCCGCGCTGATGGCCCGCCGGATTCCGCCGGGGATGGCCCGCTATTTTGCCTTTGAGCGGCTGCTGATTCACGATGACAAACTGTGGGGCCGTCTGTGCGAAGCAGCACTCGCTAAACGCCTCGCCGAAGTTCCCGCCGCCATTTATGCGTCGGATCGTGATCCGGCCATGGGGAAGATTGCTCAGCGGGCGTTTCAAGGGGCGGGGGTGGTGGTCGATGTGCGGGTCAAGCAGAGCGACATTCTGGACCTGGAGGCTCCGGCGGAGCAGGGCGTCATGATCATCAACCCGCCCTATGGCGTGCGTTTGAGTCATCCCGATGAATTGGCGTCGTTCTACCCAAAGTTGGGCGATTGGCTGAAGCAGCGATTTGCCGGATGGCGGGCCTATGTGTTGACGGGGGACGCTCGTGTACCGAAACTCATCGGCCTCGCCCCATCGAAACGTATTCCCCTCTTCAACGGCGATCTGGAATGTCGGCTCTATGAATTCGTCATCGTCCCTGGGGGCGCAAGACGACGGCGTGCCCCAGCCAGGTGATCGCTCCTCTGTTGAGATTCTTTCCAAGGACAACGATCGGTGGGCGTTCTCATTGGTGACGGCCTTTTCGAGAGAAGCCGACCGTAGGGCATGACGGCGAAGCGGCGCGGGCCGTTGTCGAGAGTCATGCCTGCTCCTTGGCCCATACGGAACACTTGCCCTATTCCCACCGCTGCGTGTAAACGTCAGTCATTGTCGAGATGAGTCAAAGGGGTCGGATACCTATAGACGGATCGTGCAAGAGGGCTCCCCGCATCCCTCTTGTGCAATCCGATAGCAGCTTCGTCACCGTAAGGTTCCGCTCATTTCCGTAAGTGTCTAATGATATCATCTTTGCATATGGGTGCCAGACGGCTGTGTCACGTCTATCTCGCTTGCTTGACAGTAATCGTCTGACTCAGTAAGATGCCGGAGCCTTTAATGCTCATCCGGTGAGGTGAGCAAGGAGTTGATCATGTGTGGTGTTCCCACTCAAGTTAGTCTCAGTCGACCTTCTCACTCTCGTGGTGCGAAGGTTTTTTTATGCCTGAAATGAGGTTACGCATAGACGCCGCAGGGTGTTGTCACAAATGAATCAGCCGTCTGATCGAAAAGAAGAAAAGCTTATCATGGACGCCGGGGATATCGCCCGAGCCTTGACGCGCATCGCACACGAGATCCTGGAGCGGAACAAGGGCGTGAAGGATCTCGCTCTGGTCGGGATTCGGACCGGCGGCGTCTATCTTGCGCATCGGCTTGCCAAGCGTATTCATGGTATCGAAGGTGTGTCGGTTCCCATCGGGGAATTAGATATTACGTTGTATCGAGATGACTTGGCGTTGCGGAAAAATCAGCCGATTCTGCGAAAAACATCGGTGCCGTTCGACATGGCGCACAAAGTCGTCGTCCTTGTCGATGATGTCCTGTTTACCGGAAGGACGATACGAGCCGCGATGGATGGGCTCATGGATTTAGGACGTCCGGAAGAAATTCAGCTGGCGGTATTGGTTGATCGTGGTCATCGGCAGTTACCGATCAAGGCTAATTACATCGGAAAGAATTTGCCGACCTCTCGGGAGGAACAGATCCACGTGTTGTTGGAAGAGGGTGGAGAGAGTGATCGTGTGGTCATCTTGAGGGCAGGGTGACGATCATGGAATGGAGGGTTCCATGAGTGTGAAGCGCAAAGATCTGTTGAGTCTTGCTCCCTTGTCGGTTGACGAGATCACGCTCATGTTGGACACCGCGGATTCCTTCAAGGAAGTGACAGGCCGGGAGATCAAGAAAGTTCCGGCGCTCAGAGGGAAGACGGTCGTGAATCTCTTTTTTGAGCCGAGTACGAGGACCCGGACGTCTTTTGAATTGGCCGCCAAACGACTGAGCGCCGATGTGATCAACTTTACCCCCTCCGCGAGCAGTGTCGTGAAAGGGGAAACGTTGCTCGATACGGCGAGAAATATTGAAGCGATGCAGGCGGACATTATCGTCTTGCGTCACTCCTCGGCCGGTGCTGCTGAAACGTTGGCACAGGGCGTGAAGTCATCCGTCATCAATGCCGGCGATGGATGGCATGAGCATCCCACGCAGGCCTTGCTCGATCTCTATACGATTCGGCAACGAGGAATGAGTTTTCGAGGGTTGCGTGTGGCGATTGTCGGCGATGTGTCGCATAGCCGTGTTGCTCGTTCGAATATCTATGCGCTCGTCAAACTCGGTGCCGAAGTCAGATTGGTGGGACCGCCGACGATGATGCCGTGGGGTGTCGAGAAGTTGGGGGGAAAAGTGTACTCCAACATGGACGAAGGGCTGCGCGGCGTGAATGTCATCATGATGTTGCGGCTTCAATTGGAACGGCAAGGGCGCGCACAGTTTCCTTCGATCCGCGAATATTCGCGACTCTATGGGCTCACCGCTGAGCGTGTGCGGCTGGCGGACTCCGCGGCCATCGTCATGCATCCCGGCCCCATCAATCGCGGAGTGGAAATCGCGCCGGATGTGGCGGATAGTTTGTCGTCGGTGATTTTAGACCAAGTGGCCAACGGGGTCGCGGTCAGAATGGGGATTCTCTATCTTATGTCGGGTGCCAATTCATGAATCTGACGATCCGGCGATCTGTCGAGCGGGTGAACGATCGCCGAGTCCGAGTCGCGTGAGGGAGTGAACCACGCATGAAATCAACAGATCTTGAACCTTGTCGCGAGGGTGTATCGTGTCGATTGTAATCAAAGGCGGTCGGGTCATCGATCCAGGTCGGTTTGTCGGAGTGGCCGATGTGCTCATTGATGATGGAAAGATTGTAGCGGTAGGTCCCGGGTTGTCTGCTCCCGTCGGCAGTCGGACGATTCACGCAGAAGGAAAGCTGGTTGTGCCGGGATTCGTCGATCTGCACGTGCATTTTCGTGAGCCAGGATTCGAATATAAGGAAACCATTCAAAGCGGCAGTGCTGCGGCGGTGGCGGGAGGATTTACGACCGTCTGTTGCATGCCCAATACAAGTCCGGTGAACGACAATCAAGCCGTGACCGAGTTTATTCTGGAACGGGCTCGGTTGGCCGGTCTTGCGAATGTGTTGCCGATCGGTGCGATCACCAAAGGATCGGAAGGGAAGGAACTGGCCGAAATCGGTGACTTGCGGCGTTCCGGTTGTGTGGCGATCTCCGATGATGGCAAGCCCGTCATGAACAGCTTGGTGATGCGACGAGCGATGGAATATGCGTTGGCCTTTGACCTCACGGTGATCGACCATTGCGAAGATCTTCATCTGGCCGAAGGCGGCTGCATGAATGAAGGATTGGTCTCGACCGAGCTCGGCTTGCCCGGGATTCCCGCTGCAGCTGAAGACGTGATGGTGGCGCGCAATCTCTCCTTGTCGGAGCTCACCGGTGCCCGTCTTCATCTGGCGCACATCAGCACGGCCGGATCGGTTCGGATGGTGCGGGAGGCAAAGAGCCGTGGGATTCCCGTGACAGCGGAAGCCTGCCCGCATCATTTCACGCTGACAGAGGAACGGGTGCGTGGCTACAATACGCATGCCAAAATGAATCCACCCTTGCGGACCTGGGCCGATGTTCAGGCTATTAAAGAAGGGTTACGCGACGGCACGATCGATGTCATTGCCACGGATCATGCTCCCCATGCGACGCAGGAGAAACAACAGGATTTTACCGAAGCCCCATTCGGAATTGTCGGACTTGAGACCGCGCTCTCGCTGACGTTGGGATTGGTGGAGGAAGGGGTGCTGTCGATCGAGCAAGCCGTGCAGAAGCTCACCTCTGCTCCGGCAGCCGCATTCGGACTCAAGAAAGGGACCTTGGCGGTGACGGCAGATGCGGATGTTGTGATCCTGGATCAGCATGAGCAATGGGAAGTCGATCCGGCGAAGTTTCGATCGAAGAGCAGAAATACTCCGTTTGTCGGGTGGAAAGTGAACGGGCGTGTGCAGACCACGATCGTAGGCGGCCGTGTGGTCTTCGAGGCCGACCCTGTGGCGCGGTAGTGCCGTGCAGCGGATGCTCCATTGGGGAATGGTCTGTTGTCTCACGCTTGAGTGGGTGGCTCTCGCGGTATGGGTCGGGGGGATGATTGTGCTGAGCGGTGTCGTGATTCCGGCAGTATTCAATACGTTCGGGGGGCAGGATTCCGGCGGGATGTTTTTGACACGCGCGTTTGAAGGCTATCACCGGTTCGTCGTCGGGGCCGGTGGCATTCTCGCGGTGACGCTGTTCGGCCGGTGGTGGAGCGGTGAGGCACGTGTGATGGTCAGTGCGAGTGAGGTGACGGTGCTGACCGTGATGATCATCATCGCGGGGTTGATCATTCTGGTGTTGCATCCGGAGGCCGCAACTCTGCAAACGCAAGCATTTGCAGCCAAAGACGAAGGAGCCAAGAAAGCAGCGTTCGAAGCATTCTTTCGCGTGCTGTTGCCGATTCGAGCACTGTACATGGTCAACTTGGGATTAGGTCTCCTGCTTATTGGAATCAGGGCAAAACGCATGCTGGACAACGGCGGGAGACAATCGTGAAAAAAGCAGTACTGGCATTGGCAGATGGAATGGTCTTTGAAGGCCGGGCTCTTGGCTATGAGGGAGAAGCGGTCGGTGAAGTCGTGTTTAACACGGCGATGACCGGCTATCAGGAAATCTTGAGTGATCCATCCTATAAGGGACAGATCATCACGATGACCTGCACACAGATCGGGAACTACGGTGTGACGCCCGACGATGTGGAATCCCGTCGAGCCTGGGCTGAAGGATTTATCGTACGCGAGGCAAGCCGAGTGGTCAGCAACTGGCGAGGCACCCAGACTCTTCACGAGTCGCTGGTTGAGAACCGCGTTGTCGCCATTGAGGGGATCGATACCCGGGCGTTGACAAGACACTTGCGTGAGCATGGGTCGCAACAGGGGTGTATCACGCATCTTGACCTCGACCATGAACGGGCGATCGGGCGAGCCAGGCAGGCGCCCGGCATTGTCGGGCGAGATCTTGTTGCTGACGTTACCTGCGCGAGTCCCTATGACTGGACGACTGGGACCGGAGAGTGGGCACCTTGGTCAAGCGGTCAGGAAGCAGGAACGCGCGTGCGCTGGCGGGTGGTCGCCTATGATTTCGGCATCAAGTACAACATCCTGAGACGATTGGTCGATGTTGGGTGTGATGTGACGGTGGTTCCCGCCTCCACGTCAGCCGAAGCCGTGGCCGCTCTCAAGCCGCACGGAGTTTTTCTTTCGAATGGTCCTGGAGACCCGGAGGGTGTTCCGTATGCGGCGAAGACGGTGGCGCAACTGATCGGTCGCTATCCCATCTTCGGGATCTGTTTGGGGCATCAGCTTCTGGGTCTTGCATTCGGGCTCCGGACCTATAAGTTGAAGTTCGGCCATCATGGAGCGAATCACCCCGTGATGGATCTTCAAACTCGAAAAGTCGAAATCACCTCACAGAACCATAATTTTGCCGTGCAGATTCCTACGGGGCTCGTTGATGTGCCAACAGTTCCGCCTGTGATCGAGACGCGGTATGGACGACTGGCGATGACCCATGTCAGTTTGAATGATGGCTCAGTGGAAGGGATGACCGCGCTTGATCATCCGGTATTCTCGGTCCAATACCATCCGGAGGCGGCGCCGGGACCACATGATGCGGCCTACTTGTTCGATGAATTTGTGCGGCGTATGGAGAACCATTATGCGTAATGTTGTTGTGATGGGTGTGCTCGGCCTCCTGTTGTCCGGTTGTACGTTCAATTTTCCTCTGTTCCCAGGCCCTGGACCGTTACAGGAGATGCAGGTCGATGGGGCTGGAAAGCCGAAGATCTTGTTGGTCGAGATTTCTGGGATGATCAGCTCCCAGGAGAAAGATGGACTCCGGTCGACTCCCAGTATGATTGCAAGCGTGAAGGAGCAACTGACCAGGGCCGCAAAGGATGAACAGGTCAAAGCCGTCGTTTTGCGTATCAACACACCTGGAGGGACGGTCACGGCGTCGGATATTATTTATCACGAGTTGAAGACGTTCAAAACCAATCGCAAACTTCCCATTGTGGCCTCCATCATGGATCTGGGAACCTCGGGGGGATACTATATTGCAGCCGCTGCCGACCAGATTGTGGCGCATCCGTCATCTGTCACCGGGAGTATCGGCGTCATCATGCTCACGGTCAATGCCAAAGGGTTGCTCGAGAAAATCGGAGTCGATGCCACGGCCGTGACGTCGGGTCCTCGCAAAGATATGGGGTCACCCTTCCGAACGATGACCGTGGAAGAACGCGCCATCTTCCAAGGGTTGATCGATTCATTTTATCAGCGATTCTTGACCATCGTGCAGGAGGGCCGTCCCAATTTGCAGATGGAACAGATCAGGCGGTTGGCGGATGGTCGCATTTATACGGGGGAGCAAGCGAAAGAAGTCGGGTTGGTCGATCGGATCGGCTATCTTGAGGACGCGGTTGAGATCGCCAAGAAACAAGCCGGTTTGACGGAAGCCCGCGTCGTCACATACCAGCGTCCAGGTGAGTACTCGAACAACGTGTATTCCAAGCTGATGGTGCCGAGCGGACTCGCCAGTCTTGCTGAGTTCGATCTTGCCACAGTCGTGCGCGGGGGAACTCCCCAGTTTATGTACATGTGGATGCCGTAGCAGAAAGAGAGAGGCTGATGGCAGGGCTGGTGTTAGAATGAAGTGGGAGCGTGCGGTAGGAATCACCGATGACGCAGTTGTCGAACCACGAGATCAACCGGTTGTCTGCTCTGCCCATCAGTCGGCGAGGACTGCTCTGCGCGGGTCTTCGTGGAGTGGTCGGGCTCTCCGGTCTTCTGACGGGAGGGGCGCTGGCAACCGTAATGGCAGCCGTGAGCGGATGCGTCAGAGCCCCGGGAACGGCACGGGATCAGTTTATTTATATTTCCGAGGAAAAGGAAATGGCGATGGGAGTCGGTGCCTATCGCGAATTACTTCGAAAGGCCCCGGTAAGCGACGATCCGGAGTTGAATGAACTGGTCAATCGAGTGGGGAATCGAATCGCGGCCGTCGCAAACAAGCCGGAATATCAATGGGAATTCGCGATCATTCGCGATGATCGCACAATCAACGCTTTCGCGCTTCCCGGTGGAAAAGTCGCGGTCTTCACGGGAATTTTGAAGCTCACCAAGAACGAAAATGGCTTGGCCACTGTGATCGGTCATGAAGTCGCGCATGCCCTCCAACGACATGGGGCAGAGCGGTATAGTCGGAGTATTCTGGAAACGATCGGTCAGGTCGGCGCACTGGCCGTCGGTGCTGCCGCCGGACGACCGGATGCAGCCATTGCAGCGATGAGTGCCTATGGTGTCGGGGTGTCGCTTCCCTTTGGTCGAAAGCAAGAATCAGAGGCGGACTACATTGGACTCAAACTCATGGCACAGGCAGGATATGATCCTCGCGAAGCGGTTCCCTTTTGGGAGCGCATGAGCGGATGTCCCAGACAAATGATTGATAAAGTCTGCTTTCGATCACAGCACACGATTCCAGAGTTTTTGTCCACACATCCATCCGATGTGGCGCGTATCAATCAGATCGAAGCTTGGCTTCCAGAAGCGATGAAGTATTACCATGCCACGCAAGAGAATCAGGGCCCGGTTCCGGCTCCCTATCACCCACGAATTGGTCCGGAACTCCCATCCAGTTAACCACGGTTAGCAGACTACCATGCCAAAACGGACGGATATTCACTCAATTTTGATGATCGGATCAGGCCCCATCGTGATCGGGCAAGCCTGTGAATTCGATTATTCCGGTACGCAAGCCTGTAAAGCCCTCAGAGCCGAGGGCTATAAGGTCATTCTCATCAATAGTAATCCCGCCACGATCATGACGGATCCCGAGATGGCCGATCGAACCTACATAGAGCCGATTACGTTGGATGTAGTCGAAAAAGTCATCGACCGAGAACGTCCTGATGCTTTGCTGCCGACCATGGGCGGGCAAACGGCTCTCAACACCACGATGGGATTGGTCAAACGAGGCGTGCTCGAAAAATATGGCGTCACCCTTGTGGGCGCGTCGGCGGAGGCGATTCACAAGGCAGAAGATCGAGAGGCGTTCAAACAGGCCATGCAGCGCATTGGGCTCCGCGTGCCGAAGAGCGGGACCGCGCATAATCGGCAGGAAGCCGTTGCGATTGTGGAGACCGTCGGGTTTCCCGCGATCATTCGCCCATCCTTCACGATGGGAGGCACCGGTGGAAACATTGCGTATAATCGCGAGGAGTTTGAGCGGTTGATTGAGTGGGCGCTGGCCATGAGTCCGGTGAGCCAGGTACTGATCGAAGAATCGGTGATCGGATGGAAAGAGTATGAATTGGAGGTCATGCGTGACCTGAAAGACAATGTCGTCATCGTGTGCCCCATTGAAAATTTTGATCCGATGGGGGTGCATACGGGGGATAGCATCACCGTGGCGCCGGCGATGACCTTGACGGATAAGGAATACCAACGCATGCGCGGGGCGGCCCTACGCATCATTCGCGAGATCGGAGTCGACACAGGTGGCTCGAATATCCAATTTGGGATCAACCCCGCCGATGGCGAGATGGTCGTCATTGAAATGAATCCTCGGGTGTCTCGAAGTTCGGCGTTGGCATCGAAGGCGACCGGGTTTCCAATTGCCAAGATTGCCGCTAAGCTCGCCGTTGGCTACACATTGGACGAGATTGCCAACGATATTACCGGAGTGACGAAAGCATCCTTTGAGCCGGCTATCGATTACGTCGTAGTGAAGATTCCTCGATTTGCCTTTCAAAAGTTCAAGGGAGCCGATCCGACCCTGACGACACAAATGAAGTCGGTCGGTGAAGTCATGGCGATCGGGCGTACCTTTCAAGAGTCGTTGCAGAAGGCGATTCGTTCGTTGGAATTGGACCTGAACGGATTGGTTTCGCGGTTTGGCTTGGACCGCGGTGTGCCGAGTGGTTTCAATCGGTCGGAGGCCATGGAAAAGCTTGGACGTGTCTTACGCACACCGTTACCCGAGCGATTGTGGTATGTGGCCGATGCCATGCGCTTGGGGGTGACCGACGAGGAATTGGTCGCGACGACGAAAGTCGATCCCTGGTTTTTGGATCAAGTCAGGCAGCTGGTGGATTTTGAACGGATGCTTGTCGGCCATGCGACCAATCCGGCCGGATGCCTGAGCGGAGAACTCCTCTGGGAAGCGAAGGAACGCGGGTTTTCCGATGATCGTATCGCTCACCTGCTGGGCTGTGAAGCCGGGATGGTCGCGAGGGCACGCATGGAGCATCGGGATCGGCGCGTGACCTATAAACGCGTGGACACCTGTGCCGCGGAGTTTGAGGCTCAGACTCCCTATCTCTATTCCACCTATGGTCACGAGTGTGAAGCGAGGCCGTCCGATCGAAAAAAGGTCGTCATCCTTGGTGGAGGTCCCAATCGTATCGGGCAGGGGATCGAGTTCGACTATTGCTGTGTCCATGCAGCAATGGCGCTTCGAGAAGAGATGATCGATACGATCATGGTGAACTGCAATCCGGAAACCGTCAGCACGGATTACGATACGTCCGACCGCCTCTACTTCGAGCCGCTCACCCATGAGGATGTATTGAATATCGTGCATCGGGAACGACCGCTCGGCGTAGTGTTGCAATTCGGAGGACAAACGCCCTTGAAGCTTGCGCTTCCGCTTTCAAAAGCCGGGGTCAAAATTCTCGGCACCAGTCCGGATGCCATCGATCTGGCGGAGGATCGAGAGCGGTTCCGTGAACTGTTGAACCGGCTCGGTCTGCGTCAGGCGGAGAGCGGGATGGCTCGATCCGTTGAGGAAGCGGTACGGATTGCCGGGCAGATCAGTTATCCGGTCATGGTGCGTCCGTCGTATGTTCTGGGCGGACGGTCCATGCAGATTGTCTATGACGAAGCCGGGTTATTGGAGTACATGCGATCGGCGGTCAGGGCATCGCCCAATCATCCCGTGTTGATCGACAAGTACCTCGCTGATGCAATCGAAGTCGATGCGGACGCGATTTCCGATGGGGACACCGTGGTGGTTGCAGGCATTATGGAGCATATCGAAGAAGCCGGTGTCCATTCGGGCGATTCAGCCTGCTCGCTTCCCCCGTACACGCTTCAGAAGCCTCTTGTCGCCGAGATTGAGCGTCAGATGCGGATCTTGGCGAAGGAGTTGGGAGTGATCGGATTGATGAATGCCCAGTTTGCCGTCAAAGGGGAGTCGATTTATGTCCTGGAGGTGAATCCACGAGGATCCCGGACCGTTCCCTTCGTCAGCAAAGCGATCGGTGTGCCGCTTGCGAAGTTGGCGATGAAGGTGATGATGGGGCGAACGCTTAAGGAGCTTGGCTTTACACAGGCTCCGGTGCCTGTGCATTTCTCCGTCAAAGAAGCGGTCTTCCCCTTCAATAAATTTCCCGGAGTCGACGTGCTGCTCGGACCGGAAATGAAATCGACCGGAGAGGTGATGGGTCTCGATGAGGATTTTGGGTGGGCCTTTGCCAAATCCCAAGCCGGAGCCGGAGCGGTGTTGCCGACGTCGGGAACGGCGTTCATCAGCGTGAAGGCCTCGGATCGTCCTGCTGCGTTGGAAGTGGGGAGGGCGTTGAGTCAACTCGGGATACGAATCCAGGGAACGAGCGGGACAGCAGGCTACCTCCGGGAGCATGGACTTCCCGTGGAGGTCGTGAATAAAGTGGCCGAAGGCCGACCGCATATCGTGGATCACATCAAGAACGGCTTGGTGGCCATTGTCGTCAATACCGTGCGGACGGCTTCGTCGCACGTCGATTCACTCGCCATCCGGCGAGAAGCCCTCCATCGAGGGATCCCCTATTTTACGACGATGCGAGGGGCCCATGCCGCAGCGATGGCGATCGAGGCCATTCTGAAAAAAGATCTATCGATCCGGACATTGCAGGAGTATCATCGGGAGTGTTGATTCGCTGAATCTGAGCCTCAGTCTTGCTCTCCATGCCGCTGGCGGCCATTTTCAGCATATTGCTAACCAGTTGAGGAGCGACCGGAGCATGCCGACACCCATCACCAAGAAAGGCTATGAGGCATTAACGGCTGAATTGGATCGTTTGCGCAAGATCGAGCGTCCCAAGGTAATCGAAGCCATTGCCGAAGCTCGTGCGCACGGCGATCTCAGTGAAAATGCGGAATACGATGCCGCCAAAGAGCGTCAGGGATTCATTGAGTCCCGGATGGCCGAACTGAAGGGGAAGATCGCCGATGCGCGCATCGTGGAAATCACCGGGCGCACCAGCGAGACCATTGTCTTCGGGGCGACGGTGTCGGTGGTCGAGCAGGAATCGCAATCCAAGAAACAGTATACGTTGGTCGGGCAAGATGAAGCCGACATGAAGTTCAACAAGATTTCAGTGCAATCCCCTGTCGGTCGTGCCTTGATCGGCAAACGAGTCGGCGATTTTGTCGAAGTGAAGACGCCGGTCAAGATGGTTGAATACGAAGTCGTGGAGATCAAATTCGAGGAATGTTGACGTGCCGGAGGCACGACCGCTCATCGCTTTGCTGACGGATTTTGGAGAGCGTGACAGCTTTGTCGCAAGCATGAAGGGGGTGATCCTCTCGATCAATTCGTCCGCACTGCTGGTCGATCTCTCTCATCAGATCACGTCGCATCAGATCCAAGAAGCCGGGTATTTCCTGAGATCCTGTTATCGGTACTTTCCGTCCGGAACGATCTTTATCGCTGTCGTTGACCCCGGAGTCGGGACCGAGCGCCGGGCGTTACTCGTGTCTGCCTCGGGGTGGTGGTTTGTCGGTCCGGATAACGGGTTATTCACGGAAATGCTGGAGCAGGAGGCCAACGCCAAGATTTGGCAGATCAACAACCCACAGTATCGCTTAGACACGGCCGGATCGACCTTTGACGGCCGGGATGTGTTTGCACCGGCTGCGGCCTGGTTGAGCCAAGGTATCCCACCGGCATTTTTTGGACCGACCGTCCATGATCCCATTCGGCGTTCGGTCGCGATCCCGGTCTGGCACGAGGATGTGTTGATCGGAAAGATCGTGTCCGTCGATCGATTTGGCAATCTCATTTCCAATATTACCGCGAGACAGATTCGGGAGTTTCGCTGTGCGATGGGGCAACCTGTGGAGATTCATGTCGGAGCCCACGTGATCGTCGATTTGGTCGGCAGTTATAGCGAAGGTCACCGCCAGCGTCCGTCCGTACTGATCAATAGCGGCGGGAACTTGGAAGTGTTTCTGCAGGAAGACAGTGCGGCCCGGTGTCTTCAGCTTGGCATCGGTGAAGAGGTTCGTCTCTGCTGACTTGGCGTTAGCGCCAGGTTCCGTCGATGCGGCATGAGAGAATGCCCGACCGATGTTCTGTCGTTTCGAGATTTAGAATTGGTAGTGGGCCGGTTTGTTGAAGTCCTCCATCCTGAAGCGGTACCGCGTGTAATTCGCCGGTGGCGAGCAGCGTCTTCCTCGTCAGATTCCCGTTCTCGTCATATCGGGTATGACAACGGGAGCACGGCGTTGAATTCCGTGCCCGTGCAGGGA
>CAYSFU010000074.1:0-21192 GCA_964430555.1 uncultured Nitrospira sp. | reverse complement strand
CGCTTTGATCATGACCCACCCTCCATACCATCGAGTGACAAACACATTGACGGCTGACACCAGGCCCAAAAACAACAAGACCAGCAGACTATCGAGAGTATAATTCCACCACCATCTGTTCGTTCACTGGCAACGTAATTTGGTCCTTTGCAGGAAGCGCACGGACAATCCCTTTGAAGGCTCCCCGATCCAGCTCCAACCATTCTGGAATGCCACGACTATCTACTGATTCCAGCGCTGCCTGAATCGCCACCAGATCACGACTCCGCTCTCGAATCTCGATGACATCGCCCGCTTTCACTAAGGCGCCTGCCACCGTAATCTTCTTGCCATTCAATGTGAAATGGCCATGACTGACCAACTGACGAGCTTGCTTGCGCGAAGCCCCGAAACCCAGGCGATAGGCCACATTGTCCAAACGACACTCAAGAAGTCGCAATAAGGCATCGCCTGTAACCCCGGTCTGCCGTTCGGCACGCTCGAATACTCCCCGGAACTGACACTCCTGAAGACCATAAATCCGACGGAGCTTTTGCTTCTCACGAAGCTGCAGGCTATAGTCGGATGTTCGTTGACGCCCCTGTCCATGTTGCCCAGGGGGATAGCTTCGGCGTTCGATTGCACACTTTTCCGTCATGCAGCGCGTGCCCTTCAGAAAGAGCTTTTCGCCTTCGCGCCGACACAACCGACAGACTGGCCCACGATACTTTGCCACTGATGCCTCCTCGGAAAAGAGCTGCCCGAGTCGTTGACTATCGCGTCATCCGAAGTCCCAAACCTCTACGACTCATTCGCTCGCATGAATTAGACTCGACGTCGCTTGGGTGGACGGCACCCATTATGCGGAATCGGCGTCACATCGCGAATCAAATTGATCCGCAATCCTGCCCCCTGCAGGGATCGAATCGCCGACTCTCGTCCTGAACCAGGTCCATTCACATACACGTCAACCTGCCGCATCCCGCTTTCCATTGCTTTTCTCGCTGCCGCTTCCCCGGCACGCTGCGCGGCAAACGGCGTGCTCTTGCGTGAACCTTTGAACCCCTGGTTTCCGGCACTTGCCCAGACCACCGTATTTCCGCTCATGTCGGTGATGGTGACAATTGTATTATTGAACGACGCCTGAACATGAGCCACTCCGCTCTGTACAATCCGGCGCTCTTTTTTTTTGCCTTTTTTGACACTCATACTGTCTCCTCTTGATGGTGGAGTAGCTTACGCACGGGGCCCTGATTTGCCTGCGGTCGGCCTTGGCTTACTACTCACACCGGCACGACGTCCTTTGCGGGTTCTCGCATTTGTTTTGGTTCGTTGGCCTCGAACGGGCAAGCCTTTTCGATGTCGGAGGCCTCGGTATGTCCCGGTGTCAACAAGGCGCTTGATATTTAACGACACCTCTTTCCGAAGATCACCCTCCACCCGATAATCCCGTTCAATGATTTCTCGTAATTTGACAATCTTGTCTTCGCTCAAATCCTTGACCCGAACGGCTCCATCAATACCGGCTTCAGCGAGGATCTGCTGGGCTGAGGCCCGCCCGATACCGTAGATATACGTCAACCCGATATCCGTTCGTTTATTCCTCGGTAAATCGACACCAGCAATACGTGCCATTCTTCCTCCAGATACGAGCCTCAGGCGCAAGCCGCTCGGCCGCACCGCTCTCCCGACGCTATATGTTTAGAACTCAGCATCACTGCGAGACCACCCACAGCTATCCTTGCCGCTGCTTATGTCGCGGGTTCTTACAGAGGATCCGAACAACACCACGACGGCGTACGACCATGCACTTGGCGCAAATAGGTTTTACTGACGACTTGACCTTCATGGCAATCTTCAACCCCCGTTACTTAAATCGATACGTGATTCGACCCCTGGTCAAATCGTACGGAGACATCTCCACCGTGACCTTATCTCCAGGCAAAATACGAATGAAATGCATACGCATTTTCCCAGAGATGTGAGCTAATATGATATGGCCATTTTCAAGTTTGACTCGAAACATCGCATTAGGAAGCGTCTCAGCTACCGAGCCTTGAACCTCAATGATGTCTTCTTTTGCCATATCTGTAGCTGTACCTTCTTGATCGCCCGTAGCTTAAAAACCTACCAGCCCTTGAAACACAGAAATCCTTGCCTCACCTATTTGGTTCAGAATCAACAACCCGCGATCGATCAATTTCTCCAAATATTAAATAGGCTCGCACGGCTTCTCCAACTGGCTCAAAATACGAGGAGCGCCCGTTGGCTGTATGGCAATCGTATGTTCAAAATGAGCTGATAAGCTCCCATCTACTGTGACCGCTGTCCATCGATCATCAAGAACGCGAACAGCACTTCGCCCCATATTGACCATCGGTTCAATCGCCAAAACCATTCCCGCCTGTAAACGAGGTCCTTGTCCAGGCTTCCCATAGTTCTGGACTTGAGGCTCTTCGTGCAACTGCCGTCCAATACCGTGCCCCACAAACTCCGTGACGACTGAAAACCCAGCAACTTCTACATGTGACTGGACTGCATGCGAAATATCCGTCAAACGATTGCCGACCACTGCTTGCCTGATTCCAAGATAGAGCGCCTCTCTGGTCACCTGCACCAGCTTCTCCACTTCTGGAGGAATTCGACCAACAGCAACCGTCACCGCAGAATCACCGTAGAACCCTCCCACAATTGCCCCGAGATCCAACCCGATGATATCTCCATCCTTTAACTTTCGCTTGGATGGGATACCGTGAACCACCTGATCATTCACAGAGGCACAGAGCGTCTTAGGATAGTTCCGATATCCCTTAAACGCTGGGATGGCACCGCGCGCTCGAATTTCCTTTTCAGCAATTAGATCGAGTTCTTCCGTAGTGATTCCAGCACACACCGCCCCCCTTACGACATCCAACGCCTCAGCCACCACTCGTGAAGCCACCGCCATGACTTCAATTTCGGCTGGCGTTTTCAGAATGATCATGCCGTCTGATATACCGATAATGTGCGGACAAGTTCTTGATAGACAACCTCAACCGGTTCAGCACCGTTGAGGTGGGACAATAACTCCCTTTGCTCATAGAAACTGATCAATGGAGCAGTTTGCTCCTCATACACTTTGAGACGCATTTCCACCGCACCTGGCTCATCGTCGCTTCGTTGAACCAACAATTCACCACAGCGATCGCAAGCGGCATCATTCTTTGGAGGGGCAAAATCCACGTGATAGGTAGCCTGACACTTCGGACAACTCCGCCGACCACTCAAGCGCTTAATGATCTCGCCTCTCGAGACTTTAAAGTTAATTACCCGATCAAGCTTGACCCCCTGCTCATCCAATACAACTGCGAGTGCTTCTGCTTGAGGAACTGTCCTTGGAAACCCGTCAAGGATGAACTTCTTCGGATTTGATAGCTCAGTCAGCTTTTCATTTACGAGCCCAATAACAACTTGATCAGGAACAAGCCCTCCCCGATCCATGTGCCCTTTAGCTTCCAAACCAAGCGACGTCTTATTACGAACAGCTGCTCGAAGCAAATCTCCGGTCGAAATTTTGGCGATGTGGCACTGAGCAACTATCTTATCGGCCTGCGTGCCCTTACCCACGCCAGGAGCCCCAAGAAAAACCACCCTCATAACTAGCTGCTTCTCCCTCTCAACGGAGCCATGCCCTTGCCGAGAAATCCCTCATAATTACGCATGAGCATATGAGACTCAATTTGTTGAGCAGTATCCAAACCAACCCCAATAACAATCAGAAGTGATGTGCCTCCAAAATAAAACGGCACATTGAGCTTATATATTAGGAGCTCAGGAATGACACATACAATGGCGAGATACATAGCGCCAGCGAAGGTAATTTTTGTTAACACACTATAGATATAGTCGGATGTTCGCTGCCCTGGTCGAATGCCAGGGATAAAGCCACCATACTTCTTCATATTGTCGGCCATGTCGACAGGGTTAAGAACAACCGCCGTGTAGAAGAAGCAGAAGAACACGATGAGTCCAACATACATCAACGTATACAGAAGCGATCCTGGTGCCAACTGCGTTCCGATGGACTGCACCCATGGAGTCTCAAAAAACCCTGCGATCGTTGCAGGAAAAGCAATGATCGACGAGGCGAATATTGGAGGGATGACACCGGCTGTATTGATCTTCAATGGTATATGCGTACTTTGCCCACCATATACACGTCGCCCGATCACACGTTTCGCATATTGGACAGGTATCTTCCGACGTCCACTCTCTAAAAAAACGATGGCCGCAACGACAGCAACCATCAAGAGCGCGAGGCCAACAAGCAAAAAGGCATTAAGCTGACCGATTTCGTAGAGATTGTACGTCTGAGCGACGGCCGCAGGCAACCGGGCGACGATCCCTGCAAAAATGATTAGAGAGATTCCGTTACCGATACCCCGTTCGGTGATTTGTTCACCCAACCACATCAAGAATCCGGTACCGGCGGTGAGGGTGATCACGGTCATCAAACGGAATCCCCACCCGGCATTCAGGACAAAGGCCCCCTGATTCATTTGTTCGAGTCCAACAGCAATACCGAACCCCTGAATCAACGCAATGCCGATCGTTCCGAATCTGGTGTACTGAATAATCTTCTTACGACCCCGTTCACCCTCCTTCGCCAGCTTCGTCAAATGAGGGATAACAACCGTCAAAAGCTGAAGAATAATCGAGGCGCTGATATACGGCATGATGCCGAGCGCAAAAATCGTCAACCGAGACAGCGAGCCGCCAGAGAAAATATCCAGAAACCCAAGTAGTGAGCCGCCTTGTTTTTGCAGGAAGTCGGAGAGAGCTTCACCGTTGATCCCGGGCGTGGGGATATGGGATCCGATCCGATAGACAACCAGCATCCCGAGCGTGAACAGAACACGAGTACGTAGCTCTGGAATCTTAAAGATATTCTGGAAACTAGTCAGAAGACGTTCAAGCACCGCCGATGACCTCAACTCTCCCGCCAGCCGCTTGAATCTTTGCTTCCGCTGATTTACTGAACTTGTGCGCCTGAACGACCAGTGCCTTCTTCAATTCTCCAACGCCAAGAATCTTGATCGGCAAGCGCTTCCGCTTGACCAATCCAGCATCAACCATTGCCTGTGGAGTGACAGTCCCCTCCCCCGTCCATTGCTCAAAACTCTTCAGATTGACAATGGTATATTCTACGCGTGATGGATTCGTAAAACCAAACTTTGGCAATCGCCTGATCAATGGCATTTGGCCACCCTCAAACCCAGGGCGCTTCCCACCACCAGACCGTGCCAACAGTCCCTTATGTCCTTTGGTTGCCGTCTTTCCGTGACCAGAACCTGGTCCTCGTCCAATCCGTTTTCGACGTTTCTTTGATCCTGGAGCCGGGACTAAATTATGAAGGTTCATGGACGTCCAACCTCGAGTAAATAGCCAACTTTTCTAATCATCCCCTGAACTTGTGGCGTGTCCGGACGAACCACCGTTTGCCGAATATGCCGCAGGCCCAACCCACGCAGGACGAGTCGATGACTTTCCGGTGTGCCAATGGGACTACGCCGTAATGTCACCCGCACACGCTGCCCCTGAGAAACTACTGTTTTCGTTGCCGTTGTTGCTCCCATTACGCTGTAGCCCTTTCCCGCCCTTCAACCGTCGGCTGCCGACGGAAACGAAGCACATCATCGATATTTCTCAACTGCATAAGACCGTCGAGTGTGGCACGAACCGTATTAAACGGATTTCCACGACCCAAGGTTTTCGCAATAACATTATGAGCACCAACCAATTCCACGACCGCACGAACCGCACCCCCCGCAATAATCCCAGTCCCATCGACAGCTGGCTTTAACAGCACGTGCTCTGCCCCAAAGAGGCCATGAACTTCGTGTGGGATCGTCCCACCCTTGAGCGGAACATGAACAAGGTGCTTTTTGGCCTGCTCCACAGCTTTCGAAATTGCAACCGGCACTTCAGCGGCCTTTCCTTTTCCAATCCCAACCCAGCCATGCCCATCACCGACAACGACAAGGGCGCAAAAATTAAATCGCTTACCGCCTTTGACAACCTTTGCGACTCGGTTGATAAACACTACTTTGTCTTTCAGGCTTAGTTCATCGGGATTGACTCGCACGCTCGCACCCCTCAGTCCAACATTCAGTTAAATTTCTGAATAGAGAATCGCCGCCCACTCTACTCACATTTATGCCACTTAGAATAGAAGCTGTATTCAAAACCGAAGACCACCCTCACGCGAGGCATCTGCCAATGCCTTGATGCGGCCATGGTACATCCGTCCACCACGGTCAAAGACCACTGCATCAATTTTTACGGCTTTCGCTCGATCGGCAATCAACTTTCCGACTGCTTTCGCTGCCTCAATTCCACCAGTTGATTTGACCGATGTGCGGATCGATTTATCAAGGGACGAGGCCGCAGCAAGCGTGGCCCCGCGCATATCATCAATAATCTGAGCATAGATATGGGTCGTGCTCCTAAACACATTCAGACGAGGCCGCTCAGAGGTCCCAAGAATCGTCTGACGTACGCGCTTTCGCCGTCGTTCAAGCTGTCGAACTTTATCTGCAGCATTCATTGTCAATTCCTACTTCCCAGTTTTGCCTTCTTTTTTACGCAAGGTTTCGCCAGCATAACGAACACCCTTTTGCTTATAGACATCGGGAGGCTTAATGGCCCGCAGATCGGCTGCAACCTGACCAACCAACCGCTTATCAACTCCCTTAACATTTATAAGAGTTTGCTTATCAACCTTGACATCGATCCCTGTAGGGACTTGATACAGGACAGGATTGATATACCCAACATTAAAACTCAATGTTCGACCCTGGAGCTGCGTCTTGTACCCGACTCCAGTAATCTCCAGTGAACGCTCATAGCCCTTTGTGACGCCATGGATCATGTTGCTCAACTCGGCACGAGTGAGCCCATGCAAAGCTCGTATCTTGCGTTCATCATTGACTCGACCAACAAGAAGCTGCCCGTCCTTAACAGTCACATTGAGCCCCTGCATCATTGGCCAATCCAATTTCCCCAAGGGACCTTTCACCGTCACAGTTGACCCGACTGATTTGACTTCCACTCCAGATGGAATGGTAATCGGCTTTTTCCCAATACGCGACATGATCTCTTATACCCTTCACCCGGGTTCAAACGACGGATATTTTTACCATACTGAACAGAGAACCTCGCCCCCGAGATGACTTTTTCGAGATTCTTGGTCCGTCATGATTCCTTTGGACGTCGAAAGGATTGATACGCCAATCCCATTCCGAACTTTTCGAATATCCTGACTGCCGACATAAACCCGACGGCCCGGCTTACTCACACGCTCGAGTCCTGTGATCATCGGCAAGCCTTCCCCCACATAACGAAGGCGCACATGAAGAACAGGATGTCCATCCTCGATGCTGTCTTCAACCCCCTCAACGTAGCCCTCCCTTTTCAAAATCTCCAGGATTGCCCGTTTGAGTTTTGAGGTTGGAACCGTAACCGTCTCAAAGCGCCGTTGAGCGCCATTTTTTAACCTGACGAGAAGATCGCCGATTGGATCGGTAACCATGCTATGTCCTTCTACCCCTCAGTACTATTCTTTCGTTGACTACCAGTTATCCATGAACGCCTGCTACCAACTTGATTTTCTCACCCCAGGGATTTCCCCCTTGAGCGTCAACATACGAAAACAGATTCTGCACATCCGAAACCGACGCAAGTATCCGTGCACTCTTCCACACACACCGCAGCGATGATACTGGCGAGTGGAAAACTTTGGTTTCTTCGCAGCCTTATTTCTCAATGCTAAACGTGACACAGAGACTCCTTCCGTCGAACCAATACCAGAGCTACTCGCGTTGTTCCTTATGTTCGGAACGGCATTCCGAGATGCTTCAACAAAGCTTTCCCTTCATCATTCGTCCTGGCTGTGGTGACGACCGTGATATCCATACCGTGAATGGAGGCCACCTCGTCATACTTAATCTCCGGGAAGATCAACTGCTCTTTCAAGCCCAAAGTATAGTTTCCTCGCCCATCAAATGCCTTTGGCGAGATACCTCTGAAATCTCGGATGCGAGGAAGGGCCAACGTGACTAACCGCTCAAAAAATTCATACATTCTTCGGCTACGAAGCGTCACCTTGGAACCGATTGGGAGCCCCTGCCTGAGCTTAAATCCGGCGATGGCTTTCTTCGCACGGGTAACCACCGGCTTCTGGCCTGTGATCATACCTAATTCAGTCACGGCACTTTCAAGAAGCTTGACATTTTGAATAGCCTCTCCCATGCCGACGTTCAGCACAATTCGCTCAAGCCTGGGGACCTGCATTACGTTCTTATAGCCAAACTCCTTCATCAAGGCCGGCACAACTTTCTGCTCATACAAATCGCGAAGCCTTGGCCTAAAATTTGGCTCAGCACCCCCCTGATCAAGCTGTGGCGCCTCTTTCTTGGGGGATTTCCGCTCGGTGGGTTTACTTGTTCTGCTTTTTGGTTCCTTAGCCATTGACAACCCTATTCCAGAGTCTCGTTAGATTTCTTGCTGAAGCGGACTCGCCGCCCATCAGCCTGAGTTCGAATTCCTACCCGAGTCGGCTTCTGTGCGACCGGACAGAAAAACATGACATTAGAAATTTGAAGAGGCGCCTCTCGCTCCAAGATGCCCCCCTGCTTGGCCTTCTGATTAGGCTTAGTATGTCGCTTAATAACATTCAGCTTTTCAACGACCACTTTGCCCGCATGAAGGTCTACCGACAGGACTTTCCCGGTCTTACCACGCTCACGACCGGAAATGACCACCACCGTATCGCCTTTTCTAATTCTACTTTTTCGGAGTACTTGCACAACGCTCCTCACTCGTTCGACCCTATAAAACTTCTGGCGCCAAGGAGATGATTTTCATGAATTTCTTCCAACGCAGCTCCCGCGCAACCGGACCAAAGATACGCGTTCCAATGGGCTCGCCATCTTTATTAATTAAAACACATGCATTTTTATCGAACTTGATATAGGAACCATCCTCCCGCCGAACCTCTTTTGTCGTCCGGACAATGACTGCCCTACTCACATCCCCCTTCTTCACGCTAGCCTGCGGGATAGCCTCTTTGACAGCAACCACAACGACATCGCCTAACGACGCATAGCGACGACGCGTCCCCCCAAAGACATGAAAGCACATGGCCTGCTTCGCTCCGGAGTTATCCGCCACATCCATGTATGTATAGTTCTGAATCATTGGTATATTCCCACGAATCTCAAGTGCCGAATGACACCGGAAGAAGCCTTCTATTTTTCAGGTTGCCCCTTTTCCATCACCTGGACTACACGCCAGTTTTTTTCTTTGCTCAGCGGACGAGTTTGAACTAGCTTTACCCGATCCCCAACTTTACACACACCGCCTTCATCATGAGCCTTCAACCGTGTCATCCTCCTGAGAACTTTTTTATAGACAGGATGAACAACCGATCGAGACACCACCACGACAACCGTTTTCTGCATTTTGTTACTGACGACATCGCCGTACCAATGTCGCCGCTTCACTACCTCAGCCATAGCATCCTTTACCTTTTCGACTCGCCGGTTTGGCTCCGAACCTGATTTAGGACAGTTTTGACTCGCGCGATATCACGCTTTGTCTTTCGAATTCGCATTGGATTCTCAAGCCGCCCCGTGCCAAACTGAAAGCGGAGTGCAAACAGTTCTTGCACAAGCTGCTGCTCTTTCTCCTGAAGTTCACTCGCCCCCATCCCTTGTAGCTCTTTCACATTAAGCGCCATCTTAGATTCTCCAGCCCTCTCTCACGTTGACCCGCCACGCGCCCCTTATCCAAACTCGCCGCGAACAACTATCTTCGTAGCGACTGGCAACTTGTGAGAGGCAAGCCTGAATGCCTCACGGGCTGTCTCCGGAGTAACGCCGTCCATCTCGTACAGAATTCGGCCAGGCTTCACAACCGCCACCCAGTACTCTGGATTACCCTTTCCTTTACCCATACGAGTTTCAGCTGGCTTTTTAGTGATGGGCTTGTCCGGAAAAATCCTGGTCCAAACTTGTCCACCCCGCTTCACATATCTCGTAATAGCAATACGGGCTGCCTCAATTTGACGGCTCGTCACCCAGCCTGGCTCCAATGCCTTTAAGCCAAACTCGCCAAGGGTAATCTGCCCTCCACGATAGGCCTTCCCATTCATCCGGCCTTTTTGCATCTTTCTAAATTTGACTTTCTTAGGGGCTAACACAGCTCAATCTCCTCACCCAAACCGTCTATCCAATGTTGACTCTGCCTTCATAGGTTGCACTGGAAGAAGCTCGCCTTTATAAATCCACGTCTTCACTCCAATCTGCCCCATGGTTGTATGCGCTTCCGCAAAACCATAATCAATTTCGGCTCGAAGCGTATGCAAAGGCACCCGCCCTTCACGATACCACTCGGTCCTGGCAATCTCTGCGCCACCCAGGCGCCCAGCCACCATGATCTTAATTCCTTGCGCTCCCAGTCGCAGAGCAGACTGCACACTCCGTTTCATTGCCCTCCGGAATGCGACTCGTTTTTCAAGCTGCGTCGCGACATTTTCACTGACAAGCTGCGCATCAAGCTCCGGCTTCTTGATCTCTTTCACCGTAACGTAGACCTGCCCACCATATTGCTTCTCAAGATCAGCCTTCAGCTTGTCAACCTCCGCACCTTTCCGACCAATGATAATCCCCGGCCGAGCAGTATGGATAATGACCCGAGTTTGATCGCCAGAGCGCTCGATCTCAACCTTTGCGACACCCGCATGGTAAAGCCGAGCCTTCACGACCTTCCTGATCTTTACGTCTTGATGGAGCAACTTGGCATAATCTTTTCCCGCATACCAACGAGAGCTCCATGTATAGTTGTATCCCAGCCGATAACCAATTGGATGTGTTTTCTGACCCATGCTCGCTATGCCTCAATAAATTAAAGTCAGCTTACTTCCTTGCCCCCTGATGCTCCGGTGCCGCAACCACTACGGTAATATGGCTGGTTCGCTTTTGAATCGCATTGGCTCTCCCCATAGACCGAGCCCTCACACGTTTGTACGTAGGGCCACAGTTAACAAACGCCTGTGAGACAACCATCGATTCACTATCGCCAAGCTCTTTCAACTCCGCGTTAGCCACTGCAGAGCGAAGAAGCTTCTCAACTACACGCGCTGCATGTCGAGGAGTATGCTTCAACATGGCCAGCGCCATTGGCACCTGTTGACCTCGAATCATATCTATCACTGGCTTGGCTTTCCTCGGCGCAACACGAACAAATCTGAGAATGGCATGTGCTTCACTCATCGTACAATCCCGTCACCCTTCAGCATTCCACCGTCAAATGATCAGAGCCTGTCACCGAACAAACGACCCACAGCACTTCAGACACTATTTCAGCGCAACAGACTTCTCGGTCTTCGCCTGACCATGTCCTTTAAAAAACCGCGTTGGAGCAAATTCACCGAGCTTATGACCAACCATATTCTCCGTTACAAAGACAGGAATAAACTTCTTTCCGTTATGAACCGCGAAAGTATGACCAATCATGTCAGGCACCACCGTTGATCGCCTAGACCACGTCTTAATCAGCTTCCGATCCTTGGTCTGATTCATCTGGTCGACTTTTTTAAGAAGATGGCCGTCAACAAAAGCCCCTTTACTGACTGATCTAGGCATTGCGCACTCCTGACTTACGTCGGGCGATTATGAACTTATCGGTCTTCTTATTATGACGCGTCTTGTAGCCCTTGGTGGGCAACCCCCAAGGAGAAACCGGATGAGGATTGCCCTGCCCAGACTTTCCTTCACCACCGCCGTGCGGATGATCAACCGGATTCATGACCACACCTCGAACATGTGGCCTTTTTCCCTTCCAACGACTGCGGCCAGCTTTCCCGACACTGATATTTTCGTGATCCACATTCCCAACTTGTCCGACTGTTGCCATACAGTGCCCCAAGACTCTTCGCATCTCTCCAGACTTGAGTCGAACCTGCACATAATCACCATCACGCCCCATCACCTGTGCAAATCCGCCGGCACTTCGTATCAGCTGACCGCCCTTCCCAGCCTTTAATTCAATATTATGAATCGTCGTTCCAAGCGGCATATTGACTAACGGCAACGCATTTCCAGGCCGAATCTCAGCATGCGGACCAGATTGCACTTCATCATTAACGGCAAGCCCGACTGGCGCCAAAATATAGCGCTTTTCTCCATCGCGGTATTTCAGGAGAGCGATTCTGGAAGAACGATTGGGATCATACTCGATCGCAGTAACCTTGGCTGAAATATCAACTTTATCTCGACGAAAATCTATGATGCGATAGAGCCGCTTATGTCCGGCCCCTCGGAATCGTATCGTCATTCGCCCATCATTATTGCGCCCACCAGTCCTGAGGTGAAACTCTGTCAATGATTTCTCAGGCCGCTTACTCGTCAATTCTTCAGTCCCTACCGCAGTCATCCCCCGACGACCTGGAGAGGTTGGACGATACACTTTAATTCCCATAAAGACGACTCCTACGTTTCCGCACTCAAAGAACGACTACCGACAGACGCACAACCTATGCACTTTCGTACATCTCAAGCTTTTCACCTTCCTTGAGTGTCACGAAGGCCTTTTTCCAGTCGGATCGTCTTCCTGCGAAGCGACCAAGACGTTTCATCTTTCCTCGCACATTCATCAAATTCACTTTCTCAACCTTAACCTTCAACAACGACTCAACGGCTTGCTTCACCTGCACACGATTTGCCTCTGGATGAACCACAAAGCCGACCGTATTGCTCCGCTCTCGAAGCCCCGTAATTTTTTCCGTCAATAGAGGCTGAACTAACACCCAATGCATCCCCACGTTCATGACCAGACCTCGTTTACCTGACCAAGCTCATGCTCAGCAACCACAACAACTTGAGCACGAACAATGTCATACACATTGAGCTGACTCGCACTGAGCACCTTCACAGAGCTCAGATTTCCGGCGGCCTGAAGGATTCCTGACTGATCTTTCCCCGCAATAACAAGTACGTCCGCCCCCTCACCAAATCCACTCAAGGCCTTAGCCAACATCTTCGTCTTAGGCTGCGCCAGAGACAGATCAGCAACCACGAACAACATTCCACTCGTCACCTTGGCAGATAGCGCACTCTGAAGAGCGGCACGATACTTCTTCCTTGGCATTGAATAGGCATAGCTTCTCGGCTTTGGCCCAAACACACTACCACCATGACGCCATACCGGAGAACGAAGCGATCCAGCCCTCGCACGCCCAGTATGCTTTTGCTTCCATGGCTTTTTCCCTGACCCACTCACTTCGCCACGCCGCAAGGTAGACGCCGTTCCACGGCGCTCACACGCACGCTGCATGACAACTGCTTCATGCACCAACGCAATGCGAGGTTCACAGCCAAATACTTGCGCCGCCAAATCAACCGTACCAACCTTCTTTTTTTGCAAATCAACCAAATCGATCGTAGGCATGCTAACTCTTCTTTGATTTCCGAACGACAACGACTCCATTGGCAGCGCCAGGAACCGCTCCTCGGATGAATAAAAGATTTTCGTCAGACCGCGACTCAATCACTTTCAATCGCTGAACAGTCACGCGCTCTGCCCCCATATGCCCCGGTAAGGTCTTCCCCTTCCAGACGCGAGACGGGAAAGAACTCGCTCCAATAGAACCGGGGGCACGATGAAACATAGATCCGTGCGATTCAGGACCACCGGCATAGTGATGTCGCTTGACGACTCCCTGAAATCCCTTCCCCTTCGATACACCGATCACATCAACCCAATCACCTTTCTTAAACATCCCAACAGTAACAAGCTGCCCAACTGCAGAATCACCGTCCTTCTTAAACTCTCGCAGGATACGGCTCGCCGGCGCTTGATTTTTCTTCAAATGCCCGAGTTCCGCCTTTGAAAGGCGGCGATCCTTAACTTCTCCGAAAGAAAGCTGGACCGCCTCATATCCGTTACTCTCCTTCGTGCGAATCGCTACAACTCGACAAGGCCCTGCTGAGATCACAGTGACCGGAGTGAGCCGAGCCTCATCAAACACTTGCGTCATGCCGAGCTTCTTACCAATGAGTCCGTTTGTCATAGTATTCCAATGTGCTGTGCGCCCAAAGTTCCTCGATTACAAATTCACCGCGCATTAGAGGAAAGATTCATGACTCACAACTTAATCTCGACGTCCACTCCCGCCGCAAGATTGAGCTTCATCAACGAATCCATCGTCTCAGGAGTCGCCTCCATAATGTCCAGCAATCTTTTATGTGTCCGCATTTCAAACTGCTCTCGAGACTTCTTATCGGCATGGGTCGAGCGTTGAACCGTAATCTTTTCAATACGAGTAGGAAGAGGAATGGGACCAACAACCCTCGCTCCACTCCGACGAACGGTTTCAACAATTTCACCTACCGATTGATCCAGGACACGGTAGTCAAATCCCCTCAAGCGAATTCTTATGCGCTGATCGACTTTCACTTCTTTACTCCTACGGTATCCATCAACCGTCTACTTTTTTTCAGACCAAGATTTCCGTGACAACGCCAGAGCCGACCGTCTTGCCGCCTTCTCGCACGGCAAACCGCAACCCCTGATCCATGGCAATCGGACTGATCAATTCCGCCGTCACACTCACATTGTCCCCCGGCATCACCATCTCCACTCCCGGATTCAACTGCACCACCCCCGTCACATCCGTCGTCCGGAAGT
Organism: uncultured Nitrospira sp.; assembly: GCA_964430555.1. GTDB lineage: Bacteria > Nitrospirota > Nitrospiria > Nitrospirales > Nitrospiraceae > Nitrospira_D. Next base: position 6,486 of record CAYSFU010000074.1, on the reverse strand, counting down.
AAAACTGCGGCCGATACCCATTGAAAAACGGCGTATGGCGTCCACCTTCTTCCTTCGTGAGCACATAGATCTCCGCCTTGAACTTCGTATGCGGCGTAATGGTCTTCGCCTTGCACAACACCATCCCCCGCTCCACATCTTCTTTCTTGGTGCCCCGGAGCAGGACGCCAATGTTGTCCCCCGCCTGCCCCTCATCCAACACTTTGCGGAACATCTCGACGCCCGTGACCACCGTGGTCTGCGTGGGCCGCAACCCTACGATCTCAATCTCATCCCCTACCTTCACAATGCCCCGCTCACACCGCCCCGTCACCACCGTCCCGCGCCCACTGATCGTAAACACGTCTTCGATCGGCATCAAAAACGGCTTCTCGATCGGCCGCTGTGGCGTCGGAATATACGTATCCACCGCCTCCAACAGCTTCAGAATGGAGGGCACCCCCAACTCACCTTGATCAGCCTCCATCGCCTTGAGCGCACTCCCATGGATGATCGGTGTCTTGTCCCCCGGGAACCCGTACTTCGTCAGCAGCTCCCGCACTTCCAGCTCCACCAGCTCCAAGAGCTCTTTGTCATCGACTTTATCCGCCTTGTTCAAGAACACCACGATGTAGGGGACGCCCACCTGCCGCGCCAGCAAAATATGCTCGCGCGTCTGCGGCATCGGTCCATCCGCCGCGCTCACCACCAAGATCGCCCCGTCCATCTGCGCCGCGCCCGTGATCATGTTCTTGACGTAGTCCGCATGCCCCGGACAATCCACATGCGCGTAATGCCGGTTGTCCGTCTCATACTCCACGTGACTGATGGCAATGGTCATAATCTTCGTCGCATCCCGCCGCCCCTGACTCTCGGATGCTTTGGCCACTTCATCGTAGGGCACATACTTGGCCATCCCGCGATCCGCACACACCTTCGTCAACGCCGCCGTCAACGTCGTCTTCCCATGGTCCACGTGCCCGATCGTCCCAATGTTCACGTGCGGCTTCTTCCGCTCATATTTCGCCTTCGCCATACGTCACCCCTTTTGTCTAAAACCGCTAAAGGTGCTGACCCGCCGCACATTCAGAAAGCGGCAAGACGAGCAAGCTTGGTTTGGAGCCCACGACGCGGATCGAACGCGTGACCTCGTCCTTACCAAGGACGTGCTCTACCAACTGAGCTACGTGGGCGCTGTCCGTTAATCGTGAACCATTATTTGTTATTCGCAAGGTGCCCTCAAGATTTCCGGACCAACGCGTTTCACGTTTAACGAATAACGCTTCACGGCCTCCATCTGGAGCGGGCGATGGGATTTGAACCCACGACAGCCAGCTTGGAAGGCTGGAACTCTACCACTGAGCTACGCCCGCCTAGTCGTTACAGTTTCCGCTCACTCGCACCCAACCGGACAATACAACGCACCAAAAAAAATCGCCCACACACCTCTCCAAATCAAGCCATCTCAAAACACTTGAGATCCCTAGGTCAAACCTCACTCACCACCTTCGCCAAACTACGCAAGCCCACCCAAAACTTGCGGACTCATCTCGCCACCAAGAGCAACGGGGTCGACTCCAGTCCAAGCAAGCTCTGCATGGTGGGCAGGCAAGGATTCGAACCTTGGAAGACATAAGCCAGCAGATTTACAGTCTGCCCCCTTTGGCCACTTGGGTACCTGCCCGCGATGTTTCATTGATCAATCACACCAAACCGTGTAGCGCAAATAGCAACTCGCCCAACAAAGACACATAGACCCATCCGCGCACAATCCATCTACCTCAATCTTCAATACAGATTGATTCCTTGAAGTGCTCGAACAGGCTAGATTACGAAATGCCGGATTCTATTGATGAACTTGCGTGATGTCAAGAGGAGAATTTGGCTCCGTGCTTTTTTTAGCTCACTCACCCTTTCCCAGCCAAGCAGATGGATCGCCAGGCTGAACTGAACGATGCATCGAGCATTTTAACAAAATCATTTGGAAAACCAAACGCTTGCTCCAGAATAACAAGAGCCTCTGTCGACGACAGTTGCGAGGATTTCGCTAAGTATCGCTTCTGCACAAGACGTCGTTCGTCTGGCTCTTCCGGAACATAGTACCCACGAAACTCGCCTTTTTCAAACGCTCTTTTGAACCGCGTTATCCACTGCTGATGTACATCCTGCCCCACAAGCGCCATGGATTTCCCCGTCTGACGTGACAATTCCAGCTGATTCCACACTACCCAGCCGACAAAGACCGCCCAGGTTTCGTTCAATGCTTCCCATGATTCTGCCTCCGTCAAATAGCGTGACTCCACGTCGTCCGTTCGCTGAGTGATAGGAGTAATCATGACCTCTCCATATCGACAAACCTGTTGTTTCTTTGCAAAACGCACGAGTGTGCCGGAATGAGACTCAGTCTCCCCAGGCTGCACGCTTCTGACCATGAGGTAATCCATATAGGCATGAAACAGTTCATGGTACAGCACCTCCAGCTCTTTGTGCGTCATCTTACCGAGCGGCTTGAGCACCTTCCCCGCAGCATTCAGGGACAGCGTTCGATTGAGAAGCATCCGATGCTCGCCGGGATGATACTCCGCAGCGTAGGTTCGAAGATCATCAAACTCAAAATGGATAAAATCGTCCGGGAGCGCCCGAAGAAACTTCGTCGGCAAGCGTAATTGCTCCGCCTCCGCCAGGAGATGCACCCATGACTGATCTGTACGCTCGACTCCAGAAGGAGAGGACAGAGATACCTCAGCGAGACAAACTAAGCCGACCCAGCAGCTCCACGCCAAAAGCCATCGAATCGTGCCGTATCGCATGCTCACCTGGAGAAGCACCACCAACCAGAAACAGGAGGCAACTCCATCACGAATAGGGATCTGGCGCCATTCCCCAGTCTCCTCCGCCCTCTTCGACAAGGGCAAGCAGGTCCAGCAGGTCAGAAGACACATGATCAAGAAATCGAGAGGGTTTTGAGAGCAACATCCCGCTCGTCCGATCGTACACGTTAATGGGGTAGGTTAAAAACAAATGCCGCTTGGCTCGCGTGACAGCCACATAGAACAGACGCCGCTCTTCCTCTAGTTCATCATCAGCCACAAAGGAATAGGCGGATGGAAACCGGCCGTCAACGACCCAAATCACGAAGACACACTGCCATTCCAGCCCTTTTGCAGAGTGGATTGTCGAAAGAATCAGCCGTTCATCATCGCGATCAGGCGCCTCCACATCCACGGCACTGCCGTCAGGGGGTTCCAGTGCCAGATCGGCCAGAAATTCATCGATGCCATGATAACCCTCGGCAATCGTGTGGAGATGATCCAGATCTCTCGTCCGCTTCGGATAATCGTCGTACTGGTCCTTCAAGATCGGAAGGTAGTACTCATAGATATGATTGACCTGCTCTGCCGGCTGCAGGCCATCCGACCCAACTAGACTCTCCAAGGTATTCGCTAAAGCCTTGAGCCCCTGTCCTGAACGACCACTCACCCCGCGAAGCACATCAAATGGTCGTTCGGCCTTCACCAGCGCCGCGAGTACATCCTGGGCCTTCTTCGGCCCGACACCGTCCACCAACAGCAGCACGCGATGCCAGCTGACCGTATCGAGCGGGTTCGCCACGACTCGCACATGCGCCAGCAAATCCTTGACATGGGCCGTCTCGATGAATTTCACCCCCCCGCGCTTGATAAAAGGCAACCCCTTTCGCGAGAGCTCGATTTCTAGGTCGAAGGAATGGAAGCTCGACCGAAAGAGGACCGCGATCTCACTCAGCGGTACGCCTTCTTCTCGAAGCTCAAGAATCTTCTGAGCGATGAATCGCGATTGCGCATTCTCTCCCGCCGCTTCCACGAGTGACGGCAATGGTCCATCGATCTTTCTGGTGAAGAGGCGCTTCGTATACTTCTCGGTTGCTTCCTCGATGATGCAATTGGCCAGGTTCAAGATCGGCTGAGTGCTGCGATAATTTTCTTCCAGTTTATAGACAGTGGTACCGGGAAACAGCTCAGAGAACTCCATGATGTTCTTAAACGTCGCACCACGGAAGGCATAGATAGACTGCGAATCGTCACCGACCACCATGACATTCTGATGCATCGTCGCCAGCTGCCGGATGACCTCAGCTTGCAACCGATTCGTGTCTTGGTATTCATCCACGAGTATATGGCGATACTGACGGGAGATGTTCGTGCGAGCGACCTCATCGAATAAGAGCAGCTGTCGCAGCATGACCAGCAGATCATCGTAGTCCAACAGTTGTTTCTGCCGCTTCGCCGCCTCGTAAGCCTTCTGGAGTCGACCGAGATTCTCCGAGTGATCCGCAAAATGGCTGAACTCTTCCAGAATGATCTCCTCAAGACTGCGCAACGTGTTCGCACTCTTGCTGATCATCTCCATGATCGTCCCCTTGCGGGGGAAACGCTTGTCTTTTTCGTTCAGTCCCAGTTGCGATCGGACCAGAGCAATCAAATCCTCTGCATCGCCGCGATCCAGAATCGTGAAGCCAGGCTCGATCCCGATTGACCGGCCGTACCGTCGCAACAGCACATTCGCCACCGAGTGGAACGTGCCGCCACAGACCCGGTGGCTACTCGTCCCAATCAGATCGCCGGCCCGTGCCACCATTTCCTGCGAGGATTTCCGGGTGAACGTCAATAATAAGATGTTCGAGGGATCCACACCGGAATCAATCAGATAGGCGACCCGATAGACCAACGTGCGCGTCTTGCCGCTTCCAGCTCCAGCAATGACAAGTGCAGGCCCTTCGCCTGCCGTCACTGCAGCCAACTGTTGCGCATTCAACGCCGCCGCATAGTCGATGGATAGTTTGCGCGGCACGGTTTCCTCAGTCGGCCGCTTCAAGACATAGGTTTTAATTTCTCGTTCCATGAGAACTAAGAAGAGACGGTTACACTGTTCGAGTTTTCAGGGAGAACTGCTCCTATACCATAACTCTGTCTGCCTTTTATACAGACATAACAGTCCACAGCCTGTAGGTCAGCCAGATCATGAAGGCTATCATCAGGACTAGGAGCGCTACCGTGCCGCCGACAAGTCCGGCGACATAGAACCAATCGGCACGGGTCTCACGATCCGGCTTCAGAGCCGCCTCACGCAATAGCACGGCATTTCTTGCGTGACTCCGAAACCAGACTGAGAAGAGGTCTCCCACGATTGGGACTGCTCCAACCGTGCCATTGATCAAGAGATTGAGACTCATACGGGCCAGCACAATTCGTGGCAGCTGAAGTCTCGTCGCGATACCAAGGATGACCGTACCGATCAAATTGGCAATGACGTCACCGATCCCCGGAATCAGTCCGAGCAATGGATCCAATCCAATAGACCACGATGTGCCTGAAATCCTGATTGACGTATCCATCACCTTGGCCAGCATGTCCGAAGTTGCGAGCAGGTGCTCTCGTGCCTCATCACGTGGCAAGATCTCGATGGGCGATGAAGACTGACGATGAGCAGTCATAGGATGGTGATCGGCCTATCAGACTGAAGCAATTCCAACCAGTTTTCACAGCAAGAGATGCCACGGAAACACAGATTTGCCCTAAAAATAGCTAATATGTGCAATTAATCCATATTAGCTATTAAACAATACTTCCGTGGAGGACATCGTGCTGAAACTCACGTTCAGAAACAGCCACGGACAGCTTGTCGATATTGCCACCGTAGCGGCCACGAAAGTCAAGAACGAGTTCGGTGCAATCTTAGAACAAACAATGCACAGCGGCGCAGTCGCCATTACCCGTCACGACACCCCTAAGGCCGTGCTCCTTTCCTTCGCCGAATTCGAATCGCTCGTAAACGAACGCAACCGCTCCCTAGACGATCTGAATGCGGAGTTCGACGAATTACTGGCTCATATGCAGAGGCCATCCGCACGACAAGGGTGTTGCAGCTGCCTTTCATGCTTCTCCGGAAGAATTGGGACGCGCCGCGGTCAAGGCTGCAAAAAAGCATCGCCCACCGCTGCGAAGACAGACATGAACGCCCCCAAGCTGCCGCGCATTCATGTATTGGCCGGCGTCAATGGAGCGGGGAAAAGCAGCATCGGTGGGGCAGCTGTTCGCCAATGTGGAGTGAATATTTCAATCCGGACGAAGCGGCTCGCGCCTTCAGAGAAAACAATCCACGCCTCACACAAACAGACGCCAATAGCGCAGCCTGGCGCCAGGGTGTGCGGCTGCTCAAGCGGGCGATTGAAACGCGCCTGGATTTTACCTTTGAGACCACCCTCGGCGGGAATACCATCATCGGTCTTCTTGCTAAAGCCCCGGAACAAGAGATTGAGCTACACATCTGGCACGTAGGACTGTCCAGCCCGGCATTGAACATCGCACGGGTACAAGCTCGCGTGAGGCGAGGCGGACATGATATCCCAGCGCACGATATCCATCGTGCGCTACGAACATAGTCGTCTCAACCTCATCGAGCTGCTACTTCACCTTGACCTTCCCCCGATTTCACAGACACCTGTATAAGGAGGAACAGGATGAAATC
>CAYSFU010000073.1:0-21212 GCA_964430555.1 uncultured Nitrospira sp. | reverse complement strand
CAACCGCCGGAACGTCTCCTCCGGCATTCCGTCACATCCCTGAATCTCCATGGCGTTCCTCCCTGGCAGAAAAGGCATAGAAGCACATCCATGGCGGAAAGGAAATCCTCAAACAGAGGTTATGCAAGAAGTCTAGTGTGCAGACATGCGCTGCACATTTCAGCACTGGCAGCCCCGCGAAGCAGGTCATCGAGATCGGCTTGATGGTGAGGATCTAGGTTGACGTTACGTGCAGGAACAATCCTCAGTCTCTCACGATGAGAGTTATTTCTGTTGTAGAGGGTCTTCCCAGCGGAGATTCGGAAAACCGTGCAAAGTCACGATCAGTGGAGCAGAGAGTCAGGCCATGCTCGATCGCCAGTGCCGCCAGATACGCGTCCGGAACGAGATTCGATCGCGTGAGTGCATCGATCTGCAAGGATCCTAGAATCTCTCGGTGGCGTTCAGTGTGCTGGAGGATTCTCACGACCAAACAGGCCAACCACTCTTCAATCTGATGCAGGTGTCAGAGATCGACAGCGGCTGAACGCAGAATGCACATAAAGACTCAAGACCTCTAACATTTTCCTGACCCACAACAGCAATGGCAATGGACGATGCTAGTTCATGATTCGACCGAAATGAGCGGTTCAGCTAACTTTCCCACGCCTACAAAATTTGTGCGTTAGTTATCCTCAATCACATTAGGCATGCACCAGGTTCCCCGGCCTTTGTGTCTTCCGCTCTGATAATTTTAGGTATTAGAGGATGCAAACCTTGGTAGGATATCTCATGCTGAAAGCGGTCATGCCTCAATTGTTCGCTGATTGGGTGTTTTTCCTCTTCTCTGAAGAACCAGCCTAACTGTCGAGCATAGTGACGCCCGAGTTCTCGATAGGCACCAAACAAAAATGGTGAAGAGCTTGCTGTTATACCAATAGTACCTCCCTGTGGAAAGTGTGGGCAGAGATCTGTCTTGTTGAATCCACCTTCATTGAAAGCATCTATCATCAAGAAACCAAGCAGTTCGCAACTCACATGAGCTTCATACATCCAAGACTGATGTGTATTGCGTGCTGCTTCAGTGGCGTGAGGATAGGGTGTACCTGCAGCAAGCGCTCGACAGACCCGCTGAACCTGCGTCTTACACTCTAAGCTCTCTGCACCAACTCCATCGCTGTTCCTTTCCTTACAAGCCCGGGCAGGCACAGAGAGCATTTTACCAAGCAAATGTTTGTTGCTTGGCAACGATGGCTTGATGAGATAGATGCGCTGAAAATGGCTCTGTTCCGCTGGTCGTTTCCTGACGCAATCTCGGCTGTCACGATCTGACGTCACGCACCCCAATACAATTGGATGGTCCCAGTTGAAAATATCATAACCAAATTGAGAGTCCCGAACGCATACCTCATCCAGATCTGCAAGACCGGGGAAGTAGATGTAGAGAGACTCGGCGTCTCCGTGTTCATTGGCAAGCCCCTGCTTTAGTCGGCACACATCCTCCATTCGACCACTTCGATCGAAGGAGTGGTCAGAAACAATTATGTCCGGAAGTTTTCGCTGGATAAGTGCATAGGCTCCCAGGTTTTCAGATTGTCCGCCGTCCGATAGGCGAATATTCACATAATCACCAGCCGAACTCCCTGCGCGACCGTGGAAGAGATATAGCGGAAATGGAAGAAGTCTGTGGAACGCAGCTTCCACCCAATGAATATACGGGTTCGAAAGGCTTCTTCCCCAATCTAGCGTGGAAAACTTTAGAAATGGATTCCATTTGGGAGGCTTAATCTTCTGCTGTGAATCAAGGAAGGCTGCTGAGGAGGTCACTGCCTTCCAAGGGGACAAATCGCTCAGCACGTTTGAAGAGTACCGAAAAAGACCAGACCCAGATCCGTAGGGGGTAAGCTCAAAGCTTGTCAGCTGAAATGGTTTCTGACCTGGGTTAAATCCCGTGGTGATGACGTCCCTATTCTCACCAGCTGTCGCATTGATAACCCACAATGGAATTGTGCCTTTCTCATATTCTTTCTTTAGTAGGTCAAAAGTCAGCTGAGTTTTGACCCAGTCCTCATTGCCTTCTGGCCGAATTTCCGTACAGGTCGTTTTTGTGCAGTTTGCGGGTATGGCTCCAAAGGTCCTAACGATACCTTCTTCGTATTTCCAACGAGACACGGAGAGAGGGATTTCCCAGTCAAACACCATATTGGGGAAAGTATTAAGCGCTATTGACCCCGCTGTTAATGCCGCGAGTATCACAGAGTCGATAATGTTGCGCCCTTGGTCCATGGTTGTCTCTTGGTATCGAAAAGAACGATTCAAGGGTAAGTTCAAGGCAAAAATATCTTGATAGCCACGGAGGTGGTTCTGATATCGCACTTGATCGATCTCAAAACCAGTTTTTGTGTCGGGACCCTCACGATAAAAATTGGCAAGCGATGTTCGGGGGCAGTTTCCGGAGGAGCGATACTCAGACGAAGGTTTGTTCTCCGGTAATGAGTCAGAGACAAATTGCTTCTTGACATATTTCCAGGGAATACAATCTGTAAAAACTTTCTCGGCAAAATTTCTGTGATCGAGCTGCTTTAAAAATTTGCCGGAGAATTCTGTAGGATTTAGCCGCCGAGAAAAATACCAGAGCGCAGCATAGCCACCTCCAGAGACCGTCGATACGGCATCAACTCGATTCATCACCTCAGCTTCTATCAATCCTTGTAGTACGCCGATTGAAAAATCTGCAGCCTTTGTCCCACCGCCAGCCAAGGCAAGCCCTAATTGAGGGGCAACTCCCGTGCTATGCGTGCGGACGTCAATCCCTTGTTGTAAATAGGCCACTTGCGTAATTGCTCCGGGTAGAGGCTGCGTTCCACAGCTAGACAAGAGAATGCTGGTTCCCAGCAGAACAACCTTGGTTCTTCGCAAAACCAGGCATGTTTTCATGAATAGTGCCTTGCGGCTGATGGCTGAGTTCGAATCCATATGACACGCATCTATCAAGATAGGGTGTACCCAGTCAGCTCCCTTGTCTTTCTTCAGTCAACCTATCGACAAGCATCTCAATTGCTTCGAGGGTCAATGGTAAAAATGATCGCACCGTTATCCGTGACGACTTGCGGATTATAGATCGTCCACTTCGTTTTCTTGGTCGTGTCATCAATGCCTTTTTCAATGAAAACTTTTGTGGAAATGAGTGCATCGTCGGGATCAATTAAGTTGACCGTGGAGACAACTAATTTGATAACAGGGTCGATAAATGGGATTGCAACGGCTGCAGGAGGATAAAGACTGAGAGCTCCTCCAACATTGTCTTGGAAAGCTTTCAACTTATCGGCGTTATCTGATGGCCACCCATCATCATCGAATACTACGAGGTCGATTTGTAGTCCCTTCGATGGAGCACCTTGATACAAATCATAGTTGAATACAGTTCGCTCTGAGCGGCTCAGTGAACCGATAATATCCGATTGAATACGAACATTCTTCATATCCGAACCGTCGGTCAAAAGTGCAACAAAATATACTTCTCCACTGACAATACGATCGAGTTCTTCCTTGGTTGGGTTTTGTGGATCAACAGGCCGAAATCCATCGCCTGAATAAAACACACAGATTTTAGCATTGACCGTAATATTATCTGCGATTACCGTTTGTGGGCCAGCATGCGTTGGGTTAACACATTCGGTCTTAATTGTTTCTGCAGCTGCTTCAGCATAGGTTCCCAAGCGGTCGCCTGACGAGCTAATCGTGTTCCTATTTACTGTGCCCAATGGCTCTGATTCTGCCAAAACAAGACCGGGGCAGAGTAGCGACGCCCAAATCACAGTGGTTATGAGTCGAAGAAAACACATATAACCTCCTATTTATAGGGAGCACATTTCACTTCAGACTAGTCGATGCAAACACGCTGCTATCCACTACCATTGAATAACCCTAATAATGACTACCTTAATGCGGTTGAAAGATGGCCTTATATTTACGTATTACCAAGTACTTGATCCGCGCCCCAAGACCTGCATGCTTACCTACCAGCCAAAAGATGCTCGAAATACGACGCTCTCACTCCACTCTGATCATTCCTGATCGTGAGACAATAGCACCTATGGATCGCGTTCTCAGATCTCACCTCGCCCGAGCAATTACCTAGCGCTGCGAACGTCCAAGCAACAAATGGACCACAGGGACTCACAGAAAACGGCGTGATTTCTGGATAAATGCGATGCTAATTACGTATAAACACGTCCACAGGATGAATCCTTTTAGATTCAGTGAATCCGAAAAGATTCAGCTAGGAGGATTTGGGAGTCGCGGGGCCAGCGCAGTGCTGGCGGTGGTGCGGAAGAACACTGGAGCAAACTCGGTTCAGTAATCCTGTCGACAGTGCAGTGTCGATCCTGACTCTTGAATAAGCTGGCCAACTGCAAGGCAAGCAGAGCCTGGAGGACTCATCGCAAATCAGCTCACGCCGTATGGCGGCCTCAAAGAGCCTCGTCTCATCTGATTCGAGACTCCACGTCGGCATTCATGCTCTCCCCGGGATCCACTCGTCCTGACGGCACACTCAACCGATAGCCCGATTCCTTCACGAGAGCATCGTCTGGGAATCGGGGCGACGAAGTGAGCTGGCAACAACGGGTACATTTTCCACCTCGGCCCATACCAGCAGCACAACTTCCGGTCCAGCGGTGAACGATTGGAGCAGTAAGATAACCCCAAGAAAGACGGCAATGATGGCAGGCCAGATCATCGAGAGCGCTCCAAGAACGAACAGGAACGTAATCGCCTCCACCGTTAAGTAACCGAACCGGCTCTTGGCTGTGACCATCAGACCCTCCTTCTCGTGCGTTTGACCTGCACGCCTACGCGAGGATTGCATTGAGTCAGATCGACCATATCGCATAATTAGCTATCACAAACAACTAGGAACTCTACCAGACAGTACAGATTCAGCACAGCATATTACATTACACCGGCAAAGGCCATGCCGAATTCAACCCGATGCGACCTCTCCCCTCTTATTCTCTCGCCCTGATCCCCTACATGCAGTATGATCCGTCTTGAGTATGTACTATTACTTTTTAGGTACTGCCCCTACAGCTGACCGCTACGTGCGCCCGTTCGATCCGGCCCATTACAATCCTTGCTGAACGCAATTTCAGCTCCCATTCCCCGGTTGCAAACTGCCGCCAGAGGGCGTATAGGATATAGTAGAACTTTCTCGTACCGCCTAATTTTCACGAGCCTGTATCAGTCACAGATCCCGTGCTACGGTCGGATCGCTTTCTTCTGTTTCGGTGGCGGCATTAGGCCGTGTGAACAGGATAAGGGGATGCCTCAGGTATTGGGTGTTCGTAGTTTGAAACCGAGTTTTGTCGGGTCGCCGACTTTTATCATTTTGTGAGGTGGGTCATGACAAGGACGATAAAGCTTCTCTCGTGCGTCTTTCTCGTCACCCTCGTGGTGAATGGACATGAATCGAGCCTGGCTGCCGCTACTCAATCCTTTGCCGACACCCAAGCGCCTGATGTTCAGTCAGAGGGGACGCAGCCCTCTCTTCTGGCCATGGTCGTCAGCTTTCTGATGCCCGGCGACACGCGTCCTAGTCGGCAGGAAAACCAGAACGCCGCCTCTGCTCATCTCGTTGCATCCGATAACGCGTCTCTTGTTTCGACCATTACTCCCATGACGTCGATCACCATCGACACGCCCCAGAGCCAGACAGGGGAAGCGGAGGCTGCGGCGGCGAAAGAGAATGAAAAGACCGACGCGGACATCGAGCAGGAGAAGGCTCGGCTTGAACTGCTGCTCCAGCAGCTCACGGCCAAGGAAAAGGAACTGACCCTCTTGCGAGAAAAGACCTCGGCGGCCGCCCAACAGTTGAGCGCGGAAAAAACCCGTGCGGAAGCCTTGGAAGCGCAGCTCAATCAGAAGGAGCAAGAACTTGCAGGGATCTGCACGCAGCGAGACAACCACCAACAGATGTCGCAAGAACTGAATCGGACCAGGAGTAGCCTGGAGTTGGTGAAGCAGCAAGTCTCCGATATCGAGCGCCAATTTACCATCAACAACGACCAGCTTGATGTCGCCATGCAGCGTATCGCCGACCTGGACCTGCAACTGGTGGCGAAGGAGCAAGAATTCACCTCGGTCAAATCCACGCTCGACATGGAACTTGCTTCTCGAGACTCACAGCTCGTACAGGCCAAGCGCCTGCTGGCAAGCGTGGGAAAGAGCTTGCCCAAGCCGGCCAAGCTGTCGCCGTCCAATAAGAATGCGTTTCCGCAACAGGCTGTTGCGCGCAACACCGTTGATCTCTCCCGAGTCAGCGAGAAGCTGACAAGCGCTCTCCAGGATGATCTCAAACGAGGCACCGTGGTGTTGGAACAACGCGGCGATAAACTCATGCTCGCCTTATCGTCCGGAGAATTGTTCGGCGCGGGACGCGTGACCATGACGACGACAGGAGCCTCCCTGGTCAAGCGCATCGGCGTTGCGTTGCGAAAATTCCGTCCCCAGAGCGTGGAAGTGGCTGGTCATACCGACAGCATCCCGGTCAAGTACAATCCGAAGCGGCCGTTTAAGGACAATGCGGAGCTGTCCCAGGCTCGCGCCGAGAATGCCAGCCGAGCCTTGCTCAAGGGTGGACTGGGCGCCGATCGAGTCAAAGCCGTCGGGTACGCGGACTCCCAACCTATCGCAACGAACGATACGGAAGAAGGCCGAGCCAAAAACCGGAGGGTCGAGATTATTGTGAGTCAATCAGCTCAACCGACCGCCTCGGCAGGCGAGAAGGACGGGCAGGCTCCCGGTAGCAGCAAAACAGCGATTCAAAAGATCGCAACTCGCTGATCACGTAACCTGTAGCCCCACCCGGTCCGTCATGAACCGGGTGGGGCGATTCACCCGTTCCCCCTCCACCATCACACGTCATTTTCTTCCTTCAACTGTGTCCACCCACGATTCATACGGCTGACTCATTGCACGCATAGGTTTCGCGCTTCTCTACCTCTTCTATGACTTCGACCTCTTGAGCTCAATCGTTGGACCATAATGACCACCTCATCAATGTATCTGACTGCCTTCCTTCGTTCTGACACCGCTTGAGCAGAAAACATGTGGTGCAGTATGCTGCCTCCATCGCCATGACACCAGCAGAAGCCGCAGCCGCACTGTTTAAGACGATGCCTCCCCCCATTACCCTCTCACAGCTTGGGGAATACGGTATCGAAGCCGATGCGTCCCAAGTCCCTCACATTGCACGAGAGATCCTTTCGTTGAACGTCTATTGGGCGCTTGCGGCAATTGACGCCCACATCCCATCCAAGTACAAAGCCCTCATCCAGGAAGACCTCTTCGAGTCCATCCGAATCCAGTGGTGGCCTTCGGGGCAACTGGGTCCAGGCACTTGGGTAGAGTATCAACCGGAATTGACTCAACGCCGTGAGCGTTATGCTCACCTGGTGGATCAGGAAGGGATCAACCCCGTGGGGATCTGCGCAGAGACCGCAGGCCTCATGGAAGACCTGGGTCTCATCTCATCAGGAGATCGTGAAAAACTCATGGTCCTGTTGATCGATTATGCGCCGGCTGCCGAATATGGACGGCTGCTGGACCTGAATGGATAGCGCCTCTCGTCTCTTCAAAAACGTGCGTGTGCTATGCCGTGGTTGGTGTCGAACGTCAGTACGAGGAAGAACGAACTGCCCGGCTCAACACGTCATCAACGAAGAAGCCCTGCGCGTTGAACAAAATGCGGTACGTCCATGCGTCAATTACAGATACCGGTGTGACAAGACCTTCTTGCCACCATCACCGAACTCGTACAGCAGCGGGACCCCAGTTGGAATATTCAACTCAAGCACCGCTTCTTTTGAAAGCTGATCCAGCTGCATGACCAACGCACGTAGACTGTTGCCATGCGCGGCAATGATGATGGTCTCGTCCTTCAACAGATGCGGCTTAATCATCGTTTCATAGTAGGGCAGGGCTCGCTCCGCCGTATCCTTCAAACTCTCGCCGCCCGGCGGCCTGACGTCATAGCTTCTTCGCCAGATCTTGACCTGCGCCTCGCCATATTTTTGAGCGGTTTCTGCCTTATTCAGGCCTTGAAGCTCTCCATACATCCGCTCATTCAAGGCCTTGTCCTTTTCGATCGGGATGTGTGTCTGGCCGATTGTTTCCAATACGATCCGCAGGGTTTCATTGGCCCTCATGAGCACCGAGGTAAAGGCGCGGTGAAAGGTATAGCCCCGAAGCTTTTCACCGGCTTGCTTCGCCTCTTCCACCCCCTTTGGAGACAACGGCACATCCACCCATCCCGTAAAACGATTTTCCAGATTCCATTGCGATTCCCCATGACGAAGCAACACTAATCGAGCCATCGTAATTCCTCTTCTTCCGTCAATGTGACCACTGGAGACCTCCTGTCCCGGAGATCAGGACTGTGACTGTAGAGCCACTTGCTTCGCCGGCCGACTGGACGGCTGTTCCAAGTCAGGCGGACCTTCTTGGACCATTTTGACCAATGTTGCGAGGAAAATAAGATAAAAGACGATACCAACCCAGATCACGTACGGCTGGACGCCACCCGACTCCTTCAGCGCGGTCCCTTGAGCCGAAGGGTCCATCCGACTCGTTTGCTTCATTTCCCCAAGATGCTCCCGACAATGCCAATAGTAGAGATAGTTGGCCGTCGCCCCTGCCATGACGCTCCAGACGATGCCGGCGGAAACATCCCCCGTGAGATAGGTTGAGACCATCGGACCGACAGCGTAGACGAAGGCGTGGAGATACATCTTTCGGTAGAGGAACCAGAGAAATGAGATATAGAGAAACGCCGGCCAGTTCCATGAAAGAGCAAACCGCGGTTGCCCGTTCACAGAAAACTTTTTGAAGACCCTCACATAATAGTCGGCATTGGGTCCGATAAATTGACGCCAGCGTGTTTCTTCGTCGTCAATGGGTCGGTCCGTGGTGCTCTCAGGGGTTGGCTCACCGGACGCCGCGGTCATTTCCATCAACTTCGCGCCACACTGATGGCAGAAATTGGCATCGTCTGGATTCTGTTGGTGACACTGTTCACAAGTCTTCATAGCGAGGCAGCTTACCACACTCCGAAATGGAAGGGCGGATCAATTGACGCGATGCCGCGGCCTCGGCTTGTGGACCGATCCTGCCCATCGTGACTTGTCTCTCGTGACGTCCGTTCCCCCCTCTTCACTTATTGCTCTTCCTACTAACCCTGTGCTAGCTTTCCTTTCTTTCTAAGGGGATACGTCATATGCCGACTGAAGAATTGAAGGACGACGCGGCCAAGTATCTGATGCAGACCTACACCCGCCAACCACTCTCGATCCTGCGTGGGCGAGGGTCAAAGGTCTACGATCTCGAGGGGCGCGAGTATCTGGATTTTGTCGCCGGAATTGCCGTGAATATTCTCGGGTATGGACATCCGGATCTTGTCCAGGCAATCCAACGCCAAGCAGCCCAACTCATTCATACCTCGAATCTGTATTACACCGAGCCCCAGGTGAAGCTGGCTCGCTTGCTGGTCGACCATTCCTTTGCAGACCGCGCGTTCTTCTGTAACAGCGGAGCTGAAGCCAACGAAGCGGCGATCAAGCTGGCACGCCGCTACGGCCATGACCGCTATGGAGCTGCTCGTTACGAAATTATCACGATGAAGAATTCATTCCATGGCCGAACTCTCGCCATGGTCACGGCGACCGGCCAAGAAAAGGTCCAGAAAGGCTTCGAGCCGCTGATGCCGGGATTCGCCTATGCGCCATTCAATGACTTTGCCGCCATCGAGGCCCTGGTCACTGAGAGGACTGCGGCTATTATGCTAGAGCCGATCCAGGCGGAAGGCGGGGTGCATGTCGCCGAACGAGAATACTTAAAGCACCTCAGGCAACTCTGTACGCAGAAAGACATCCTCCTTATTTTTGATGAGATCCAAACCGGCATGGGAAGAACCGGAACCCTGTTCGCTTATGAACAGCTTGGGGTACAGCCCGACATCCTGACTTTGGCCAAGGGCCTCGCCGGAGGAGTTCCGATTGGAGCATGCCTCGCCAAAGAAACGGTAGCGGCAGCATTCACCCCTGGCTCCCATGCCTCGACATTCGGAGGAAATCCGCTGGCCTGTGCGGCTGCGCTCGCGGTCTGTCACGTCCTGCTCGAAGGACCGGTGCTGGAGAACGCGAAACGTATGGGAGAGTACTTGGCCAAGGGATTAGCCGACTGCAAGGGCCGATTTCGAGTCGTCCAAGACGTACGAGGACTTGGTTTGTTGCAGGGAATGGAGTTGACGGTCGATGCCAGGACGGTGGTTGCCGATGCGCTGGCGCGCGGTGTGCTCCTGAATGCCGCAAACGAGCGCGTGCTGCGCATGGTGCCGCCCTTGATCATTACACCGCCGGAGATCGACCGACTTATGGATCTCCTCGCGGCACTCTTTACCCAGCACCAGACGGCGGAAAAAGACGCTCAGCACTGATGGCCAGACACACCCGACATCCACGCAGCATCGAACGATACGCCAAGGATCTGCTTGATGTGGCCACCATGCCACGGACGCAAGTCCTTGCGCTCTTACGGCTGGCGCGTACCCTCAAGAAGAAACAGCACCGGGGCGTCCCTCATCGTTTGCTTCACGGGAAGACGCTGGGACTTCTCTTCCAAAAGCCCTCGACGAGAACGCGCGTGTCTTTTGAAGCAGGTATGAACCAACTCGGGGGCCACGCCCTGGTGCTGCCGATGAGCGATATTCAACTCTCTCGCGGGGAAACAGTTGCGGACACGGCACGTGTCTTGTCCCGGTATCTGGACGGGATCGTCATTCGTACTTACGACCATGCGACTGTCGAGGAATGGGCCACGGAAGCCTCCATGCCGGTGATCAATGGGCTCACCGACCACAGTCATCCCTGTCAGGCCTTGTCCGATCTGCTCACGATTCAGGAACTGAAGGGGCGGCTCAAAGGACTCAGTCTGGTCTATATCGGAGACGGCAATAACGTCGCCAACTCACTCATCGAAGCCGGCGCCAAGATGGGGATGCGCGTGGTCATCGGATGTCCCTCCGGCTATCAGCCGGATCAACGTGTCATCGACCGAGCCAGAATCGATGGGCACGCTACCGGAGCCGCCATCGAGGTGGTGGAAAATCCTCTCGTGGCCGTGAAGGAAGCGGACGTCGTTTATACCGACGTGTGGATCAGCATGGGCCGCGAACGAGAACAAGCCAGGCGATTGCGCATTCTGGCCCCGTACCAGCTTAATCACCGGCTCCTGCAACGGGCGAAACCCGACGCGATCGTCATGCACTGCTTGCCCGCCCATCGGGGAGAAGAAATCAGCGCCGATGTATTGGATGGCCCACAGTCTGTGGTGATCGATCAAGCGGAGAATCGGCTGCATATGCAAAAAGCCATTTTGACTCAACTTCTTAGCCGCAAGAAAGGCGTTCAATAGGACTTCATCATGAAACCCACGTCGCTCAAGAAAATCGTCCTGGCCTATTCCGGAGGGCTCGATACCTCGGTCATCCTCAAATGGCTGCAGGAAACCTATCATGCCGAAATCATCGCTTTTTGTGCCGATCTTGGGCAGGGCGAGGATCTGAAAGCCGTAAAGGCCAAGGCCCAAGCGCTCGGGGTTAAGAAAGTCTATGTGGAAGATCTGCGAGAGATCTTCGTCAAAGATTACGTCTTTCCGATGTTGCGTGGGAATGCCCTGTATGAAGGCTGTTACCTCTTAGGGACATCGATCGCTCGCCCGTTGATTGCCCGTCGGCAAGCGGAGATCGCGTTGAAAGAAGGCGCCGACGCGGTGTCGCACGGATCCACGGGAAAAGGAAATGATCAGGTTCGCTTTGAGCTCACCTATACGGCATTTGCCCCGAAGCTCAAGATTATCGCCCCCTGGCGGGAGTGGACCATGCGATCTCGCCGCGAGCTCATTGAGTATGCCGAGCGGCACGGGATCCCCGTGACAGCGACCAAAGCCAAGCCGTATAGCACGGACCCTAATCTGTTCCATATCAGCTACGAAGGCGGTATTCTCGAAGACCCCTGGGAGTCGCCACCTGACGAAATTTTCCAATTAACCGTCTCTCCGGAAAAAGCGCCGAATAAGCCGCAGGAAGTCGAGATCGAATATCACGAAGGCAACCCGGTCGCTGTCGATGGGAAGAGGCTGCGTCCCGCTGCCTTACTCGCCCATCTCAACACCGTGGGTGGTGCGCATGGGATCGGCCGGGTGGATCTGGTTGAAAATCGCTATGTCGGGATGAAATCGCGCGGGGTCTATGAAACACCTGGAGGAACAATCCTTCACGTGGCCCATCGAGGAATTGAATCCTTGACGATGGACCGTGAGGTCCTGCACTTTCGTGACAGCTTGATCCCGCGCTTTGCCAGCTTGATCTATAACGGCTATTGGTTCAGCCCTGAGCGCGACATGCTGCAAGCGGCAATCGACGATGCCCAGAAAGACGTCAGCGGTATTGCGCGAGTCAAGCTCTACAAGGGCAGTTGTACGTTGGCAGGACGCAAATCGAAACGGTCGCTCTATCGACTCGACATCGCCACCTTCGAGGAAGATGAGGTCTATAACCAAAAAGATGCGGAAGGATTCATCCGGTTGAATGCTTTGCGCCTCAAGATTCGCGCACAAAGAAAGAACGCCTCGTCCTGATGGCCAAACGCCGACACGATTCAAAGCCTACTGCCTCCGCAGAGAAAGCCTGGGATGGCCGCTTTCGCGAGAAGACCCATCGATTGGTTGAAGCATTTACATGCTCGGTGATGGTCGACAGCCGACTCTATGCCGAGGATATCGCCGGAAGTATTGCCCACTGTAAAACCCTTGCAAAGGCAAAAATCCTGACTGCGACAGAAACTCGGAAGATCATCCGTGGGTTGGAGACCGTGAAACGAGAGTTGGATGGCGGGCAGTTCGCATTTGCTCCGCGAGATGAAGATATTCACATGGCGATCGAACGACGATTGACGGAGATCATCGGTCCCTTGGGTGGAAAATTACACACCGGTCGCAGTCGGAATGATCAGGTCGCATTGGATATCCGACTGTATTTGCGCACCCAGCTGGACAAGCTCCACGCCCGAGTGATCGATCTGCAACGCGCGTTGGTCAAAAAGGCGGCTGAGCATCGCACGGTGATGATGCCCGGCTACACCCACCTCCAACGAGCTCAACCAGTGTTGTTCGCCCATCACCTATTGGCCTATGTCGAGATGCTCGAACGGGACAAGGGGCGTCTGCGTGATGCAAGGATCCGACTCAACGTCATGCCGCTGGGATCTGGAGCCCTCGCCGGCACAAATTATCCGATCAACCGGCGATATACGGCAGAGTTGCTGGATTTTCCCGCCGTCACCGCCAACAGTATGGATGCGGTGTCTGATCGCGATTTCATGATCGAAACGGCCTCGGCACTCTCCATCGTGATGATGCATTTGTCACGGTTCAGTGAAGAATTGATCCTGTGGGCCTCGCAGGAGTTTCAGTTCGTCGATTTGCCCGATGCCTTCTGCACCGGAAGCAGCATGATGCCGCAGAAGAAGAACCCTGATATCCCGGAGTTGGTTCGAGGGAAAACAGGTCGTGTGTACGGGCACTTGCTCAACTTGCTGACCATGCTGAAAGCTCTGCCGTTGACGTATAATCGAGACCTGCAGGAAGACAAACCCGCACTGTTTGACGCGCTCGATACCGTGGACTCCTCGCTTGAGGTGATGGCCGAGTTGCTACGGCATATGCGCGTCAACCAAGAAACGCTCTCGCGTGCGTTGCAAGGAGGCGGACTGCTGGCGACGGAACTGGCCGACTACTTGGTTCTGAAGGGTGTGCCGTTTCGTGAAGCACACGGCATGACGGGACGGATTGTTCGAACTGCCCTCGATCAAGGCTGTGAGGTGAGCGATCTGTCGCTCGAAGAGTTACGAGGATTTTCTGAGCGGATCGCACCGGACGTGTTCGCGCGATTGACTGCCGTGGCTGCGATCGATCACAAAGGGCAACTCGGCGGTACCGCTCGCGCTCGCGTCGAACAGCGGATCAAAGAGCTGGAGAAATACCTCTCATGAGAACACTGGCGATCCTGATTTCAACAGGTCTGTTAGCTGCCTGTGGTGTCGTGGGATCTCCGGTTCCTCCTGACTATGTGGGAGTGGCCCCCACCGTTGAAAAACAAAAGAAACAACAGGCGCTCCAGACCGAGCAAGACCCAGCGGGTGGAGGAGTTTCTGATCTATCTCTGGAAGGACACGATATCGGTCTTCCGCCCTCACAACCGGTGGGGACCCGGTGAGGCTCGCTGAATAAACATACGTTGATGAAGGATCGAGACAATGCATAGCTTTGAGTACCACCAGGGCGAATTATATTGTGAACAAGTGCCGGTTAGCCGCATCGCGAAGGAGGTGGGCACCCCTTGTTATATCTACAGCCATGAGACTCTCATTCGTCATTTCCATGCGTATGAGAACGCGTTCAAGGATATCCCGCATGTTATCGCGTTTGCGATGAAAGCCAACTCCAATCTCGCTATTCTGCGGTTGATGGCGCGAGAAGGGAGCGGAGTGGACATTGTATCGGGCGGTGAACTGTTCAGAGCTCTGAAAGCCGGCGTGCCAACCTCAAAAATCGTTTTTGCCGGTGTCGGCAAATCACCGGACGAGATCCGTGACGCGCTCAAAGCGGATATTCTCATGTTCAATGTTGAGTCTCCGGCCGAGATCCATGCGATCAACGACGTGGCGGCTTCGGTCGGCGTGAAGGCTCGAATTGCCTTGCGGATCAATCCGGATGTGGACCCCAAGACACATCCCTACATTTCGACGGGAATGAAGAAGAGCAAATTCGGCATCGCAGCCGATCGTGCGCTGGAAGAATACCAGATGGCATCCTCAATGAGTCACATCGATGTCGTTGGCGTCCATGCCCACATCGGCTCGCAGTTGACGGATGTGACGCCGTTCGTGGATTCGCTCAAGAAGGTCGTGGCCCTGATTGACACGCTCAAAGGCCATGGCATCAATATTCGTTATCTGAATATCGGCGGCGGACTCGGCATCACCTATTCCGACGAGAAGCCGCCGTTGCCTCACGATCTCGCTCAGGCAATTTCACCTCTCGTCAAGGGATTGGGGCTGACGCTGGTGATGGAGCCGGGCCGTGTCATCGTCGGTAACGCCGGCATTCTGGTGACCAAGGCCTTGTACGAGAAAACCGGAGAGACCAAGCACTTCGTCATCGTCGACGCGGCCATGAATGATCTGATTCGTCCGAGTTTGTATGGCGCATACCATGAGATCCGACCGGTCAACGAGGCGGCCGTCCGTCGCCCTAAACAGATGGTGGATATCGTCGGGCCGGTTTGTGAATCAGGGGACTTCCTGGCTAAGGAGCGCTCATTGCCGACGATACACCCCGCTGACCTGTTGGCGGTCATGAGTGCCGGAGCCTACGGTTTTGTGATGGCATCGAACTATAATTCCCGACCGCGAGTTCCGGAAGTCCTCGTGAAGGGTGGAGAATTCCACGTCATCCGCGAGCGTGAGACGTACGATGATCTCGTCAAAGGGGAGCAAATCCCGTCGTTCCTGAACGAAACGGAGTGAGCATGTTTACTGGGTCTCTTGTCGCAATCGTAACGCCATTTCGTAAAGGCAAAGTCGATGAACAGGCCCTGTCTGAGCTGATTGAATGGCAAATTGCCAATGGGACGAGCGGCATTGTCCCATGCGGAACGACCGGAGAGTCGGCCACACTCTCTCATGATGAACACAATCGAGTGAT
Source organism: uncultured Nitrospira sp. (assembly GCA_964430555.1). Taxonomy (GTDB): domain Bacteria; phylum Nitrospirota; class Nitrospiria; order Nitrospirales; family Nitrospiraceae; genus Nitrospira_D. The sequence continues at coordinate 5,414 of CAYSFU010000073.1, read as the reverse complement.
TGAACTGACAGTGGAGGTTGTCCGTCGCCGCGTCCCAGTGGTCGCCGGCACCGGCTCAAACAGCACCGACGAAGCCATTGCGCTTACAAGACATGCGAAACAGGCCGGTGCCGATGGAGCATTGTTGATCACTCCCTATTACAACAAACCTACACAGGAAGGCCTGTATCGTCACTATCGAGCCGTTGCCGAAGCTGTCGACCTTCCCTTAGTCCTGTACAACATTCCTGGTCGCACCGGAGTGAACATGCTCCCGGCCACGATTGCCCGACTCACTGCCCTTCCAACAATTGTTGGAGTCAAGGAAGGAAGTGGGTCAGTCCAGCAAGCCTCGGACCTCGTACAGATGTGTGGAGACCGACTCACTGTGCTAGCCGGTGATGACGCTCTCACTCTCCCAATGATGGCGGTTGGCGGAAAAGGCGTCATTACTGTTACGGCAAACATCGTGCCCGCTGAGATGGCTGCACTGGTAAAAGCGTTTACTGAGGGGAAAATTGAGGAAGCCCGACGTATTCATTTCAAGCTCTCTCCCCTCTTTGCTGCCCTATTCTTTGAAACAAACCCGATTCCCGTGAAAGAAGCACTGAGCCTGATGGGCAAGATCGACCCCGAATTGCGCCTGCCGCTTTGCCCTATGGCGCAAGACACCCGGGAGAAGTTGATTCGCACACTTAAAGACATCTCACTGATTGCACACTAATGAGACTGATAGTGGAGCCAAGATGATCAAGGTCATTGTAGCTGGGGCTGCCGGACGAATGGGATGCAGGCTCGTGTCGCTGGTCAGAGATTCCACTGCCTTGATGCTGGCAGGGGCACTCGAAGGAAAAGGGCACCCAGCATTGGGAGAGGATGCCGGTGAATTCGCTGGTTCAGGACGCGCTGGCGTTCCGATCACGGAGGATCTATCTGCGCTGATGGAACAAGGTGAGGTCGTGGTCGATTTTTCTTCTCCCGAAGCGACCCTTGACCACATACGGACGGTTGTTCGCTCTCGACGTGCAGCGGTCATTGGAACGACCGGATTCTCAATCAGCCAGCTCGATGAACTGAAAACCCTCACTCAACACATTCCCTGTGTGTTTTCTCCGAACATGAGCGTTGGGATTAACCTCCTCTACAAGGTCATCAGTGAGATGGCAAAAACCCTTGGAGACGACTATGATATCGAAGTCATTGAGGCTCACCACAGATTAAAGAAGGACGCTCCAAGCGGCACAGCGCTCAAGATTGCCGAGGTTCTCGCACGTTCCGTAAGCCGTGACTTGAATCAAGTGGGTGTCTATGCTCGTAAAGGATTGATCGGAGAGCGGACTAAAGGTGAAATTGGGATCCAAACCATTCGCGCTGGTGATATCGTCGGTGACCATACCGTTTTGTTTGGTGGCATGGGCGAACGCATAGAGGTAACGCATCGAGCCAGTAGCCGTGACACCTTTGCCCGCGGAGCCCTTCGTGCAGCACGATGGGTTGTCCGCCAGCCACCCGGCCTATACGACATGATGGATGTTTTGAGTCTTCGCTAAGTACCACATTGCAGGACATCTCGCTCCCAACTGACCACGGATGACCCTGTTTTTCTATCTCACTGGATACCCAACAATCCGTCTCTCTCCGCATTAGATGATCCAGTGTAGGCTAAAGAGCACAGAACTCCCTCTAGAAATCAGATACACAGTTTGACCCCTGTGCTCCTGATCGACTTTGAAGACCCGCCTCCTCAATATTATACATCGTACGGCTTTCACCAGGATCTTGCAGTAGGCGATACTGTTCAGAGGCGATGTTCTGCTGCCTAGTTAGGGAATGAACCCTGCGAATACCGGCTTGGTAGGTATGTAGGAATTTTTTTGACTTGAGCGCGGCTTATGAACACAGCTTGGATTTCAACTGCCAAATCCAAGGTGATTCCCGCCGGCAGTATTGGAAACAACGGCAGGCTTACCACAGAGGAGATGAATCAATGGACGCTAGCTGGATGGTGACTGGACCAATCCATTGCATCTCGACTTGCTCATCCATCAGCGTGTAGTAGTTTGGAGCAATCAGGAAGGATTAGTGTCGCGCCGTGATCGGCCGAGGTTCCTGATCCGCTGCTTTCCGCCGACCACAGTTTAAGCACGCGAACACCGTGATCGCCAGTCCAGCATCCAAATCTACTGCTCGCTCTGGAAGCATCGCCCCATGACATTTATCGCAGGTCTTCATAAGTGCGCACTCTAGCATCATGAGATAGGGAAAACCAGTCCTCCGTAAGTACTGGATGGCACCAACGCATGAGACCTAACAAGACCTATTACTGATAGGCTGAATGCACCGACAAATCGAACCGTGACCACGATCAACGGGCTGGGACCATCTTGACAGATCACGATGTCTTTCATAGGATTGTGGACTAGTTGGTAACAAACCACCATGTATAGACTCATCCTTGTCAGTTTGCTCCTCACCATTCTTTACTACCTGGTCCGACAAATATTTCGCGGCTTCAAAACTCCACTTCAGAATGGCCGTGGAAATTCACCCAGTCCCAGGCCGGATGACGAACAAGACCAGATGATCCAGGACCCGGTCTGCCACATATTCGTCCCGAGACGAATAGCCCTGATCGAATTAATCGGAGGACGAGAATATTGTTTCTGCAGCAAGGAATGCGCAGGAAAATTCCGAGATGAGCACCCTATCTAAACATCGCGTCTGGGAGTAGATCGATCTAACTTCGTGCAGATTGAGAAGGGGCGTCCTACCTAAAACTCTGGCTAGCAACCTGAGGAATAGCTGTAGTCGGAGAGCTTTTCGTCTTTATCAAACTTGAGTGTAATTTGACATTCATTAGGTTTGAAGTTGAAGAATGGCAGGCCTGATTTTCCTCCGGCAATGCTGTAGTAGGTCCAAGTTTCTCCGCCAAAAAACCGAGACGCCTTCCCGGCCGGAGCTCCCCAATTTTTCTCGAACCAATCCTTATTCTTTCCTTGGAGCTCGGCCGGTTTAAGCGACGCTTCCAGGTAGGGATTATTTCCCCCGCAGGCTGTGACCAAGCTGCATGCACACAACAAATACACCAATCGTCGCATCACATTTTCTCCGGCATGGTGATGGAGCGAAGAAAAATTCTAACGTTCGGCAGAACTTCTGTCAAACTTTTGAACTGATTGAGTTGCACTGCGATTGAGTTCCTCATAAAATGACCGATAAGTAAGTAGAATTGATGGCCGCCCGGGGTTTCTTCGGAAAGAAAGGGACAATCATGAAAATTTATCTCGATACCGCCAATGTTAAAGAAATTCAGGAAGCTGCCAGCTTTGGACTACTCGATGGCGTGACAACAAATCCTTCCTTGGTTGTGAAGGAAGGGCGAAGCTTTCGAGAGATGCTACAAGAGGTGTGCAAGATTGTCGACGGGCCAATCAGTGCCGAGGTCGTCAGCATAGAAGCAGACGCCATGGTCAAGGAGGGCAAAGAGCTGGCCAAGATTCATCAGAATATTGTGGTGAAGTGTCCCTTGATTCCGGAAGGATTGAAGGCCACAAAGCGGTTAGCTGCCGAAGGCATCAAGGTAAACGTCACTCTCTGCTTTTCCCCGACCCAAGCCATGTTAGCAGCAAAAGCCGGAGCTTGGTGCGTATCACCTTTCATCGGGCGGCTCGATGACATTAGTTCGAACGGCATGGAGCTTATCCGGCAGATCCTGACGATCTATAAGAACTATGATTACAAGACGCTCGTATTGGTGGCAAGCGTTCGTCACCCACAGCACGTCGTGGAAGCAGCCTTAGCTGGCGGCCATATCTGCACGATGCCCTACGGTATATTCCAGGCGCTCTTTAAACACCCACTCACCGATTCAGGCCTCAAGAAGTTCCTCGACGACTGGAAGGCAAAAGGACAGCAATAAATAGACCACGATGGGTGCGCACGCACCGCGCAAGACAGAAGGGGAGTAAGACGCGATGCCAAGCCTGGTGATGTCAACAGCTTTCAGAGCCTGTCCATTTCTTCCCTCGCCCTCTGAAAGACCGCATGAAACATCGCCCGGGTCAATTTCCCTGTAAATGTGTTCTGTTGGCTGGGGTGATAGGAGCATACCAGCGTCACGCCCCAGGAAAACCGGTAGACACTTCCATGTCCAAATTTGGGGGCTGGCACCGGAATCATCCTGCCTTGAGAGCGACAGATCTTGATATAGTGGTCGAAAGCAATTTTCCCTAACGCAACGACGACACGATGATTCTTCAGTAAATGGATTTCTGCCTGCAAGTACCGGCCACAGCTCTCAAACTCATCCGGCGTGGGCTTATTTTCTGGCGGCGCACACCGCACGGTTGCTCCAATATAACAGTCTGTCAGAGCCAGGCCGTCTCCTCTGAACTGCGATTCGGCTTGATTGGCGAATCCGTAGCGATGCAACGCCTCATACAACCAATCTCCGCTCCGATCACCGGTAAAGACACGTCCCGTTCGATTTCCACCGTGGGCCGCAGGGGCCAGACCCAGAACATAGAGGTGAGCGTGAGGGTCTCCGAATCCAGGCACAGGACGTCCCCAGTAGACCCAGTCACGATATTGCCTCCGTTTCTGTTCTGCAATCGCCTGTCGATACACGACCAAACGAGGACAGTCTGTACAATCGGTGATAGTCTTGTTCAGACCGGTCAGAGTTCGCATACCGGGTAGCAGTGTAACATGAACGAGAAGCTCATTCTGCTTGTCGACAATCCAGAGGGCTGATAGCCTTTTTGTGTATTCATGTTCGACTTGTTTTGTCATGGCGTAAGGAGCCTGTGAATGATGATTGGCTGGCTACGGTCCTTGATTTTGACGATCGGTATGATACTCCCTCTTACCACGACACCGATCCTATCCTTGGCCGCGACAAATCTTGATGGAACTAGCGGGAAAAAACTGGAGGCCGAGAAAGATCTGCTTGCACCCGACTCGTTGGATAACCAAACTGAACCAGAAGACCGTCTGGTCATTCTGCCGGAAATTACGCGCGAGGGAGAGCGATTCTTTCTGAGCTCTTTCAAGCTCCCGGATAAGATTACCTTTGCCGGAGCTCCCGTTCCACTGGATAACTGGCAAGTGAGGGAACGGATCGAATATGAGTTTTACCAATTTTTAGAAGATCAAGGTGAGAGTATCATCCTCGCCAAACGGACCGGTCGTTGTTTTCCTCCAGCCGAAAAACAGCTGGCCGAAGCCGGATTGCCGGATGATCTCAAGTATATGTTGCTGGTCGAGAGTAAGTGCATATCTGCCGCGTACTCCAAAGCGAAGGCCTCAGGCCCCTGGCAATTCATCCCCTCCACAGGACGCCGATACCGCCTCAAAAGCGACGCCGTCCGAGATGAACGTCGCAATCTTGAAATGTCGACCGAAGCGGCCGTGAAGTACCTCAAGTACCTCAAAGA
>CAYSFU010000072.1:0-21608 GCA_964430555.1 uncultured Nitrospira sp. | reverse complement strand
GAAGCCCATCGGTATGACCTTGTGAATCCAGAAAATCAATTGATGACACGCCCTACTCAGAAGACAGTAACTTGAACAACAAAGTGATGTAAAAAGGCCTTGTTTTATAGCGCTTCGCACTGACAGGCGTTGTCTTAATTGCTGACTTCTGAGTAGATGCGAGGCTCATTGATTCTGAGTGACCGGTTTATAGTTAAAAATACAATCTGAACCCTCTTCAATTGACTGAGGGACTTTAGCACCTGTACCACTTCCAATCAGAACAATGTTCTTACGGTTAGAACCTCGAATATCCTCAATCTTTGCCCCGGTAGGCCTAATTGAGAATCAGTTCTTTACGGACACTCTATAGAGTGTCCGTAAAGCGATATTCTCTATAGAGAATATTCAGAACCTCAATAACATTATGTTATCCATAATTTATGATGCATTGATTTTTCTATATTATATGTTTAAATATATATATAATTATACATTTGCAATATGTTTTATTATATTTAATAATTGATTTTTATATAATTAAACATTTAATTTAGTGTCGTGAAAAGAAAATACCGGAACATCGTTGATGATATCGCTCTTCAACGGCTTGAGGCAGAGCCACGAGCAGAACATCCCGCCATGTCGTATGGACAATGGATACGAACGTTGCGAAATTATCTGCGGATGACACAGCAGGAACTAGCCCAACGTTCACATATCCCACAGTCTCATCTGGCCCAAATCGAGTCCGGCAAACTTGATCCGCAGATTGGAACGCTCCAGCGAATATTTGATGGCCTCTCTTGCGAGCTGGTGATTGAACCGCGGCCTCGCAGACCTTTATCAGAAATCCTCCGGGGCCGAGCCCGCAGCGTTGCCCTTAAGAGGCTCAAGCACGCAATGGGAACCATGGCACTAGAAGACCAAGCCCCGGAGAAAGTCGCATTCAAACAGCTCTTGGAAAAACGCACGGACGAGATCCTCGGCGATAGTCGTGAGCGGTTGTGGAATAAGAACGATGAATGACGAAACCAGACCGGTTGGGGCGACACCCGGAGATGATCTCTCGGGTTTGCTCATTCCCAGCCTAACCACAAAAGCTGCCCGCAATGCCGCTGAAACTGAGAGCATTAGTCGAGCCTACGACCGATACATATTCCGAGCTCGTAGGAAAAAACGAGCCTCTAAGTGGATCACAGATGACTTCCTTCGGCAGGTGCACTACGACATGTTTGGGTCGATCTGGGATTGGGCAGGGAAGTATCGAACGAGTTCTGTAAACTTAGGTGTAGGCCCGCATCTTATTCGAGATCTGGTACAGGCACTGTGCGGAGATTTTGCGTTCTGGGATTCGAATGAGTTCTCCATGCCCGTCTTAGAAATCGCCGCCCGGCTTCAGCACAGGCTGACATGGATCCATCCCTTTACGAACGGAAATGGACGGCACGCAAGGCTGATCACAGACATCTTTCTTTACACACGGGAACTCCCATTACCCCAATGGCCACAAATCCACCTCATGAGTCACGGGGACCACGTTCGAAATACTTATATAACCGCGATGAAAAAAGCTGACGAGGGAGACTTTGCTGATCTGACCCGATTCATTGGAGATTGCCTCCCCCAACGTACTTGAGAGAAGTGTGCTCATTTTGTGCTCATGCCCACCTAACTCCACCACATTCCAGGCAATTCCAGCCAGGAATATGATTCAGCCTAAACCCTTGATGGAATTGGCTTGAATGAGCTTGAGTAGGCTCGACTTGGATGCTAAAGTTGCTTTCCTAAACCGCGGGTCGTACGTTCAATTCGTATCGGGGGCACCAAATTTCAACTACTTAGCTTGTCTCTGGCTCCCTCCCTTCCTATACTGTGCTCGAAATTGTGCTCAACAAGCCTACTTCGGACGACACTGAAGCACGGGACAAAGCGTAATGCAGAGCTTTGGAGGGAAAAGCCTTTGCTTTTAGGTTTACAAATCAATGATGCTTTTAAATTCTCATTGTCCACGATCCTATTGGCGTTATGCTTGGCTCTAAATCCACCAACAGCGAGAGCAAATCAAAGTTCAAACCTTCAACCGATAGCTGATATCACACCATCCCTACCTGCCGAACAGCACCAGGGAAAGACATTCAACACACCAGCGGAAAAAAATTCCTCCACAAAGAAAGATTCAGATAAGGTTTGTGCCTGGTGGGGGGAATCATTACCGTGTTGGATTTCGTCTTGGAACTACGGGACGGTTCCCGATTGGGGATTGTTCTTTACAGCCATCGTAACTGCTTACTTTGCTCTTCGGAGCCTTCGAGATCTCAGTGTACAAGCCAAAGCAGCCAAGCAATCCTCAGACGCGGCTATTGTGGCGTCTATGCCGGTTCTTTCGTCGTTAATTGTAGGAGGGAAACTCCACCCATTCCCCACAGACGCTGAGAAGGTCTATCCGCCATCTGATTGGACATTTGACTCCAGTGCTAATTTCGTATTTGAAAACTTCGGAAAGACCCCTGGAATGATTCGCGAGGTTCGCGCTGACCTTTTTCTGTGCGAGATGGATCAGTTCCCTATTGTAGATTTCAGCCAATTACCTCTAATTGACTATAAGCCAATCATCGCCGGTGATTCGAGAGGACAAAATGCGTTAATGGGTGTCGCTGAATGCACAAAGAAGGTCACGCTTAGCGCAACAGAATTTACTGAACTTCTAGGACCTGCAGAAGGAGAATATCGACGTTTTGCACTCATTGGTCACGTTATCTATGATGATTTCTTTGGCAACAGACACGTCAGACGCTTTTGTGTAAAGATGCGACTCATGGACAAGGGGCTTTTCCAGCTTGTTCGTGGGGGAAAGACTCACAACGACGTTGAGCGCTATGAAATACCAACAGATGATGTGCTTTAGGGACCATCAGTAGGTCTAAGCAAAGGATCGTTCAACCACTGCGCTGCTTCTGTACTCGTCTCCTGGAAGTTTGCCGCGCTGGAGCTCTGAGTAAGCTGTAACCGTCGTTGGGCTAATCGCAGATCATCTTGATTTACGATATCATATCGGTCGAATACAGACCTTGTCTTGTGACCAGAAATTGCCATGGCCACCCGTTCACTGATGCCTGCCCTCACCATATTTCGAACCGCCGTCCGCCGGAGATCGTGAAACAGTTTACTCTTGAATCCTACTCGCTCGCAGGTTTCCTGCCAGACTGTCTTGGGGACGCGCTGTAGGCGGTTACCTCTGAAATGACAGACCCATGGGCAGGACGGATAGCGCAGCAGCGTCTGTTGCTTCCATTGCCATAATGATTCCGTAACTTCCTTCACCAGTGGAATAAGCCTTCCTTGATTATTCTTCGTCGTGCCTGGCTCTAACCGCAATAGCCCACGTTCCAGATCGATCTGTTCCCAGCGTAGCATGACAATTTCTCCTGCCCGCATGCCGGTCCAATACCCGATGATCAACGGGACTTTGACATGATCTGGCAATGCGGCCCGAAGGAGTTTGTACTCGTCCTCGGTAAAGAAGCCCTGTCGCACATTGTGTTCTTGGAGGTGTGGAATATGCGGGGTAGTGACCACCAGCGGAGGCGTTTGCTGGCTCCCAAGTCGGAACATGCGTTTCAGTGCCCCGAGTTCTCGGTTGATCGTGCCGTTGGCCATGCCTTCCGATTGACGGCGGGCGATGTAGGACCGGATCTGTTCCGAAGTAATCCGGCAGGATCGAAACCGGCCAAACGACTCACGGAGCCGTGCAGTCAGTTGCCTCGCTCGCCCTCCGGTCTTCCGGCCATTGATCTGATAATCCTGGAGATAGAGGGCTGCGAGGTCTTCAAAGGTCGTGTTTTCAGCTTTCAGGCTGGGTAATCGTCCATGGCCGATCTCTCCTTCTCGGAGTTTCAGAAGGGAGATGGCTGCCGACTTCAGCTCGGAGCGGGTGCTTTCCCGGAAAAGGTTCCCCTGTCCGTAGTATTGAATCCACCAGACTTGGCCCCGCCGATAGATCCGGCCCATCCCACCCTCTTCCTACTGGATCGCTCCGTTCAGGTCTCCGCGTCAAGTCCCCGACCTAACTTTCATCCGGTCCAGGTAGGTATCCAAATCCAGCCGATCGACCAAGATCCGCCGCCTAATCTGCACGTACGGGACCTCCCCTCGAAATGTGAGATCCCGCAAGGTCCAGTAGGAAATCCCCAAGTAGATGGCCGCCTCCCGCTGGGAAAGGAGACGCGGGACGACGGGGCTCGCCTTCGGCAGACGGGGCTTCCCACCGTCCGAGGTTTGGGGATCTGGCCCATGGCCATTCATCCGATCCTTGGCGGGGATTTTCATGACAGTAATCCTTTGAAGATCAGCACATATTCATGGAGGGTGGGAATGAATCGGGTGGGCCCATATTGAAAGTGTCGGGCCCGTCGTTCATGGTCTCCGGCTTTGATCAAGATGGTTTCGACCGGCAGGATATTCCATTGCAAGATGGCACTGTGGACAGGATAGAAGACGCCGTTCTTCCGCCCGTCACCAATCAGCATGACAAGATGCCCCTTCGGCGCAAGACAGGTCTTCAAGCGCTGCAGCCCCTCCTGCATTCGCTGGAGAAAATCCTGCTCGTTGGTGGCCTGGGAGAAATCGTTGGGATGGTCCGAGTACCGATGCCCCGGCCAATAGGGTGGATGCCAGAAAATCAGGTCGAACGTCCGGTCTGGTAATGGCGACGACAAGAGATCAAATCCCGTCCGAAGATCCCGCCCTTCGTACTCGACGTGGAGATCGAAGCACACTTCGCGAGTCGTGCCGGAGCCTTCCATCGGATCGAAGACGGAGTGAGGCTTGAAGTAGTCCAGCAGATCCACCAGCAGATAGCCGGGACAGTTCCCGAAATAGCGGCTTTGGCCCCACGGTCCCCTGTCGGGATAACGCAAGAGTGAAGTCAGCCCAGATCGGGTTTGGAGATGCTGCCGAATTGCCTCTTGGCGGCCTTTGGCCTGAAGAACGGCCCGTTCCACGCTGGATTTGGATATCCCGATGAGGCGAGCCGCCTCCCGAATGGATCGCCCCTGTTCGACCAGCCGGAGGGCCTCCCATGACCGATCCGGCTGAGTGCCCGGTAAACCGCCACTGTCCCCCCGATAAGCGGCTAATATCTGGGACACCCGCTCCTGCGTCAAGCCTGCCACCTTCGCAATCTCCGTCTGGGTGTATCCTTGTGCCGCGAGCTGGACCAGTACCTGATTCCGCTGGGCCGTGGGGATCGGTGCCCCATGCAGGTTCAACTCAAGAGACCGCGCAAGATGATGTTCAGGTGGGCAATCTTCGAAGATCACGGGAATCTCGGCACGCCCACACTCCTGATGCACCTTCAGCCGATGAAACCCATCGAGCAACACCCGCGTTTTCCGATCGACCCGGATGGGAGGCAGACAATCTGGAGATTCGCGATACCGGACAAGGGCCGCGTCGTCATAGTCGCCACGCGGCCACACGGCGTGTTGCTGCACGATCTCAGTGAGCGCGAGGACTCGCTGCTCATCGGCTCCCTTAAGAGGCGGCTGCGATGCACCCACCGGTCCGGTCACCCGTGCCGCCTCAGGCTTCGGCGGTGCACCAGACGTGTGTGACTTGAGCCCCCTCTCGTGCTCCATGACCCGATTGTCAGAATGCGGGTGCATCGATCGTGTTATCCTCGGTGGTGTGGCCGCTGCGCATGCTGAATCAGCAGCTGGCGCACATGGTCAATGGTCTGCGCAATGAGCGGACGACAGTAGGCCGGGCCCTCGATACGCGGCCACGCTACCTGAATCCCCAGCAAAGCTCGATAGACCTCGTGGCAGCGAGTGGCAACCAGCCGATTGGTACGCACCAGGTCATCCAGGACAGACCAGCATCTCGTCACGCTAGTCAACATCCGTCGCCACCGCCGCAATCTCGATTGGTCCGGCCTCACGAGGAGAGTCCGATACCGGTAGGCATACTTTCGCGCAGACTCCACTTCCTCCATACAGTGGCGACGCAGGGAGGTCAGATCTTCAAATGCGTGAAACACCACACTGGGAATCGCTGGCTGTCGTAGTCCGCTCAGTGTCGCTGGGCGAGAGGTTGTGGTGCCCCTCGCTCGTGTTGGTGATGGTGCACGCCGTTGTGTTTTCATCGTGTCTCTTTCCCGGTCCTCATCAGACCGCTGTGATGGTTGATTATGGTGCCTCAGCCAGCCGGTCCTGCTGTAGCCCTCTTCAGCCTCATAGGACGCTCGCTTCGAGCACTGCAAGAATCGCCTTCATGAACACGCACCCTTGTTCGCCGTGGTAGGCTTAACACGTCGTGAACCTGACGGTAGCAAAGGTAGTCCCACTCCCGTAACGCTCGATTAGAGGGGGAACCTACTTTTGATGTTTTTTGATCGAAGGAGGTGCACGTGAGTAAGAACAGTCAGCAGGACATCGTGGACGCGTACCTACTCCATCGAGAATGCGTACGACGAAACGCGGAGTATGCCGAGGCGTACCGCCAGGTTGCAGCGCTCACCCATCCAGCCCAATACGAGGATGAGCTGGTCACATTGGCCGAGCGTTGGGGCCTCGCGTTGACAGACGATCTTCCCGATCCCTCAGAATGTCCAGGGTACGACCCGAAACAGTTGATGACCAAGTCCCAGCTGTCCCTCGCCACCTTGTTAGATGGACCCATGCAGACAGATCCGATCGAACTTGAGGCGGCGCTCATGGCGCAGGAGCATCTCGCGACCGTTGGAGTTCCCCTGTCACAGGCGCTGAAGGGGTTCCTGGTCATCCTGCATTGTCCTGACACAACTGATTACCCCTGGGGGTTCGATGTGATCGATCTTCGAAGACCCAAAGAAGAAATTCTGGCAGGTGTCCACCAGTTGATTGATGCAGCACGGCAACAGCAGGAACCTCGACAAGGGAAACCGCGACGGTCCTCAGGTGGCGGACCGAAAGCCAAAGGTTTCGATTATCTGAAGGTGTATGACCTGAAACAGCGTGGGAAGTCGTTCAAATGGATCGCCTATGAGATGTGGGGGCCCGATGCAAGTCATACCAAGGCCTCGCGGTATTTCACCCGGGCTCAGGCCATGATCAAGACACCGTTCCTGTTGCGAACCGTTGCCACACATCTGGCGAAACGGTGCCATGAGCGTCCCTTCGCGCAACGCCAATCTCTACCGCCTCAACCTCTGCTGTGGGGGAAACGAGCTTGGTTGAGGGCCGCTTCGCTTGTTCGCCGACGAGCAGCGTAAGTGCTTGCTTGGTGGGCATAGCGGAATTGTGATGTATGCATGCGATCCTAAGAATTCCGATGTTTTATCGAAGTTACCCACTTCGCAACGTGCGGCTCATTCTCTTTGACCTATATGGTTTTCACCATGTCTGAACATTTTGTTCAATAGACTGGTGATGAGTCAGCCACTCTTAGTTCAAAGATGAATTGAACATGTGGCCACTGCATTTTATGGTTCAGACATTCCTGCTTCAGACCACCTAACTCAGCCAAAAGCCAGGCTGGAGATGAAATGGGGCTGGAAGGACGCAATTCGAACTCAGCCTGGTTGAAACCGCACTAGCAAGCCAGGCAATATTGACCCACGAAACCTGACGCTGCTGATCAATGGCGGCCAGCGAACTAGGAAAGCGCAGGTCAATGTAGGCCCTTATGACCCACATAATACTTTATATACAACGACCATCAGGTTACCGGCTAACAGGACGCACTGCACCTACTCCGAACTCTTTCAAATTCCGAGTTGGTGGCCCACATATCAGGAAAAACTGTAAGGCCGAAGCGCATAAGATCCAATGATAAAAGGTCCGGTGGTCCCAGCTCATTGAAGTGACAACCTTTATGACGTATTCTTCGCGTTCGGTCATAGCGTGCCATATGCGGATCCGGTTCTTGTACGAATCGGGCTAACCACTGATGGGCGTCAGACAACGAATCACCTAACCCACCGAGCACGCTTATCATTACGGTGCCAGCCTGTGTTTAAGACTCCTTCGCTCGTAAGGAAGCTCCGAAAGTTACTCATCGTTCCCGCCGCCATGTCAGTGGTTGGCCTGTATCAGTTCTACATAGGAGTGGGTCTTGATCCTTTGTTGACCCTCCTGGTGGAGGAGTATGAAAAGTGGTTGAATTACATTCTTGGTTGGGCCGCTCCGTTCATTGAAGCTCTGACCAGGTGGCTCGGCTGGAACATTACGCTTCATGCGCATTGGCGGCATATCTTCGTTCTCCTGGGACTATACTTTTTTGCTGGCGCTAGTGTGGAACGGGAAGAGCAAAGGATTGGCCGTCAGAGCGCGTGGATATTTCGCCTTTCAACGGGGCTAATAATCGCCATCTCCACAAGTATCCTTCTTGGCACAGTTCCCGTCACAAGCTCGGATATCTGGCCGAATCTCATGCTGACCCTGATCGCATTCTGCGCGGTGGCAACAAACGACCTGTCGTTGCGAGCCTATCGGGCATGGCGAATGCTCCCATATGAAACCATGCAACGCCTGAAAGGTCAGCCAACATCTCGCTGGCATTACTTTAGGAATGCTGCTATTCCAATCACGCTAAGGACAATCGTGGGAGTCGTATTTGCCTATCTTGCAATACATCTCCTACGACAAACGATCGCTCCTGGAATCCTAGCATTGATTTCATTTGTGCTTTATCTTGCTCTCAACCAGATCTACTTGGGCATTAGAGAGGTTGATCTGCTTCGGGATGGCAATGAATCTTGGCGATCGGCTGCAGGTCGATCTCGTGGAATTTTGATCGGGCTTAACATGCTTTGGGTATTCGTTGTTGCTCTCGCAATCTTACTATTGAGCATCGCACGGGAATTGGCAAGCACTCACTGAGCCGACCATCAAATAGCGCGCAGTGCAAGTTCAATAGTCGCCTGTTTTGCCTGTACAAATGCGTTGACAGAGAAGTCATATATACACCTATTTCCAGTCTCATCAGTAAATGATCGGCGTACCACCTAACTCGGCCATTGCCCATCAGTATGATGTTTTCACTTATCAGTACCGTCCAGATCTGCTACCACGCTGCTACCAGGACAGGACAAACTGGTCCCATTAGCACCAACCGTGCCAGTGTCTTGATTTGTGGTTTCTTGTGGGGTTAGATTGTAAGAGTTGTCACTAGGTGAAGTTTGTAAACCGCAGGTAACGCCCTGCTTGTGCGGTGACCAGACGGTCATTACCCGCATATTTCAACTGTCTACAAGATCCATAAAAGCTTCTGTTGGCAAACTTTCGAAATACCGACCGTTCAAGGATAGCTGGTCACAGACCTGTTCAGGACCTAATTAAGCCAATTGAAACAGTACCGGACAGTCGATCGGCTATCACCAATCCGAATAGCCGCTAAGCTGTTAAGACCTTCGAGACCACTGCTGCGCTGAAAACCATCTTTCTGATCCAGGTTCTCTGACGTATACTCTCCAATAGCTTGCTCATTGAGGCATCAATCCCATGCGATTTATTACAAACGGCCCGGAAGTCCCAGACCGATTGGTGCAGTCTCATGAAGATGGAAAGGTCGTTTTCTTTTGCGGCGCAGGCATTTCGTATCCAGCGGGATTGCCAGGTTTCGATGGACTTACTCGGAGACTTTTCGAGGATCTTGGCGAGGACCTGAGCTCTACTGAAAAGGCAGCTTTTGACGAGAAACGGTTTGATGTGGCTATTGATCTGCTGGAAAGAAGAGTCAGGAATCGCCCGATGGTCCGTGAAAAACTTCAGGCCATTCTCACTCCACGAGACCTGACGAATCCCATTTCTACCGATACTCACAAGTCCATTCTCACGCTGGGAAAGTCAAAAGATAATTCACTGCGAGTAGTTACCACAAACTTTGACCGCATTTTTCTCGAAGTGGCTCCTTCGCTGACCCTGTATGCTGCTCCCTTGCTCCCAATTCCCAAGGTCAGCCGATGGAACGGCCTTGTTCATCTGCATGGGTTGCTCCCGAAGGGCAATGATCCGGCTGCGCTGAATAACCTTGTCGTATCTAGCGGAGATTTTGGACTGGCTTATCTCACTGAGCGGTGGGCTAGCCGATTCGTCACCGAGCTGTTTCGCAACTATGTCGTCTGCTTTGTGGGATATAGCCTCGGCGATCCAGTCCTCAGATATATGCTTGATGCACTCGCAGCAGACAGGATTCTTGGAGAAGAATCGGACGATGTCTTTGCGTTTGCCCCCTTTAGCGAGGGGCGAGAGGACGAAAAGAAACGAGACTGGCAAGCCAAAGGAGTGTTTCCCATTCTCTACTGCGAAGATGGGAACCATGATCTGTTGCATAAGACTCTCGTTGAATGGGCAGGACTTTACCGAGATGGCATCACTGGTAAACGCGCTATCATAACCCGCGAAGCCGTTATGCCCCCTTCACATAATGCAAATGATGGGCAGGTTGATCGAGTACTCTGGGCGTTGATGGATCCCACTGCGAGTAAGGTCTTTGCCGATCTAGATCCTATACCACCAGTAGAATGGCTGGATGTTTTTGCGGAGCCACGATTCAAAATATCCGATCTCTTCAGTCTTGGTGTAACACAACCATCCTCTCTCGACGATGTCAAATCTTACTCTTTAATAAATCGTCCAGCACCACAACACAACAGTTCGAACATGGCGCTTGTATCAATCGCAGATACCGACCATCTTGTCCCTCACTTAGATGAGGTGATAATTCATATCGCACGATGGATATCCCGTCACCTTAACCAGCAGAAGGTGCTGACCTGGGTCATCAAGAGCGGCTGTTCTCTCCATCCACAGTTCAGAACAATGATAGCCCGAGAACTGTATGCTAACCCTCCTCAAATCTCTGGACCACTGGCTCTGATCTGGCGTTTGATTTGTGCTCAACTCGGGACCAACATGCAGCATCGTTCTTCGATGCCGCTCTACCAGTGGTGCCGTCGGTTCAAGCAGTTTGGCTGGAGTGTTTCAATAAAGCGAGAGTTGTTACAGATGCTTCGTCCGGTTGTCGGACTTAGAGAACCACTACAGTGGGGTACGGAATGGGAGGATGTCGAAGAGACACAAACAACTCGCGTGAGAGCGAAAGTAGCTAGCGACTATGTTAGCTGGGAAATTCGCCTCCGAATCGGAGAATCTCCCTGGGAAAAATTGAAAGAGATCAAGCAGTACACGGACTGGCCAACACTGGCAATCAACTCTCTTTCTGAATTTACGACATGCCTGCAAGAAGTCTTGGATTTAAAGGCTGAGCTGGGTGACATTTCCTCGAAAAGCGACTTTTCTTACATCACCCGTCCATCTATATCTGACCAGCCTCAAAATCACAACTTCGATGATTGGACGGCTCTGATTCAGCTTTGTCGAGATGCATGGTTAGCAACCGCAACACATGCCCCTGCTCTCGCAGAGTCTGAATTGGAGAGATGGAATCTGATCAAATATCCGCTCTTTAAACGACTTGTCTTTTATGCTGCAACAGAATCTCCCCTCATCAACTACACACAGGGACTGAAATTCTTGTTGCAGGACAACGCCTGGTGGTTGTGGTCCCCTGAAACTCAAAGGGAATCCTTGCGGCTACTCATGCACCTGGCTGGCAGGCTCGATTGTTCCCAAAGGGATGCACTCTGCAATGTCATTTTGGCAGGACCACCACGGCAGATGTATCGCGAAGACATCCAGGGTGAGGAATGGAGTCGGACAGTGGACAGTGATGTCTGGTTAAGGTTGGCACTATGGGAAAACACAGGCTCTGAGATGACAGGTGAGGCGAAGCAACGTCTTGTCAAAATTTCTGCTAAATTTCCGCAATGGCAACTTTCACCAGATGATCAGGACCACTTCCCCTATCGAATGGAATCTGGTTCAGGAAGAAATTTTAGAACTCCTCTTAGCTTACCAAGACAGCATGAACAGTTGATTGAGGCACTTCGGACTCGCCCTGTTGATGACCATTGGTACGAAGATGATTGGGAAGATATCTGTCGAACCGCTCCAGATGAGGCAATCGCAGCCATTTGTGCTCTTGCAGGAAATGGGATCTGGAATGTCGATGTTTGGCGAGTCGCGTTGCAGGTGTTTGTTGAGAATGAAGTTGGCTTAGCACGCATTGGCGAGATAGGGCCACCCCTGCTTCAGGTGCCCAAAGATACGTACACCAATCTCAAGCATTCCTATGCTTCTTTCCTCAAGAAGTTAGCAAAGCAGATACCGTCATCGTCACATCAATTATGGTTCGAGCTCCTCGACAAGATCTTGGAATACGCTACTGATGAGATTCAAGATGGGGAACCTGTTCATGCAGCAATCAATAATCCAGTTGGGCAGGCCACAGAGGCGCTCATGGATTTTTGGTATCAGACTGATCCGGCGCTTGGAGCAGGATTACCTGAACCCATTAAGCGTCGACTAACAAAACTCCTCGAACCGCAGCCAAGGGAGTACGTTCATGGTCGGGTCATCATGGCCGCACATCTCAGATCGCTATACGCAGGTGACCCGGTATGGACCACGCAAAAACTACTGCCCTTATTTAACTGGGAGACCAACCCGGCTGAGGTGAGAGGATTATGGGAAGGGTATTTATGGACGCCAAGGATAAATGCAGAATTGTTGGATGCATTTAAGAGTTCTTTTCTCGCAACAGCTCATGAGTACAATGATCTTGGCAAACACGGTTCGCAATACGCTTCTCTGCTCACAGTAGTAGCTCTGGAACTAGGTCCGCATTTCACAAAACCCGAATTGAGAGACGCATTTAACGCCTTGCCTCAACAAGGACTAGCTGAGTCAGCCAAGATGTTGGCACGCTCTGTTGAAGGCGTAGAGGATAGGAGCGAAGAATATTGGAACAACCGGGTTAAGCCTCTCATCGAATCGATCTGGCCAAAAACACATGAAAAGCGTTCCAATTGTGAATCGACTGCATTAGCGAGAGTGTGCGTTCACACCCAGTCCCTCTTCCCCGAAGCAATGAATTTATTGAAGCCGCTCCTGACAAAGACCAAGGACTTTTCTTTGCCATTACACGAACTTGTTGAATCGGGTCTTGCGGAAAGATATCCCCTGGAAGCCTTATCTCTGCTCGGTGCGATCGTGGATGAAAATGAGCCGTGGCCTACTGAAGATCTGAAAACCTGCCTGGACCAAATCAGTTCAACGAATTCTGATTTAGTTTCAGATCCAAACTTTCGACGCTTGAAAGAATATTGGGGCCGATACGACAGGGGTAAAGGTACCAGCTGAATCAATATCAGGCACATTAGGCATCAGCGACCCCGTTCAACATTGTAATACACTCGTATCCCAGAAGGATTGGAGGATCATTGCTGAAGAAGGCTTATTGGTACACCTCCACACGGTATCGTGGTTGCCACTGACATCCCATGAAAGCGTTCTCATTGCTCCAACCTGTAGAACAAGTCAAGTCCTTTGGCCAGGCATATCAACGCCTGGAATTTTATCAAGAATAACGGCAGCAAGATGGTTTTACCCATCACTTACCCCAAGGGAAAACTCCTAAAAACCCCAGAAAACCCCTGAACAACCGAGTTAAAACCACGTTTACAAACCCCGTTTCTAAACTACCCGCCCCGTTTTTTTGGGATTACTCTGAATTGGGCTAACCAGATCCTTCGTGTGGGGCCAACTACAAGAGAACTGGTGAGAAATTTAGATCGTCTGACGCACGCGAAAAGTTCGATAGAGAGGTGTTTCAAGATTTAGATGAGATGCCCAAAGCCTCATCTCGATTTTCTGCGGAGATGCGCGTATCCCATTAACCGTTCAAAGGTGAAGATCCCTGAAACCTCAGAGGCAGCGGTTGGCAGGAAACGACCCAAAGCAGAAGTACATGACCGACCGCTACCAGAAGGGGGGCTTATATAAATCCGCATAAGAACCCGTGATAACTGATCCCAGCGTCGCAACTCATTGAAACGACATCAGACATGACGTATTATTCCCGGCCTGTTGTGGCGTGTTATACGGACAGAACACGGCGGATCCAGCTCTTAGACGGATCGGCCTAAAAATAGTTAGATGACGAAAAAGAACATGGCTTACTACATCGATCTTTTTTCACCTGAAACCTACGAAGCGTTTACACGCTCATCGCGCGATATTTCAGGGTTTCGGCTTCGCCAGAAGGGTGTGGCAGAACGAATCAAGACGGGAGATACGTTTGTCTGCTATCTCACGCGTTTGTCGCGGTGGTTCGGCCTGCTCGAAGTAGTTGAGGGACCATTTATTGATAACAAACCTATCTTCGTTGCCGAAGATGATCCGTTCGTAGTTCGCTTCCGGGTACGCCAGAAGGTGTGGCTTAACATCGATAACGCTCTTCCTATTCACGACGACAGTATTTGGAATAGTCTCTCCTTCACGCGAAAACTCGAAAAAGGTTCAATCGGCTGGACGGGTAAAGTACGTGGCAGCCTCGTACGACTTGACGACCATGATGGAGATTTTCTCGCCGAGCATCTCATCACGCAGTCAGCCGCATTGAAGCCGTATCCTCTCGACGAAAATGAAACAAAGAAACTAGCAACACATACCGTTAACAGGCCCGATAGAGTCGTTTCGGTATCTGTCCCTGATGATTCGGCCCCTGTCGAAGAAGCTCCGCCTACTGAAGAAACGGAAAGCAGGGAATCAATTCGTGTACAGTCCCTGATTGCTCAGACTGGGGCACGTATGGGGATGGCCATTTGGATTCCTCGTGCTGACCGGGCCGGTGTACTCCGAGAGTGGAAAAAAGACCCACAGAAGATTCTTGAACGGCTGCCACTGAACTACGACGACACGACATTGCGGACTATCGAACAAATCGACGTACTTTGGCTTCGTGGCAGGTCCATAGTCCGTGCATTTGAGGTAGAGCATACGACATCCGTCTACTCCGGTATCCTGCGCATGGCGGATCTCTTGGCATTACAACCAAACATGGACATAAAGCTCCATATCGTTGCGCCCGCCACGAAGCGTGAAAAAGTATTTCAAGAAATACGACGGCCAGTGTTCTCATTATTGGAAAGAGGTCCGCTCGCGGAAAGCTGTACATATCTGTCGTATGACAGCCTTCGTGAACTTGCCGAGCAGAAGCACCTTTCCCACTTGTCTGACTCCGTGCTGGACGAGTATGCAGAGGAAGCTGAGTGAAAACGTCGTCTAACACGGCGCTCGACCTGACTCGCGGTGCTGAGGACCGCTTTATGGGGGTGTGGTCTCGCCGCCGAACTTCCGCACGTGGCCAGGACCTGCCAGTCGATATGTGTGCACTCTTGCATCGTCTGTCCGATCAAGAAAAGGCTTTTGCAAATGCATGAGATAGAAGCCATGTGATCCGAGGCAACTTTCCGCTTCACGCCGCCTCTGAGACATTCCGTAGCAGGCCTTGGTCCATTCTTATCCCGTATCAGGACCAGCGAAGCGTTCGCCATAAGGTATTCTAAGTGATGTACCAGTAGGATGGGTCAACGCCTTCGGCATGGCCAACCATCACCAATAGTTGGGTATCTGATCTGGGATGGTGGTGGTTGGGTTGCAGGGTTTTAAAGGTATTTTGACCGTATTTCCCCTGAAGAAACTCTTATAAGCCCCCTTTAAAACCTGGTTTCCGAACCTCGGTCGTAACCTCTCCACCTGGTTTTTGGTGGTTGCACTCGGCATTGAGTCAACTAGCCTCCCTACGGGGGGCCACCCGCAAGAGAACTGGTGAAAACTTCAGATCATCTTTGCATACTTCAAAATCTTAATAGACAGGTGGTCAGAACCCTAGGCGGAAAGCTCAAAGTGCAATCTCGATTTTCTGTGGGGATACGCGTATCCTTTCTATCGGTTCAAAAATAAATGTTTGCGATAAAACGTAACTGCTACTCAAGACGGGGGGACGTCGCAGATGTCATGGCACTGAAAGAGCTGTCCAACGGGACTTGATGGATCGTTTTTGCCAAATGGCTTAGGAATGCCTGATCTGAACTCTTCCAGTCCTTCCCGAAGCGTTTGCTGAGAGTCTTGCGTGAGATACGCTGCCCGCTCAGTGCGAACACCAACCACCATTCATGCCTCCTCTTTCATTCCATGAGGCCTCCAGCGCCTACGCAAGATTCATCACCTAGTCCACAAACCTGGTCTCCTAAACCTGACTGTCCAAGTTCTGCTTAAAATGCAAAAATTGAGTCAGGTAGATCGAACGGGGAAAAGACGACCTGCAAGAAAAGTCCTAAGGCTTCAGATCGCCTCGCACAGTAAATAGAGCTCGATAGTCAGGTATTCAAAAATCTATGCAAGAAACTCGAAATGTCATCTCGATTTTCTCCGTGGAGACGCGTATCCTTTTAGTGGTTCAAAAACAATGATTGTGAGGCTGTCGGAATTGCTCTCTATCCTTTTTGTGCCCATTAAATACTTAGGCAATATCTTGTGATATTTATTCTTAATTGACCTCTTAGGAGATAGCTATACTCTTTCGGTCAGCAGCTATTGATCACAAGGTCATGCAGATAAATCTACGCATTGATGTACGGATAAACGACTATCTGGCTCTTTTTTCGTTTGTGCATGAAAGATCCATAAGAGCTACCTCTCAAAACAGGAACCAGTTTTTTAACCGCAGAGGAAGGCGCCATGTGCCATTTGCTGTAGAGAGACCAATAACACCTCCCTAATGCCTCGGCCAGAGCGAACGATTTATTGACTAGAAATTCGAAAGCGCGTAGAAGACTCTATACGCCATTCTAGTTTTACCATGGGCTGGAGGGAGCCATGGCCTTTTTCAACCTCTGCACTGACGATCCCATCGTTTCCGAACTTCGTGAGGTCTTCAAGGCCAACATTATAAGGATTCCGGAAGAGCGGATTGCCCCCCTTGCAATCCTCATCTCTTCCAAGAAATCCGTCAAGTTTATTGGCCAGGTTAGCTCGCTGATGGAAGAGCCCACGCTTAAACTTTCAGCTGCAGATTTTCACGAATCGGATATGGTCAGTCTCACAAACAGACGCTCAAGGGTTTTGGACAATGCTATCGGTGTTGAGATTCTCTCAGGATTACTCGCGGGAATGGGTAATGGGCCCACTCCTGATGTATCGGTCGATTTTAAGAATGCCAACGCCCTCCGCTTTCACTTTCCAGCTATTACGCGGCGGTACGTTGAAATCGCCCATATAGGCCGACTTTTATCAGGTCGAACTTTCGATCGCAAAAACCTATTATTCAAAACCTTTCTTGATCCAAAGGTAACTGTGCATCTTATCGACTCAGTTATTACTTCTACTAACTTTGAAATTGAGGCAGGCGACGAGGCCGAAACGACCCTCAATTTGGACGTTCAAAAGCTCCAGAAGATGCTTGCTGACGCCAGGATTGAAGTCGTTTCAAAGGGAGCCAAGCAGATTGCGTTCCGCTCTAAACGACGACTGGCCTTTGCTTTCACATGCGTAAATGTCGGTATTTCAGGAAATGGCGTAATCCGCTCTATTGCGCCTTCGTTGGACAAAATGGGCTCCCCTCAGCTTACTGATCCGCGTAATCAGGAAAGCGGGCTAGAGGCCCATGCCTTGTTGACCCGCACGCCACAACTCATTGATGTGGAATTCAATTCCTAAGTCATGAGGTTTGACCTCAATTCTCCCTCACTTGCCCAGTACCATTGGAGCACTCTATTCTGCCGCTTCTCCCCATCAGCTCCTATTCAGATAGGAGCGTTCGTAAAGACGATGGCAGCTCTCTCAGCGAATACTCTTCCTTGGCATACGGACGAAGAATTCCGAGTTACGATCGCTTTAATTCATGAGATCACGCATCTTGCTCAAGACCTTACTACTGGTTTAGGCCACGCGGATTATTTAACACATAAGACCAAGATAGCTCCTCTTCTTCGCTATGCTTCAGTAGTTGTTCAAATGGACAAAGCCGACCGCCCGCCTTACCGTTCGGCTGGTTCTTCAAGTTCCAAGCTTCGAGGAGTCAGCGAAGATCCTATCGTGGCCGCTGCCTTTGACGAATTAAGATATAGTCCGTTTTCAGCTATGCCACATAACCGCGTCGCGCATCTAAGGTCTCTTATTGGCAATACCTTCAACAATTCAATAGATGACCAAACTCTATTTGATCTCTCGACACAGTCCCTACTTGAAAGCGATGCGGCATTGAGTCTTCTACGCACGATAGACCTTGAGGGGACAGACGCGCAGAGAGATGTCTCAAGGCGGAATAGAGGTTTACTTGACCCTCAAGCACTTGGTCCAGAGTACTGGAAGGCCTTTGTCTGTCTGAATGGTGTAGTTAAGCATCACTGCGCTTTGAGTGTTGATGAGCTAAAAGGCATTATTGATGTTACCTTCGGATTCTTTGTCGACTGCGTTCTAGCCTATCCCCCCGGGTCATGGATTGAGGCCCGTGGAGAAAGCCCCAACGAATACGATCCAAGCGTCAAGTTTGCGCGCCTTCTGTCGGCGTTCCAAAAGCTTAGCGGAAAGATGATGGAGGAATTTTGGAAAGCCCTCTTCAGTGGCAGATATAAAGAAGCCGAAGCAATTCTTTTCAGCCAGTCCTCATTCACATACACTTCATCCGAGATTATCTATCAAGAGTGGTTGAAAGCCCTAGAACCTCGGATTGCGGAAAGTGTCGTCGCTGAACTTCGATACTCAGCGTGTCGCTTCCGGCTTGACCACGGCATTCTGATGCCACGAAGGGATATCAATCTAATATTTAATATGCAAGCTCCGCTCATCTATATCGCGAGGAGAGGCTTCACAAAGTATGACTGGGGTTCACGCAATTTTGATGGGAAAGGTGATAGTCTTGTACGGGAGTTGGTGGATGATTTCATGATCATGGAGATGGTAGATTTTCTTTTTCGAACTGGCGAGTTTCGGTGTCCCCAAGAGCAAGCTGACATCTGCTCAGCAACTGAGGACTGTTGTTTCTCGGGAATAGTCCATCTGGCGCAATTCCCTGACTCATCAGACTGTAGGGCCCGACAAGTTCTAAATCAATGCGACATAGACATTCCTAGCCACTGATAGCTTTTATTTAAACTTTCCTACCCAAGGCTTCGACCGAGATACCACTTCTAGCTGCACATCTTTACCTGATGGACAGATGTCGCATCAGCTGTGGCTCAATAATGGCAGAGCTATTTCGCCTCACATGGTTTCATCGATCCACCCCTCCTAATTCTTCCATAAATTTTATAATTTAGCCGATGAAGCCCATCGACATGCACAATCCTTTTAGACTCAAGTGTTTTCAAATCAAGCATCCTTCTTTCTATTGGGTTAAGCTACAATTGTGCTCATTTTGTGCTCCCCCCCACCTGACTCCACCACATTCCAGCCAATTCCAGAGAAGAATGTGATTAAGCCTAAGCCATTGATTGCATTGGCTTGAATGAGCTTGAGTAGGCTGGAGTTGGATGCTAAAGTTGCTTTCCTAAACCGCGGGTCGTACGTTCAATTCGTATCGGGGGCACCAACCTTTTCTCTTCCACTTCAGTAAGTTGCAGCGTCGGCCTTATCGAAGGCACCTCCCCTACTGCTACCATTTCCGGTGTTTTGCTACCACTTCCACTGACACTCGAAAAATCTCCGTCCAGCCTATCAACGGCCCCCTTCCCTTCGATGTCCAGCCAATCGCCATAGAGATCACTCGTGATTTGGATGCTCGCGTGGCCAAGCTGCTTTTGGACATACTTCAGAGACTCGCCCTGTTGAAGCATCAGACTCGCGTAGGTATGCCGGAGGCAATGCGGACTGAAATGAGGCAGGCCAGCTTTTTTCAGAACGCGGTCCATGGCATGGCGTACATTGGAAGCATCGAAGCGCGTGCCCTCCTTCGTCACAAAGACATAGGTCGGAACCTCGGCCCACCCATACTTGAGCGTCTGCTCTTTGCGTGTCGTCTCCAATCGCCGTAAGGTCCTTACCAAGGTCTGCGAAAGGTCAACCTTGCGCGTCCCGCCAGTCTTGAGTGTCCCTGGTTCCTCATCATCGCTATGCTCACTGAAGGATTGCTCTAGCATGGCCTTTCGTTTCGAGAAGTCGAGGTGCTCCCATTCAAGAGCGAGGGCTTCGCCAAGCCGTGCACCAGTGCTAGCGAGAAACGCAAAGAGGGGGTAGAAATGGGGCGTCACCTGTTGCGCCGTCTCAAGAAAGCGTTGGCGTTGTTCCCGATCCATGGCCTTGATCTTGGATTTTCGTACTTCCCTGGATTCGGTCAACTTGAGTTCCTTCGCCATCTCCCTCGCTGGATTCTCAAACAGGACTCGCTTGCTCACCGCCCATTGCAAGAGCGTCCGCAAAACGGCATGGACATTTGCCACGGTCTTCTTAGCAAACTTACGCTTCTGAGTTGTCGAGGGCTCAGCATTCGGACGTGTAGGACGTTCTTCCTTCAACTTATCAAGCAAGAACGACTCGACGGCATCTTGATCTACGTCCAATACCCGTTTTGATCCAAACCGGGGCAAGATATGGTAATCAAGACATTGTTTGTACCGGAGATGAGTGCTCCGCTTCGTGGTTGCTTCCACTTTCTGCAACCACCGCTCTGCAAAGTCCGTCATGAGGATATTCGGAGAAAGGTTTGATCCTTTTCGGCGTCGGCTCTGAGGGGCAATCTGATGCAAATATCGCTCGGCATCACCACGCCGATCAAAGGTCTTCCAGCGTCGAGCGCGTCCTGCATCTCGACGATCAACAATGTATTTTTTCTTGTGTGTGCGATCAACACACTTCCCTTTACATCGATGGTCGCATGATGTTCGGACACAGGCCATACGTCACCGTTTCCGCTTCTTGGGTTGAAGCAACATCACCAATCTGGCCGCCGGTTCAGGAATGTTCACTTCGTTTCGTTCCCATCGAGCTACGGTATTCCCCGTGACACCAAGCGCGTGAGCGAGTTCGACTTGTGTTAAGCCTAATGCCTTGCGGTGTTTTCGGAGTGCTGCGCCTTTCATTGCAGCCTGAACTATACATCATGTATATCATCATACGCCAGTCCCTTGTTGAGCGACATAGTCCGCCAGATCGGACGGCCTCACCCTCACTGCTTTCCCCAGGCGAATAGTCTTCAGAGACCCCATACGACACAATTCATAGACCCGGTAGGAACTGAGCTTCAGCTTCGCGGCGACTTGAGGCACCGTAAGCAAACCATCTTCCCCTTCTCTGCTCTGTGGTCCGATCAGCGCCCGCTGGATCAAGAGCGGTTGAATCGAAGCCAACCCGATCAAGAGAGCTTGTGCCGTTTCAGGTGGCAATGTCACGGCCTTGCTAGGATCGGCAACCAGGGCGTCAAGGCCGGGAATGTTGGTCAGTCCGCTCATCTCTCCCGCTCCTCCATGTCCTCATCCAATGGTGGTTCTGGCCGCTCGCTGTCCGCCAGAGAGCCCGATGCCATCGCCGCCCGGACCAATTCACTTGCAAGGCGCATCGCTTCCCGTGCGGGTATGGCGACGATCACGCTCCCAGTCTTGGCATTAGGTCGAATGTGCATGGAACGGCTTCCCTTAGTTATTCCGTTCCCCTTCCAGCAGGGCGGCAATGTCTGCGTTTATCCGTCGCTCCCCCTCTAGCCCATATTATTCATGATGGTGGTCACGGCTTGTGTTTGGGGGATGGGAA
>CAYSFU010000071.1:0-21804 GCA_964430555.1 uncultured Nitrospira sp. | reverse complement strand
ATACTTCACGGGAGCGCCCGCACGACAGCGGCGGTGCGTCGAGCGATCCACCAGAGTCAAGAAAGCCTGAGCATTCTCGCCAGCCGGTACGGGATCAATCCCAAAACGGTGGCGAAGTGGAAGAGACGAACGTCGGTCCACGATCTTCCCACCGGCCCGAAGCAGGCCACGTCCACCACATTGTCGATTGAGGAAGAAGCCATCATTGTCGCCTTTCGCAGACAGACACTGCTGCCCCTGGATGACTGCCTCTACGCCTTGCAAGCCACAATCCCGAACTTGACTCGGTCGTCATTACATCGTTGCTTACAGCGTCACGGGATCAGCCGGTTACCCGACGTGACTGGAGACAAGCGACTAACGAAGAAATTCAAGACCTACCCCATCGGCTACGTTCACATCGATATTGCCGAGGTGCGTACGACGCAAGGCAAGTTGCACCTGTACGTGGCGATCGACCGCACCAGTAAGTTCGTCTTTGTCCAGCTCGTGAGCCAAGCCAACAGAGGCACGGCCTCAGCCTTCCTTGTGGCGTTGATCGCAGCGGTCCCATACAAAATCCACACCGTGCTGACGGACAATGGCATCCAGTTCACGTTTCCACTACGCTATGCTGATGGCCCGACCGCCACATATATCACCCATATGTTCGACATGCGATGTGAAGAACACGGGATCGAGCACCGTCTCACCAAGATCAAACATCCCTGGACCAATGGTCAGGTTGAACGCATGAACCGGACGATCAAGGAAGCCACCGTCAAGCGCTATCATTACGACAACCATCAGCAGCTCCAAGCCCACCTATACGACTTCATCAACGCCTACAATTATGGGCGGCGGCTCAAAACCCTCAAAGGCCTCACGCCATTCGAGTACATCGGCAAAATATGGATCAAAGAACCAGGGCGATTCACCGCTAACCCAACCCATCAAATGCCGGGACTAAACACCTAAGGCGGTCAGGACGCGTGCAGAAAATAGCGAGGGGTGATGTGCCAATTCACCACGGGTGGGGAGCACAACCATGCTCGAACTCTGTATCGACCTCGCTTGTTGGCTCAACTGAGTGCATCGTATCAGCATCGTCGTTCACTCACTGTTATGTTGAGGCGGGTTCTATAGGCTCGAGTACTCTAAGATTTCTTGCCCCATCAGCAGGCACTCGCCTGGTTGCTGTGCGTAGAGGAATCGCATCCGATATTGACCCTTATAGACATAGCCCCAGATCTCAAGCACATCAAAGCCCTGTGTTCTGTCGGCGGGATTGCGGATTGAGGGTAGCGTCTTGACCGAGGGAGCAATCTCGATACGGTCGTCTGGTCCGAAATGAAACGCCAGGAGTTTTCGCGCTTGTTCTGTGGCTGCACCGGCACAGCGGTGGGATGGTTGGGCATTTGCCAGTTCAACGAGAATGGCCGTGAATCCCAGGAGAACGAGCACCATGCACGCATGAGTGAGCGGTTGTTTTCTTGGCATGTTCACTCGGCGGATGTGGCTTGTTCTGTCGATCAATACTTGGTCCAGCATCATATCCACACTGCCTTCGTGCGTCTTAACCACTCTGTGCGATTGGAAAGACCGATATACCCGCCATTGATGGCGCGTGTGACCTTTCTGATATCATCTTGATCGGCAAGCGGGTTGCAGCCACGCGCATTCCACTCGGCAGCGGCGATGGCAAGGCACCAGAGTGAGCTAATGACCTCATCTGGGTTCGCAACGAGGTCTGGGGCGTCTGGATTACTGACACGCAGGTGATCGGTTGCATGTCGGTAGCTGTCCTTGCCCGTGAGCTGCAGCACGCCTCGCCCGCGAAACCTGAATCCATCGTCCGGGTGCGTGTTGCCCATGCGGCCACCGTACACTTCGTTGCCGAGTTTTTGGGGATGATAGGCGTAGTCGTTCGGGTCGAGAGGGCCTCTTGGCTTGAACCGCGAAGGCCACACCTTTGGGAGCCGTTCGGCGCTATAGTTGAGATTCTCAACCTGGGCCATCAGTTCGTTCGATTCATGCAGCACTTGAGCCATGAAGTGTGCCACACGTAGTGGGGTATTGGAAATACCTGTGTGGTCGAGGACAGCCTGACCATTTTGAAAAGCGGTGCGATAGCTCGAGCGAGCACTCGGTGCGAGGCGGAGGATCTGATGGAGTGTCACGGTGACTGGCATTGGCGGTCCCTCCTTTTCAGAATGAGGATATGCGGCAGCGCAGTAAGTAAAAATTCCGCAGGGGTGATCTCCTGGGATCACCCTCAGCCAGGAGCTAACCGCGAGGAGCGGTCGTGCTTCTCACGTCTCTGGAGAAGTCAGGGCATTCTCTGGAATCAATCACGAAAGACCATGTAGTGCTTTCCTCACCAGCTTGTCAAGACGCTGCATTGTCACCGGAGAAATCAGGCAGCCCAGATTGGATTCTGGACAGGGACACACGGACTCGCATCACGTTAGTAGTAGCCTAGGGGCTCATGGGCGCTTGGTTTTGGCCATTGTGTGACAACTGACTTTCATCTGATAGAAATTTGGTTATCCCCCTATCGCTCCGCCGCCTCCGGGAGTTTCAGAAAAGCCTGAAATCTAATTCGACGTGCAACGCGGGCAGCGACGACGGGAGTTGGGCGGTGCGGTTCGATAGGGTGGGGCAGCGGTTTCACCCCCAACATAGAGGCGTCTGCTACGCGGTCTCAGCACCTGACCTTCATACCGTCTCCGATGATCGCCAAAGCCCGCCGGCCAGCTCACAATCTATCGCGTATAGATACGTATGGCCCTACCGTAGAGCATGAGAGATAGGGTAGGTATGATAAATATTAGGTCATTTTCTGATGAGAGATGATCGGCGCCTGAGTTGATGGTGCCAGAGGCAATAGGGGCTTTGGGACATAGCCAGACGGACGGAGAGCGTTAGTCATACAACGGTCGGCAATCAATGGGCTGAGGGATCAACAGGGGGTTCGTTCCAGATGGATGATAGAGGGAGGGCCACCACGGTGCCCATGCTCCTCAGTAGAGTAGGGGAAGATCAGAGAGTGGATCCTGCCGTCTGGCGTTTGCACGATGACGGCAATCGCACGGTTTGAGGAATCCTCTTGGAACATGAGATGAACGGCTGACAAGAGCTCGCGATGCCGTTCCGCCGCGAGCTTCGTGTGGGAACAATCGGGCAACGGCGACTTTCCACCTCGGAGGATGAGTCTGATGTCTGGATGTGTGATGCGGTGGCGACGGAAGGCCTATGGAAATTCGGTTGATGAGGGAACTCCGGCGCGGAGACAATGCTGCCTCCACGCTCACACATAGGTACGTATACATGCGTGGGTGGTTGTTCGCTGCGGGCGATCGGTCCATCTCGACGTTCGAAGTGGGGGAGACGCATTATGTATGATCTGCCCGTGTATCTCTTGGACCTCTGCATCTTTTCCTACCATTTACATAGTCAGACCCTGATTTGGCCCATGGATCCTTACTATGAGCAGATGAGTGAGATGGGAAAACTACCAACAAACAGGACGGGGCGGCGTCACCATTTGATGGCAGCCATTCAGAATCGTCAATGGCTGCCATCAAATGGACAAGCAACTGCCTCCTCCTACCATGGGCCAGGTGCGTGCATGAGGTGGGAAGATAATGAGACGTTGCATCCGGTCGTTGCCAGATACGATCGCCTGTACCCCTGGCGACCCAGTTTTACGAGGCCCAATAGAGGTGGGGAGCCCTGGCTTATCTACAATACGCCGGTCGAGATTACCGATCGCATCACGAGTGTGTACATGGTGCGATATGATAATACGGGACCGAAGGAGCCATGGCCATATATACCCTTAGGTGGTGGAGTGCGACCTCTAGTCGTAGTCGATCCAATCCACGCGGCTCGTCCCGCCCTTGCTGCTTTACGACAACCTACGTACCAGGCTCCTCCGGCTAGTGACTTATTGTATTGCTTCGAGGGCGGAACCGGCGGCTCGGACACCAAAAAAGCTCCCGTCTGGAGCATGATGGGGTATGTGCTGGCCAAGGTAGAGATGATTCATAACCAACCGGTGTACGATGTGTTCATCGTATTTCGAGGGAGTCGTAGCGGAAAGCTCAGACCAGGCGAATCACTATTCAAGAACGAGGGCAATGCCGACTGGGTGACGGACCTTATGAACGTCCAGCGGGTCAAGAAAGATCCCGTCATAAGTCGGTTCGGTTCAGTGTGCATAGGATTTCGATCGAGCCTGAAGACTATGCTCCCTACCATTGTAGCCTCGCTACAGGCAATTCAGAGGGCTCTCAACGCACCTCCCAGATATATCTATGTCACAGGGCACAG
Organism: uncultured Nitrospira sp.; assembly: GCA_964430555.1. Taxonomy (GTDB): domain Bacteria; phylum Nitrospirota; class Nitrospiria; order Nitrospirales; family Nitrospiraceae; genus Nitrospira_D. The sequence continues at coordinate 17,490 of CAYSFU010000071.1, read as the reverse complement.
CCTGGGAGGAGCACTGGCGGGGCAATTTGCAAGCGCGATGCTGTTGGGGACGGAGTATGGCCCGAAGGAGACGGGGGAGCTGAGGATGCCGGGTGAGTTACACCACTGGCCGTGGGAAACCATGCGCTTGGTCACCTTTGGCGCACCCATTGTTGGTGGGGAGACGTTTCACAAGTTCTTCGACCACGTTCTGCCAAGTCATCGGATTTGGCTGGAGGGAGATCCGATCACACAGAAGGCATGGCATTTTCCCGTGGGAATTCCATACCAAATCCCAAAAACTGCGAAGTCAGAGGGGGGTGCAATATCTCACGAGCCGTACAAAATCAGAAAAAGATTAGTTATAGATCGAAAGAATAATGGGTATTCCGTGAGCAGTGTGCCCGCCCAAAGAAATCCCCTCGATGCATCGGTGCCCGCTGCTGATGAACCATGGGTCTTCAAGAAGACATTCGCCGAGGTGTTGGACTACTTCGAAAAGCCTGGGGGCCGCAAAAATATTGTATCGCTCAGCCAATGCCTAGGAGCGGGAACAGAGTCCAGTTTTGCTTCAGAGTTTCAGGGTTTTGTGCACATGCTGGACCAACAGGATGAATGGACCTCCCCTCTAGTCAAATGGATTGATACAATTCCCCCAGTCGCATCGCCATCAACAGGTTCTTCAACAGGGTGGACAAGGGTCAACCCGAGCCTTCCCGCGTTCCCTTTCGACGAACTGAAAAGTCTTCCGGATGTGTTACGTGACATCAAAACATACCTTGCGGTATGTCTGGTGTTATGTGCGCTGTCTAAAGGGAGAAGCCTCTCGGACGTCCAGGCGCTGTTTACGGGAGATGAGAAGATGGGTAAATTTTGGAAAAAGATTCAGGAGTTTCAATAGCGCGAGACGAACGTGGTCGCACAAAGCGTGAGGATCGTGAAAGACGAGTGCACCACGATGTGTTCGGTCCGTTCGGTAGAGGCCAGACCCGGTTTTCCGATCTCGGCAGTTCGATGCAGTAACGGGAGTAACCTCAGCAGACCATGGCCCCGCACACAAAATCATTAGCCGCAATCACAGCACAGATTCAACAGAATCAGTCTGTCACGCTCGATGAAGCCACCGCGGGCGCGAGTCTGCTGGCCTTCCTCCAACAGGTGTTCCCTCAGCAGAACGAGTTCCGCCTGACGGGCTGTCAGCTCCCGACAGAGCCGCCATCCGGCACCGAGATCGGCACCGCGCTCACGTGGTCGGGCCATTTCCAGCAGCTCTTCCCCTGGAACAACATCCGGGTCGACCTGAGCCTGTTTGATGCGCCCTCCGCGGGAGCCGCTGCACCGGAGCGCCAGACGGTGTTTTGTCTGACCATTCCCTCGGAGAGTGATGCCGTCTCGTACCTCAGGCACGCGGGTGCCCGCGATCTCGAGGACCTCATCTCGACGATTCGCTTCGATGTACAGCCGATGCTGTTTTCTTCTATTGAGTATAGCCGTCTGTCCAAGGATGACCACACGTTCTATCCCGATTGGTGCGCCACTCAGTGGTCAAAGGCCCGCGTCCGGAAAGGACTCAACTTTCAGGTGCAGGGGGCGCTCGACGACGGACTGGCCGGCTACGTCTGGGAACTCTTGCAACAGCACGACGGGGTTGAACCGAGCCGTGCTGGGGCCGACACACTCTCGGCCCTCATTGCTGCGGGGGAACAAGGCCCGTATGTCCTCTTCAGCGGACATATCCCGGACGCTGCCGTCCAGTGTGGAAGCCTTCAGCTGAAACTGACGGGTATCCACCTCAGGCTTCCCTTGGGCGAAGAGAAGGGGCTTGGCGTTCAGATTGGATTCGATGGAGCCGTGATGATCGGCTCCAGAGCCTTGATCGTCCAAGCCGAGTTGCATCCCTATTATCCTGAGCTGTCGCTGGTCTGCCGCGATTTTCCCTCGCTCCAAGAGATCGTGACCCTGATCCAGTCGGGTCAGCTCGCCGAAACCCGCGCTGACACGACACCAGCCGTTCTTCCTGAGCCGCTGACCCGCCTCTTGCAAGATCTGCTGCGCATCCACTTGTCGGAACTGACCGTGGTTGTGAATCTTAGTGAACGATCAGTGTCCGCCCTGTCCCTTGTCGTCGGCATTCAGGAACCGATCCAGGTGATCCCTGGCATCATCTCACTTGTCCCGACGTTGGCCATGCAGATCTATGCCCCCTTCGATGCGACCATGCGCGCTATCGAGGGCACCATTGCCGGGCAATGGCTGTTCGGGGAGGGGCCAGCCAAGGTGGCAATCCAGACAACCCTTTCCGTTCCCGCGTTGGATTTCTTCGCGGGACTTCCCGAGAAGCAAACACTTTCGCTGAAGGCGCTCCTGACACATCTGAACGCCGGGATTGAGTTGGGGGACAAAGATCTGACCATCACGACTATGGAGGTGGCGGGCAATTACTCCACGAAGAGCTTCTCGGCGCAGCTCGGCGTGGATGCCGGCGAGGTATGGACGTTTCAGTTGGCCGGGAAATCCTATGGCCTGACGGGCCTCGCGATGTGGTTGGACTACATCGGATCTGAGGGGACATCTGCCGCACAGACCGGTTTTGGAATGGAAGGCCACGTGACGTTGGCCGATGCGAGTTTTGTGCTCTCGGCCGAATACGATGCGGGCCAGGGCTGGACGTTGTCGGGCGGGACTGACGTCGGGACCACCATCAATGTAACGAAGATCTCACAGGAGCTCCTCCAGAGTACCTCCTCCTTGTCTCTCCCCGATGGGTTCCCGGACGTGGAGTTGAGCCATATTCTTTTTACAGCCGCGCCAAAGAGCGGGTACGTGAGCGTCAGTGGCAAGACGAGCGTGAACTGGGGATTCAATGGACTGCGCCTGACGGTCGAGCACTTTGGTTTCGAACGATCAGAGGGCACGATCAGCGCACGGATCCTTGTCGACCTCACTATTCCCGATGTGGTGACGCTCAGACTGTCCGCAGACAAAAAGGCCGCTGCAGAGGGTGGTTGGGAGTTCAGGGGAAGCACGGGACAGAGGATTGAACTCAGGAAGCTTGTCCAGGCCCTGGATTCGAATGCCGCCCTTCCCCCTGCGCTCGAGGGCTTGACCGTTGAACATCTGATGGTGTCGTTCAATACAGGGACCAAGAGTGTTGCCTTTCATTGTCAAGGGAATATCCCGCTCGGCGCCGATGGTCCGATTCTGGCCTGCACGGTGGATATGGCCATAGACGGGACGACCAAGAACGCTGATTTCAGCGGGACGCTGACCGTCGGCGATGCCGAATTCACGTTACAGTTTTCGAAGGACACCACGAAGAAGGAGCTTCGCGCGACGTGGCAGTATCAGAAGGACAAGCCGCGCCTTGATTTGAAGACTGTCGGCGAAGGGAGGCTGGATTTGTCCGCGCTCGGAGACCACCTGATTCCGACGAGCGCGAGCCTGATGCTGACGATCGCCGAGACCGAGACAAGGGTGTCGCTGGCTTGCACCATGGACCAGGTACACGCGGGGTTTCTGCTGATGTCTCGCAAGCAGCCACCGGCCACCATCGTGGCGTTCGGCCTGAAACCGCCGAACCTCTCCACCAAAGAACTGGGCCCGCTCGGCAAAGCGCTGGACCCGCACCACATCGCGCTTAAGGATTTGGTGGTCCTGGCGGCGAACGAGACGGTCACGTCAGACGCGAACGACTCGGATCTGAAACTTGGGGACAAGCCCTACGCGATCAGCAAGGGCCTGTTCCTCCAAGGCGCTCTGGAATTTGAGCAGACGTCGTTCAGCTATCCGTTTGCATGCCGCCTCGGCGGCGAGAAGCCCAAGGAACAGGCGGAGGCACTTTCGGAACACGGCGCCGATGACGGCTCATCTTCACCTCCTTCTCCCACGCGCGAGCCTGATACGACCTCATCGGCGGCCGTTGACACCGCGTCGGAGCGGGAGGAAGGCGGGAACAACGTTAAGGTCGGGCGCACGATCGGTCCCGTGACGTTCCGCAAGGTGCGTGTCGAGTCGCGCGAGGAATCCGGCCAGAAACGCGTTTGCCTGTTGCTCGATGCATCGCTCGGGAGCGGCGGGTTCGAGCTCGACTTGCACGGGTTCAATCTCAATTTTCCTCTGACACTGCCGTTGGAGTTAGTCAAGGACGCGCACAAGCTTACTGAAATCGGTGTCGGTCTCGATGGCCTCAGCATCGCCTATTCGAACCCACCGCTGACGGTCTGCGGCGGGTTCGCCAGAACGAAGGCTGAAGCCCCCTACGTCGACTACCTCTACGAGGGCCATCTCCTCATCAAAGCCGAGGTGTTTCAGATTGCCGTCGTGGGGTCGTACGGGACGATCCAAGTCGAGAAGGAGAAAAAGCCCTCCTTGCTTCTGTACGGGGCCTATGTCGGGGCGGTGGGCGGACCGCCCGCGTTTTTCGTGACCGGTCTGGCTCTTGGGGGGGGCTACAACTCGCGGCTGGCCCTGCCGCCGGTCGACCAGGTTGCGAAGTTCCCTCTGGTCACGGCCGTGACCGACCCCGCCAAGTTTGAGATGGCAACGCTCCGGAACGCCGTCGTGCCGTCGTCCGGGGACTACTGGTTCGCGATCGGAGTGAAGTTCACCTCGTTCAAGCTGGCCGACTCCTTTGCGTTGCTCTCGGTCGCCTTCGGCAACCGGCTGCAGTTCGCCCTGTTGGGGTTGACGAAGGTGGCCTTGCCCCCCGGGGCCGCGGCGAGCCACTGTGCCGTCTATGCCGAGTTGCAGATCCGTGCCGTGCTTGACCCGGATGCCGGCGTGTTCAGCATCGAAGGGCGGTTGACCGAGAATTCCTTCGTCTTCGACACAAAGATCCGACTCACCGGCGGCTTCGCGTTCTTTGTGTGGTTCGGCAAGGCCGAGAAAGCCGGCGATTTCGTCATCTCGCTGGGAGGCTATCACCCTGCGTTCCGGCCGCCGTCGCACTATCCGGTGGTGCCGCGCGTGGGCATTCGTGCGCAACTCTCCAAGGAGCTGACGATCGTGGGCGAAGCCTATCTCGCCCTGACGCCTTCCTGTCTCATGACCGGGCTCAAGCTGGCGGCGGTGTTCGAGAGCGGCGACCTCATGGCATCGTTCGTCGCGTATGCGGATTTTCTCATTGCCTGGGCGCCATTCTCCTACGACGTCAGCATAGGGATGGGGATTGCGGTGACTTTTCGGAGCGCTCGCACCTTCAAACTGGAGATCGCTGCGAGTTTGCATATCTGGGGGCCGCCGTTTGCCGGCACAGCGACTGTGACGCTCTGGATTATCTCGTTCACGGTTGAATTCGGTGATCACACAGGCGCGACGCCTCCAGCGTTGAAATGGGGCGACTTCCAGAAGGCCTTTCTGCCGCCGCCTGCGGCGAATAGCACACGAGTCCCAGCGCCTGCCTATTACGCAGTGTTGAATACCATCCGCATCACCGAGGGGCTGGTGCGCGAGGTCACGAAGAAAGATGCGAAAGGTGTCGAGGTGACGTATCGGATCGCCAACCCCCACGAGTTGATGATCGAAACAGATTCGGTGGTGCCGTGCACGGAAGTCAGCCTGGGCAGCAGGAAACGATCCGGCACATCCCAACTCGGCATCCGGCCGATGGCCGCAACCAGCCTCACGTCCGTTCATGCCGTCAGCCTGACGACCAGCGCGGGAGCCAAGATGGAGGAGAAATTCACGGTCGTGCAATGGTCATGCAAGAATTTTCCCGAAGCCCTATGGAGCGCCACGGCGGCGTCCAGCCGGCCCGAGGCGAAAATGCTTGCAAATGTACCTTCGGGTGTCGGGCTTCGGGTGCAGTCGACGACGCCGGTCCATCGCCTGGGCCCCTTCGGAATCGCGAAATTCGCGTACGAAGACATTCCAAAGTCTATTCCCTGGGGGACGGGTCCGGCGAAGCCGAATGCGATCCGTCTCACGTTCGAGACGGTCGCGGTGACGAACGAGTTCCGCAACCAGATTCGTCAATGCCTCGTGCAACGAGTCGCACGGCAGCATCCGACGAAGCTCGGACGATCTTGGTGGAACGAGATGGCCATCACGAAGCCGAGCGAACAGTTCCAGGCGCTGCCCACCTGTGCCGCGCTTGGACAAGGTCTCTGAGGATCCTGCCATGGGACTGAACAAGGCCAAGGCCGAGCAGATTACGTTCTATAGCTACTGGCTTCCCACCCTCGCGCCGGGAGAGTATCGGGTAACGGTGACGCCGACCTTAAAGACCGGCGAAACCCCGCTCGCCACACAAGCTATTGCCGAGACGTTCCATGTCGGCGGGCCGCGCTACGCACTGACCGGCTCAGAGACGTACTCCTGCTATCCAGCGCCGAACCAGATCGGTCAGTTCTACGACACGCTGCCCCACATCGTCTTCGATCGCTGTACGCTGCCTTGGGAGAGAACGATCGACGGTTCGGACCCGACGTTGCCACATGATCCGTGGCTGGCGCTGATTCTGCTGACGGACGCCGATTTCGCCCATGAGACGGAAAAACGTGTGCCGCCGATCGTCTCGAGGACGCTGGCAAAGGTTCTGAAATCCAACGAAGGAAGCATCATCGGCCCGTCTATTCAATTGGATCCGTACGATTCGGAGACGGATCTCTGCCAGACCATCGACCTGCCGGCCGACCTGTTCCGCGTGGTCATGCCGTGCAAGAAGGATCTTCCGTATCTCGCCCATGTGCGCGAGGTCGACACTGATCAGAAAGAGACCTGGTCGCTGCTCAAGGAGGGAAAGTTCTCCGTGGTCGTCTGCAATCGGTTTCCCGAGACACAGCTCATGCCAAGCGGCGAGAAGGACTGGGGCATTGTCAATACCGTGTGCTTGGTGTCGCTCGAGGGCTGGGGCGACTATCTGAAGACGAATACGCTTCCGCAGGGCAAAAAGAGCTGCCGGCTGCTGGTGCTCGGATCCTGGCGCTTCACCTGCCAGGGAAGCAGCGTGTTCAAGAGTCTGATGAAAGGCCTGAATGACACACGCCTACTCAGTCGTTCGCCGCTACCTGGTGACGATGGCAAGGCACTCACTTACCTCAACACCGCGTTCCAGATGGGCTTCACTCCCGTCAACCACGACCTGCGCAACGAAGACACCACGATCAGCTGGTATCGAGGACCGCTGACCCCCATGTCGTATGAACGATCGATGAGCTATCCGGATATTTCCTGCGCGGATGCCGCGTTGCGCTACAACCCCGAGACCGGGATGTTCGACGCGAGTGCCGCCGCCGCCTGGCAGCTCGGACGGCTCTTGGCGCTGCAGGACCAGGCGTTTGCCCAGGCCTTGTTTCGCTTTCGCACCGAGTACCAGCGCTGGATCAGGCGGACCAATACGGACGAGCTCGGCGCCATGGCGCAAAAGGGAAAGGACCTTCAGGACAAGCTTGGCAGCACACGTGAGCATATCCAAGGCTGGTACGCCGGGGCGCTCGCGGGTGCCGGATACTTGGCCCCAAACGGCACCGCGGCGTCTCCTCAGAACCCGCTCGACGCGCCGCCCATTCCGGCGACGGTTCAGAACTGGCTCGGCCAGGCCATGCTGCTCTATGGCGTGCCGTTTCAGTACCTGGTGCCCGATGAGGCCATGTTGCCTGCGGAGTCGATCCGGTTCTTTTCCCTCAACCCGGAGTGGCTCAACTGTCTGCTGCAAGGCGCGTGCAGCGTCGGCCGCCTCAGCGAGACGGACGAGTTGGCGGACCAGTTGCTGCGGGCGCACTTCTTCGAGGTCTCGGAGAAGCTGGCGTCCGCACTCCGGTCGAACGCGAAGCAGGCGGCCGACCAACGCAGGGATGGAAGCAACGACACAGATGGACGAGAACCGGCGGTGAATGAGCCGTCCAGCCGACAAGCGGAACCCGTTCTGCACTGGCCCTTGTCTGGCTATCTGCTGCGCTCCGACACGGTGGAGACGTGGATCGGCCTGGAGGCCACGGCGATCGGTACGGATTCGGCAGGCCGCGTCCTGGCTCCGCTGCAAATTCTGCGCATGGACCGTTTGGCTCCCGATATTTTATTGTGCATTTACAACGGTCATGTGACCGAGATCGAGGTCAAGCAGCCGCCGGAGGCGATCCATTTCGGCGCCGCGAGCAAGCCGGGCGGAGGACATGAGAAAACCGGGCTGCGAAACATCAAGGGTGATGCAGCGGCGCTCGGTGCGAGGTGTGAGGGAACGGTTCAGGTGCCGATGGACACGAAAGGCGCGCGGGTCGTCAAGGTTAATGAGTTGGCAGCAACCATTCAAACGGTACTGGTTAACAAGCAACAGATGGGGAAGACGGATGTCCTCAGTTCCGCTGAATTCGGCGTCGAGATGATCGAGTCGCCTGCGAAGGTGACCTTCACGGCCCCCGATACGCAGGGCGCTCGGTTGTCGGTGGGGAAGGAGCCAGCATGAACGACTTCCTCTTGGTGCCGACCAACGTGCAGGCGTTCGTGGTCGGGAAGTCTGCCGACGACCCATTATACGACCTGGCACCGGTGCCCCGAACGACGGACGACGTCAGGAGTTGGTATCTGAAGGGCAAGTATGCGTTTTCTTTCCAAGGCAGCAAGCTGAACTCGGGACTCGAACCGGGTGTCCACCTGCACTGGACGCTGCCGACCGCGTTGGTGCATGCGCGTCATGAAGGCCATAGGAAACCTGTGCAGCCGTGCATCCCCAATCGCTGGCTTGTACTACGCCTGTGGCATGCGGAGGGCACGCCAAATATCTCCTCGAAGGTCTGGATCGTCGAGAGCGACTACGTGGCTGATAATGCGCAATTCGGCGGCACACCGTTTCTCTTTTTCAGCCCGTCGCTTGAGGTCAAATACGTCGGCCGTACGGTGCCGCTGGAACAGTGGCAAGAAACACAGCGCTCCTACCGCTTCGGGCTCACCTCGTCCGGGTGGGGCGATCCCTCCTTCGCCGCCTATTATCCGGCCTGCAAGGGCGTGCTTGGGTTTCACGACAAGATGGAAAGTGTCGCGCAGGGAGATCAACTCACCTACCTCGTCATGGGCTGGTATTCGGACCCCGCCAAGGATCCTTTTCACCCCGGCGTCGGGCCGAATACCTTGGATGACTGCAAGGCGCGCTTGACAGGCTTGGGGTGGTCGTGCCCCGACCTTGACGAGGCGGTGCTGCCGCAGCGGACGCTCTGTCACGGGGCCGTTGTCGGCATCACCTGGCAAGGGGCGGCGCGGTCCTATCCATCAGCATCTGCCGGCTCAACGCCGCCAACCGTCGCCATCGGCGGCAGTGCGGCCGAGGCGATGGCTGCACTGGTGGCGCGCAACGCGCCTGCGAATCACGATGCCTCCGACAAGAAAGCCCTCGAGAAAATCCTCTGTGCCTTTCAGTATGGGCAGGCCACGCAAGTGACGGATACCTACCAACTCGGCGAGTTGCTGCACCGGCACAGCTTCAACGCGGTGGCGGGCGGCATAGACTGGTCCATTGAGCCGATCGCCCGCTCCACCGAAGCGCAGAAGACACTCCCGGTCGTGTCCGAGCAGGTTCTGAAACACCTTGCTGAGTTGAATCAGGCGCAGCAGCGATACGACCGGCATGCGAGGAAGATCGAGTCGTTGCGTTGGCAGTTGTTCGCCTGCTGGGCGACCTGGGCCAGCCAACAGACCGGGCCGCCTCCTGGGCGGCCGGGTCGGGAGCCCATGAATGTGGCTCAGGAGCAGCTGAATCAAGCCGCGAACGGACTGCCGCCACTTCAGCAGGACATCGACCGCCGCAAAAGTTGTGTGAGCACGGCCCTCACGGAGGAACAGACCGGCATGCAGCTTATGGAGTCGCCGCTGCCGCCGTTCCTGCACCCGAAGGACCCGTTCGTGGTTCTGAAAGGAGAGAACCTGGTCGGTCCAGACCGCGCTCGTGCGGAACGCCCTGATATGGATGCAGACGGCGCGTTGCGCTGCCGACCGGCAAAGGCGCTGGTCACCGGCCTGGGCCAGAGCGGGACCATGAGTCAGACATGGTCGACGGACACATGCTTCCCTGTGCCGGATTTTCCCAATGTGGCGGGAATGGAACCTGGCGATCTCGTTCGGAAGCTTGCGCTCGAGACGCTGCTCTTCGATCCGAGGTATGCGGGTGTGATACACACGGCAGACGACCGCCTCTTCAAGGTGCTTCAGGAGAGTCTCGACTCGTCTCGCCAGTCCGGAGTCACGACGCTGACCTGGACCGGCCGGCCGCCGGATCCACTGGGAGTCACCCGTTGGGGAGAGACCAATCCCTGGCTTCCCGTGTATCTGATGTGGCAGGCGCATTGGGCACCGGCTTACACAACCGCACAGGGTTCCGCCAACCGACACAGCAAGGCGCTCGACGGCTGGCAACTCGGTTCAGATCCGCTCACCGGCGACCTCGTTTCGCCACAGGCTCCTCCGAAATCCACCGACGATGCACTCCTTCTCGAAGGCGCGACGATTATCTCGGCGCTCTCCGGTGCTCAGTTGGCGGAGAATCTGAACAGGTTCGTTGAGACAGCGGGGCGCAAGGCCGGCAACCTCGCGGGCATCACACAGACGGAGGTCCTGGGCCAGTCCCTGGGCGGCTTCAATGACCAATTGCTTCGACAAGCACTGGGTTTATGCCTGCCCCCAGTCCATCCGACGAGCGGACAGGTGGAGGCATCGATTTGGGAGGCCATGGGCAACAGTCCACAGCCAACCATGCCGGTCACACGAACCTTCTTGCCGGTGCGCGCCGGCGCGTTGAAACTCGTGAACCTGTATCTCGCCGATACCTTCGGCCAGACGCGAAAGCTGATTCATGCAGGGGCTCCGCAGGCACGCATGATCGCGTCGGCGGTGTTGCCGCCTTCGCCCAACGAGTATCATGCGAGTTTCAGCCCCAGACTGCCCCAGCCCGCTCGGCTGAATTTTGACTGGCAGCCGGCCGGCGCCTCCGCATCGGGGCCGGTCTGTGGATGGATCGTCGCGAACTTCCTGGAAAAGAGCTTCGCCGTCTTCAGCGCGAAAGGGGAGTCGCTCGGGGAGTTGGAGAGCGTGCTGCCGGCGCTCGGTGAAAAAACCATCAACTCACGGGTGACATTCAAGTGGCGCCCGAGACCCGGTTCGACCCTCCAAATCAACGGCATCGCCAATGAGCGCTTGAAGCGCTTTGTTCAGCTCGCAACCGATTTCAGCGCGGACGAAGGACAGGCCTTCCTCGAGCTGGTTGAGCTGATATTGCGCAAGACGGAGGGGCGGCTCCCCCCCGATGATCCCGCCATGACGGTGCTGCTCGGGCGGCCGCTGGCCCTTGTTCATGCCTCGTTGGGCCTCGAACTGCAGGGGCTTCCTGCCGGCTATTGGAAGACCGATGGGACGTGGACGTACGAGACCGAGGACGTGGAGACGTTGCGCGTGCCGGTCAGGCTGGGCGGCATGGCCCTGCCCGCTGACGGTCTTGTCGGCTACCTGCCTGAACAGGGGCAGCCTTGTCTCGTTGCGAGTGCAGGCGCCACTCGACGTTCCGGCGAAAGCCCCCATGTCAAATATGATCAGAGCCTGTCGGTTGCCTGTGCCGGCGATCCGCTGAAACTGACTCTGCTCATGGATGCGAGCGCCCGAGTGCACGCGTCCACCGGCATTCTTCCGCGCCACTTCATCCAGCTATCGGGGGAGGTGGGCAAGGCAGTCAACCTTATCGATGCGATCTATGTCGCCGTGGCGCCCGTGTTGGGCGTCAGGTTAGAGGAGAGCGCGGCGCAACCCACGATGCCGCAGCCATCGGACGCCTTCGGCCAGTGGTCCTGGGCGACCCGACCTTCCATGGCCTGGCAGGCAATCAAGCCGGCCGACGACCGGGCGCGCTTCACAGACGGCCTGGTGCTCAGCGAGGGCTGGCTGACGCTACGGCTGAAGTCGGATCAACGTAATGCGGCGCCGGGCGAGTAGACGTAAAGGGTGAGACCATGACGATCGAACTCGTCCCCAAAGCGACATCAGCGACATCGCTGACGATTGGGGATGACTATGCGAAAACGAATACGATCGAGTTCACGATCAAGCTCACGGGGAACGAGGCTGTCTGGCTCGAGCTGCACATCCCCATCGGTGAAGACGGTGTGCTGCGTCGACCCGAAGACGCAAACGATATCACGCTCAGCACATTCGGGACTGATCCGTCTCCAGGTGTACTTGATAGTGCCGGGGATCCGAATGTGAAACTATGGTCGCTCGGAGATTACGACGATGGTGTTCAAGTACACGACTCGTACGAAGTATCCGTCAAGATCGGCGACATTCTTTGCCGGGCTGGCGAAGGAGGTTCCAATATCACTGTCATCGGGCGGCCCGCCAGCTCAACAACCGCTATCATCACATCGCTCACCATCGCAAAGGCGAAACCAAAAACCGCGCCGGACAACCCGATCTGTTACTTGATTGCCGAACCGACATTCATGATCGGCCAAGGTGACGTGACGCTCACGTGGGAGGTGGTCGGTAACACCAGTGTGGGTCTGCAGACTCCGTCGGGGAAAAATATTTCGACGACCGAATCTAGATTCACGGACACACACTCCGATGGTGGGACCTACACGCTGACGGTCAGTGGGAAACAACGGCAGGTCACCGTCAACGTTCTGAGGAAGGGCTGGCATCCGCTACAGCCGTTGGGCACTCACGCATTCCCCTCTGTGATATTCGACTCAGGAGGCCGGACCGTCGGCGCCCTATACGCGATCTTTGTGCACGGGACTGAGAGAACGGCTGTCTTGTGCAAGTCCATGGATGGCATCACAGGCTGGCAAATTGTGAACGACGCAGTGCCCGACGGGATGGAATTGAGTCCGGGCGTGCAGTTAGGAAACCGTCTGTGGTTGATCGGCGGCAGTACCGTCGACCCGGAATGCAAATCCAATAGGATCTGCTTCTACGATCTCGATCATACCGACCAAGGTTGGCAGGACACGACTGTTACAGGAGCCGATGATTTCGAACGGCGAATGGGCCATGCCTGCGTGATCGTGAACGACACCACCATCTTGGTCATGGGCGGCTGCGGTCGACACGAAGCGTTGAACGACGTCTGGAAACTCGAGAGTGATACAACAGACCGAAACACGTTGCATGCTGTCAGAGTGACGAAGTCTTCCGCATGGGCACCTCGTTGCATGTTTAGCGCGGTGAATTTCAACGGGATGATCTGGGTGTGCGGTGGGGTGACTGCCCCAAACGGCACTCCGCTGGGCGATCTATGGGCCAGCCCATCAAGCCCTCTGTCCTGGAAAGAACGACCGAAAGACACCCTGGGCTCTGTGGGCGCTAATGCGATTGGTACAGGGGCGGCCTTTTGTGACGACACGCTTTTCATGGTTGTCACAAAGCAAACGGGTGGCCCCGCTCGGACGTTAAAGAAGGGGATGTGGACGATATCAAAGAACGATATAAGGAACACATCCGATACGTGGGAGAAGGGCTCGCTCGCACCCGAGTTGTCGATTGACTGGACGTCCAATCCACACAGTATCGCCCTGGTCGGCTTTAACGGCAGGCTGTACCTCAGGTACCTGCACAGAAACGCGATGTATGGAAGGGTCGTTGGCGCGCCCCTGTTTGTGTACGTGAGAGCGACTTAGATCGAGGAGTACCTCCATGAACAAAGTTCTTTTTATGGTACTCGCCGTCATCCCACCACTCCTGTGGTCCGGCGCGCTTAGAGCCGAGATCACAAGCGTCACGCTTTCGGACGATACGGCGGGCTCATTGACGATAGCGGCTGCCGATACTCCGACCACTACGGCGATGCTCGCATTCGATATCCCGGATTTTCCGCCGCACCCGACGGTGATGACGTGCGTGTTGCGCGTGGTCCCCACGCCGCAACCCAACCCACCTCGGGCCGATCAGGATGTCTCAGTATTGTGGAAAGGCAAACAAGGGACAGAGGGGCGAGTCGGGCAGTGGTCGGCATACAGTCAGACGACCAAGCCCTATGCTGCCGAGTTGAAACCAGAGGCGTGCGTTCCGGGATCACGCGTTACCCTTACGCTTCAGACCGAATCCCCACACACCAGTTGGGAGTACTACGGCGGCGCTGCAAGCGCCGCTGCAAACAGGCCTCGCCTGATCGTGACCTACGACCTGCCGACTCCCGCGCGCTCGGGAGATTCCACCGGCTGGAACTACGCAGAGCCTACGGAATTTTTCGCCACTCCTTTATGGAAAGGCGAGATGCTCGCGAATCCGGTCTCGTACGATGGCGCGGTGCATGTGGTTGCTGCCTGTGCCTCCCCCGACAATGGACGCTGCCTCTACCGGGTCTCCGGCGCAGGGAACGTGAGGCACTGGCCCTTAGGGCTTCAGGTTACAGTTACAGCCCATTCCTTTGCCTTCGTCACGGCCTGGGGTCGCCTGCAGATCATCACCGAAAACGGGATAGGCAGTTGCGATCTGACAACGCTGGTGGCGCTGAAAAGCGAAGACACGCTGGCGTGCGATGTCGCCACGGACGGTGAACGGATCACTGTGCAGGCCCAAGAGACTCCGGCAATGGGGCCGGACGGCAGCCTGTACTTCAAGAACGTCAAAGCGGATGGCCGCATGGTCGCCCGCAATCCCAAGCTCCAGGAAATCTGGCGCACGGATCTCAAATTCACCACGGTCAGCCCCATCGTGCTCAGCGCCAATGGCCAGAATGCCTACATGCTTGCCGACATCTCAATCGAAGACACCTCCGCCGCAAACAAAATTGCGCTGCTTCGCATCGATACCACCACGGGCGAGACCGTGATGCACGAGATATTCCACTGTGGCTTGAAACCGGTTCCCTGTGATGAGCATGACAAGGTGAAGCCAGCTCTTAAAGCATTGCTTCAGCCCGCTGTCGCCAGCAAGGTGATCAAGGTCCAGGGCGGGGAGTCAATCGTGGAGTACGCATTCGTCGCGGGGAATGCGAGCGACACGGGCGTCTTGCAGCTCATCATGTACGAGCCCTGCGTCCCATCACGCAAGCCCTGTCCTCCGCCATCCATGGTGTGGAGCCAAACGGGCACGATCTCGGCGGCCCCCGTCCTCAGCGTGGATGGCAATTCACTGTTTGTGGCTCAGGGCCAGGACGGTACTCTTACACGCTATGACTGGTACAAGGCGACGCCGCACTCCACCGGCGCAATTTTAAATCCGGTTGGCCAAGCATTGAAGAGTCTGTCGGCTGCATCCTCTTTGTTTGTCGATGGAAGCAACATGGTCTACTCCTGCCCCAAGAGTACCCACTGCGAGCTCACGGTCGATGGGGCGCTTATCGGGCACTCCGACAATGCCATCTACGATCTCAGTCCGAAATACGTTCCCAGTCCGAAAGGCGCCACGGATGTATGGCCGTCATCATTCAAGACGGGGATGATCTACAGCGCCGACCGCATCACCGCTCCAGCCACCCCAGGGGTGGAGGCCGGCGACCGAGTGATCCTCAAGGGACAGCAGATCGGCCTGCCGAACAATTTCCGCTGGCCGCTTGGTGCGACATTGAAAGTGCAGAGTGTGGAGCCGGCGAGCCAATAATGTCCTGTTCTGGACGAACCAGACGCCGATTCAACGAAAGGAATGGCCATGAACGAGCAGTCCGACAGTGAACTGTGCGCGGAACTCACCGCGCTGCGGCAGAGACTCAGCCTCCTGGAAGCCAAGCATGAAGAGGTACAGCGCCACGCTGCCCGTGCGCATCGGCCGACATTTTTGCGCAAGCTTCTTTTCGGCCCTCTTCCCGTGGCACTCCTCATCGTGGGCGGCGGGTTGCTCTATGCGCAAGGAGATGCGCTGTTGATTGACGGGAATGGCAACGCCACGTTCACAAAGAACTTGAACGTGACAGGAGATGTGACCACCAAGTCGCTTATCACAACCGGCAACGTCAGCATTGGGGCGGCAAGCCCCGGTGGCAAACTAGAAGTAGCAGGACGCGGAGGTACGAGCATCGACCTGATTGTGAATGGTCGATTGCAGTCGAACAACAAAGATGGAGGATTGTGGGTAGCCGGGAATCGTTTTATTGGTGGCCATTCGGATAATAAGTTTGGGCTTTGGAATGAAGGCTGGCGGCTGACGGTCCAATCAGACGGCAACGTCGGCATCGGGACGGCCGAACCTACCGCCAAATTGGACGTCAAGGGGAATGCGCGGATTGAGGGGAATGCACGGATCGAGGGAGGCGTCTCTTCCATGGCCGTGTATCAGATAGACAAGAACAACACACCGAAGACGTACGAGATTTCCCCACGGTACCATCTGTCAGCGACGGCAGCGAAATCCTACGGCACCACAATACCAATCCCCAAGCAGACCTTGACAGACCTTTGCGGCGATCCAGACGGCTGCCAGGTTCGTCTGGGGATGACAAGATGGACACTTGATAGCCAGACTGAGACCGCATCTCGAACCTTTCTGTTCTACTACTCGCCCAACGATGGACATTGGCGCTCGAATGTCGATCGTGCTGGGGTTAGCGGGAACAAGGAAACTGAGCATGCGGCCATTATCTGGGATACTTGCTATTTCACGGATGGCTCGTACGCCAATGAAAAGAACAATGGCGATAGATCTGAAGGCATGGCTCTATTGGTCTGGCGCGGGAGTGATAAGGAGCCTTACCCGAATCCGAAGCGCACCTGCGAGCTGACCCTGATCGACTGAGCGCTCTCTAATTCCGCTGCTGATCGAAGTGATCGCCGAGCAAGGTCAGACAGTCAAGGCAAGCCTAGGCTCAGGACTCATTCTTTCAGATAGAAGATGAGGGTGGCTGCGAGACAGATGGCTGAGAAAAAGGTGTGGGCACAGCGATCATACCGCATGGCAATCCGACGCCAATCCTTGATCCGCCCGAACATGATCTCGATTTTGTGGCGTTGTTTGTAGAGGCGTCGTGTTGTTCAGTTTTTGCGCGGCGGGATGCACGGTGTGATCCCCTGGTTCTTCAACGCGGCGATGAACCAGTCGGCATCATAGCCGCGGTCGGCAATTAGCTGGTTCGCTTGGGAAAGGCTGGGCAGGAAGCATCAGGCTCCCGTGTAATCGCTGGTGTGCCCGGCTGTCAGCAACAGGTGCACCGGCCTGCCCGTCTCGTCGCACACCGCGTGCAGCTTCGAATTCAGGCCACCGTTCGTGCAGCCAATACAGCGATGAAGAATAAAACGGTCGGATACCTTTATGTGCGGATAGGGGAGGGACGCGCTCTTCAGGCTGACGATGTTGATCTCAACGCCAAGGCGATTCGTATTGCACGCGCGTTTTCGGAAGACGGGACGTTAGAGACTCCGAAGAGTGAGCACGGATGGGCGGATCATCTACCCTAGTTGTTTGTATCAAAGGTGGCACTCCGTTCGATTCTGCGAACGTGAGGAAGGCGACACAGGCTGTGCTTAAGAAGGCCAAGCTTCCGCTCCACGTCACTCCCTTTGCCTCCGGCACACCTTATAGCTAAACCAAATAATTATGATTAGAACGGGGGGATGGCCTATTCACGAGATTTTCGCCGTAAAGTCTTGGCCGTTCGGAACAAGG
>CAYSFU010000070.1:0-22057 GCA_964430555.1 uncultured Nitrospira sp. | reverse complement strand
GAAGAACACAATAAGGCCATCAGCCAAGAAGGATACAAAGATGAAGGTATCGCGGGGTACATTTGGAATTCTGGTAAATACTGTCCTTTAGTTCCACCTTCAGCTTCAGCTCCTCCCACAGGCTGCAGATGGGTTAATGATGGCGAGCATCGCCCATTCCTTGAATGCTAGTATCAAACTGTCTTATTAAGCTTAACCTCGCCGAGTAATGCCGCCTGGCTTTCTGAGCTGGGTGGCGGAATTCTGAAATGGGATTTTGCAATAGGTTTTTGCTGCATTTGCTCTTCTATCGGCGGAAGCAGGTGAGGTCTTTCACAAACAAGTGTTTGTGAAAGGGCTGAAGGTGCAAAGAAACGCTCTGCGGCAGCACATCCCAAAAAGAAAGCCCCGCCCTTTTTCAAGGACGGAGCTTAGTCGAACAGTGCAACTTTTATATTCCGTACTTGATGACGTTTCCGCCACCCGTTCAAAATATTTCCGCTGCCCTGTTCTGATTACAGCCTATCGTTTTATGCGTTGGACAGGTACTGGCAAAATCCCCAGAAAAATATTCATTTCTAAAAGAGGCTTATTGGAAGAGCTAATATCCACTTGGGCACACCCTTCCATCAGGACCGTAGAAGATGGGAGGGGAAGGAACGCCAACCCCGGGCGGCAGGACAATCGGACCGCCAGAACCAGCCGGAGAGCCAAATTCAAATGCACCGATGTCGTATCCCATGCCATAGGGTCTTGCCCCGTTCTGGTAATCAAAGTTTACAGTGGCACTAGCCTTATCAATCGCTGGAGAGCCAGTGGTCAACATTGCATCCAGCGGGTTAGTTCCCATCGGATTGGCAAGCTTCGGGTCAACCATTTCATTGCTAGCAGGAACAGATCCCGAAACATTGTAGAAAATGTTGTTGTGGACGTTTGGTGTACTCAGACCGACCCTAACAGGAGAAGATGGGTAGAAGATGTTGTTGTAGATTTCGACATGACGACCAACAGGTTCGCCATTTGAGACGCTACAATCTGCATCCTCAATCAAACCAGCAGGTGTTTTACCGATAAAAGTATTGTTATATATTTTATTGCCAGCTCCGACTGCGACTCCATCCCAACAAACAAAAGACAATGCATGACCGGGAGCCAATGGCCTTCCAGGTTCAGCAGTAAGTTTGTTCCCAGCATTCACTATGACGTTATTAAATATTTCGTTATTACCAGCCCCACCTGAAAGCACAACTCCCGCAGACTGACCATTCATCATCATGTTGCTATATACCTTGTTGCCTTGGGAAGTGGGATATTGGAACTGTATCCCAAACTGATTAAAGTATCCGCGTTTGCCATCAGTTGTGTTGAAGCGGAACTGTCCGTTTTTACCAGCAATGTAAAAAGCATGCGAACCAGACTCAATGTAACAATTTTCCACAAGAGCATTGTTGCCTTCATAAAAAAAGCCAGCCCCTGAAAAATTTGTAACACTACAGTTACGTAATTGAACACCAGTTGACCACGTAAAGAGCGCACCCACCACCCCCTTCCTTCGTTTATTAACAATAATATGATGCTGTGCAAGCGCGCGCGAGGCTTCTGTCTGGGTAAAGTGCAAACCATCAAAAACTGTATAATTCCCTGAGAAAACGACAAAACCCATAAATATTTGCTCTGGCGGCAGTGTTCTTACATCAAAAACGAGAATGGGTTTATTACTGTCATAATTTTTGTAGGTAATAGGTGCTGAGGCAGTGCCAGATGCTTTAAGAGAAAATCGGTACTTATTCACATCAGTCGTTACATAATTCCCGCCTTTAAAATATACAGTGTCACCGGGTCTAAGTGAACCCTGCATATCCTCCAGCTTGTCCATTGTCTTCCAAGGTCTATCAATAGACTTCCCATCATTGGAGTCATTGCCGGAAGGTGACATGTAATAGTCAGTTGCCCACACCTGCCCACCGGCTCCGAATGAGAGCAGGACTGCCCCAATACCACCGAAAATCTTCTGCCTGCTGCCCAAAGTGCTACCCGAATAAACATGTTATAATCGAATTCAGTATACTAAGTAATACTACTTATAACAAGGGCTAATGGTAAACTCCTGTTAATTGTCACAGAACTGTCACAATTGGGGAGAGCGGCGCGGTCTTGCTACTTCACTCTTGCCGCGTGACTGTGCTGCTTCACATCGAGCGCGGCAGCAAAGTCTTTAACTCCCGCTTCGGCAAGCCGTTTGATCGTCCCCGCGCCGTTCAGCTCAACGAAGTTACTCCCAGAGGCAAGACCAAGGGCACTCACCATCCCTTCTTGTGCTGGCAGATAGGGTGCATCTTCTGGACGGACACCGAGGATAGTAGTTAACGAAGCTTCGACAATCTCCCTGTGCTTGTCGCTTTTGAGTTCTTCGGCAGAGATTGCGCTTTTCCCATCGGGCGCGACCATGAACTTGATGCTACTCAGATTGTCCACCGCGATTTTCTTTTGCTGGTCATGCGGGAGATGTTGTTCAAGAATTTCCGCCACCGTTGGCTGTGGGGCTAGTAGTGCAAGGTCTTCCTTATGAACGGGCGCGGGATGTTGCAAAGCAAGTTCCGGCTCTAGCACAGCTACGTCATTCATAACGACCTCTCTCGTTGTTGCACCCGGTCACCATAGAGGCGAGTTTTCACAAAGTACAATGAAACTTCTGTGACAGTGATGCTTAACGCTTCTTCATTTCCTTGCCGATGAATATCCAATCCGCCAGAGCCATTTTCCCGGTGAGTCAGGGCTGGTTCTTATCTTGAACAGGGTGCGCCCCACGAGTAGACTACCGCTCCCACAAACAAGGAACAGGTCAGTATGTGCGGCAGGTACACGCAGCGGGCAACACCGGAGTCGGTAGCCAAGCAGTTTAAGCTGAAGAAGCCGCCGCCGCTGTTTAAATCCAATTACAACGTCGCACCCAGTGAACAGGTGCTCGCGATCCGCCGCGAGGCGGAGTCAGGCGAGCGGGAGGGCGTCCTGCTGCGCTGGGGTTTGATTCCGGTGTGGGCGAAAGACACCAAGATAGGTAACCACTGCATCAACGCCAAGGCGGAAACCGCCCCTGAAAAACCCGCCTTCCGCTCCGCCTTTAAGAAACGCCGCTGCCTGATCGTGGCGGATGGGTTCTATGAGTGGAAAATGCTCGCTGGACGCAAGCAACCGATGTGGATAGGCAGGAAGGATAATGCGCCCTTCGCCTTTGCTGGTCTCTGGGAATATTGGAAACCTGAATCAGCAGAAGCCATAGAATCCTGCACCATTATCACCACCGAGCCAACCGCACTGATGAGCGAGATTCATAACCGGATGCCAGTGATTCTCCCTGCCTCTGCCTATGACTCTTGGCTTGATCCGGCGTCGCCGGATACTGAGCTGAAAGCGTTGCTTGCGGCTCCCGTGAAGGAAGAACTATTCAGCTACCCGGTGAGCAAGATGGTGAACAGCCCGAAGAACAACCGACCGGAATTACTTGAACCTGTCCCCATTTAGGATAGAGTGAACAATATGAACACTGCCGAGATTTACGCTCCCGACCTCACCACCCGCTACAAGCTGCCTATTTTCTTGGGCAGGCTCCCGGCTGGCTTTCCCTCCCCGGCTGACGACTATATTGAAGGCAAGCTCGACATTAACAAGCATCTGGTGAAACACCCAGCGGCAACCTTTTATGTGCGCGTCTCCGGCGATTCGATGCTCGGTGCGGGTATCCACTGCGGCGACTTGCTGGTAGTTGACCGTTCACTGGAAGCGAAAAACGGCAATGTGGTGGTTGCGGTGCTGGATGGTGATTTAACGGTGAAGCGGCTGTATAAGCGTGATGGGGTCATCCGCCTCCTGCCGGAAAATTCGCAGTACCAGCCGATAGAGATTTCCGAAACCCAGTCCTTCGAAATCTGGGGCGTGGTGACCAGTGTCATCCACGCGCTCTAGCTATGCCCTCCCCTTCCATCTTCGCCCTTGTCGATTGTAATAACTTCTATGCGAGCTGCGAGCGGGTGTTTAACCCGAAGCTGAACCACCGCCCGGTGGTGGTGCTCTCCAATAATGACGGGTGCGTGGTTGCCCGCTCTAATGAAGCCAAGGCTTTGGGAATCCCAATGGGCATCCCGGAGTTTAAGATTCGGCCATTAATAAAACAGCATCAAGTTGCCGTGTTCTCATCCAACTACACGCTGTATGGCGATATGAGCCAGCGGGTGATGGATACGCTGGGGACGCTCTGCCCCGACCTTGAAATCTACTCGATCGATGAAGCGTTCCTGAGCCTCACTGGTTTTGCCAGCCGCAACCTCAGCGACTATGGGCGGCTGATTCGCGCCCGTGTGAAACAGGATACGGGGATTCCGGTTTCTGTTGGGATTGCGCCGACTAAAACCCTTGCTAAGATCGCCGGAGGCATCGCCAAGAAAAGCGAAAGCGGTGTGTTTGACCTGACGGGCGCCGACCGCGAAAGCATCCTCGCTAAAACTCAAGTAGCCGACATCTGGGGAATCGGCAGGGCGCACACTCACTTCCTTCACACCCACGGCATCATGACCGCCCTGCAACTGAGTGAGGCTTCCGACCAGTTCATCAGGAAACAGATGGGAATTGTGGGACTACGCCTCGTGATGGAACTGCGCGGCGTGTCCTGCCTTGAGCTGGAACAATGCCCATCCCCCAAGAAAGGCATTACCTGCTCCCGCTCGTTTGGCAGATCCATCACTGAGCTTCATGAAATGGAAGAAGCCATCTCAACCTATGTGAGCCGCGCCGCTGAGAAGTTGCGCCGGGAAAAACTGGCTGTAAGTTGCTTAAGCGTGTTCCTGCACACCAACCAGTTCAAGGATACGCCGCAATATAGCAACGCCCTTACCGTCACCCTTCCCGCTCAGACCGACTCAACCCCTGAACTGATTGCCGCCGCCATTTCGGGCATCCGGAGAATCTGGCGTGATGGATTCGCCTATAAGAAAGCGGGCGTGATGTTTCTGTCCCTCGTTCCTGCCAGCCAGATACAAACCAGCCTCTTCGATAGTGCCGATAGAAGCCGCGCTAAAACACTCATGGCAACGCTGGACGCTATCAACCACCGCTTCGGTGCGGGAACGTTGCAATATGCCTCAAGCGGCATCGCCAAAGGGTGGAAGGCAAGCTTCAACCACTGCTCCCCTGCCTATACGACCCGCTGGGATGAACTGCCTGTAGCCCACGCCAATTAGGAGAGGAATGACCGCACCGCATCTGATGCCGTGCGGACGGAAGCCTTCGCACCGTCGCAAGGCGACCGTGCCACATTTGGAGACATCAGTTATGAGAGCAGATTTTGTGATGGTGAGTGAACTTTAGAATCTTCGTTGCTAACAACCGTCTGAATGTGCTGGTTTCGCTTCAGCCAATCTATTAAGAGCCTACGCATTTCGGCTATCTCTAGAGCCTCTTCCTTACTAGTTGCATACGCAGTCACGGGAAACGAACGATTTCCTAAAAAAATATCAGCTAAACCATTACGAATGATGTGTGTCTCTTTTTCAACTGTGGCATGCGCCTCCGGTGCGTACCAACTGTTTTTTATGTAGGTTCTGTCAAAGTCATAGCCCAAACAAGTTGCCATTTCATGAAGAAGTGCAACGAATAAATCCACTTGCTTATCCAGCCAAACAACCCACTCCTTTTCAGAACCTTCTTTACCGGGTGTTTTGTTCAAGTGGTCGTGATATGTCCGCCATGCCTCCAAAACCTTCTTTTCTTTTTTTGCAGTTCCAAAGAAAGGAAATTTTCTAGTTCCATAGAACGCAAGCTCTATCGCGTTCAAAGCCTGTACGTGCTCAACAGATAATCGGGTTGCCCGTGTAGCCATCAGAGTTTTAAAAATGGCGTCTTTTGCTCTCGTTTGAGCCTGCATCCACTCAATTATTTTCTGTGCCTGCACTGCGAGAATTGGTCCCGCAATAGTTGCCAGAATTATGGATGTATCCACCTTCTTTGCCCTTTGTTATTTGGGAACTAGTGAACGGCGGCGCAAATAATACTGTAAATGCTGTGAAAAGGCATTAAGCCCAACCAGCTCAACAACCCGCCGATAAAACAATGCCCGGTTCAGCAAACTCCCCTTCTCGCTTCTGCCAGATGACCATTACCGATTCTTCGCGCCTACGGGTTTCCGTGTTGCACTGCCTCCTGAAGAACGTACCCCCAGCGGGCGGGGTATCGGCATGTAAGCCACCGCGCCTTGCTGTCAATGACGCTTATTTGGCTCCCCCTGAAGGTCTCCCCCAAAAAGCTATGACAGCTAAGGCTTGTCCGGTGGCTTTCAGCCTCTGTCGCCCCCGCCGTGGGGGTAACAATTACAAGGAGGCTTTTATGAGCAACACGAAAACCCTAACCGCTGAAGCACTACATCAATTTTCTGGTTCGGAGAATTGGTATCGGCACTCGCTGAACCGGAAGGTGCTCTACACTGACGGGGCGCAATATCTCGCCGAACAGGGCGGGGCTTACTGGCTACTCGATTCCATCGCCATCGCCCAAACACATGTCAAAGCGGTGAAGGCGGAAGCGTTTCAGGTGTGGACGCTGAAGGTGAATCCTGACTCCACCGCCCTGCTTACCTGTGACGACGGCAATAACCGCATCGTCTATAAACAGTCCATACCCTTTACCGATTTCCCGCTGCCGGAAGTGAAGCTGTATTTCACCGATAACGTCATCATGCTTACGAGCGAGTATTGACGCGCCAGACCCGCAGGGCTTCCTCAGCCTTGCGGGTTTTCTTCTCTTTTCTCTAATTACCTCTTTACCTAATTCAATAAATAGTTTATTACTTACTTCCATCATTATAGAAATCCACAAAGAGGTAAGTATGACCATAATAGCGGTTCTAAATTCAAAGGGCGGATGTGGCAAAACCACCATCAGCACTAATCTGGCGCGTTCATTACAAAAGCGCGGCTATAAGGTACTGCTGGTAGACACCGACCACGCCCAAGCAAGTGCGCGAGACTGGCACGCCGCGAAGGAGGATAATCCCCTTCCCTGCATTGCGCTTGACCGCCCAAACAACTTTAAGAGCTTAACCAGCGTGGCAACTTCTTATGATTATGTGGTGGTGGATGGAGCGGCGAAGCTAGAAGATATTATTGCCACAGCAGTGAAATCCGCCGACTTGGTTCTAATTCCTGTGCAGCCCTCACCCTATGACCTCTGGGCTGCCTCAGACCTCGTTGACCTGATTAAGACCCGGCAAAACATCACTGATGGAAAGCCCAAAGCTGCCTTTGTGATAAGCCGTGCCATAGACGGAACAAAGCTAGGGCGAGAAATTCAAGCCGCTCTTGCCGAATATCAACTTCCTGTCCTGAGCACCCCTATTACACAACGGCAGATTTACGCCCAAACTGCCAGCAGAGGTGAATCAGTCATTGATTCCAAAAATGCCGAAGCCATTGCTGAACTGGAAGCAGTAACGGAAGAAATAATTAAATACGCAAATAACTAATTACGTAAAGAGGTAAATACACATATGAGCGACCTATCTATTAAACGCCCCAGCAAAGCCCAAACCACCAAAGAGAAACTTATACAGGATGTGTCGGGAGTTGACGGTAACGTTAAAGTGAACTTTAATCTGCCGCGCACTCTTCTGAAGCAAACTAAAATCCGGTGTGCAGAAGAGGGGCGTAGCATGTCGCAGTTAGTCAGAGAGCTGCTGACGAGCTATTTGCATAAATCCATATAGAGGTAAGTGTATACTTACCTAATTACGCATTTAGGTATTTAACGAAGTATGTATGACGGAAATTAAATCAAATCAACAGCTTACAAAGCGACAAGCTAGGCTTATCAATACAGCGGTGGAGATTTCCCTTACTCCTACGACTGCAAAAGATGCAAAATTTCTAGCTCGACAATTTGTACAAGTTACCCTTCCGCATCGAGACCCTAAAACACATGTCTGGTATCGCACTAACGGTAACACTGCGCTTGGCATTCAGGCAGGATTTAACTTTCGCACTGGCGAGAGTTATGGCTTGCCCTATGGTGTCATTCCACGACTATTGTTGTTTTGGATAACAACCGAAGCTGTCCGCACCAAGAAGTCACGCCTAGAACTGGGTGACAGTCTTGCGGCTTTCATGCGGCAGGTAGGGCTTGATCCAAGCAGGGGAGGGAAGAGAAGCGATGCCCATAGGCTACATGAACAAATGCGCCGCCTGTTTTCGGCAACTGTGACCTTCTGCCTTCCGTTAGATGATAAAGCAGGGTACGGGCAAGAGGAGTTTGATATTAAGATTTCCAATCACCGCGTTTTTTGGTGGAGCGCAAAACAGCCAGAGCAGGGGGCACTATGGAAAAGTTACATTGACCTAACCCCGGAATTTTATAGTGCGATTACTGCCGCCCCAATTCCCGTTCACACCGAAGCTTTAAAAGAGCTGAAGAATAGCCCCCTCGCATTAGACCTCTATGCCCTTTGCTGCTATGAAGCCTATAGAGCGGAGAAAAACGGAAAGGCGCGGTTTATTCCGTGGCGTGCGTTGTCGGAACAATTAGGGGCTAACTACAACCGACAGGATAAAAACGACGGGGTAAAAGATTTTGCTCGGAACTGCCGTTTAGCTCTTAAGAAAATCCAACCTCTCATGCCGACCTTGCATTTTACTGACAAAAATGGCGGCTTAACCATCCTGTCTACCAGTTCACCAGCCATATCACACAAATAAGTAAAAGCACCACGCTGATTTACCACACCAAGGCTCTAAATGCTTAGGTTATGAGCCGATTTTTCCACAGTTAGGCTGTGAATAAGAGAGTTATCCACGCTGAATTACCACACCGAGGGGACGCTGATTTACCACACCTGAGGGACGCTGATTTACCACACCGTCCCTTTAATATAGACCTTTAATAAAAACCTATAGTTTATTCGTTCCGAACTGTGGAAAACTTTTCTATCTCGCCTCGGATTACGGAAAGAGGGGGGAGTGGAAACTCTGACCGGACTGCTTTCTTCCAGCAAGCCCCAAGCGGGGCATTGGAAGAAAGCTTTGTTCTTTAAACCAAGAACCGACCGAACAAGTGGAAAAAAGAAGATTGCATTCAGAATGGGTATGAGGGCGGGGAGGGGACATAGCGCACCCACTCAAGACCCGGTCAATTTCTTCATAGGGAGGCGCAGGAGCAACGAAACAGGGTAAGGGTAGGGTAGACCATCAAAAATTTTTTCTACCCCCTGTATGCCCTTTTAAATCGGTTTCTGGCAACCGCACCTTTTCGTGGTGTTAGTTCCGCCACCACTTGTGCCACAATGCGCCCCTGCATAGATTACGTGGAATCACCCGTGCCACGGAAAGGGGGCTTCGATGAAGCTGGCTCAGGAAGTCAAAACCTTCTCCTTGGTCTGTGAAGACATTCTTTCCAGCGTCACGCTCGGACGCCCGCTTACGCCGGATGAAGCGTCCATGATTGAATACTACTGCAAGGAACTCCTCGTGAAAATCACACCCATCTTACCGAAATCCGAAGAACAGTGACACCGTGCGGGGCGCACCGTGTCCAGTTCGGAAACCACCGTCACTTTGCCGCTGGCTTCGTGACCGTGTAAGGGGCTAACCCATCACCCTAGAACCAAAACATGTTCGGAGGGGGATCGGGGGAGGCAGAGCCTTTCCCGTAAGCTTCAGGAAGGGAAAGGGCGGTGACACAGTCCTAGAAACCAGCCCCGCCCTATCACCCTGAGCTACGGATTTCAGCGTTACCCGTCACCGTAGACAGTCAAGATTTCATCTGTGGGTTGTTCCGTCAAGAAGTTTCCCAGATGGAACGCCATTAAATTTTAGTTAACAATTGGTAGTTTGGTATCCAATGCATACGTAATGATATAAGTTCAGGTTCGTGTACATGGATTGCTCACCATTACAAAGGGGTGCCTTCATGCCGATTCGCCGTGCAGGAAAGAATCGTATGGTTGTAGCCGCTGCGTTAGGAATGATTTTAAGCTGGGGAGGGGGCACAGGAATCAGCGAGGCGAGTCTCGTTACGTTTAACTTCGAGGGCAATGTCAA
Organism: uncultured Nitrospira sp.; assembly: GCA_964430555.1. GTDB lineage: Bacteria > Nitrospirota > Nitrospiria > Nitrospirales > Nitrospiraceae > Nitrospira_D. The sequence continues at coordinate 12,002 of CAYSFU010000070.1, read as the reverse complement.
TGCGGTGACGAACCAGCTCACCTCGGATTTTACGCTGTCCAATACGTTTCGTGGCTCCTACTCGTTTAACTCTTTGACCCCGGACCATAACCTCTCTTCACGAGCTGGTGACTACACATTGGCGAATGCGTCGTTTACCTTGGGAGGGCACACCTATGTGATGGGGGGCGGGGTAGCTGGTGGCATAAATATTGTTACCGGTAATGCGAATTTTGACCCAGGGCGAACGATTGACACCTATACCGTATCATTTACACCGGTTGGACCCTCGTCATCGAATGGACTCATTCCTAGTAACTTCTCGCTTTTGATTGCAGGCGTGCATCATTTCCCGACTGATGTGCTCCCATTGACCCCCCCAAGTCTCTCCGGTCTTTCTCATAACGTCATCCGCTTCGATATGGGCACAACAGCTCAATTGACGCATGGAGTGGTGGGTGGCGAAATCACTTCCTTAAGCCTTACGGCGGTGCCACTACCCGGAGCGGTGCTGCTGTTCGGCAGCGGTCTCATCGGTTTGGCGGCGGCAGGAAAAATCCGCCGAGCCAGACAATCCTGATTCCTGCTTGTCGGGGTAGGTCACAGGGCTTACCCCTGATTTTTTGTGAGCGACTTCATCACCCGTCAAGCTGCGAAAACATCCCCGGCTTAGTTGCCCGAGTGACTCCGATTCGCGGTTAATTTTCGTTCATCATTTCGTTGCCGCTTTTAACCATTCCGCCTCCGATTTCTTAACCTCGTTAACCCCTTGAGCTTGCGGAATTTTTCGGTTGCTATCACCGCCTTCATGCTCTATAAGTGTTATTAGCTTATGTGGCAAGCCATTGTTTGTAATACCGCCGAGCGGCAATTACAAACGCTTGGCAAGGGGGTTTTTAGCCCCCATTGCATCCCCCATCAGGGAGAAAAGTAGATGGAGCTAGGAGCGGGGCAGGCAAGAAGACGGAGTGACCAGCGGCAGAAAAGCCGGGTAGTTCCATTTCGCGTTTCGCCGGATGAATACGCCGCCCTGACCCAGCTTGCCAACCGCGAAGCCTTAACGGTTGGTTCGTATATCCGTCGTCAGAGCATCGAGCGACCCACCAAAGAAAAGCCGACCACCCGAGCACGTCGCCGACCGACGATTGAAGTACAGACCGTCAGTGCTTTGCTTGGACAACTCAGCAAAATAGGGAGCAACCTGAACCAGATTGCTAAACGGGCGAACTCCGGGGATCGCCCGTTACTATCTGAACTGCACGACACACTTCAGGCATGTCGGCAAGTTGCCGCCCGTGCCAAAGACATTTTGGACGGGAACACCTGACATGGTTATCAAAGGCAACAGCCGGAGAGCCGCCGGATTTTGGTCAAAGCACCTGATGAACGGGGAGGATAACGAGCGGGTAGCGGTGGTGGAGATGAAGGGGGTGTATGCGGATGATGTGAAAGAAGCCTTGCGGGAAATGCGCTTACTTTCCGCCGGAACGCGAGCTGAGAATCCGTACTACATCGTGAGCATGAACCCACGACAGGACGAATCTTTAACGCCAGAGCAATGGGAAATCGCCGTGGATAAGTTGGAGGCAAACCTAGGACTCACCGACCATGCGCGGTTTCAGGTCGAGCATGAAAAGGAAGGGCGGGTACACCGTCATGTGGTGTGGAGCCGGGTTGATGTGGACAGTATGACGGTCGTACCGACCGACAACAATTACCTGATTCATGCCAACACGAGCCGCGAGCTTGAACAGCTTTTTGACCACGAACGAACTCCTGTCCCACCCGCGCCGGAGCGCGACCGCTTCAAGGATTGGGAGACCTTCCGGGCCGCTGAAAGCGGCATCGACCCGAAAGAAATGAAAGCGGAAATCACCGCCCTCTGGCAGCAGTCGGATTCGGGCAGGGCATTCCAAGCCGCCATCGAGGAGAAGGGGTATCTCCTTGCGAAAGGCGACCGCCGGGATTTTGTGCTGATAGACCCAGAGGGCGATGTGCATTCACTGGCGCGTCGGATCGACGGCGCGAAAGCCGCCGACATCCGCGCCAAGATGACTGACCTTGACCATGACAGCCTCATGGGTGCGAAGGAAGCCAGCGCATGGATGCAGGCGAAGGAAGGGGAGGCGGAGAATAGCGGCAGCAGTGATGCCCGTATACTACCGGAGGAACAAGCGCAGCAGGTGACGAGCGCGACGGTCGAGCCTTCACATAATCCCAAACTGGCTGTGCTGGAGAAATACGCCCCTGACCATCCGCCATTAGCACCGCCCGAACCGGGCGGCTATCTCACTCCGGCCACGGCGCAGGACTTCGCCGCGATGCACAAAACACTATTGCCGCATATCGGGAATCAGGCGGCGCAGGAGCAGCAGCACGCATGGCAGAAGCTGGAAGCAAGGCGGGCAGAACTCCCCCCAGCCGAGCCAATCAAAGACGCGCCTAATGACTTGTGGGGAGAGCAGGTGACTCGCCAGCGCGAACAGGAAAAAGAACCAGAACTAGAAAGGTAAGTTATGGCCGATGATGAAGACGGGACAGAAGACCTATGGAGCGCCGGAGTTAAAAAGAAACCCGTCACCCCGAAGCCATCGCCCGCGCTGGTCGTCGATAACAAAAATAAAACCCAGTACATCGCCTTTGAAGCCAAAGATAAGCCCATCGGCTTCGTGGTGCGCACTAGCGCAATCCACTATACGTTTTTCTATCACAACCTTCTCACCATCGCCCTCGATTCACCGGGTGATGATTTCTTTACGCTGATTACCAACAATGCCGTGATTCAGGTCTATGGCCGGAACCTGCAACCCATCACCGCCGCCTTCGGATTGCATGGCTGTTCGTCGCTCCATGAATTTTCGCCGGAGCTTCATTTACCGCCGGGCGATGATAGCCAGCCCTATATTGAAAAAATCGAAGTGACGTTGCCGACACCACCAAAGAAGCTGGAGCGGGTAGGGAAGGCGGAGAAGCAAGAATATTAGGGGTAAGTATTCGGACGAGGGTGACAGAAGTTAAGCAAGGGATTACAATGTAAATATGATGTGTGCACGAAGTGCTTGACTTGTTAATACCAAGATAATATCAATATTATTGAGGCGTTGTGTCATATGAATGAGCGCGGGAAAGGCGTTTGGTCAAAAGGTCTAAGGCAAGGCATCGGAATTTCTGGTAATGAGGAGATCCGGTTTTGTGCGAAGTGTTCAATGCCATTAGATCATCGCTTTAGTAATTTAGTGCAATGCCTTAAATGTATTGATTCGCGTGTTAACGAAAAGTTAGCGAAGGAGGAGGAAGAAGAACAATTTCCGTTCCCTGAGCAAGATTTAAAAACAGGGAAAGGAAAGATTGTCGTGCCATCAGAAAAGAAAGCAGAAACGCAATTACAGGAACAACAGAAAACTACCGTGCGGCGGGGAATTAAACCTCGCACCTCATATGTAAGTCCATCGCGTGAGGGCAAGGTAACGATTACCACGCATGTTGACCCTGAATTAAAAGAGGCCGTCACCAAGTTGGCTGACCAATCAAACTTGACGTTTAACGAATTTATTACTGCTATCTTAAAACGGGAGGTTGCTTCACCTGCACAGCAGACTGACGAAACTCTGCACCTCTCCGAAGAGGCATTAGAAAAGACTCGCGAAGCTGAAAAAGTCCTCCACCGCTTAACCGTTAACCTCTCCAATCATTCTCGTTAGCGTATTTTTTATCCGATTCAGCCTCTTGACATTGCTTAAGCTATTGGTGCATACATCAAGTGTACATATGCACACACGGTGTGTGCATATTAGTGAGGAGGCATAGGATGAATCAAACCCAAAAACAACAAACAGCGGCATTCAACATTCATTTCACTCCTGCCACTACAGTTCTTCACAAACCAACCAAGGGAGGTTCTATGAACATCTCCAAATTCAAAAAAACCGCGGCCTGCATCATGTTCGTGTTTGCCATTCAGATGATCATGATCCCCGCGCAGAATCTATATGCGGGATGCACGGAATCCGCGACGAAAGCGGCAGTAACCGCCAGTATTGCTGCGCTGGGATTAGTAGCGCTCGACTGTTTAGTACTCGGTTGCCTCGTAACCGCAACAACGGTGGGCACCGGGGGAGCCGCCCTTGGTGCAGCGGCGCTTAAAGTTGCGGCAGGAGCCGGAGCTTATGGTTGCGTGGATGCAACCCTTTGGGACAAACCTTCACGCCCTTCTCCGCAACCATCCCATTAGTCAATTCAGAAATGGCTTCCCCGCCTTCACAGGCGGGGAAGATCCAGAAAGGAACGCCATGAACTCCTTACCAACAAATAGCTCAAGTTCTTCCGGTTCCAATTTCCCGCACCCCGCCGCCGGATTCGCCAACCGCTTTGGACTCCATCCCGCCATTGCCCTGTTTACCCTGTGCCTCGATGGAATGCTCTGGGGCGCAGAAACCGTCACGCTCGGTATGTCCTTGCCGCTTTCGCTGCTGGCAAGCGGGGCGGTCGGGTATGTGACCTATCACGGACAACAAGTATGGTTTGGCGATTCACCGCAATCAGCCAAGACCAAAGCGGTTTTACTCGCAACGTTAACCTTCTTGCCAACCTCGATTCCATGCGCTGCGTACTTGCCCGCTGGAGTCTTGGGACTGTTCAAGAAACGCGACTAACACAGGAGGATTGCGCTTATGTGCATGACCACGTCGTTTATCCGTGATCTTGACCAGCCGATTCTGAAATTAAATAGCACAGCCTCGTGGAATCTTAGGTCAGCCTTTCAGTCAACGTTGGTGCTGGGGGGCACGGGTAGCGGTAAAAGCAGCGCGACGGGCAGGGCGCTCAGCGCTGCGCTACTCAGATCGGGGGCTGGTGGTTGCGTGGCGGTATGTAAATTTTCAGAGATTTCACAGTGGAAAATGTACGCAAAAATTCACGGCAGGGAAGATGACCTTGTTGTTTTTGATGAATCCGAGGGCTGTAATTTCATCGCCTATGAGTTTTCCCGAAAAGGGGTACAGGGTGCGAACTCGGTCACTGATTGCATCATGCGGATACTGGACGCGGCGGAGAAAGCCGCCGGACAAGGGGCAGGGCGAGACAGTGACCCGTTTTGGAAAAACACTAGTCGGCAAATGTTGCTCTATGCGATTTCTGCCCTGTATGGAGCAACGGGCAATGTCACCGTCGAAGATATTGTCCGGTTTGTGACGACTGCCCCGACCAAACGCCCCACTACGCCCGAAGAATTACAGCAGGTCGAAAAGAGTTTTGCCTTCCGCACCCTGAAAAAATTTGACACTGATCCAGTGTGCGAAGTTCCCGCCGATGTGAAGAAAGCCGTGAACAACTATTGGGCGCTACAGTACACCGCCCTTGCTGAAAAAACCCGCTCCTCCATCCTGATTCACGTCACCAGCAGCCTCAACCGTTTTGCAACGGGGATGCTTAGGAAATGCTTTTGTGACGAAACGACCATCGTCCCTGAAATGTCCTTCGCGGGAAAGATCATATTACTGGCATTCCCGGTTCTGACGATGAATGAAGATGCGATAGTCGGACAACAACTATTCCAGTTTCTCTGGATGCGTGCGGTAGAAAGCCGCAATGGGCTGGGGGAACAATTTTCTGAGCGTCCGGTCTTTCTGTTCGTCGACGAATTTCAGTATTTCATCCATAAATACTGGGATACTTTTATGAGCACCTGCCGTGATTCACGTTGTGCGGTGATTGCCATGACCCAATCACTGCCGACGCTGTACGCTCAGCTTGGTAAAGACAGTGACGATTTTGTTGATGGTCTCACCGGAAAATTCACGGGCGGCATCATTTTCCATCTCAATTCCTGCTCACGCAGCAACAAATGGGCAATGGAACTCATCGGTAAGGGCATCAAAATCCGCAAGACCGTGACCCACAGCGTCACCAGCGGCATGAATACCAACCGGGGCGGGAGCCAAGCTTCCACCAATGAGGGCTGGAATAAGAGCGAAGGCACTAACAGCGGCACAAGCGAACAGGAATATGAAGCGGACTTGCTCTCCGCCAACTATTTTGCAACGGAACTGAAGACAGGTGGTCCGAAGAATAATTTTGAAGTGACCGGCGTGTGGTTTTCCGCAGGCGCTCAGTTTCAGGAGCCGATACCGGGCACAAGCAGCAACGTACTTTTGGCAACCTTCACCCAGCAATAAGGAGGTTCAATTATGCGTCCTACACCGCTACAGTGGCTCGTTGCCTCCCGTTATACATTTCCTATCTGGCTTGGTCTTGGGCTGTGGCTCTGGTTTTCGCAAGGCGGAGATTGGGACAAGCTGCGCCAAGAGCAGCAACTTGCCTTTGCGATTATCGGCGCAGTGTTCGCCCTTGCCTATATCAACTCCTTTCCTGCCACCTATTTTTTTGAGCGCGAACAGGCTCTCTACAGGAAATCCGCTATCAGCCCGGAGGAACGCTGGCGGCGGCAGACCGTCTATCAAATCTTCTTTTTAGTGCTGGTCGCGGCGGCACTCCTCTATGCGGGGTTCCACTACTGGAAGAACGCGCCAGAGCCGCAACCCGCGAGCTACAAGGCGGCAGCAGCAGGGGTGGGCGGTGTCAGCCTTCTGGCTGGTGCGGCCTACGTCACCATCAAACCCTATTTTATGAAGAAGCAGGACACAGCCCACAAATTGTATGTGTCCTGCCCACTCCCGATTCCTACCCGCACACCATCTGAAACACTGGAACTTCCTGACTACTGCCGGCGGGTGCTGACTAAACCACAGGTGACGCTATGAATAGCGACAATTTCAATTATGTGCTGTCCGTCCTGCCCTTCCTGCCGTACTCGAAGGCGGCGGCAAAGTCGGTGCTGTCACACAGTGCCAGCCTGTCCCTTGGGCTGGTGGCGTTTCTCATTACCAAAACCCTGAAAGGAGACGCAGCCATGCAACCATCACAGATGAAAAAGCCGAACATGAATGATTACCTGCTTGCCCATCCCCTCGCCCTGCCCTTCTGGGTGTGTGGGTTTGTGTATCTGTTTTTCAACCTCGCACCAGACGGACTCGTAAACCCCTTCTTGGTCATGCTGGTGGTTGTCTTCTGGCTGCATTCCATGCAGCACTCCCTCACGACGCTGCTTGAGTATCAATCTGCAGAAGAAAGGAAGGAGGTGTTGCCATATGCCGAATTAGCAAAGGCATGACGCTAAACCGGATAATTCCCGGCATCACATCGAAAGGAGAAATGAATCATGGGTTTCTTCGATAATTTTGCAGAGGGGTTAGCCTCTGCAGTCGATAACATTCGCGGGGAATTTGAAACAGCAGTGTATGGCAGACCCACGACTGACCCGATTCAGTTGCCGCAGGTGGAAGCCCCGACCATTGAAGCTCCGACTACAGGAGCTTACCCCGAACCCAACAGCAATATTATTAATGTGACGAATGCCCCTGACTGGGGTGTTTCATCCGCTGAAATCTGGAACGCTGAACCAGCGATGGAAATGCCCGTACATGCCGCTAGCTCATACGAACCCACGCAGGTGGAAGCCCCTGCCAGCTATCAGGAGATGATGCAGCAGGATGTAGGGAAGATAGAACCACCCGCGCCAAGTCAGGACATGGAACGCTAACAACGATCCCCTGCTAGGGCTTACGCCCTGGCGGGGAGGAGGTGAACATCATGGCAGCAAATAACTTTACCCCGGAACAGCTGGCAGCGCTGGAACGCAAAGAACAACAGAGGGAAGTGTTGAAGCAGCCGAGCATATGGAATGAGAACACGCAGCGTTGGGAAGCGTCACCACGCCCAACGTGGGAAGAATACTACAACCAAGAGGAAGGAATTTTACCACCCGCACCTTCAACCTCAGAGATGGAACGCTAGGCACGATCCCGCTAGGGCTTCCCGCCCTGGCGGGGTGTTTCCCGTGTTAATATCCTACTGGCCTTCAATATCCAGCAACTCCCACCAATTTTGTGCGGCATGTAACACGCGCACAATCGACACTTCTTTACGGCGCGGGAAATAGAAAATCAGGAATTTCTCAAAGCCGTTCACATGCCACTTACGCAAGCCCTGTAATTCAGGATGACGCAAGACAAGCGGTGCGCCCATCTTTGGGCGTGTAGCTAGAGTATGAAAACTGGCTTCAGCATTGCTCAGGAACCGGTCGGCAGTGGCTTCGCTTGCATTCTCAGCGAGGTAAATATAATGGGAAATCAGATCGCGCTTGGCGGCTGGCCGATAGAAAACTCTCTCCATTAATTTTTAGTCTTTCTCACCTTTTTCATTTGCTTGAGGGCTTCCCCGCGAATCGCTTGCCACCCTGCCCTAGTGAGAGGACGTTCTTCACCTTTCAGCCCTTCCAGTAACAAGGCTTCAAGTTGGTCTTCAGCTTTTCGTTTTTCATCGGCACGAATTAAGTCCCGCACATACTCGCTCACACTGCCATAGCGACCTTCCGCAATCTGTCCTTCGACAAATTGCTTGAGTGGTTCCGGTAAAGAAATATTCATGCTTTCCATTGTGTGCCTCATACTGACTTTTAATACAATGCCACAGATGGCAGCAAATGGCAAGAACTGTCATTTCATCAAATCACTAATTTCTGTAACCTCTCTCATTTGCACAGGAGTAATAAAGTCATGTCCATCCTCAAAAAGCTAGAACTACTTTTAAATAAGGGCATCAGCAGCGAACTCGAAGTTGTATATCTGATGTCGGGCTTGAGAAAGCTTCTAGAGCAGCAGCGGGCTAAAGACAAGTACAGGTACCTGAAGTTTTATTGTGACTGGACATTGCACTCGAAATTGGAAGGTTCAGCGGCTCAGGACATTTTGGGTAAATTTAACGCCGCCAATATACATTTTAAAGCTGGTCTTCACCTGCATCAATTGCCCGACCCGGTGCGTAATGAGATTAATAATATCTCAAAGATGAAATATTTCGAGAGCGAGCTTACAGCCTTTTTGAAAGAGAACGGGCTTCCGAGCATTGATGTAGTCCGTCAGGACGGATGGATTCACTTTGTGCATTTCTATGCAAAGGTTGTGGAAGATTGCCCGCTGGTGATTTCATCTAAAAATGCTATCACTGCGGGAATCGATAGAGTGACGGTTAGCGTCGAACAGGCAAATGAGGCGCTCGCTGATGCCATGCTGTTTAGAGTTACATGGACAATCTTGGACAAGAATGGAGAATCAGGCGACCTCTTTATCATCAATTCGTTGCGTTCTAACTGAAATATTATTCTTGTTTTATAAGTGGTAACTTCTGAAATAGTTCATGAACTAGCATAAACACTGACTTTCGACTGTTTCACAAACAAGATCTCGGCAACAGAGGCACTACTACTTTTTCCCGAAGCATGCGATGTGAGCCTCTCCATTTGGACCCGTTGCATATACCGACGAACCCATAAACCCCTTGCTGACACACGAGTCGTGAGCGGGCAATATACATGGCCACCCCGCTATACATGCAGCATTGTTGATTACATTGGTGGCGAAGTTCGATTTGATCTCTTCTTTGGTTTGACGTTCATTCTCTGTAATCCGGCTCGTGAGTGTATCGAGTTTACCTTGCATTCGGACAATATCGAGGCCAATCTTGCTCGCCATTTCCTCTGGAACTAGCTCATCCTGTGGCCAGAAAACATTATAGTTACCAAGATCGGTTGCAACACTTATAGTAGACTCATCATATATTTTGACTTTTTGAGCATTTAAAGAAGGAGTTCGTGTGCAGATAAAGTTTTGCGAGTTGCTGACCGTCACATTTGTGGAATCATTGAACGGAGTGCTTTTGCGGTCAATTTGTCCGGTGCACTTTACAGGCCCAGTTACAGCCACGCCACTGAGTTTAATCTTTTTATCGAGAGATGATTTTAGGAAGAACGTTGACCGGTCGCGATTGACGATATCATGAGTAATGATTACCTTTTCTTGGGATTGCAACCGTAGACAGTCAGAAACTGTCTCTAGTGCCTTACTCGCAATCTTCTCTTTGTACGAAAACGTGCGCTCTTGTATTGCAGTAGTGCTCGAGTAGTTCTTGCAGAAATTCTTCATGGCCTCCTCGTTATTGGCGTACGACCCCGTGAACTTTATAGGAATTGCCTTAACGACCGTATCGATTCCAAAACCAGCAGAGGCTGCCTTCATACTTCCACTTGCTTCGCAGTAATTATCAAAAACCGAGTTTAAGTGGTCCGAAGATGATGTAGAAATTGAAAATTCTTTAAGTGCTTTTGTGAGATCTGTACACTGCTGCACCTGCGAAAAAGCTACCGAGGGCAAGCCAAGAGCAAACACTGAAATCAATAGGCAGCGCACATCTTTCATATGGCTTCTCCTTCTGAATATTTCAGGCATTTTTGCAAACAAAGCTTTCCCATGATGGTGTCTTTCTTGATGTTTACGACTTTAAAAGGTCGCATGATTTAATCGGTCTCTATCCACATTTTTTTGCAATCCCTCGGTAACGTGTCATTCCGTTCCCATGAACAATAAGTATCACCAGACTCCACTTTAACTGGGTGTGGGGGGTCATCTCGGCGCAGACAGAAGTCCTGTTCTTGATTCCCATTCCCCAAATATACGCGGTAGCAGGTATTTTCTGCCTTGCTAACAAAAGTTTTTGTTCCTGAACAATTTGGATGTCCAGTGTTACATCCAGCTTGTGCCTTCCCGTCTGAAATCCCCAATGCCACCACACCCAAGAACGCCACCACAAGGAATCTCCTCATAGTACCCTCCTCATTATAAAAAGGTTCTTGCCGAACTCCTTTGTTCCTGCAAAATAGGGTGGTCGTCTTTTTGCCGCTCAGAAACCTTCATTTGGTGCGGTAGACTAACATGTTTACATGCTGAATAATAGGGTGTACCTATCTTTGCATGAGTACCGCTATCTATATAAGGGTGTCGTCACCCAAAGGACAGAAGACCGATAGCCAACGCGCCGAGCTTGAGGCATGGCGCAAACGGCACGGGCTTAAATCCGTCCGCTGGTTTGAAGACCGCGACAGCGCAACCAACTTACAGCGTCCCGCCTTTCAGGAATTGCAGGGGGCGATATTTAAGGGTGAGATAGATACGGTAGTGGTGTGGAAGCTCGACCGACTCGCCAGAAACCTCAAAGACGGCATTAACATATTAGCCGACTGGTGCAAACGGGATGTGCGGGTGGTTTCTATCACGCAGCAGATAGATTTAAGCGGTACGGTCGGGCATCTGATCGCCAGCTTGCTCTTTGGCATTGCCGAAATGGAATTGCAGCACTCAAAAGAACGGCAAGCTATCGGCATTGCCCTCGCCAGAAAACGCGGCGTGTACAAAGGGCGGCAGGAAGGAACCACCAAAGCCACCCCGAAACGGGCGCATGAACTGAAGCGGCAAGGTCTCACCGTTCCCGAAATCGCCAACGCGCTGAACGTCTCACAGCGCACAGTGTTCAACTATTTGCGACCGCGCAAGGGGCTAGAAGGGAAAAGCTTAGGGGTAGAAAGATAGGAAGCCATAGTGATAAATTGTTGTTCGTAGGTTTTCTTATAGTCACAATGTTTAAGGAGCACTACATGAAGTTATACAACAGAATATTTTTCTTCTCGCTGCTAGTTGTCTCTACCATAGGTGAGCCTATTATGACATTTGCTGAACCCGATGCTATCTACCGCCTCTTTAATAGAAAGGCCGATCATTTTTATACGTCCAACTGCCAAGATCTATCTAATGCTATGAATCTCCACAAGTACGCTACAGAAGGTATCGTTGGATTTATCGAACCAACTCAAACCGAAGGAACAACTCCATTTTATCGGTTATCAAGATCCGGCAATCATTTCTATACCGCCAATGGTAATGAAAGAGATGCAGCGATCAAGGCAGGTTACAGGGATGAGGGCATCATTGGATATCTTAAACCAGTAGGCGATTCACAAACGAAGGCTCTATATAGGTCATTCAATGCAAAATCTGGTGATCACTTTTACACGCCTTCAAAAGAAGAACACAATAAGGCCATCAGCCAAGAAGGATACAAAGATGAAGGTATCGCGG
>CAYSFU010000069.1:0-22327 GCA_964430555.1 uncultured Nitrospira sp. | reverse complement strand
TACGGTGATCCGTCTCGCCGTATCGGTCCACATTTACCCGTTACAGGCCACTAGTAACGGAAAAGGCCTACGTGACGGAAGTGCGTATTCCGACCCAAAGCAGTAATCCACGACTGACCGCTATCAGAGGGGGGCAGAGGCTCTCACGTGGGCTATACTAGGCGCGCATTGCCGCAGCAGCGGCATCAACCGATCACGCGCAGGCCAAATCTTCAGGGGTCACTCGGTCTAGTTTCGCGGGGCGGGTCATTAGAAGTTCTTCATGATTTCATCATGGGTCTTTCATGTCGGGGCAGTACACTCGTGACCGGCAAGTGATCGGGTGCGCCGTTTGTCGATGGCATGAGCAACCGGCGCCCTCATTGTCGGGTGCAATATGACGCATTCGCATAATCCCAGCGGCTGGGTTGTGCGCAACATCTTCGCGCTCGTGCTCGCCACCTTGGGGATTGGTCTGGAATTGGCCTCTCGGCTGAGCGAAACCTTCCGCCGACAAGTCACACGTGATCTGACGATTCAACTCGGGAGCGCCGACGGTGTTGCGCACCACTATGTCTTTTCACCACGCACTGTTACGTCCCATCGCGGATCGGCACTCGCTCCTACCTTGAGCCTCTGCTTCGACAACGCTGGCCAGGGATGCCTCATCCTGGCTTCCCCTCATGCGGTCGGTAAGGTGGTGCATGCACTGCTAGATGGTACCGTCTGCTATCAAGGCAATGCCGTGCTGTTGCTGTGGTTCTATGGACTTACTCGGTTCGTGCTGCCGATTGGTAGGACGGGGTGTCTGCCTGTGGCGCTGCCAGAGGGATATGTCGTGCCAAATCTTGACAGTAAAGTGGCTGGACAAATCGTGCATGAGCCAGTGACGACCGAGCTTGACCCAACCTGGACATTGGCTCATCAACAACGTGCCAAGATGGCGATGCCCCGTGGTTCGGCTGGAGAATCAGTTCCGTTATGGTGAGTTTGAAGTCAGATCTGCTGTAGGAGTGCCGTCTATGACATCAAACCCGTTTCCCCGTCTGGATGAACGTGCACGCGGCTGGTTGCGTTTTATATGGGATAAGGCGACAACCCCGGACGATTGGAGCATTCACGGTGAGCCGCACCCATGGTGGGATCGATACAGCACCCCACCCATGTGCAGTTTGGCACGTTTCGATTTGCATGAGACCGGCTATGTCTTGCCGGTTATGTGCGACATCACTCCGGCCTGGCGCGAAGCCTATACTCATATTGCCGACGAACTGGTTGCCCGACACACCACGTTTTGGGCGGCCATCGACTGGATCACCATGATCGGCCATGATCCCGATCAGCACCGCTATCCGCCCGAGTGGTTGGTCTATCTCCCTGAACATCTGCGCGGCCGATATGATGCGCCAGGTTGGGTCGCGAATGGCGTCAAGCCTTGGGGCCTGCAACCAGATCCCATCGGCTCGGATGGTAACAACTTCTTTCGTGCCTTCTTTAATCTGCTGCTGTGTTTCTATCGCTATGTCTCCGGCGATCAAAAATGGGAGCAGCCGTTTAAGATCGTCGGCTGCCAGGAGCGGTTATTCGACTGGGATCATCATCGTCTCGTCCGCTTTATGCATGACCAGTGGGCGGAGCGTCCCCAGGGTATTCACTGCGAGAACACCAAAATCTGGCCGTTTTGTGTGAGCGGCGCCGGCCTTGGGATGCAGCTCTACGATCGACTGCACGGTACGAACACGAGCTGGGTCTATGAGCGTTGGGTTGACTACGCGCGCCAGCATTACATGGGGCTCGACCGGAAGGGTAATCTCGACTGGTTCACCCTCTACTATGACCCGTTGGAACGCTCAATCTGTACGTTTCGTGATGACGTGAGCGCCTATGCGGCCATTGCCATTACGCTCTATGTCCTGCCGCAGCACCATGCATTCGGGACCCAGCTTCATGAAATGGCAGTGCGCAAGCTTGGGTGGAATGATCCGAAGAAGCCGTTGCTCCAGCTCCATCCGGATCCACGGTGGTTGGCTCTGGGCATTTTTACGGCGCGCGAGCTGGGTGACACGATTACGGAAGCACGCCTGCGTCAGTTGGCGGAAGCCTCGTTTGAACCAAAGTTTTTTGGCCCTGACGGTGATCATTTCGGCTGGTGGTTCAAATTCGGCGAGAGCTGGCCACGCGGCCAACTCTCCAGTCTGATGGTATTGAGTGAGCTGGGCGAACCAGGTGCCTGGTCGCGTGTCTTCAACCAACCAAATCTTGTCAAATTCTCAGAACCAACAGTATCAGGGGTTGATTACCCGACACTCGGCATTGCTCAATGCTGGAACGATCAGAATACCGGTGCCTTGTGGGTGGAGACCTACGGTGCAACGAGTTCCAAACGTGGAGCCGAAACGACCTTTCAGGTGAGTGGGCTGCCGAATCCCGATTCAGTCCGAATTATGATGGATGACAACGAGTTCCACGGTTGGTCGGTCATTGGCCCCGACTCGATCAAAATCCGAAGCGATGTCGCGACACACCAGTTCCGTATTCTGACGGGTTGGAGAGGAGCTGGTCACGTGACCTCGCCATCCATTGCCAAGGCGCCTGTCTCCACCGTCAGTACCGCGACGACTGAGAACGCGCTGGCGAGTGCCAGCCAACACCTCTCTTCTCAAGGTGGTTGCAGTTGCTGCTAGATTCGCGAGAAAAGACGATGGGCGAACGTATGCCATGAGCACTGTCCCGATTGATCGGCTCCCCCGGCTCACCAGAATTAACTTATGAAGGAGATACGATGAACTCAATACCCACGGCAGATCTGGCGAATACCCTCACCAAGGTGCTGCAGCTCACGGTCCCTCCGGTGGCGATGGCTTTTCTCGACTCCGTGCCAGCCGGCGTCGGCACGTTTGGCGGCCAAGTCCCTGCGGGGTGCCGATTTTGGCAGGAAGCATCCAGTCGTGTGTTTGCAACCGTGGCACGAGACCACGATATGTGTTCCATTGGTATCTATACCCACCATCTGGACAGCACAGCCGCCGTACAGAGCGATCTCCAAGACACACTGAAAGTACTCGGTGATTTGACCTATGTTCGCCCCGAGGACATGCCGTTCATCCCGGTCTTGAACCGTGAGGCAAAGGTTGTGGTGTATGGTCCGCTCAAATTAATACCGGTGGTACCGGATGTCGTCTTGTTGTTCGTGAAGTCAGACCAGGCCCTCATTCTTTCGGAAGCCTCGCAGCAATTGGAACAGGGTGTACCACCGGCACTCGGCCGTCCCGCCTGTGCCGTGATCCCTCAGGCCATTAACACGGGACGGACCGCCTTGAGTCTGGGGTGCTGCGGCGCACGAGCCTATCTCGATTTGCTGACCCCGGACATGGCGCTGTATGCCATTCCGGCGAAAACACTCCTTGCGTTCACAGAACGGGTCGAGGCGCTTGCCAAAGCGAACTCCATCTTGACCCAATTCCACGCGATTCGACGCCGCGAGGCGGAAGCCGGGAAACACCCGACGGTGGGCGAATCCCTCTCCGCGCTGTCAGCTCAATGAGGTAAGGGGCTGTATAACGACGAAGCCACGGTGGAAGGTGGAGATGGATGGGATCGAACCTTGCTTTCTTAATAATCTGTTTACACCCACACTTCCGACTGCCTCTCCCCCCCCCCCACGCAGCTCGTTCATGTCAACGATCACATGAATTCCCCCCTCCGGGTGAGAGTTGTGTGTGCGGGGCCCACCCTTCGGCCGGGCCCCGGGCCGATCGTGGTTCCTGCGGTCGTGTACGACGTCGATGTGCTGAGGACCGCTTTACGGCGGGGCGATCTCGGCGCCGAACTTCCGCTCTTGGCCGTTCTTCGACCATCGGTATCCGACCCAAAGCAGACGCCCACGACCGACCGCTATCAGAGGGGGGCTTACGCCGATCCGCATAAGAACCCAGAAAAGATGGTCGATGGCCCGTCAGTCATTGCACCACCATTGATGATGGGATATTGTTTGCGACTATTGCAAGGTGTATTACGCGCATAAATGCCAGACCTAGCTCTTAGCATGAACCCGCCTAAACCTTGTTATGCAACAAATGAAGCCCTACGGAGATAGCCCATGATCGTCGATCTTGATCGATGGTTGACGGACGAAGCTGAACGCGAAGCGGATGGTCGCGTTTTTCCCCATGACATGTTCATTAGTCATCGCCGTTTCGATCTGCCCAATGCCCTTGTCGAGTCCCTCTCTGCGTGCGGAGTTAACGTCGCCTGGGATTGCGATCTCGATTTGCGTGACAGGCGCGTAATGCAAGGTGTTGCTCGCGCTATGCGCCGATCGAGGTTCGTCGCGCTCTACGTATCTGATTTGTACATCGATTCACCGTGGTGCAGAGCGGAGTACCTGAACGCGGTATGGGTTGAGGAGAAATACAAGATCTCACGTGCCCTCGTTATTTGCGAGTCAGATGGCGCGTTGTCGCGCGTACCTGAAGGCCTCCGTTCCGCGCCGCGATTTGTTCCAGCTACGAAGGGATTACTTCAGATTGCAGAGTTCGCTATCACAGGGAACTCTCCCGACAACAATTTGGTGGCACAGAGCCTACGTCGACGTGTTCCTGCCGAAAGACTCACACAAGATGCGGAGCTACTTTCGCTCGATGAACAACTCAATCTGCTAGAGCAACGCATCCTTTTCTGGAACGAATACGGAATCGCGCAAATCAACGTCTCTGGGAAAGAGCGGGCAGCAGTGGGCCTGAGTAAGGTCATGGCCGATCCGATCACAGAGGTTGAGAAGAGTTTTCGAGAGGTATGTACCATAGTTTTTGAGTCCCGTGCCTCTGCTCGTCCTCGCCTCGGCATTGGCGCGAAAGAGCTCACCCGGGTCGTGAACATGGCAAGATCAGTCGCAGAAGGCTATTCTCAATCAGCAAGAACACCAGAATTAGCCGGCCTAGACAAATGGGCATACGATCTTGTTCTAAAACCGTTGTTACCTGCCGTTGAGCTAGAGGACACACGATCCGAAGCAGCGGTTGCCTATCGCGCATTGTGCTCGGCCCTGAAGCTTCTTGGTGCATTTGGTCACGAAGTTCCGGTGTATCTAAACGTCCTCGAAGCGGTCGAAGGGCAGCGTCAAGACGTTGCTTCTGCCATCTCCACTCATCGGTTGGCGTTGTATGAAGCGGGACAGGGCAAACATAGTGCATAACAAGCGCATGCACCTGACCGCATACAGCGGGTTTCGCCCGCTTACACCGGTAGGCAATTAGCGGCGTTAGGTTGCACGAGACTCCTCACATGCCCGAGAAACTATTTCGTGTACTCAGTCTCGACGGCGGCGGGGCCAAGGGGTTCTACACTCTCGGAATCCTGCGTGAGATCGAGGCGATGATAGGGTGCCACCTCCACGAACGTTTTGACCTGATCTTCGGCACGAGCACCGGATCGATCATCACGGCCATGCTCGCCTTGGGGAAGAGCGCTACTGAGATCATCTCGCTTTACCAAGACCATGTGCCCACAGTGCTGAAGAACAAGAGCCCGGACGGAAGGTCTGGGGCGCTCGCCGAACTATCGACGACCATCTTCGGCGATGCCACGTTCACGGACGTGAAGACAAGTGTCGGCATCGTGACTACAAAGTGGATCATCGAGAAGCCGATGATCTTCAAGACACATGTCGGGCAGGCACACGGCATGAAGGGATCATTCGTGCCTGGATTCGGGGTGAAAATCGGTGACGCGGTTCAGGCGTCCTGCTCGGCGTACCCATACTTCAACCGCAAGACGGTCGTGACGTCTAGCGGCGACAAGATAGAGCTCATAGACGGCGGCTTCTGCGCAAACAACCCAACGCTGTACGCCATCGCAGATGCGACGGTCGCGTTGGGAATGGCGCCCGAAAACATCCGCGTCGTGAGTCTTGGCTGCGGCAACTATCCACCCCCACCCGTCAACTGGTGGACGGTGGACTATTGGAAGCAGAAGACGCCCGGCGTTCAGCTCCTGCAGAAAACACTGGAGATCAACACGCAGTCGATGGACCAGCTCCGAGTGCTTCTATACAAACACATCCAGACCGTTCGCATCAGCCAATCGTTCTCTGAGCCAGCGATGGCCACTGACCTCTTCGAGCACGACCTTAGGAAGCTCAACGTTCTGACGCAGCGGGGAACACAGTCGTTCGGCGAGCACGAACGGACGCTCCGGACCTTTCTCGTCTGAGGGAGAATAGATGGCGATTCCGGAGTCCCAGCTCGAAACTTGGTCCCATCAGGGCTCGGTCACTCAGTCGAGCAATACGTACAACACGATAAAGAGCGTTCTCGAAGCCAGTACCACGCCATACGCCGGCAAGCGTTTCGACGTGTTCCTCCAAGGCTCCTACGGCAACGACACGAACATCTACGCCGAGAGCGACGTAGACATCGTCATCCGGCTCGACGACTGCTTTCAGAGCGATCTCTCCAGCCTGACCGAAGAGGAGAAGGCTGCGTACAAGTCAGCGTTCCGTGACGCTACCTACACGCACGTTGACTTCAAGCGTGATGTCCTGTCAGTGCTCACGGCGCAGTACGGGGTGGCCGTCACCGCCGGTGACAAAGCTATTGCCATCGGTGCCAGTGGTTCGCGGCGAAAGGCCGACGTGATCGTAGCAATACAGTTTCGACGCTACTTCAAGTTCCGCTCGTCTCTCGACTCCAAGTACGTCGAAGGTATCTGCTTCTGGAACCGTAAGGGTGAGCAGATCACGAACTATCCCAAGCAGCATTCAGCTAACCTGACGACGAAGCACCAAGACACTGCACAGTGGCTGAAGCCCACGGCCCGTGTCTTCAAAAATATGCGCAGCCGGATGGTCGACGACGGCTTGATCAACGCCAACATCGCGCCTTCCTACTACATCGAAGGCCTTCTCTATAACGTACCGAACGAAAAGCTCACGTCCAGCTATCAGGACTGCATGGTCAATACGCTGAACTGGTACCGCCAGGTAGCTGCGAAGAGCGATCTAGTTTGTGCCAACGAGCAGTACTACTTGCTGCGTGACGGACAGCATACGTGTTGGACCCAAGCGAACTGCGACGCTTTTGTGGAGGCGGCGGTTAGGTTGTGGAATGAGTGGTAGTTGCGGAAGTAGGAAATGCACGGGACTTTCGGCTATGAGCCATCGGTAAAATTGCGCCCCCGGGGATCCGCACAACAAGGCGAGCCAGCCGAGCGTTCACCCACTGCGCGGGTTCGCGTCAGCTGAGCTTTGTCGTTAATGCTAGAGGGCTGAGGACCGCTTTGCGGCGATGTGATCTCGGCGACGACTTTCCGCTCTTGGCCGCTAGCGGACGGTGGGTGCTGGTAACGACAATCGACATAAGGTCATTTTGGCGTCTCGCCTGCGGCGACCGCGCTGCTCCTGGTTCGCTTCGCTCATCCCGTCAGACGGCGGGACTCACGCCCGGCACATGACCCCAGTCACACAGACCGATGGACGGCACCGCGCACGCGCCATGCCGCACCCGTAGTCGATTGGCACCGTCCATCCGCGCCGCGCAGATGGACCGTACGAAGACGCCTTCTCAATCCAATCTCGTCATTCGCCTCGGTGGGGAAGAAAGACGGCTGACAGATAGGAGGGGAGGGACGTGCGTGCCTGTGTGTCGTGAGGCTATCACACCGGTCTCGACGTCAAGGCCTCCGCGCGTGGCTGCGCCACGTGCTCGCAAGCGTGTGTCACACGGCCCTGCCTCCTGCGCTTTCGGTGTGCTGGAGACCTTCCACCCAGGCAATTCCGCCTAGGACAACTTGGAGGGGAAGGACATGAAACCATTCAACAACGAACAACAAGCGATCGTGGCGACCGTGGTGCCGGAAGAAGACCGGCTCGAGTTTCTGCCGCGCCACTTTGGGACGCACATGCTCACGGTCGAGAACTATGTGTACGCACAGTTTGCCAAGCTGTGTCCCACCTACACCGGAGGGTATTGGCACTTCTATGACTTGTCCAACGGCGGGTGTTATCTCGCGCCAAGCCGGGAGACCTATCCGATCCTGCATGCGGACAACTTCTTTGACGCCACGGTGTCGGGGGATGCTGCCGGAATCATTGTGTCCTTGTTCACCTTCAGCCGCTTGTTCTTTCACTTCGAGGACTATGCGCGCGGTCCTCGGCTCGCCAACTACTTTCATTGGCTGCGCGACTTCGCCGCCGACCATCCTGAGGCCGGTCTGATCTTTCGCGCGATCGACTAGATCGCGCATCACGGCCGGCGGGCGTTGGTCGCTCGTCGGCCGGACAATCTCTCCTCTCCTCACACTCGTTCACACTCTCACGCTTCCCGACACGTTCCCGTTCGGTTTTTGTGGCGGCACCGCGCACGCGCCGTGCGTTCGTTCGCGCACCGTCGCGCGGGAAAGCTCGCACGACCGTGCGACGAACCAGCCTCGCCCATTCGCCCGTTGTGGTGTGGGGCACGTCCGGGTGCAACCGCGCCAGCCAACAGCCCGGAGCGCTGTCACGCTCGCAGCCGGCCGTGGCCCCATACCTCGGCCGTTTTGTTGCGCCTCCACGGGTTGTGAGAGGCGCAACACATGTTTTTGAAAGAGACCGGTGGGCCGGTCGACGCGCTGTGGCCGTTGGTCTCGGGGGTAGCTGTTCTCATAGGGAGACAGCTCAAACTGAAAGGGGAGAGCGATGAAAGCAGCCGTGATGTGTAGACCGAATGTGCGAACGAAGAAGAAAACACAGAATGAGATCCGGGCGGATCGGGCGCAACAGGCGCTTCAGTATTACCGTGTGGCCGGGTTGCGTGAGCAGGGCGTGGACGACGAGACGCTGATTGCTGACTTGCTCACCGATATCCGGCATTTGGCTGATCGATTGGATCTCAACCTTTGTCAGATCGATGGGTTGGCCTATCTCAATTACCTCGCCGAAGCTGGATTGAAGCTACGGTGAAAAGAAAACGGGAGTCGGAACGGTTGCAGCCGCTCCGGCTCCCTCACCACGTTCTATGCACCAGGAGGCTCAAACATGGCTAAGAAACCAGTAACAGGAACGGACACACAGAACGCAAGCGGCGAGGTGTTGGTGCCGCTGTATCGGTTGCAGGTGGTGAAAGAACCGCATGCGCCACTGTACGGAGCGTCAAAGATTCGTGAATCAGGGGACGTGTTCCGATTGCTTCAATCCCATTTTGATGGCAAGCCACACGAGGAATTTGTCGCGGTGTTTCTCGACTCTAAGAATAACGTGGTGGGGTATCAGGTGGTGTCCGTCGGATCACTCAATCTGTCGATCGTCCACCCTCGTGAAGCATTTAAGGCAGCGGCGTGCATGAATGCGGCGAGAGTGCTGTTCGCCCATAACCACCCAAGTGGTGATCCAACGCCGAGTCAGGAAGACCGGGTGCTGACGGATCGACTCGTCCGCGCAGGCGACATCCTCGGGATTCACGTGTTGGATCATATCGTGATGGGGGATGAGCGCTATGTGTCGTTTGCCGATTCTGGCTGGCTGAACGCTCATGAGACCGTCGCATAGTGATCACGCACACAGAGAAAGAGGGATACATGACACATCATTCTCACAAGAACTCACCCAACACCAACTGTTTAGAAGGCTGGCACTGCCCGGATTGCCACAGCTGGGGACCCTTCACGGTCGAGGTGACCACGTACGTGTTGCTCTGGGATGACGGATCAGATCTGTCCTCAGATCATGGCAGCCATGAATATGACGACGCCTCTGTGGCGATCTGTCAAGCCTGTGGGAAACACGCCACCGTTGGCGACTTCCACCACGAGGAGGTGTGAACCATGACGAAACGAACACAACAGCAATTCGTCGGTGATCTATTGAGAAACATTCGAGCCGATATCATGCGCGCCATTCATACCGGTCTGATTCCGACAGAGTGGGATGGGATCGAGTTGCGCGAGTTCATCGCGGACAAGGCCCAGCGATCCCGCGCGGCTCATGCGCTCGTGGGCCGACGAGCGAAGGACTACTGCAATCACATGATCATCACGGCAGGCATATAACTCAGGAAGAGAAAGGACGGGGACATGAATCCAGAGACCATCTTTGTGACGCCAGACGGCGACGCAGGACCAGAACACGAACTGATTCCGAGCCTCAGCATTGCCAACCTGTTGCAGCAACGGGAGGCCGTCATGACCTTGTTTCAGGAGGCGCTCGACAAGCTGGAGCAGGCGCACGCCCTGGCGCTCGCCGCACGGATTGGCTTTCCAGATATTTCATTATCCCGTGATTGGCGAGGCAACGGCATCCGCGTAACGGGTGAGGATGCCAACCGGACGACGCTGTTGGAGACGTTGCAGGCCTCTGTGGACGCCGGCGGATGGATGACGCTATTGAACGACTCCGGTCTGCGCTCGCTCATGTGTGCCTCGAAGCGCAAGGCAGTGGATGAGCAAATCCACGGCGGGAAGGTGCCGGAACTGACTCGTGAGGCGATAGTGAGTACCTTCTCGACGCTCCACGAATCACGTGAGGAGATGTTTGACCAAGGCGTGATCGAGTGTTTTAAGCGGCTCTCATGGGATTACACAACCAACCAACCGCAGAAATTCGGGAAGCGGATCGTGATGACGTATCTGACATCGTACGGCAGTGCCAGTCACACCGCAACCGATCACCTCGACGACCTGTTGCGCGTATTTCATCTGTGCGACGGCAAGCCAGAGGCTGACTACCGCCATGCGTCCTACAGTCTGATTGCAACGGCGATGCAGGCGTCGTCAGTCTGGCCGAAGCTTGCCGAGAATGACTATTTCTCCATTCGGCTGTTCAAAAATCAGAACGGGCATGTGACCTTCAAGCGTCCTGATCTGGTGACACGACTCAATCGGATCGTCGCCAAGCATTATCCCCATGCGTTGCCCGCGCCGAAAGGCTAAGGAGGAATGGCGCTGGTGCGATGGGACAGCAGGTGAAAGGGGAGGGAATCACGACGTTTTCCTTTGATCGCGTGTCCCGCCCCTCACCCACGACGGGGCGGGAACGCCCGATTCCGATGTCGGCGGATAGGGCGTTGCAGGCGTGCCAGCCCTCTGAGGCTGTTGGCTGGCGCGAGTGCTCGCCTCATCAGCCGCCCCACTGTCCCCATGTTTTGGGGATAACCGTGTGAACAGATCGAGCAGTTGCGCTGAATGTTCACGAATGAAGACCGATTGAGCACGTTGCCTACTCTTTAGGCATCGGTTCTGTGCGGATGTCGCCACAATCTGTTGGGGTGGACTCACGAGTTACGGTCGGAGCGTCCAATAGACCACGACGGCTGAGAGAAAGGTCAGGAGTGCTGCGAGGAGATTCACGTACCCCACTGTAGTGGCCCTGCGCAGTCGCGTCTCGGTCGTTTCCACTACCTCGGTGACTTCCTTCCGGATGGTACGGGCCAGGTCCGTGGTGTGAGTCGCCATCTGCGCCTTCATGGTCTCCGTGCTCGCGGTCAGCGAGGCCGTGACGATCCGCTCCGCTTTGGCTGTCGTCTCCGTGCTCCATCGATCGAGTAGGCCTTCGAGCGTGGTGCGATAGTCCTCGAGCATGGCGTGTTGCGCGGACCGGCTCTCGGCCAATAACCTAGCGTGCATGGTCTGCACCATCAAAATCGGGTCCGCTCTGTCCAGCGCCACGCCATGCTTCGAGGCAATGTCCTTGAGCAAGTCGTCGGTGGGGTCCTCGCCCATCACAACACCGGCACAGCCGAGAACTGTTCAAAGAGCTGCTTCTTGATGATCGACAACCGTTGCCGTGTCATGATCGTGAGCGAGGGGAGGGCCACAGCCTCCTCAAAGGTAAGATGGGCTTGCAGCATGTCGCTGAGATCACGTCCGAACGTTTCTTTCTTGAGATCCGGCAGCCGGATAATAGCCGAGACTCGATCCTTGTGCGCGGTGTAGGCTTTCATCTGCTCAAATGGTTTTCCGTCACGCTCGATCGGACCCCAATAGGGATTGAGCCAAACAACAAACGACACGTCCGCAGGAAATTGCTTCACGAGTTGTGTCAATCCATGCAGGGTATCCGACTGAGCTTGCCCGCCGGTAATCACCGTATGCACGACCAGCTGATGTTTCATGTCGTGCAGTAAGGCTGGAACCTGATTCGTGATCAGATAGGCCGAGAGCGGCACGAAGGAGCTGGCCCCATTGTCGATCACGACATCGCCGTTCGCTTGCGAGATCAGTTCCACCAGCTGGTCAAAACTGCGTGGATCGATCTCCTCGTCCTGGAGGATGTTGAGACGGGTCACGGGGAGGCCCTTATAAGCCTGAAACGACGCATTCACGGGGTCCGTATCGAGACAGAGCGGGCGCTTCCCTTTGGTCAGTTGGTATTGGGCGATCAAGGCCGCAATCATGGACTTCCCGACGCCGCCTTTACCTTGCAAGATCAGATGAATCGTGGCCATTAGTACAGCTCCTCCTCATTGGGAACGGGGTTGAAGACGAAGCCACTGTTCTTCTCGGTTTCTGAGGATGCTGGCTTCGTCGTGTCCTTGAGCAGTCGTGAAGGTGTCGTTGCCGGATGGGAAGCGGGACGGGCCTCCGGGTGAGGCCGGATCAGTTTACGGACATGCGCACGAAATGTCTCATAGCTGAATACAATCGTTCCTTCCTCATGCAGGGTATTCCAAATCATGGCGAGCGTGCAGCCGTCAGTGATGGCTTGCTCGATCTCCTTCCGAAGGGCGACCACCTGGGCTCGATTGCGTGCAGCAGGCCAGACCCGTTGCGCCCGTTCTTGCACCCGGACCGAGAGACTTTTCTTCACCCCCATGCCGCTCCCTCAATGCTTCCGGCCCCTAGAATACCCGAACGCGAGAGACACAGTACAGAGAGAATTCTTCCTTGAGACAGATAGACTCATCTGATGATTCAGCGTAGAATGCAGGGCAGGATAGGTGAAGGGGGCCCACCAGTAAACTGGTGCGCCTCCCTTCACCATTCCCTTCTTCGCGCCTGCGCGCTCAACGGGGTCCTATCCTGCGGAACAGACAGATGAAGGCAAAAGAGCCGAAGAATCGAAAAGACTACCAGCCGATCAAAGTCTATTGTTTCCCTGACGAGCGGGAGACCATCGAGCAGCAAGCTCGCTCGACCGGATTGAGCAAGTCGTCCTATCTGCTGCGCGTCGGCATGGGCTATCCCATCCGCAGCATCGTGGACCACCATCAAGTAGAGGAGTTGGTCAAAATCAATGGCGATCTTGGGCGACTCGGCGGACTCTTAAAATTGTGGCTCTCGAATGAGAATTCCGTAGGGGGGATCGATGCCCGGACCATCCGCGAGACGTTAAAGAAAATCGACCGCACTCAAGATCACATGCTGAATCTCATGAGCAGGGTGCTTCGCCCACAGACCGAGCCCATGACGAGTTCAGGGACAAGGTCAGAGAAGGACGACGGCACATGATTATCAAACATGTGCCGATGCGATCCCTGCGGAAGAGCAATGTCGTGTCCCTCGTGGACTATCTGACGAACACCCAAGGCAGACAGGAACGGGTCGGGGAGATCACGATTAGCAATTGCCACAGCGACCGGCCCGACGCCGCGTCACTTGAAATGCTGAATACCCAATCGCTCAACACCAGGGCCAAGTCGGATAAGACGTACCATCTGATCATCAGTTTCCGGCCTGGGGAGCTCCCCTCGGCACAGACCCTGCGTGCGATTGAAGCTCGCGTCTGTCACCGACTGGGATTTGGTGAGTACCAACGGGTGAGTGTCCTCCACCATGACACCAACAATGTGCATCTGCATCTGGCGATCAATAAAATCCATCCGACCCGCTACACCCTGCATGAGCCCTACAAGGCCTATCGGGCCTTCGGAGAACTGTGCGACAGCTTGGAGGAGGTGCTTCGTCTCGAGCAAGACAATCATCAGGTCCGGAAAACCGGCGGGGAGAATCGGGCCTCCGATATGGAGCGGCAGGCGGGCACCGAAAGCCTGATCGGCTGGATGCAACGGGAGTGTCTTGACGAACTTCGGTCGGCACACACCTGGTCTGAACTACATCAGGTGCTCCAGCACCATGGGCTCGCGATCCAACCACGCGGACAAGGGCTCGTCATCACGGACGGGCAGGGGACCTTTGTTCGGGCCAGCTCGGTGGCGCGGGATCTCTCAAAACAATCCCTCGAGCGTCGTCTCGGCCGGTTTCAGCCTCCCGATCCCGTCCAGACCACCAAGCCCACACGTCGGTACGAAGCGAAACCGGTTCAGAGCCGCATGGATACGACGGCGCTCTATGAGCGGTATCAGCAAGACCGGCTCGCCCGCACTCAAGCACGAGCGGTCGCAATGCAGGAGGCGCGGACTCGCAAAGCGCACTCTATTGATGCGGTGAAGCGAGCCGGACAGATCAAACGGGACACGATCAAACTGACCATGAGTGGACGGATCACGAAGAAACTGCTCTACGCGAAGGTGTCGCAGACGCTTCGATCCGATCTCCGTCAGATTGTCGATCGCCATCGACGGGACTGTGCCGCCATCACGGCACGTGACACCAGACTGACCTGGGCTGATTGGTTGCGCCAGCAGGCGCTCGCCGGAGACCAGGAGGCGCTGCGTGCGTTACGTGCTCGAGACGCATCCCGAGGTCTGACCGGCGACACGATCGCGGCGGTTGGAACCAGACTCGTGAATGCAGTTGTGGGCGCGAATCAGGACCATATTACAAAACAGGGCACGATCATTTATCGTGTTGGGTTCTCGGCCGTCCGTGACGACGGCACCCGCTTGCAGGTGTCGCGTGAAGTCACGAACGACGGGATTGATGCCGCGCTCCGGCTCGCGATCCAGAAATACGGCACCACGATTGCGGTGTCTGGGTCCGATGCCTTCAAAACTCGCGTGATAGAAGTGGCCGCTCGTTCTCGTCTCACCATTCGCTTCGATGACCCGACACTGGAGTACCAGCGCCAACGTCTCACTCGAGAATCCCGACGCCCACCCACGCCGGAGACCCCCTCGGCCACCGGTCCGACGCAGACCGCGCCGGTACCACTGACCCCGCCGAGTGATGCCGTGCTTCGCCATCTTGCGGAACAGGAACGAAAACGGTTGCAGATCATTCGGACGCCGACCCTCAGACGCTTCGAGGCACGAGACCAGGGGATGGTGCAGTTCGGTGCGGTGCAGAAGATCGAGGGTAGGTATTTCGCGTTGGTCCATCGACAGGACGAACTCTTGGTGCTCTCCATCGATGAGGCCACCTACAGACAACTCACATCGTTCGCACGAGGGCATACGCTTCATCTGAATGCGTCAGGCGCGATCAAGCTTGGGAGGGGACGCCGGCGATGAGCACCACGCAGGAGGCTTGCGCGGTGGATGTGGCCGAGGCCCCGTCTCAGGTGTTTGGGTTCGCGCCGGTTGTATACGTTCACCTTGTTGTGAAGGGGCATTTGGGGTAAGGTACTTCTATGCTGACCGAAGCCGACATCCAGCGCAATCTCGATGCGGTTGACGATGCCGTGGCGCAGCAGGCGCTCGAAGGATTGACGGTTCCCGCCGAGACGGTCGAGGACATGCGCAAGATCGCACGTGGTGAAATGTCCAGCGACGATCTGATCAGGAAACTCTACAACCGTTTTCCGAATGTCCCGATATTCCAGCCACGATGACTCAGTCGATCCGGCAACGGGGGTGCTCAAGAACCGCTTGGGCATTAGCGACGCACTCACGTTAGCACAGACCGAGGCGCAGTTCGTCGCCGAACGCGCGCGTGAACTGACGCACCAGCCCATTCCGGGCACGTTCGATCTTCCCCATCTGCGAGCGATTCATCGTCATCTGTTCGGCGATCTCTACGAGTGGGCTGGACAATTGCGGACGGTGGATCTCACCAAGGACACGAACCGGTTTGCGCATCATGCTCATCTTGAACGTGCCGCCGCGCCGATCTTTCGTGAACTGGCGCAGGAGCACTATTTACGCGGCCTTGAGCCAGCAGAGTTCAGTCGGCGTGCGGCGTACTATCTGGCCGAGTTGAATGCCCTGCATCCCTTCCGGGACGGGAATGGACGGGCGCTCCGGGCCTTGTTCAGCCAGGTGGCGCACGACAGTGGCTATACCATTGTCTGGAAGCATATGACCCAAGCGGAGATGCTGGATGCGTCGCGGCGGTCGTTCTCTGGAGACCTGGCCCCGCTGACGACACTGATTCAGCACAATCTGCAGCGAGACGTTCCCTTCCATGCGCAACCGTCCGCGGAGGCGTCACGTTCCACGCAGGCCGCACCGTCACTCCCCCCGCCGAGTGATGCCGTGCTTCGGCATCTTGCGGAACAGGAACGACAACGGGTACAGGTCATTCAGACCCCGACCGTCAGACGGTTCGAGGCACGAGACCAGGGGATGGTGCAGTTCGGGGCAGTGAAGCAGATCGATGGCAGACATTTCGCCCTCGTTCATCGGCAGGACGAGACCTTGGTGCTTCCCGTTGATGAAACCACTTACGAACGACTTCAATCGTTCACACGAGGGCGCACGCTTCATCTGAATGCCTCAGGCGCGATCAGGCTTGGGAGAGGACGCAGGCGATGAGCAGCACCTACAACAATGCGGTCGGTCCCCAAGTTCGAGCTCCCCACCCCAAACCAGGCCTGGTGATTCCCTTGTTGGCCTGTGCCTCCCTCGTCGTTGGCTTACAGTCGGCCACACAGTTCTTTGCCGCTACGTTCAACTATCAGGACGTGTTAGGCGAGCCTTTCGGGGCTCTGTATCAGCCCTGGGCCATTCTCGAATGGGCCTGGCGGTGGGCGAACGACTATCCATTGCAATTCAAACAAGCCGGAGGAGTCGGCATGATCGTGGCAGCGAGTGGGTTGTTGTGTCTCGCCATCGCGCGCACCGTCCAGGCATCACGGCCTCGACCGAATCCTTTTCTGCACGGATCGGCACGATGGGCCAACCGAGAGGATCTCGAAGCCGCCACGTTGCTGCCTCGCACACGCACGGTCATGGATTGGGTGAAGGGCCCGCCGCGCCACTCAGCCGATGGCGTGTATGTGGGGGGCTGGCTGGATGCGAACGGCACGCTGCACTACTTGCGCCACAGTGGGCCGGAGCATGTGTTGACCTATGCGCCGACGCGGTCCGGCAAAGGGGTCGGCTTGGTGATTCCGACGCTGTTGTCCTGGCCGCATAGCGCCCTGATTGCCGATTTGAAAGGAGAGTTGTGGGAACTCACGGCCGGATGGAGACAGCACCACGCAAAGAATCAAGTGTTGCGCTTTGAACCGGCCGCCGCCCAGGGCACGGTGCGGTGGAATCCGCTGGATGAAGTTCGGCTCGGCACCGAACACGAAGTGGCCGACGTCCAGAATCTAGCCACGATCCTGGTCGATCCAGACGGACGTGGGCTGGAATCTCATTGGCAGAAGACGAGCCAAGCGTTGCTGGTCGGCGTCATGCTGCACGCGCTGTACAAAGCCCTCAACGGCGGCACGACGACATCATTACCCGCCGTCGATAAGATGTTGGCCGATCCTCAACGGCCCATCGTCGAGCTGTGGAAAGAGATGACGACCTATGGCCATGTGAATGGGCAGGTGCATCCGGTGGTGGGCGCCGCCGCCCGAGACATGCTGGATCGGCCAGAGGAGGAAGCAGGCTCGGTCCTCTCGTCTGCGAAATCCTACCTGGCGCTGTATCGTGATCCCCTCGTTGCCCACAACGTCAGCGCCTCAGAGTTCCGCATTCGGGATCTCATGCACCATCCAAATCCGGTGAGTCTGTACCTCGTCACCAAGCCGAACGATAAGGCCCGGTTGCGTCCGCTGATTCGCGTGTTCGTGGCCATGGCGCTGCGCTTGCTCACCGATACGATTGCCTTTCATCGGGAGACGGTTCCACCATCCGGATTCATGGGCCTGCTTGAACGCCTCGGGGTCCGATCCGTATCACCACCGCTCACGACCAAGGCCGCCTATCGCCATCGCTTGCTGGGCATGCTGGATGAGTTTCCGAGTCTGGGGAAACTCGAGATCTTTCAAGAATCCCTCGCGTTCATGGCGGGCTACGGGCTGAAGTTCTATTTGATCTGTCAGGACATCAACCAACTGCGGAGCCGTGAATCCGGGTACGGTGCGGATGAAGCCATTAGCTCCAACTGCCATATCCAAAATGCGTTTCCGCCGAATCGCCTCGAAACGGCGGAACATCTGTCCCGTCTGACGGGACAGACGACTGTTGTTCACGAAAAACTGACGGTCAGCCGACGCCGTATGAGCGCCATCCAGGCGCAGGAATCCCGCACGCACCACGAGGTGCAACGGCCGCTGCTCACGCCCGATGAATGTCTCCGCATGCCGGGGCCGAAGAAAGACGCGCAAGGGCAGATCCTTGAAGCCGGGGATATGGTGATCTACGTCGCGGGGTGTCCGGCGATCTACGGCCGGCAGCCGCTCTTTTTTCACGATCCGACTTTTGCGGCTCGCGCGGCGATTCCACCGCCAGCCGTCAGCGACACGTTGTGTGAGCCGTACGTTCCACCCGCCGTGAAGATTGAGTTATGAGGGGACAGCTCAAGAACCGTACGCGGGTCTATCGCTGCGCAGGCCAACTCGGTCGCTGGCCAGAATAGAGTAAGAGCAATGAGACACCGATCGTGATGCAGACATCGGCCACATTGAAAATGCCGGTTCGCAGGCTGCCGATACCAAGATTCATGAAGTCGATGACACGACCGTCGTGCAACACACGATCCATGAGATTTCCCAAACCACCACTGACGATAAGGCCCCACGCCACGATGAAAAGCATCGAGGGAGTCTTGCTGAACAGGAGATACAACGTCAGCGCCACAAGCGAGATGGCCGGGAACACCTGAAACAGGAGAATTCGGAGTTCTTTGGAGAGGCCACCACCCAGACTCAAGAAGGCGCCTGTGTTCTCGGCATATTCTAAACGGACCGTGTCATAGAACCACGACTGTGGAGGCTCAAAAGCCAGGTACTGCTGGGCCGCATCTTTCGTCATTTGATCGCAGCCCACCGTGAGGATCAGCAGCGAAAGAATCACCGCACTCCGCGTGAAGCGAGACATGACGCAGAGTTTACTGCCAGAGCAGGAGCAAGTCCATCATGTATTCGGTTTGGTCGAATATCTTGGAACGGGGGATGTCTTGAGCGCGTTGGGATGATCCCGTACGAAGGTACAATCATCCTTCACCGGCGATTATCCCTGGCGCATCGAGACGCGAGTCTTGAACAGGCACGTCCGTCCTCTCAGAACCCCTGGATGCAGGCTCGCCGGTGGCTAGCGGATGACGAATTCCGTTCTTGAGGTGTCTCCTATGGCGACCTGTCGGAGCCGCTTGCGTCACACCATTGTGATCATGGGTGTCTGTCTCGCAGTTGGACTCATTCTGGCTCATCAAGCTGGTCTTCGTGTGAACACGACACACAGTATTCCGCTTGGGCTCTATCGGATGTCGACCGATCCGATTGTGAAGGGGGCGTACGTGTTGTGGTGTCCCCCGGAACGCCAGGAGTTTGACTTGGCGAAAGAGCGGGGCTACATCGGGGCGGGATACTGTCCAGGCGGATACGGCTACATGATGAAAAAGGTCGTGGCGTCAGATCATGATGTCGTGAGCGTGACGGAGGAAGGGGTCATGATTAACGGGACGCTCATACCAGCGAGCCAGCCCAGTGAGGCGGATTCGATGGGGCGACCGCTGCCACGGTTCCGTGTGACCGATTATGTGCTGGCCGCCTCGGAACTTTTGCTGATGTCGGACACGAACAGCCGTTCCTTTGATGCCCGCTACTTTGGGCCCGTACACCGCGTGCACATCCAAAGCCGAATTCATCCTGTCTGGACGTGGGAATGAAGACGGGCGCACCAAGACCTTTCTGGGAGAACCCCTTCTGGAAGGGACCTTTCCTTAGAGTGACCTTTTATTCTGCGAGACCGACAACACGAAACAGGAACCTACGCCGATTCCCGATGGAGGATGGGTGAAATCAAGCTGTTTGAAGACACGGATGGCCAACCCAGTCTTGAAATTGTACGAGCGTTTGTGAATGTTGCGGACAGTGGAATTACGATCATCCAGGATGTCTCGAGGACATCCCAAACCGATCTATTTGAAGGACGTCATACGATTCAGTAGGTCCGAAATTATGATCGGTCTCAAGAGGAAGAAATATGTGTGCTCTTGCCAAGCCGTGAGAAGTTCGTATTGATCACCGACCGTGAGGAAGTAGAGGAGGCCATAGACTCATGTGGAGATATCGGAAAATCAGGGGGTCGTGCCTGAAGAGGCCTCACTTAGGGGAGGCATTCGTCCAACCCACCGGAGTGCTCCCTGTACGGTATGGAGGGCAAAATCAGGAGAGTAGCTGACGGAGACATAAACAACGACTTCAACACTGTCGCCCACAGCAAAGTCCGTCATCCGAGGTTTCCCTGCGCGAAACCTCGGTTTCCCAGGACCGTGACAGGTCACAAGGTCAAAAATGGAGAGTTCACCGGTGGGGTCGGTGAGGATGAACGCATACCCAGCGTATTGCCCGTGTACGCGACAAGTATCCCCGCCTGGAAACACTTGTAACGTTTTAATGATTCCTTGGAGTCGTACTGCCCGCATATTGAAGGTTTGAGGGTTCGTGATAATCGTTTGGATGGGGATTGGCTCTTCGCGCACCAAATCAGTAGCCGAAATGGTCGGCACGTGCAGAAACAGGACTACACAATAGGCCATCACTACAGTGATATGGTGTCTAAGTTTCATATTAAAAAAGTATACCGCCAAGCCTTGGCAAGTCCAGGCCACAATGATGCCGCTTCCCATTGCTGGGACACTCTGGGCCCCCGCCGAAAATCCATGGCGGTCGACCAGCCAGTGTTCGTTGTACGTGACGAGCCAAGCCGGGAGCGCGTCCCACCGTTCGTCGACCGTCGGGAGCGTTGTCACCCGCGACAGTTGCTCTTTGAGCGTGTGGATAAATCACCTCGTGATTCCAGTGTCTTCCGTGGCTCGAACGGAAGCCCGACTTAGACGTGATTCCGACGAGGTCAAGAAAGTGTGGTTCGTTTGGCTAAGGGTTGTTGCGGTGGTACATTTGAGCCAGGAGGACCATCCATCATGACAAGAATGATGCTCCTACTTCTCGCATCGCCGATGAGTGTGCTTCTTGCCGGATGCCCGAATGGAGGAGGGGGAGGAGGAGGGTTCGAGGGAACAGGATCGACTTCCGCCATCCTCTATACAGCCAATGATGGTTCGAACACCCTCTCAGGTTTCAGAATAGGGGCCGGCGGGGCCCTGACAGCAACAACTCCTGCAAGTTTTTCTACTGGAGGGACAAGCGCCGAATGGGTTGCCATTTCCCCTAACGGTCAATTTCTCTATTCGTCAAACCAGAGTTCCGCCAATGTCTCGGCTTTCACGATCAGCACAACAACCGGAAACCTCACGCCGACTGCACCAGCAACGTTTTCCACCGGTGTAGGATCCTCTCCGCGTGGGATAACGATCACGCCAAACGGAGCATTTGTCTATGTCGCCAATAGCGCCTCCAACACCGTCGCCGGTTTTTCGATCGGATCGGGTGGTGTACTGGCTCCAACGTCTCCAGCAACGGTTCCAACGAGTGGGACATTAGCGCGAGGTCTGGCTGTATCACCGAACGGACAATTTCTCTACGTCGCAAACTCTGGTACGCACAACGTATCGGGTTTCACCATCGGAGCCAATGGCGTGTTGACCGCGACCAGTCCGGCGACCTTCTCAACTGGTGCCGGCTCTCCGAGCCCCGAGGGGCTTACCATGTCGCCGAATGGTCTATTTCTGTATGTTGCAAACAGTGGAACGAATGCCATTGCTGTCTTTTCCATTGGAGTGGGAGGCGTGCTGACCCCAACAGTCCCTCCGACGTTCTCCACTGGAGCGCTGGGATCGAGCCCTCAGAGGCTAGCAATTTCGCCCAATGGATCATTCCTGTATGTCACGAATAGTGGCATGAACGAGGTGGCAGCTTTTACCATTGGAGCGGGAGGATTATTAACACCGACGTCTCCGGCGAGTTTTGCGACGGGAGCGGCGTCCGCGCCGGTCGGGATTACGATTAATCCAGACGGGCAATTCCTCTATGTCGCGAATTCAGGGTCAACCAGTGTATCCGGTTTCACGATTGGAGCCGGTGGCGTTCTGCTCCCTACCACTCCCGCCACGTTCTCGACCGCTCCACAGGCTCCGATTGGAATTGCCACTCCTGGTCGTCCATAGTGTTACGGTCAAGTCGACGGGCAGCCTGCCAAGGCTCATTCAAGAGAGAACCCTCGAGCGCCGACTTGGACGATGTGCACCAAGAATTCTTCCC
>CAYSFU010000068.1:0-23023 GCA_964430555.1 uncultured Nitrospira sp. | reverse complement strand
GCAGTGATTCTTGAGGCCTTGAAGTCTAAGGCCGCCTCTCGTGGCCTCACAGTGGATCGAACGTCTATGGCGAGCCCTGCGATTATACAGCGTTCAAAAAAAGAGTATCCTCAGTTGGCCAATGAGATTCGTGAGGACTTACCTCGCTTTGAGGAAGTCTATGGAGCTGTGCGCGTGTTTTTCGAATCCCTGCCCTGGTAGCGCATTGGGCTACCGCGCTTCAAAATGCGACAGTGGTCAAGGGTTACCTCCTAAAAGATTAGCGTTGCTCATTCGGTGGTGAAGAAATGCGTTGCCCGTGGAAAAGTCACCTGGTCACGGGCAGCTAAGCATGGTCGACAGCTTCTCCATTACCACCAGCGGCTGACTCTAGCGTTCGTGTCAAGCTCTGAAAAACCAAAAGGCCCGGATTTCTCCGAGCCTTTATAAGTCGGCTTGCAAGCTAAGCGCAAACCCCCGAGCATTGCTCCTATAAACGTACCATAACGCCCTCTCCAGTCGGTTTCCAGTCGTTCAGAACGAGTGCCATGGTGCAACGAGACGCCAGAAAAGCCTCGCCCTACCCTGCACCGTAGCGCTCGTGTGGTCTGACATTAAAGTTGTAGACAATGCGCCAGGCGACACTTCACGAAATCAATGGCTTATCACAGGCTATGAAAAGGGTGAATTGCATAAAGCTGTAGACTAATCTCGTCTCCGATTACCGCGATGGTTCATGGCATTACAATAAAGTTGTAGACAGGCAGTACTTTACTTATAGATACAGTAGCTTATGTAATTTCGAGAGCCTCAGAATCAGCACTTTTCGGGTGGATGACTCCAAGCTATTCCTCCCCCTACCCGGATATTCTGGTCATGGTGATCAGTTACTCGTGTGCTTTTGACCGGCCATTTCCGATAGCTGTGTTACACATAACGACGGGCGTGACCACGAATGATCTCTCCTAAATTTGAGCTCATTCAACGTCGATCACACCATTTACCTGCGGTGCCCCATACTCTGCGGCACCGGTAAAGACCGTCAGATTCGGTAGTACATGTGCCGTGCCGCTATTGTGGGTATGCCCGCAATACACGGTCAGCTGACACTGCGGTCTCGCCTCCATAATCTCACGTAGCACCTCTCCCACGGCCTGGCAGGCAAAGAACGGCAGCCACTCATCGTTACTCACCTGTCCCTGATACCAGCATGATTCTCGAAAGGGAGGGACATGCGTGAGCAGAATCACCTGTCGGTATTGCGTAAAGGCGAGAGGCAGTGTCTCGCGCAGGTAGCTGGCTGTTTTGTCCCCTAAGCGCATGAGCTGTTGCTGCAGCTTCTGAGGCGTCAGTCCTGTCAGCTCCTTGATGAGCATATGGTCGTTCAGCTTCACCGGAGACGTGGCATAGCTCCCATACCGACTGTCTCCCCACCCATCGTGACCGACCAAGGCGGTTGTCGCGGTCAGGGGCACAACACCGGAATTTGGGAGATACCTCAGCAACGGATGCGTGTGGAGGCCTTCGCGAACAGCGGCGCGCACCGCTGTGATCGATCCGCGATAGAAATCGTGGTTTCCCAGCACAAAATAGATGGGTGTGCGCACCGCCTGGCTCAGGGCCTCAAGATGGGTCAGCAGCGCGGGTGCGATGGAAATATCTCCGGTGAGGAAAACCGCGTCCGTGTTGTGTGAGGCGATGGTGGCAAAGAGCTCATCGCACGCGCGTGGGCTCAAGAAGTCCAAGTGAATATCCGTGAGCCAGACTGCACGCATGGGCTTAGTCGTCTGGTAGACCGGCTATGAGGTCCCACCCCGGGTCGGGTTCATCTTGCCGTTCGAGCATTTCTCTCGCCACAGCTTGTTTCGTCGCAGGATCATCAGCGGTCGCCAGATTGACATAAAAGTCTTCCACGGCCTGTCGATCGGTCGGATCGACATGGCCATAGCGAGCTGCGAGGTCGGCGAGGACATGGGTGGGAATAGGCATGACTGCACAATTATGCCACCTGCTCTCAGGTGAAACTAGCCACCACATCCGAATCAGACCATTGGTGTCCTTCCTCGAGCCCCTGCAATTTGGGAGGACTTTCGATACTCTTTCCGTCCAGTTCATGGGTTCGCCACAACAGATGAGCTAGGAGGGACACGATGTTCAACGATCCTCGCGAGACAAAGACGGTTCAGCGACAAGTTGTTGTACGACCAGGTCTGGGCTCAGCCTATGACGAAGGTAGCCAAGGAGTATGGAATCTCGAATGTGGCATTGGCCAAGATTTGCAAGAAACTCAATATCCCCTGCCCATGGCGGGGTTACTGGCGCAGGAAAGAGACCGGCAAAGCGGTCAAGCCGCTTCCCCTGCCACCGAATTCAGATCCGGCAAAGCAGGCCGTGACGATTCATCGGACGTTTCGACCTGAGTCCCTAGAATCCATTTCAGAAGAAACCACTCAGCGGATCACTGCCGAACAGGCTCCCGAACAGAAGATCGAAGTGCCTGATCGTCTTGGTAAGACACACCGACTCCTGAGTGGTCAGCTAACCGAATGGCGGTCAGCCTCGGTCGATGAGTATGGCGCGATTCGGTCAGGTAGTTTGAGGCAGGTCAATATTCGGGTGAGTCCACAACATCTCTCTCGGGCAGTGCGCATCATGAACGCCCTCCTCCTAGCGTTAGAAGCTCGCGGTCATCAGGTGGGAATTCAGGACGGGTATAAAAAAACTTTTGGCGCTCGCATCAATGGCCAGCCAGTTGAGTTTGGTCTTGAAGAGAAGTTCCAACGGATCGAACGTCCAGCAGACAAGAACCGACGACCGGACCCCTGGGGATACCATCGGTATGAGTATGCCTCCACTGGCACCCTGACTCTGAAGATCACAGAGTGGGGGACCGACGGGCTACAGAAAACCTGGAGCGATGGAAAGACCGCGAAGCTCGAAGCCTGCCTCAATGATTTCATTGTGGGCCTCCTAAAAGTAGCGGAGGCGGTGAAGGCTCGGCGACTGAAACAGGAGCAGGAGGAGCAGATTAGGCGCAAGGCCGAACGCCGACGTCAGGAAGAAGCACAAAAGCGGCAGGAGGAGTTGGTCAGACGACAGGCCTTGGAGCAGGAAGCCACCAATTGGGTAAAAGCTCAGCAGTTACGGGCCTATCTCGCCGCGGTCAAGGACAGGCTACATGCCAAGCATGGCGAGATTCAGTCAGAAAGCCAAGCAGGTCAATGGCTTACTTGGGCCCACCAGCATGCCGACAGGCTCGATCCGTTGATAAGCGGGTGAAAACACAATCATTTCCCCTCTCAAGGTGTAGTGATTTCTCGAAGGGAAAGAGGTATTCTGCTGCACCCTTCCAGACGCGTGCATGCAAAGGTTCTTATGAGCATGACATCAACTTCCTCAACAAATTGCCCGATGTGCAACTTAACATTCTTAAAGATCTTTTGGCACAAAACAGGATCGGAGATGCGAGATGTCTAAGGTTTCCATGGAATCCCCATCTACAAAGGGACCGACATTTCGAATCTCAGGTCATGAAACCTTCCCCTGCCGCTATGCATGGCTCCCCAAAGTAGTGCGCGGTTTGCGAGATAATCCCAAACTTTTTTCAGATGAAGCAGACGCGATGGTTACTTTGGGTGTCGGAAAAAATATGGTTCGTTCTATTCGTTTTTGGTCGCAAGCTACAGGCATGGCGACTATATTGCCCAAGGGTGCAGGACATGCGAATACAAAGGCCGGCGGTCTCCTACTTGGCGAACGTGGGCTCGATCCCTTCCTAGAAGATATCCGCACGCTTTGGCTTATCCACTGGAATCTGTCCACCAACATCGAGAACCCATTACTGGCCTGGGATTACCTACTGAACCGATGGCATGAGCCTGAACTTGTCCCGAGTGTAGTCCTAAAGATGCTACAGAAGGAGGCGCAGAAGCAGGAAGGGGAGTTCTCGATGGTCACAATCGAGCAACATTTTGACACTTTTTTGCATACCTATACACCAACCCGAGGCCACAAAGGTGGGGTTCAAGAAGATAACCTTGATTGTCCGCTTGTCGAACTCGAATTTCTCATCAAAGTGGGAGAGCGTGAACTCGAACGTTCGACAGGGAAGCGCGAAACAATTTATGGTTTCCGTCGAGAGGAGAAATCCGAAATCACACCTGAACTGTTTCTTTTTTGCCTGAACGATTTCTGGCAGAAGCGCCATCATGTGGAGTCGACGCTAACATTGCGGGAAGTAGCTCACGGTCACGGTAGTCCGGGTCAAATTTTCAAACTTCCAGAGGATGACATTCGTGCACGCGTTGAGACTTTAGCCCGGCAGACTAACGGCGTAATGAAATACAACGAAACTGCGAGCCAGCAACATATCCAAAAACATGGTGCCCTGGATAATATTGCGCTGCTTAACAGTATTTATGGTGGCGAGTGATGTCTGAGAAAGTAATCGGAGATCTGTTCAAGATCGGAAGCCGCTTCCTACGGTCGACGCATCTTGAACGGGATTTCAACGACCCTACAGTATTATCCGGGTATGTCCTGACGGATTTTACCCGTTCCTGTTTGGGCCGCATGGCGAGTGGTTTGAAGCCAAGTTCAGGGCAGCGAGCATGGCGAATGACCGGCGATTACGGCTCCGGTAAGTCGACGTTTGCGCTGTTGCTCGCGCACTGGTTTGCCGGACGCGACAATGGATTTTCCTCACAAATCCGTAAGGTCGTTGGTATTCATCAATCTGATGTGTCGCGCCCGCATTTCGTGCCTGTCTTAGTGACATGTTCGCGTCAGTCCTTGGGCAGTTCCATCCTAAATGCGATGTACCGGACAATCACTGAGATCTATGGGCGTGGACCTAAGTTGAAGCTCGCTCTGGAAGTGCAGAGCCTGCTCGAGGCGAAACACGAACCAACCGAAGACGAAGTCTTGCGACTCGTGCTTGAGTTTAATTCGCGGATCATTGCTGACTCAAAGGGCAAAGGTCTGCTTTTGATTCTTGACGAGCTTGGGAAGTTCTTAGAGTTCGCCGCGCTGCATCCAGGACGACAGGACGTGTTCCTTTTGCAATGTCTTGCAGAATCAGCCTCGCGTAGCGGCGATAAACCATTGTTTGTTGTCAGTTTGTTGCATCAAGGGTTTAACGCCTACGCCGATCAACTCAATCAGTCGGCACAACGCGAATGGGAAAAGGTCGCTGGTCGTTTTGAGGAAATCGTTTTTGATCAGCCGGTCGAGCAAATTGCCAATCTGATTGCTTCTGCCCTTAATGTCAGAACAGCGGAAATCCCAAAACTCCAGTCCTTCGAGCTCAGGCAAGCAATGGAGCGAACCATTGGGCTAGGGTGGTTCGGATCTGCCCCCGCCAAATCACTGTCAGATTTGGCGACTCGGCTATATCCGCTTCACCCAACTGTGCCACCGATTCTTATTCGCGCGTTCCGACGTTTTGGCCAGAATGAGCGGTCACTATTCAGCTTCCTCGTCTCGAACGAACCCTTTGGCTTACAGGCGTTTTCGGGAAAACGCCTTTGCGAAGGGGATTTGTATCGACTGCACGATTTTTACGATTATGTGCGGACGAACTTTGGTCATCGCATCGCGGCCCAGAGCTACCGTAGTCACTGGAACCTTATCGACTCAGTGATTGAAAGTTTCGCCACAGAGGATGAAGTCCAGATAAAAGTTTTGAAGACGGTCGGCATCCTTAATCTAATCAACGACGGCGACCTCATGCCGACCGAGGAATCGGTCATTTGTGCTTTAGCTGGGACTGACCAGGTTGAAACAAAACGAGTTCATACGACGTTAGAAAAGCTGCACAAGGGTAAGCGGGTTCTCTATGACCGTGGTCGGGCGCGTGGTCTCTGCTTGTGGCCGCACACGTCTGTAGATCTTGAAAAGGCTTACGAAGACGCTCGCCGGGCCATTGGCACCCCAGAGCGTGTTGCCGATATTATCACAGACTTTCTCGAATCCCGTCCTATCGTCGCCCGTCGTCATTATATCGAGACAGGCAATCTACGTTACTGGAATGTCCGTTATTGCTCAGTAAAGGAGCTGCCAAGCCTGCTTGAACCAAATTCCATAGATGCGGATGGCTTAATTATCGTGCCTTTGTGCGAAACACCAACTGAACATGCAGCCGCATTGGAATTAGTAAAGCAGCCTCTTCTGAAACAACGGTCGAACTGGCTTGTGGCAGTTCCTCGCCCGCTGAACAATCTGGCGAGTCTTGTTCAGGAAGTTCAGCGGTGGGAGTGGGTGTCCATGAACACGCTCGAACTGAACGCCGATAAGTTTGCTCGTGAAGAAGTCTCGCGCCAAAAAGCGGCGGCGCGCCTGCAATTGGAGAAGCGGATTCAAAGCTACATTAGCTTCAAGCAGCGCACCGGGCAAATGACGCTCGAATGGTTTCACGAAGGACGTCCGCTAAAAGTAACAGATGGCCGTGAGCTTTTGTCGTTGCTATCTCGGATCTTTAGTAAAACATTCGCACTTGCACCACGCATACATAATGAACTCATCAATCGCCGTAGCCTTAGTTCGTCAGCGGCAGCGGCACGGATGCGACTCATTAAACTGATGTTCATGAATCCAGGCATTGAGTTGTTAGACATGAGTCCCACCAAAGCACCGCCAGAGATGAGCATATATCTCTCGGTGCTGAAGAACACGGGATTGCATCAAAAGCACGGGAACACATGGCGTATTGGAGAACCGCACTATAAGACTGACGAGAAATGTGGAGTTCTGCCGGCGTTACGGAGGATTCGAGAGATCGTGAAAAGTGAGCCGGACAGCCGTGTAAACATTGCGGCTCTCTTTGCCGAGCTCCATTTACCTCCCTATGGTCTTCGCGACGGTCTGATCCCGTTGCTACTAACAGTGTTTGCTATCACGCATGAAAAAGATGTGGCTTTCTACAAAGACGGAACGTTTCTCCGTGAGCTCAATGGTGAAGCGATGCTCG
The DNA here is from genome assembly GCA_964430555.1 of uncultured Nitrospira sp. Classification (GTDB taxonomy): domain Bacteria; phylum Nitrospirota; class Nitrospiria; order Nitrospirales; family Nitrospiraceae; genus Nitrospira_D. The sequence goes on along the minus strand of CAYSFU010000068.1, from coordinate 16,077 downwards.
TTTTGACAAAGGCTCCAGAACGATTTGAGATTCAATACTGCAAAATTGAGGGCGTCCGTGCCGAACTGTTCGAGCGGCTTCTGACTGTGTTGGAAGTCAAATCCCCGGAAGAACGCAAGATCGAACTGCTCGACGTTGTTAAGAAGGTCTGCGTATTTGTGGCCCAGCTTCCGACCTATGTGTTGAATACAAAGCGCTTACCTTCGACCGCATTGGCTGTGCGTGATGTGGTCCTAAATGCCAGAGAGCCTACCAAGCTGCTGTTCACGGAATTGCCGAAAGCATGTAGTTTCCAGCCGATTCCGGCCGATGCGACCGCCAGCAAGACAGTGCAGGCTTTTGTGAAGACATTAAAGTCCGCTCTTGATGAATTAAGAGCGGCTTTTCCTGAGCTCGAGGGGAGACTGCGAAGCCAACTTCGTAGTGCCTTCGACTTGCCTGGCACCTTCCAGCAGTTCCGGACAGCGCTCGCAGCCCGTTCCGAGCAAATTCTCCTCGCTGTAACGGAGCCTAAACTGCGTGCGTTTTGTCTGCGATTGATGGATGACAAACTTCCGGAAGCGGAGTGGCTTGAATCGATTGGCAGTTACCTTGCGCTCAAGCCACCATCAAAATGGCATGATGTTGAGGAGGATGTCTTCACTAACGAGCTCATCCAATATGCCACTAGATTCCATCGCGTCGAAAGTATTGCGTTTGCCGGATCGAAGTCATCCGTGAACACCATTGGCCTTCGGCTAGCCATAACTCAGGCCGATGGAGTCGAATACGAAAAAGTGGTGCATTTCACCGCAAGCGAAGAGCAACACCTCCGCGACTTACAAGGGCAATTTGAAACTCTTTTGGCGAAGGACAAGCGTCTTGGTCTCGCAGCAGCATCGCGCGCAATCTGGGCCAACTTGGCTAAAGAAGGGAAAGCAGACGCATGAGCCAACCGACTCGGCACATCCTCTGTATGTCAGGTGGCAAAGACAGTACAGCACTCGCGCTATATATGCGCGACCGCGTGAAGGAGATGGAGTACATCTTCTGTGACACCGACAAGGAGTTGACTGAAACATACGAATATTTGAATTGTGTCGAGGCGTTCTTGGGTAAGAAGATTGTGCGCCTTAACGCCAAAGCTGGATTTGACCACTGGCTAGATGTTTTTGGGGGCTTCCTCCCGTCACCTCAAATGCGGTGGTGTACCAGACTCCTAAAACTAAAGCCGTTTGAGGAGTATGTCGGTGAGGAGTCGGTCATTAGCTATGTTGGCTTACGCGCCGATGAAGATCGGGTCGGTTACATCAGCACGAAGCCAAACATTAAGGCAGTGTTTCCTTTCAAGGAAGATGGAATCGATTACGCAGGCGTGATGAAGATTCTCGAAGACAGCGGAATTGGGATGCCGCCGTATCTCAAGTGGGGCAGGACCCACTCGGGGTGTTACTTCTGCTTTTTCCAGCGCCCAATCGAATGGGTGCGATTGCTCGAAACGCACCCCGAGCAGTTTGAGGAAGCTCAGAAATACGAGAAGATCTCCGATTCTCCTGGGAAAGCGTTCACTTGGGTTCAAGGAATGCCGTTGAGCGAGCTGCGGAAGCCTGAGAGCATTGCCATGATCAAGCGTCGCTACACTGAGTCAGAGGAACGGAGAAAGGCGAATCAAGGTAATAAGAGACTCATCCAAGTCTTAGGTGGGATGGAAGAAGACGACGATGATGAGCCGAAAGCCTGCCTGATATGTCAACTCTAGGGAGTTCTGAGCTATGAAAGCGGGGGATTTCGTAGAGGCATTAGAACGATTCTTCATCGACGTTGTTGGGACGGTTTTGCCAGGCCTAGCCATGATGGTGGGCATTTGTTACGTAACACAAAAACCGTTCATTAGTTTTTCCGAAGTCCTTCTGAGTAGGAATAGTGAGTACGAGTGGGTTCTGTTGCTTGGGTTTTCATACATCCTTGGTCATGGAGTAGCCAGCCTCGGAGGCCGCATACGGAAAAGGTTAGAAAATGTTAGCCGCAGCAAGCTGGTTAGAAAGAATAAAGAGTGGCTGCTTAGCTACGTCTTGCCTGAGAAGGAACTCTCAGAGAAGCTCGCGCAAGACCCCATCTTCAAAGCATTCCTCGGTGCATTACTCAAACGCATTCCATCTTTAGCTGCAGAGGCCAGTCAAGTTTCGAACTATAGAACGTGGAGAAATTTGGCGCTAAGCATCGCTCAAGAATACAGTCACCTTGTGTATAGATTTACATTTCTGTCTCTTCTGAACCTTGGTATCGCGACCGTCCTGATTTCAAGCAATCTCGCGTGGATCGGATTGTGGTTTGTAAAAGGCCTGGGAGTCTCCGTCGATGTGATCGGCTTCAATGCATGGCTCCCAATCATGCTCATTGCGGCGCCGCTTTTTCTTGAAAGGTACTACTACTTTGCAAGGATTGCATTCCAGCTACCCATTTCAATGGCCATGGCCAAGCTAGCCCTCCAGACGCCACGAGCCTCAAGCGAACCCGGGAGCGACGTTAAGGATTCGTCAGTCATGCCTTTGACGGGTGGACAACGGCTCAGAGTTTACTTAGCAGGGGGGTTCCTGTCTGGCTGGCAGGACACGGTTATGCGGGCTGTTCCTTCGCTCGATTACTTCGATCCACGCTCACACGGACTTAAGTCGAAGAGCGAATACACTGCGTGGGACTTGGAGGCGGTTCGACGTAGCGATTGTGTGTTTGCTTATCTGGAAGCAACCAACCCGGGTGGTTATGCTCTGGCACTAGAGATCGGTTTTGCAAAGGCGCTCGGCAAGTTTGTCATTCTTGTTGACGAGAAATCGTCAGCCGATGTGCAGGCAGCTCGTTATTTAGAGATGTTGAAGGAGACATCCGAAGTTCCTTTTACAGTGCTCCAAGAAGGTATCGAGTTTTTGAAACAATATACAAAATTGGCATGACGAACTCGAAATGGATTCAATTCCTCCGTCATTACGGGCCGGTGCCCCGGAATGACAATATGTACGACGAGCCGATTCAAAGATCGGCTCGGCGGCAGGGAATTGCACCCATTAAGTTCGAGCATCCTGCGGAGGCCGAAATAGTTAATTGTTTCGGCCATGCAACAGTGGACCCGGTTTCTGTAATTCTTACCGGCACTGCTGGTGACGGAAAAACCCACCTCTGTCGTCAGATTTGGAATGCGCTTAAAGGGGCAGAGGATGAGTGGGCGTCGGATAGCCCGTATTTAACCCTCGAATCTCGTTACCCAAAAGACAGGAAAATATGGCCAGAGTCAGATGACCCAACTCTCCACCGCTCTATCAAAATCCATTTTATCCGTGATTTGAGCGGTTGGGCACCCCAGCAGGGCGCAGGATGGGAAACAGAAAAAGAAGAGCTGCTCCAGAGGTGCTGTCGATCGATGTTTGACCCGGACACTGATGAAATATTTCTTATCGCAGCCAACGATGGGCAATTAGTTGAATCCTGGCGTAGGTTGCAAGAAACCGAACATGTCAAACGCACACGGCAGGTTTTCGAGGAATTACTGGTAGAAGATAAAAGGCAGCATTCTGGTGTCCGTCTAAAATTTTTCAACCTCAGTCGTACCAGCTCAGCTGAACTATTCGATCGGGCTATTGCAGCCTTCCTGCAGCATCCTGGCTGGCAGGAACTAACGGAAGGCACTCCGGGAGAAAACGAGGTCTTTGGTCCGAAGTGTCCGATCAGACACAACTATGAATTACTTCAAAATGAGCTAGTGCGCACGCGGTTGCGCGCGTTACTTGAATTATGTGACTACAACGGGTTGCATGTCCCAATCCGCCAAATACTTCTCCTCCTCACGAACTCCGTTCTTGGCCATCCCGATGCAAAAGACCATCTCATGGTTCCCGCAGACGTGCCCAAAATCATAGCTGCAGGAACCGTTTCAAGGGCCAGTCTATTCAATAACATTTTTGGCGGTAATCTCTCGGCCATCCGGCGACAAACAATCACCATCTTTGACTACTTGGAACGTTTTCAAATTGGCTATGAAACCTCAAATCGTATCGACAACATATTGATTTTTGGTGAAGGCGATGAGCATCTCGGGCCCTACTTCGATGAGTTCCTTGTCAACGATCAATTCTACGGCGCTGACAGCAGATTTCACGCCAGCAAGCGTGACTACATAGAAGGCACGAATGAAAGCGAAGATGGCGCGAGCGAATTTATGCAGATGCTGGTTAGTCAGCGTCGAGGATTGTACTTCAAAATTCCGAAGAACAAGGAAGAAGAACTTGGTCTTTGGGAACTTACCGTCTTCAAATTCTCCGGTGAGTATCTCGACCATGTTCTGAGTGTTGTAAGGAACCAAGGAATAGTAAAGCGGCCAATTGTGTCACGCCTTGTTAAAGGGTTGAACCGCGTGTTCACGGGTATGCTCATTAATAGCGACCGCGATCTTTATCTTGCGACGGGAGGAAACAATTCTCAGGCGAAAATCAGCCGCCTTCTTCTCGAGCAGGTCTCTGTGGAGCCAAGCAAGGGCGAAAAAATCATTATCCGCTTCGATGGGACCAGCGGCCGCGTCGTGCTGTCTGTTTTCTTCGCCCACGACATTTCGGTGGACTTCAATCTCACACTGATTCGCTACGAATTTCTTTCCCGCGTCGCCTTGGAAGGCGCGCTGCCTGCGAGTTTCTCGAAAGAGTGCTATGAGGACTTGCTCGCCTTCAAAAGCCAACTTATCGCGTCATACATGAAACGTCAGACTAGGGAACAGGCTCCGGAGGGTTCTGCCATCGGGCTGAAACTCCTTGCACTGACTGACCAAGGGATGCCAGATCAAAAGTTTATAGAAATCATCCCATGAGCGCACTACTACAACCCTTACTACCGCCAGACACCTTCGAGCAATCCTCGTCTATGTGGGTGGATGAAGCGATTTGGGGACACCGGCTCTACGACGAGCAGTTGCCATGGATGGTGCTACTTGAATTCCTCAACGTCTTTTATCATGAGGTCGAGAAGAGCCGCGCTTTCGAGGAGCCAAACGGCCTGAATATGCTGAAATACAAAGCAGCACATCGGCTCTATCTGCGAAACATCCTGTTCAATAACCCCCATCTTGCAGAAATTCGGCTGAATTATCCAAATGATAGCAACCGATGGGATGAGTGGTTTAAGCGCATGAAGTCGGCGACGGGTATCACGCATCCTCAGTTCACCTACCTGAAAGTCCATTTCCATTCGTTCGATGATTTCTGTGAAGTCGTGTCGCTCATTCGTTCGACGAGCCTCGAAGTGAACAGCAACAAGCGTTGGACATCAAAGTTCGTGTTCCCCTACGGGAAGGAGTGCCTCTACGAAGACCTAGATAACACCGCCACCACCAATGACCGTCGCTTTTTCGGAAGGACAGGTGAACTCCTGTATCTGATGCTCTGCCGAACACAGCACAAGCAAGCGCTACTTACAGCGCTGACAAAGCGGTTAAGTAAGACCGACTCGACTTGGAACTCCATCATCAAATGCCTCCAACCGACCGACGACGAGCAAATAGGCGGCGACCGAGCTAATGCCTTTCTGCCTTACGTGCATCATCCCAGCTTCGATGAACTGGCTGAGGATTGGCTTGCCATTCTGCGCTTGAATATTCCTGGCTTCGATGTCTTTCCACATCTAGCCAACTTGGCGGGACTTCATTTGGTTAAGTATCAGCTAGGGGTTTCGCGTCAGGTCCTTGGCATGACGTCTCCGCTCAGTCTAGTTTGTGAAGTTGTCGCTCCCAAGAAGACACTCGTCCGTGAGATCTCTTGCGATTTCTATCAGGAGAACAACCTCCTACCCGCCCAGGCCGTCGAAGCATTCATTACGAACATTGAGATGGGGACGGATTGGCAGCAGGCCCTGACCGAGCACGATGCATTTGAAAAGTGTAAGAAGATTTTGAGAGACAAAGTGCGCTGGGGCGAGGACTATGATGGCTCGTCCGACCCCCAGCAGCTGATTACTTCGCTGCGACAGGCGGCGATGAAGCGGCATCGTCAGCACGTTGCCAATATTCACCGCAACTACGGACGCGAAATTGGACTCGTTTCAAAGCGTGGAACCATAAAATTACGATACGCGCCCACGGATGCCTTGCTCAAGACCCTCCTGTTTGCCAACGTTGAGAACCGCATTGAGCTGCATCAGTTGCTGGAAAAGCTACATCGTCGGTATGGGCTCGTCTTTGGTGACAAAGAGGCCGAGCGAGTGTTGGCAAAAGACGAGTTCGATAAGAAGGCGTTTCAGGCAAACTCACGACGTCTGGAACAACGACTCGCTAGCGTCGGGCTTCTGAAGCGTCTATCCGACGGATGCGCATATGTGATCAACCCCTACCGGGTGGAGGCTGGATGACCAGCGAGGAACTGATTGGTAAGGTAGGGGCCACGTACCTCCGTTATCGTCTCACCGAAGATGATGCCATAGGTGTTGCTCGGTACCTACTCGACTGCTTGACCGCAGATCAGACAACAGCAGTGGCCAAGGCAGTCTTAGCGGACTCGAATCTGTCGAGCCTCGTCGAAATCAAGCTGCCCATTCACTTTGTCGGAGGTCATGGGCTACCTCCAGAAATTCTTACCGAAGAACGCACGACCTATTTCCGCAATGCTGCATGCAATAAATCTGCACTGCTTGTCGCAAATACTGGTGACGACGAAGAGCAATCGCTCAAGGAATTGGTTCCTATTGGCGCGCCACAGCTACAAGCGCACCCTGATATCTGGGTACTGATCGCGGCTGAGGGATTGCCGATTATTGGCCAACACAAGGAATGGTGGATAAAGGCGCTGATGGGTTTGCTGGAGGTTCGGTCATTTGCCCTTGACCGCTTCGCCGAGTATATCCTCCAAACCAGGGCCGCAATCGAAAATGGCCACCCAATTCTATTTGCGCTTGGCGTTGCGTTCCCAGCGCTTCATCTCCCAAAAGACACCGCGTTCTTCTGCAATTTAAATGATAAGACCGCCGGTCACTTATCAAAATGGAAGGCTCTCTATGCGCAAGCCATTAGGAAGCATGGCTGTTACCTCGTAAAGCAGACACCAACCCAGTCACTCCTATTGGAGGAAGACCTGGTCAACGCGTTCGAAAAAGTGAAAGACGTCATCCCAGAGGAACTCCATCCGACAATCAACTCCTTCGTCCATGCTAACAGCGGATGGAATATGGAAGCGGCTGACCTTGCCCAGTGCGAATGGGAGATAGTTAAGCCGTTGTTCGATGGCCTGAAGAGAGAAAGATTCAATCTTGGCAAGGCGACGCGGGAGTTTTATGAAGAGCGCGAACCTGACTTAGTAACAGGTGACGAAGGGGATTATCTCGAACGGTTGAGTACCCGGAACACCACGGAAGCGCAAGAAGAGGATGAAGAATTCTATCGGAGGCACCGTAACGAACTCAAAGAGGCGCCATCGCTCAAAGCGAAGTGGGACAGGTTCATTTTTGGCACCCCTATTGAGACGGAAGATTTTCTTTTGGGCATTGCCCTGAGCTTGGAATCGTTGTTCGACCAAGACATCCCATCGTCAAAGCGGCGACTAAAAATTACATGTGACCGTCGTACAAAGAAAGACCTCAAAGACTTGAACGAGGATGTGGGTCTCTTTTTTGCCAGGCGGTATCGTGGATTGAAAGCATTATTCGGCAACCGTGTTTCGTGGGACATCGGCGACTTGATGAATTTCGAGGCGCTGAGTGACCAATGGAGAAAGGCAGCAAAGCAATACGTTAATCGCTCAGTCGCCAAATCTGCCCTTCAACTGAAATTCCTGTTGGAGTTGGAAGTGGCGCTTTCCAACGGTTCGACAGAAACATACTTCAAACAACTTGTCTGGAGGTACGATCCGAACGCTATTGCGAGCGACTTTCCCAACGACTGGAGACGCTTGGCCGAACATCCATTAGTGTTTTGCCGTGTCAATCGTGAGCCAGTCAGTGCCAAGGGACGCTTCCAATCTCTCGATCTACGCAACGTCCACACGTTGTACGCTGCATACGGACAAGATCGAGGTTCCTTGGTCTCTACATACAAGAAGGAACAAGATATTTCTCTTATTTGGGTCTCAAACCTTGCCAAAGCACAGCAAGACGGATTCTTGTCCGAGACAGTTGCCTCGAAACTTATGGATATCTTCCAAATGTTTCATCAGAGCTACAAGGCAGCCGTTCAGGGTTTTATGGAGGAAGGCGTCTCTTGTAATTTCCTGGTGAAACAGGCTGAGAATTATGGCGCATTGCTTGAAGCCATTAGCCGAGATGCCAAGGGCGATCGGAACCGCGAGAATCTTCTCCGACCATTGTTGAATGTTGGCACGGTTGTGGTTGATGGAGGGCGTGTCACCGCCATCGTTGCGCCGTGGCACCCGCTCCGGCTGTCTGCAATGGCGAATAAGGCATTGCAAGTAGCCTCGCTGGTCAAGCACTTGTTGAGTGCTGATGAAGTATTTTTCGGCGACCCACCGCTCTTCTTCAAGGAGCTCGAAGAGGAACTATCGCATCCCTACTACCCGGAAATTGTTTTGGGTTGGTATGACAAGAAGCCAGAGCTGCTTTCACTGACAGACAAGTATCTCGATTACAGCCTTTACGAATCTCCGGTCATAAGCAACGACGGTTTCGACGATACGAATGAGAACCCCTCTGAAACCTCCGCGCTCATTGTTGATTTGACTAAACGATTTCTGTCGCTCTATCCCCACGAGCGGGCGAACTTTTCGGTTGCCCTCTACAACTGTGATTCCGCACGGCTTCCGTATGCACTGGTTGAGAAAATGAATGAACTGCACGAAGACGAGGAAGACATGCGGTGCCAGATCATTCTTCGTCATCGTGATGGGATGAAGTTGCGTGAATTGTACGAAAAGATCATAGAATCTTCAGAGGCTGACGCGGACTCCTTCGTGTCTAGTGAAGCGGCAAAAGATTTCATGGCACGTTTACGCATCGGCATTATGGCAGACCAAGCGCCTGCACCAGATCCCAAGGACGGACCAGTGGCAGACATAGTGTTCCTTAAGGACGTCATTGCAAGACACGCGGGCCTAGAGTGGTATCCTGAAACCTGTGTACGAGCGGAGTCGGGTACGTTTATCCCTGCGCGGTGGACACGACGGCGCCCCTCTGCGACGGACGATATGAAGTCCGTCGTGTATCTGTGCTGCCCGGTGCAGACTAATGAGGGCTGGTCCTTTGTCACGGCCCTGACGACATTCATCAAGGGCGATTGGGATGGAGTTGAAAGCCCACGTCTGCTCCCCGCGAGGAAACTCGACTTCAACGACCCCCTTACCGCAAGCATCTTTAATGAGATTCACAGCTTGGGCACTTGGGTGGTGAACTACGACGAGTTGCTCGATCGTCGCCAACTTCTGAACCAAAATGTAAAGGTTATCCGCTGCAAGCAGGGTGGGACGCAGGGAAGAAACATTCTCATTTCCTCTACCGCACCTTTAAGCCTGCTACGGTCAATGGTCTTCGTGCGGGTCAAAGATTTGAACCTTGAGCTCAGTGACGCAGAGTGTCGGGATCTTGCAGAAAGATTCATTAATGATGCGAACGAGATTTCTGGTGACCTCGTGCTGCGTGCCGCAAAACGGGGACGCAATGCCAGTGAATTGATGGGCGTTGTTCTTAGCCGTTACATGATTCGTCATGAGCTTGGCGCTGGTCGGCGCTTTGGCTGGTACTTTCTTGATGATTATGCTGAATGGCTTGGTCAGCGTGAAGAACAGATTGCGGACGTCCTAGCTCTTGCACCAGAAGAGACGCAGGATGGCAAGCTCCAGCTTGCCGTTATCATATCGGAATCAAAATATATTGATTGCGCCAGCCTCGCTACAAAGCGGAAGGAATCGCAGAAGCAACTACGCGATACCGTACGTCGCATTAACGATGCTATTTTCGGTGACCCGAAGCGACTCGATCGCGACCTTTGGCTGTCAAGATTTTCAGACCTTATGCTGAATGGTATTCAGTTCCCTGCAAATTCGCCCATTGATTTGGCTGCGTGGCGTAGAGCTGTTCGCGATGGCGAGTGTGCCATCCACATGCGCGGTTATTCACATATATTTGTGTCTGGGCCGTCCGACTCACCGGAATGTTCAGACTTCGGGGCGGTGGCAGAGGCCAAGGAATCGTGGCAAGAGGTCTTTTCTCGAGCACGGCTACGTCAGCTGGTCATTGCCTACGCTAAAGAAGCGGACCCAATCGATATCCGTAAAGCCATCGCCGGGTCCGATATTTGGAAAGAGCAGACGTATCAGAAGCCATCAGCGCGGATTCAGATTGTTCAGCGTCGCAAGGGCGACGATAGTTCGATTGGAGAAACTGAGGCACCACGATCCAAAGAGGATCGAACGTCGCAGTCTCCATTTGCCTTGCCGCCGTCCGGAGCTATATCGCCAGCTTCGACACCACCTGTCCCCGTAGTGACGGTTACGCCAGTCGGCTCCGCCGGCACGTGGGTTGACCCCAGAATTGGCCTAGTTATCGCTCGCTATGAGCGAGGTTCTGTAGACAATACTGCTGATGAAGAATGGCTCAAGCTTGTGGAAAGTAGGTGTAAGGGCGCCTTACAGCAATTCCAGCTTCAATCGAAGGTGCTCTCCAAGGTTCTTACTCCGAACGCGGCACTGCTGAAATTTCAAGGTAGTTCAAATCTGACCGTTGAGCAGGTGCTGAAGCGGCGATCGGAATTTCTGACCACGCACGCGTTAAACATCATTTCTGTCCGAGCTGAACCGGGAGTCGTGGCCATCGCCATTGCTCGTCCGAACCGCCGAGTGCTGCACTTACCGGATGTCTGGAAGCAGTGGAAGCCGGATTGCACTCACGGCAACCATGACCTACTAATCGCAGTCAGAGAGGAAAACAACAATCCACTTTTCCTCTCACCCAAAGCGAACGCGCCACACACGCTGATTGCGGGTTCAACCGGCAGTGGAAAATCGGTGCTAATGCAAAATATTATTCTTGGCATTGCGTGTACGAATACACCGGCGCAGGCCAAGCTTGTTCTTATTGATCCAAAGCTAGGGGTGGACTACTTCGCGTTTGATGGGTTGCCACACTTGCAGGGCGGCATCATTACGGATCAAGAACAGGCCATTCACACTTTAAGCGATCTTGTCGACGAGATGAACCGTCGCTACACCACGTTAAAACTGAACAAGGTTTCTAATATTTTTGAGTTCAATGCAAAAGCGAGCGCAACGGAGCGTTTACCATTCTTGTGGGTCATCCACGACGAGTTCGCAGAATGGATGATGACGCCAAATTACGCGGATGCTGTGTCGGATGTTGTGGGACGTCTGGGGGTCAAAGCGCGGGCGGCAGGAATTTCCTTAGTCTTTGCCGCTCAACGTCCGGATGCGACGGTAATGCCGATGCAACTTCGGGCAAATTTGGGCAATCGCCTCGTACTCCGTGTTGACAGCGAGGGTACATCAGAAATTGCACTGGGCGAGAAAGGTGCAGAACGGCTACTAGGGAAGGGACACCTGGCTGCTAAGCTTCAGGGAGAAGATGATTTGGTCATTGCACAGGTGCCTATCATAGCATCTGATTGCCTCGAAGCTATTGTTTCGGAACTGCGAGCAATCTTTGGTTGAGATTTCTTACAGATCTCAAATTATTATATTGCCTATGGTATTAGGAGAGTATCTGTAACTCTTCCACACCTCAACGGGCTCTGGACACGTTATGAAACCCGGACCTGCCCAGCAAGAGCAAGTAGAACTGCTTGCCCCTATTCCTCGTGACCAAACCGCCATCCAAAGAGTGTCGTGTTCGCGTCCCATAGCGCTTGCCTTGGCTGAGGGAATCATAAATAAGACGACAGATGTATTTGATTTTGGATGCGGACATGGGTCCGATATTCGATACCTGCGATCACGCCGCATTCGAGTTAATGGATGGGATCCTCATTACCAACCAAAGCAAAAGATCACGCCCGCCCAGGTTGTCAACCTAGGCTATGTCTTGAATGTGATAGAAAGTCCATCTGAACGAGACGAAACGTTGGCACGGGCCTTCTCCCTTGCCCAGCAGGTGCTCATTGTTGCTGTGAGAGTGGAAAGTGCAATTGTCGATGCGGATCAATTCGGCGATGGAGTGCTCACTAGCCGAGGAACATTCCAGAAAATTTATGGTCAGGCGGAATTCAGAGAGTATGTTGAGACCGCCTTACAACGCAGAACACATGTTGCGGCGTTAGGAGTCGTTTATGTCTTTAAGGATGAAGATGCCGAAGCCCGCTATGTAGCAAACCGAGCATTCACACGCCGCCTCGAGTATAGAACCGACCTCATTGCAGAGTTTAAGAAGAGCAAATTAGCGGTATCCTATGTAGCACTAGCTAACCGTCTAGGCCGTCTTCCCTTACCCGACGAATTTCCAAAGTATTCAAAGCTAGCTGAAGGCTTTGGGTCACGGGAGCGAATCGAGCGATTGGCTCTCGGGCTCATTGATCACACGGCCTTCCAAGGTTCAAGATCCCAACGGCGCGAGGATATTCTTACATATCTTGCAATGTTGAGATTGGAGCATATCAAGCCTCCAGGCATTTCCAAGCTTCCGGTCTCAATCCAGAGCGATATTAAGGCTAGTTGGCGAACATACAGTGAGGCCTTGAAGGAGGGTGAGGAGTTTCTCTTCAGTATTGGAAAGCCAGAGGTTGTGGCTAATATCTGTGCGACTTGCCGAATAGGGAAGCTGCTTCCTTCTCACCTGTACATTCACCGTTCTGCTGAAGACGAGCTTCCTCCCCTCCTGCGAGTACTCCTCTTTGCGGGGAAAGAAATAGTGGGAGAGCTTCCATATGATCTTGTGAAGTTTGCTAAAGACGGCCGGTCTCTTTCTTTTTTACAGTATCAGAATTTCGATGAAGATCCACATCCTGCGCTAATGCGAAGCATCAAAGTTTATCTTCCCAAAACGACGTATGGCATTCGAGAATACCTCAGCTCTCCCAATCCGCCGATTCTTCATAGGAAGGAGACGTTTGTCCTTCCCAACTATCCCCATTTTGAGACATTCCGGAAGCTTACTGAGCAGGAAGAAGCCCTAGAGCTCCTATCATCCCCCGATATTGGATATCGTGGTCCTTGGGAGGAACTCTTGGTCTCTCGGGGAGTCAGAATTCAGAATCACAAGCTATTCGTAGAGGGGAGATCTGAAGAATCCCAAGCCACTGAAGTGCCTACTAATCAAGGTGTAAGCATGTGAGTCACTGCGCTTTTACCTGGGTTGCTTCATACTGACATTGCAATCGCATCCAGCCCTCCGGCGTACCGCCAAACGTCTTGGCTACACGAATAGCCATCTTCCACGACAGGTCTGCACTCTCGTTCACCAGGCGACTCAATGCAGATCGCGACACACCAAGGATCTTCGCCCCCTCGGTCACGCTTAACCCATGCGGTAACAGACAGTCCATGCGCACCACAAATCCGGGATGGGGCGGATTCTTCATCTTCAAGGACTTCACAACACGCCCATTTTTCTCCCGTCGGTTCCCTTTTGGCATTCCCTTGATCTGCTTCATCGCTGCCAGAGCCCTCTTGCGATCGAATGTGGCTGGGGCCTCGTGTTCGGGGAGTCGTGGCACGGAGAAGCGGTCGAATTCGTACAACGTGACCTGATCCATCACGCCTGCCGCGTGTAGTCCCATGGCCGTGTCGTGGACGGGTTCAAGAATCGTTGTTTTGGTCTTTTGCATCGCAATCCACCTCCGTCAATTCGGCTGCCCGCTGCAAGGCCTGCCCCGTTCGTTCCCAGACGCGCCGCATTCGCTCGCTGAGATGCAAGGGGACAACGACTGGCGGTGCTGGCGTCCACACATAAAACTGGCCATGCCTTTCAAGCACGCTCTGAGTATCATTCCCGTACGACCCCCTGTGCCACGACGAGTGGCGTCCCGGCTGTCGTTCGTGGCCCGCTGTTCCACTCGAAAGTTCACGCGTAACTGGGCCTCAGACTCTGTCAGAGGTGGCCCCGGAAATTTGAACAAGCCGTTAGGTGGAGAATCTGCTACCGTTGATGCCCTGACAGGGCGATGAAATGGAGCAGACGATGGCAAAACGCACGCGACGGACGCATTCAGCGGTGTTCAAAGCTAACGTGGCATTGGCCGCGATGGGCGGCGACAAGACCTTGGCCGAACTGGCCCAGCGATTCGAAGTGCATCCCAATCAGATTACCGAGTGGAAACGGCAACTCAGTGAGCGAGCGGCTGACCTTTTTGGGGGTGGCGCCGCACCGGCGGAGCCGCCGGTCGATCTGAAGGCCTTGCATGCCAAGATTGGGCAGCTCACGCTGGAGAATGATTTTTTAGAAGGGGCGCTCATCAAGGTGGGATTGCTGAGCGCAAAGCGATGATTGACGCCACCCACGCCCTATCGATCAGCCGCCAGGCCCAGTTGGCGGGGATCAGCCGAGGCAGCGTCTACTATGTGTCCAAACCTGTCGGCGCGGCCGATCTGCTCCTGATGCGTCGCCTGGACGCGCTGCACCTGGAGCACCCGTTCATGGGTGCGCGCATGTTGCGCGACCAGCTGAATCGGGAGGGGTTCACGGTTGGGCGGAAACACGTGGGAACGTTGATGAAGCGCATGGGCATTGAGGCGCTGTATCGAAAACCGGGCACCAGCAAGAAACACCCCGGCCACGACGTGTATCCCTACCTGCTACGTCGCCTCACCATCAACCGGGTCAACCAGGTGTGGGCGCTCGACACGACAGACATTCCAATGGCCAAAGGGTTTGTGTACCTGACCGCCGTGGTGGATTGGGCCAGTCGCAAGGTCTTAGCCGCCACGGTCGCAATCACGTTGGAGGCCTGCCATGCGGTCGATGTGCTGCAAGAGGCGTTCACGCGCCATGGCCAACCAGAGATTGTGAATACCGATCAAGGCAGCCAGTTCACCGCGCAGGAGTTCGTGCACGCCGTCAAAGACCGAGGGTGCCACCTCAGCAGGGACGGGCGCGGAGCCTGGAGGGACAATGTGGTCGTCGAGCGTCTGTGGAAATCGGTGAAATACGAGCGGGTGTATCTACATGCCTACGATTCGGTCACTGAAGCCAGACAGTCGATCATGCAATACTTGGATTGGTACAACCAATCCAGACCGCATTCGAGCCTGGACCAGCAAACACCGGATGAGGCCTATGCCGTGATACTGCCGACGGGTAAACTGGCAGCGTGAGAATCAGCAGAGAATCCACTTAAAAACCTCGGGCTGCTGTTCAAACGAATGGGGCCACTTCTATAGGCGTGTGTCACTCCGCGACCACCCATCTGTACAGAAACAGCTCGAGCCAGCTCCCGAAGCCCCATGCTGTTGGCAAGCCGCAATCTTCGGATGTATGCACCGAACGTCATGAGCCTGGTGTTTCCTATGATGAGACTACCCTTTGGGTATAACCCATAAATTATAACTGATCAGATATAATTTATCGCGGAACAGAATGGGATTTCATGATGGTAAATCAAGAGGCCTGGTGTCCGTGCTTAAAAGTAGGGTGGAGAAACATTATTGAGGGTAGGGGTAAGCGCTTTATGAAAAACGCCAGGGAGAATCGATAGTCTACAACTTAAATGTAAAGGTGAGGACTTTAATGTCGCACCACAGCTCGCTCCAACGCAGCATTTCGGTACATGGGGTGTAGGTACCTGGTATACTTAGCAGTACCTCACCCACCCAACCAGGAGTTCAGAAGCTTTTTCATTAATATCTCTGACGCGCGCCCCCAAAGAATGTTGCTAGGACAGGTACACTCTTGGTATACCAGGTACTATGGAATCAGACGGACCATTGCTCACATCCGACCAGGCCCCAGCCCTGATCGCGGCATTTCTTCAGGAGCGGGCAACGGCGATTGCCGATACCACGGTCGCAACCTATGCGCGAAAGCTCACCACGTTTCACGAATGGTGGCGCGACCATGAACCCACTCTCCCCGTCTCCGAAACGTTGGCGACACGGTACGCGCGCTGGCTAGCAACGCATGGCACACGGAGCAAAGCCTCACAAGGCCTGCATCTGTCGGCCGTCCGGCAATGGGCCTGTT
>CAYSFU010000067.1:0-23121 GCA_964430555.1 uncultured Nitrospira sp. | reverse complement strand
ATCAAGACGAAGCCTTGCTCGACCAAGCGGTGTACTCGACCGAGCAACCGACCGCGGTCATGGGGTCGTTCAAAGAGGCCTACTTGGACGTGCCGGAGGAGATCCTCATCACCTCCATGAAAGAACACCAGGGATTTTTCTCGTTACGGCACAAGCAGACCGGGAAGCTGGCACCACACTTCATCACCGTGACGAACAATCGTGCCAAGGATATGTCCCTGATCCGTGAAGGCAACGAGCGGGTGCTGGCGGCGAGATTGGCCGATGCCAAGTTCTTTTTCGACGAAGATCAAAAGGTTCGTCTTGAAGAGCGGGCGAAGAAGCTGGGTGGGGTCACATTCCACCAGAAGCTTGGCACGATGGCGCAGAAGCAGGAGCGGGTCAGAAAACTGGCTGGGTGTATCGCCGAGCAGCGCGCGTTCGGTCAAGCAGAGTTACGACATCTCGTGGAACGGGCGGCATCGCTGTCCAAAGGCGATCTGCTGACCGGTATTGTGGGCGAGTTTCCGGAGTTACAAGGTATCATGGGAGGCGAATACGCCCGGCATGACGGTGAATCAACGGCCGTCGCGCAGGCGATTCGCGAGCAGTATCTTCCAAAGGCCATTGAAGGAGCATTGCCGGAAACCGAGGCGGGGCAGGTGGTGTCCCTCGCGGATCGACTGGATTCCATCGCGGCGTTCTTTCATGTGGGGCTGGTTCCGACAGGGTCGGAAGATCCGTTTGCGCTTCGGCGGCATGCCACGGCGATTGTGCGCATCATACTGGAGCGAACGCTCCGGCTGAATCTTGTCGACCTCATTGATCAGGCGGCAAACTTGGTTGCCGGCGACGGCTTCAAAGGGGGGGCGGACTCGCAGCAGATGGGATCTCGGCGGATCGCGGACTTTCTCTTTGAACGGGTTCGGCATTATGTTCGGCTCGTGTACAGACTGCGTGACGATGTGATTGAGTCGGTGCTGAAACAAGCCTACGGTACGACAATCGATCTCGTCGATCTTGTTCTCAGAATGAAGGCGCTCGAAGCGGTTACGACAAAACCGGATTTTGATCCCTTGATCGTTGGTTTCAAGCGGGCGCATCGGCTTGTTGAAAAAGAGCAATGGACCAGCGAACCCGTGGATGCCGCACGGTTTCAACATGCCGCCGAGTCCGCACTGCATCAGGCTGTGATGGGCGAGCGTCAGCGGATCGACACGTCTATTCAGGTTGGCGACTATGCTCAGGCGCTGGATGCGCTGGTCCGCCTCAAGCCGGCCGTCGACGATTTTTTTGCCGGCGTGATGGTCAATGCCGATGACCGGGCTGTTCGTCGCAATCGGCTGTCGTTGCTCAAAGAAGTCGATGACCTCTTCACGTCATTCGCAGACTTTTCCCAGATTGTGGTACAAGGGCGGTAGCTAGGTCGAATCGGACGAAAGATGGACGGTCTGTACTGAGGGGCGTAGCCCACCGGAGTTGTCATGGATCAGCCGATGACGGGCGCATGCCGTCGGGCGGTGAAGATCAGACGATTTTCTTCGGTGGTTTCGCTGGTTCTCATTGTCGGCTGTAATGCTGTTCTTTTCGTTGGATTCAGAATGAGCGGCATCAACTTGGATGACGTAGTCAAACCTCCCGATCTGTTCGATGCCCAACGCGATGTGTGCCTTCGGTTGTCGTGGCAGGCGTTGCCTGGGGCGCGTGAACCGATCAGGCTCTGTTCGGAATGGCTGAATCTGTCCGACCCGAGCGGCACGACCCACTATTTCCAGCCTGACACAAAACTCAAGCAGGACTCTGACGGCCGGTACTCTATCGATCACGGTGTGCAGGCCGACTATCGATTATTGTTGCTGCTGTTGTTCGTTGCCGTCATTATCATTGGAGGTGTTCGGACGAAGTGGTTCTTGGTGAATCGCTATCGTAGGCATCTGGAATCAACTGACGGACATAGTGCGTCGTCCGTTCGTTGATCCACACGTTCTAGGAGACGGTGGAAAATCTTGGTCGTATCGAGACAACGGCCGAGGTTCTCCCTGCGGTGTTAACGCCGGATAACTTCAGGATGCTCGAACAAGCTGTCCAGCAAGGTCGCTGAGAGACGAGAGAACGCGGCCGGTGGACATATTCCGTATCCTGCGAGAAGGAGAAGTCACGTGGCAAAAAAATACGTCTATTATTTCGGAGACGGAAAAGCCGAGGGCACGTCCAACATGAAGGAGTTGCTCGGTGGAAAAGGTGCGGGATTGGCTGAGATGACAAATCTCCGGATCTCCGTCCCACCGGGTTTTACGATCACGACAGAGGCTTGCATTGAGTACTACAAGCAGGGAAAGAAATATCCAGCCGGGATGTGGGACGCGGCACTGGCCGCGCTGAAACGCGTCGAACGGTCCATGGGGATGAAGTTCGGCGATCCCGAGAAACCGTTGTTGGTGTCGGTCCGATCTGGTGCGCGGGCTTCGATGCCCGGCATGATGGATACGGTGCTCAACGTGGGGCTCACTCTGAAGACGGTCGAAGGGCTGGCTGCGAAGACGAAGAACGAGCGGTTTGCCCAGGACAGTTATCGTCGTTTTATCACGATGTTCGGCAGCATCGTCATGGGGGTCCCTCGCGAACATTTCGAAGCGATTCTGAACCACAAAAAAGAGGAAATGGGTGTCACGCACGAGACGCAATTGGACGCGCGGGCATTGCGAGATCTCGTCGGTCGATTCAAGTTGCTAGTCAAAGAGGAAACCGGGAAAGAGTTCCCGGACGATCCGAATGAGCAATTGAAGATGGCGATTAGTGCCGTTTTCTCATCGTGGAATGGCGCGCGGGCGATTACCTATCGGCGGTTGAACGGGATCCCCGACCATTGGGGGACAGCGGTCAATGTCGTGGCCATGGTGTTCGGCAACATGGGTGACACAAGCGGGACGGGTGTCGCGTTCACCCGCGATCCGAATACCGGCGAACATACGTTCTTCGGTGAATGTCTGATGAATGCGCAGGGCGAAGATGTGGTGGCCGGGATCAGGACACCGCTGCCGGTCAGCGCGCTCGCCGCGAATGTTCCAGCTGCGTATAAAGAGCTTGAGCATACCTACCGGAAACTGGAAAAGCATTACCGGGACATGCTCGATCTGGAATTTACTATCCAGGAGGGCAAGCTCTATATGTTGCAGACCCGTGTCGGAAAGCGGACCGGGATTTCAGCGGTTCGTATCGCGGTTGAAATGGTGAAAGAAGGACTGATCACAAAACGAGAAGCCGTGCAGCGTGTGGGGCCTGATCAATTGGCCCAATATCTCTACCCGATTTTCGACTCAGCGGTCGAGTCCAGGTCGACGCCATTGGGGAAAGGATTGCCGGCTGGGCCTGGCGCGGCAGCGGGGAAGATCGCGCTGACTCCGGATCGTGCCGTTGACATGAAATCGGCCGGTGAACGCGTGGTGTTGGTTCGTGACGAAACCAGCCCGGACGATATTCACGGCATGAATGCGGCGACCGGTTTTTTGACGGCGCGTGGCGGCATGACGTCGCACGCCGCTGTGGTGGCGCGGCAGATGGGGAAGGTCTGCGTGGCCGGTTGCGAAGCGGTCCAGGTGATTGATGCTCAATCAGTGCGGATCGGCTCGAAAGTGTTTCGCGAGGGAGACTATCTGTCTGTCAACGGCACAACCGGGAATGTGTACGACGGTGATGTGCCGGTCGTGGAGTCTGAAATCATTCAAGTGGTGCAGGGGAAGCTGGATGCCAAGAAGTCCGAGAAGTACCTCCTGTTTGCCACGTTGCTCTCATGGGCGGATGCCGAACGTCAGTTACGTGTTCGGGCGAATGCCGATGTGCCGGATCAGGCCAAGATTGCACGGGGGTTCGGGGCGGAAGGTATTGGATTGTGCCGGACCGAACATATGTTCTTCGCCGAAGATCGTATCTCGATCATGCAGAAGATGATTTTGGCACGGACGAAAGAAGAGCGCGAGAAGTATCTCGATCAGTTGCTGCCGCTGCAGAAACAAGATTTCATCGGTCTCTATCGAGAAATGGAAGGCTTTCCGGTCACGATTCGGCTGCTGGATCCACCGCTCCACGAGTTCCTGCCGAAACGAGAGGAACTGATGGTGGAGATCGCGCAGTTGGAATTGACGACGAATGACGGGCCAAAACTCGAGGAGAAGCGCCGCTTACTGACCCGTGTCGAGGAACTCCATGAGTTTAATCCCATGCTCGGTCTTCGAGGTTGTCGGCTCGGAATCACCATGCCGGAGATTACGCGCATGCAGGCACGGGCGATCATGGAAGCCGCTTGCGAGTTGGCGAAGGAAGGCAAGAAGATCGTGCCGGAAATCATGATCCCGCTCGTCGGCATGATCTCTGAAATGAAGTCGCAGAAGGATCTGGTGAAAGAAGTGGCCCAGGAGACGATGAAACGGTATGGAGTGAAGTTGAACTATCTGGTCGGGACCATGATCGAGTTGCCCCGTGCCGCGGTGACGGCCGATCGAATTGCGCAGGAAGCCGAATTCTTTTCGTTTGGGACAAACGACCTGACGCAGACCACGTTCGGCTTCTCGCGCGATGATGCCGCCAAGTTTATCGATTTCTATAAGACTCAAAAGATCATGGATACGGATCCCTTCGCGGTGCTCGATCGCGAAGGCGTCGGCTCACTGATGAAGCAAGCGATTGCGGGCGGGCGTAAGACGCGAGAAAACATTAAGCTGGGAATTTGTGGCGAACATGGCGGAGATCCCAGTTCCGTCGAGTTCTGCCATCAATTGGGGTTGGACTATGTCAGCTGTTCACCGTTCCGTGTGGCGATTGCGCGGTTGGCGGCGGCACAGGCAGCCATTGCGGAAGCGAGTACGAAACCGGTCGTGAAGAAGAAGGCTAAGACGACAAAGACCGCGAAGAAGCCGTCGCCCTCACGCCGCAAGAAACGGTGACCACGCCGCAAGCAGATGTCCGCTTCATGACCCTGGCCCTTCGCCTGGCGGCGAAGGGCCAGGGGACGACGAGCCCGAATCCGATGGTCGGTGCCGTCGTCGTCAAACAGGGCCGGATCGTCGGTCAGGGTTTTCATCTCCGACCCGGAACTCCTCATGCAGAAATACTCGCGTTGCGGCGAGCTGGAACGCGGGCGCGAGGTGCCACGCTCTATGTGACACTCGAGCCCTGCTGTCATCTCAAAAAGCGAACGCCTCCTTGTGTGCCGGAGGTTCTGCGTTCCGGCGTCAGCCGTGTGGTCATTGCGCTACCGGATCCGAATCCGGCAGTAAAGGGAAAAGGCGCGGCCGCGCTTCGACGAGCCGGACTCTCCGTCACGGTTGGGGTGGCCAGAATTGAAGCGGAAGCACTGAACAAGTCCTATTGTCATTGGATGAAGACCGGCCGTCCCTACGTCACGCTCAAGGCCGGCATGACGCTCGATGGACAGCTGGCGACGGCCTCCGGAGACTCTCGATGGGTTACCGGGGCGTTGTCCAGGAGGGAGGTCCATCAGCTCCGTGGTCGCGTGGATGCCGTGCTTGTGGGGGTCGGAACGGTCATGGCTGACGATCCTGCATTGACGGCGAGGACTGGAACGAGGTTAGCAAAACTGGATTCACGGCAGCCTCTTCGCATTGTGGTCGATAGCAGACTGCGTACGCCGTTGACGTCACAGATCCTCACTCAACAGGATAAAGCCAAAACGATGATTGCCGCGACGGCTGCTGCGCCGACAGCTCGACGCGTCGCGCTTCACAAGCGAGGCATCGGCGTACTGATATTGCCAGCTGTTCACGGCCAAGTCTCATTGCCTGCGTTGCTCGAGGAGCTCGGTCGGCGTGGGATCACGTCTCTTCTCGTGGAAGGGGGAGGCGAAGTGAATGCGGCGATGCTGAAGGGGAAGTTGGTCGATCACCTTCGTCTCTACGTCGCCCCTCTGCTGCTTGGTGGCCACAATGCCAAGGGGATGATCGGAGGAGTGAGTCCGGCGAAGATGGCCGGTGCGATCAGGGTACGGCATATGGTGACCAGATCTGTCGGTGATGACTGGGTGATAGAAGGGGATTTGTGATGGCCTTCGTCCAATGCATCATCCTGTTCGTATGGTTTGCCGGGAGCGCGGCTCTCAGTTTTGCAGAGCAGACGGGACTAGCTGTCACGGGACTTGCTGCACAGGTTGCACAGTATCTTGATGCGCCTGACGGTGATGTCGCTGAACGGTTGCTGCAAGGCATTCTGTCCGATGAGAGCGTGTCGATCACCACTGTTGCTCAGATGATACGGGCCAGCCGAACCTACCAGGGGCAGCCAGTCGGAGATCTCCCGCATGAACAGATCGTGATACGCGGACAGACGTATCCATTGTCCCTGTCCGTTCCATCGACATATCACGCGTCGAACGCCTATGCGTTGGTCGTGTGCCTGCATGGATTCGGCTTTACCGGTGAAGAATATTTAGGACGTTGGCGGCCACGGTTGGGAGAGGACTATCTCGTGGCCTGTCCGACCTATCCGTCCGGTGCCTGGTTTACCAGACGTGCGGAAGAATTGGTCTTGACGACGATCCACGATCTTTGCACACGCTATCATATCGATCCGAACCGGATTTTTCTGACCGGCATGTCGAACGGCGGGATCGGAGCGTGGCTCATTGGGATGCATCATGCGCCGGTATTTGCCGGCATTGCACCGATGGCTAGCGGACTGGATGGTGTGCTCATGCCGTTTCTCGCGAATCTTCGCCAGACCCCTGTCTATATCATCCATGGAACGAAGGATCAGGTGATGCCGGTAGACCTGAGTCGTTCGATTGCCCGAGAACTTAATACGTTCGGCTATTCATATGTGTATCGAGAACATGAACGTGAACATCCCATGGCGGGAGGACATTATTTCCCCAAGGAAGAGGTGCCGGACCTTGTGGTCTGGTTCAATCGTCAACGCCGTGACCCCTTGCCGACCAGGCTCACCCTTGTGCGAGATGGGAGCCACTTTCAACCATTCAACTGGGTACGTGTGGACTCGACGGATCTTATTGCCGCATTTTCAGATGATCTGGTCGATAAACGAGACGAGCGCATCAAGCATCGAGTCTATGCCAGACTTGACGCGTCGATTGTCGGGGATAATCGTATCGATGTGAAGACTGAACATGTGCGGCGGTATACTCTATTTCTGAATGAGCAGTTAATGGATTTCTCAAAACCGCTCACGGTCATGACGAATGGCCGTCCATCGTTCGAGGGAATGGTCACACCGTCGGTTGAAACTTTATTAAGACAAGCTAGATTCCGGCAAGATCCGGAGCGACTCTTTCCCGTTCATCTCACCATTGCTATCGCGCAATCGGCTTCATGATCTCAGTATGGAGACTTCATCCTGGTCTTGCGACAGGGATGCTGATGATCTCGGTCGGCATGAGCCTTCTTTTGTGCGTCGGCTCGAGTCGATCAGAGGCCTGTACTCTCTCCCCTGAGCATGGCGGGCTCACCTTTCCAGTTGAGAGGGTGGATCCGATCTGGACCTGTAGGCTTGATGCGATCATCCAGGATCATACGACCGAGACAAAGATCGGGCCGATCCGCACTGCGCTCCCTGAACCGCTCTATCACTATCTGTTGGATCACCCCTCGTTTACGGCAGCCTTGATTCGGCGTCTGAATCTCGGGCTCTACCACGTAGACATGAGAGAGTCAGGAACATTCTGGGGAGATGATGGAGAAGGAACGAAGGGGCTCGTTCATCTGGTCTATGAGGATCCCGCGAGCCGCATGTACTTTCTGGAGGGGACGCATGAAAGTCGAATTCTTCCACGTGTGACAGGGAAAGCCGTCGTATTGTTGAGAATGGAAGCGGTGAGGGATGGACAGGGTGATGAAGTCATGGCGAGTACAATGGTCGCCTACACGAGATTGGATAATCGGTTTCTCTCAGGATTGGTCTCTCTCCTGCATCCGCTCGTTGCCAAGGTTGTCACGAGTCGACTGCAAAAAGGCGTGCAGACAGTCGATCGATTGGGGCTGGCCATGAAACAGGATCCTCAACGGGTGCTATCGATCGCGGAACGTGATCCGGCGTTGCCGGATCAGCACCGGGCCTTTCTGAAGCAAATGTTGGGCACCCGATCTGGTCGCGAGCCTGTCAGCTCAGATGACCGAGTAATCCCATGACGACGTCACGCAGTTTTGCGCTGATCTGCACGGTCGGCATCTTTTCCTTCATCAGCTACAACATGGTGCGGATGCCTGCCCTTTCCTTGTTTGCCGAATCGCTTGGTGCAAGTCCTGAACGGATCGGCCTGATCGTATCGGTGTCCACCCTCACGGGCGTCTTCCTGAAGCTGCCGTCCGGTGCCCTGTCGGATATCTATGGGCGGCGTCTGTTGCTCAAGATCGGCGTGGTGGCCTTTGGGTTGCCGCCATTTCTCTATTCCTTCATTACGGATTTGAATGCCTTGACGGCGCTCCGGTTTCTGCATGGCTTTGCCACAGCCATCTTCGCGCCAAGTGCATTGGCGACGGTGGCGGAGCTCTACCGTGAACGGCGCGGCGCGGCGCTCGGGACCTATACGGCCTGCACGCAGTCCGGCTCACTCTTAGGTCCCTTTCTCGGAGGCTATTTGATTCATGCGGCAGGGTTTTCGACGGCGTTCATCACATCCGGTATCTTCGGCTGCATCGGCATGCTGCTGTTCTATAGCCTGCATCTGGACGTCGCGGTGCCGCAACGGAAGGAACCGGGGATAGCAGTCGTGCTGTCGGAGATGTGGAAGGGGTTTGCCGCAGTTGCCAACAATCGTAAGGTACTGATTACCAGTGTGACGGATGCCGCCAAGATGATTGCAAACGGCGCGTTGATGGCGTTTCTCCCACTCTATGGTGTTGCCGCCGGGTTGAATCCTGGAGAAGTTGGCCTCCTGTTTACTGTGCAGGCCGGCACGTCCTTCCTTTCGAAGCCAATTATGGGTCGAGTATCCGACCGGGTCGGTCGTCAGCCACTCATTATTCTTGGGCTCTGTATTTGCGCGGGCACCTTCGTCTGTATTCCCTTCGTCTCGCTGTTTCCGATCCTCCTTTTGCTGTCTGCCGGGTTTGGGTTTGGAGAAGCCGTCGTCTCTTCCTCTTCGGCGGCTCTTGTCGCCGACAGTTCGGAATTCAAGCGGCTTGGCGCAGGGATGGGCATGCAGGGGACCATTATGGACATCGGCCATGCCAGCGGTCCGCTGCTGGCCGGTCTGCTGATTGCGAATCTTAGTTATCCCGTGGCCTTCGCCATCATCGCCGGGATCCAATTAGTCGCGGCAGGCGTATTTTGGGTGGCGATCACGCGATTGGAGGCCGTACCATCGTGAGAGTGGCTGGGCTATAATGGAAAAACTATGAAAGAAATCGCGACGGAGAATCTTGTTATTGGTGGGTTAGCCAGTCTGGGTGTGGTGGTGTTGCTCGTGCTATTCATCTATGTGGTGAAACAGATCATCATGAGGAAAGACTGATGTTTACCGGTATTGTCGAAGAAATGGGCGGGATTACAGTCCTGAATAAATCGCTCTCTGGCGTCAAACTGACGATCTTGGCTTCGACGGTAATGAGTGATCTGAAGATCGGCGATAGTGTGAGCGTGAATGGGATCTGTCTGACGGTCGTCTCGCGGAGCGAGCGGGACTTTTCTGTTGAAGTCTCGCCTGAAACGCTTTCAGTTACGACGCTCGGTAGCTTTGCCGTAGGTATGCCGGTGAATCTGGAACGAGCCATGAAGCTCAACGAACGCATCGGTGGGCATCTGGTGGCGGGTCATGTCGATGGAGTGGGTATCATTCGCAGTCGGCAGCAAGATAATAATGCCATCGTGTTTACCATCGGAGCGCCTTCGGAGATTCTGCGCTATTGTGTCGCAAAGGGTTCCATTACCGTCGATGGCATCAGCCTCACGGTCAATGCGGTCAACGATAGCGGATTTTCTGTGGCCATCATTCCGCACACGGCCAAGGTCACGATCCTGGGCCTCAAGCAGGTGAATGACAACGTGAATCTTGAATCCGACCTCATCGGGAAGTATGTTGAGCGATTGCTCCAAGAACGTGGGTACGTTTTGCCGAAACCGACCCCTGTTATCGACAAAGACTATCTTCAGAAGCGGGGATTGATCTAATCGCTATAAATGGAAGCGCTTCTGACTGCTACCGGGTTCCCCCAGGAAACCGATTGAAAGCTTTGCGCGGAAATCAAAAGGGACAGTACAGCATTCGAATTAATGATCGGTGGAGGATTTGTTTCGTATGGGCTCAGGGCGATGCTCGTGATGTGGAGATTGTGGACTACCATTGAGGTGCAGTATGGCGCGCAAACGGTTACTGGAGCTGATACATCCAGGTGAGATTTTGCTCAAAGAGTTCATGAAGCCGATGCACATCAGCATCAATCGGCTTGCCCATGAGATTCATGTCTTGCCAGGCCGGATCAGCGCGATTGTCAACGAAAAGGGTACCATCACAGCTGATACCGCGCTTCGGTTCAGTCGGTATTTGGGAACGTCGTCGGATCTCTGGATCAGACTCCAGGGGGAGTTTGATATGCGAGTTGCCAAACGTGCGATTGGGCCAGAAATTGAATGAGGAAAATATGGGGTCGGGAGTCTTTATAAACGCTTGAGAAGCAAACAGTTAGTAACAGACTCCCGACAGGACTCCAAACTCATAGTGTCTCCGGTTAGCCTGCCGCAACGGCCTGAGCCTCTCGCGCCGCCAAACTCTTTCGACGGTTGCTGGCAATGGTGCGGTCGATCATCGCGCCGCAATTGAAGCATTTCCAGGCGTAGAACACGAGAAAGAAATCCGAGAACCGCTCCAACATCATCGTCCCTTTACATTTTGGACATTCCATTGATTCCTCCTAGGGTGATAAGGTTGCACAACTGCTGCTATGTGTAAGCAAGACTTGCGCCACAACGATGTGGTTCTGTTTTTCAATAATTAATTAATACGTAGTAAAATATACGTTGTTAAGTTACAAAGTATTGACGTTTGAAGAGAGTTGCTCCGTCAATGTTTTGTCTGGAAAGGGATTATGGAGGCATGAAGTTGAGGGTGAGTAGAAAATCGTGTCTGAGTAAGAAAGGAGATTAGATCGTGCCACGCCATGCCTCAGCAGGATGCCGTGCATGGCGCTCATTATGTATTCGGCGAAGCTCGGTGAATTCGTAGCTGTCGGAAGCAGCTTGGCATTTCTACGGCTGATTTTGAGCGGACGATCGGTAGGAGTAATAGAGGATGAGCCCGGCTAGGATTGAAACGAGAATGCCGAATCCCATTTGGGCGTCAAAACTTACCGGGCCAACATAGACCTTGTAGAGTTGCAACAGGACAGTCGGCAGCCCTACGGCCAGAACAAGCGCGATCATATGCCGTCGCTGATAGATCGGCTCGCCGGGTTTTCGTCCACCTCGTCTCACGATCGTTATTCCTCAATCGTTGAAATATCTCCAGGATCTTGCCCGAGCTCTTTCGCTTTGAGCACGCGACGCATGATTTTCCCGGACCGTGTTTTGGGGAGCGACGAGACAATATCTATTTCAGAGGGCACGCCAATTTTCCCGAGTTCTTTGAGGACCTGATCCTTGATAGACTTGATCAGATCGAGACTCTCCTGCTCTCCTTGTTTCAGAATGATGAAGGCTTTGATGGATTCTCCGACCGTTTTGTGTGGTTTCCCAATGACGGCCGCTTCCGCGACGGCGGGATGACTGACCAAGGCGCTTTCCACTTCAGCCGTGCCGAGCCGATTGCCGGCGACTTTAATCACGTCATCGGCGCGGCCCATGAACCACATATAGCCGTCGGCATCTTTATGGCAAACATCGCCGGCGGTATAGCAATTAGGGATCGTATTCCAGTAGGTCTTATAGCGCTCTGGGTCTTTATAAATGGCGCGCATCATGGACGGCCAGGGTTTCTTGATAACGGCAAATCCTCCGGCGTTTGGAGGAAGGCTATTGCCTGCACGATCGACAACATCGGCTTCGATGCCAAGAAATGGGCGGGTCGCCGAGCCTGGTTTGAGCGGGACGGTTGGAAGAGGAGTGATCAGGATGGCTCCGGTTTCCGTCTGCCACCAAGTGTCCATGATAGGCTTGTCCCCTCCGGTAACACGATGAAACCATTCCCAGGCCTCTGGATTGATGGGCTCGCCGACGCTACCGAGTATTCTGAGTGTCGAGAGGTCAGATCTCTTCGGCCAGTCTTCGCCGCAACGCATGAGTAAGCGGATGGCGGTCGGAGTCGTGTAGAAAATGGAGACGCCGTATCGTTCGATCAGATTCCACCAGCGTCCCGGAGTCGGGTAATCAGGTTTGCCCTCTGCAGTCAGTATCGTGGCGCCATTGAGCAGTGGCCCGTAGACGATATAGCTGTGGCCCGTGACCCAGCCAGGATCAGCCACGCAGAAATAGACGTCCTCATCTTTCAAGTCGAAGACATACTTCGTCGTGAGATACGTGCCGACCATGTATCCCCCATGGACATGGACGACGCCCTTGGGTTTGCCGGTTGTTCCGGATGTGTAGAGAATGTAGAGCGGGGCTTCTGCATCGAGTTGTTCCGCCTCACACACGGCACGTTCATGCTTGACCCATTCGTCCCAATCAATTTCTTTTGGCGCTGAAAGTGCCAGCCCAGGCACTTGACGCCGGACGACGATCACATGGCCAACGGTGGGGCAGGTTTTGAGGGCTTCATCCACTACGGGTTTCAGGTTGATGACCTTGCCACGATCAAAGCCGACATCAGCCGTGATCACGAGTTTTGTCTCGGCATCGTTCACGCGACTCGCGAGGGCCGGTGCACTGAATCCTGAGTAGACTACACTATGGATCACGCCGATCCTCGCGCAAGCCAGCATGGCAATGACTTGTTCAGGAATTTTCGGAAGATAAATGGTGACGCGGTCACCTTTCTGAAGACCAAGTTTTTTGAGAGCGTTCGCACAGCGGTTGACTTGCCGGTAGAGCTCGCCGTACGTGAAGATGCGCTCCTGGTCGTTTTCGCCCACCCAAATCAAGGCAACCTTGTTCTTCCTCCAGGTTTTGACGTGGCGATCCAGGCAGTTATAGGCGATATTGCATCGTGCATCGACAAACCATTTCGCCCATGGATACTCCCATTCCAGGACCTTCGTCCAAGGTGCGAACCACTCCAATTCTTTGGCGGCCTGACTCCAGAATGTTTCCGGATCGGCGATAGATTTCTTGTACTCGGCCTCGTATTCTTTGATGTAGGCTGCCGCTACCGTCTTGGCAGTTGGCTGATAGGTCCGACTTTCTTTCAGTAGGGTCTCGATCTGTTCATTCATGGCAGGAGTGTCTCCTTCTCTACCGTAATCCAGCGCAGAACGAGCATTATGGAGAAAGTCATGGATACCTGCAACCAGGCAAGGAATGCGAACCCATATCTTGCCGGACCAAGGCAACTGTCCGAATTCAGTTTCTTGACACGTGCCATGGGTGGAGATAGGCTCACAGGTCATATGATGTACGTGAACATTCCACAGGGGTTGATGATGACCTGTGCTCGGAAGATGCGTGCTGCTTGCCTGGGTGTGTTGCTGTCGCTCAACTTTCTGTCGGTTGCAGAGGCGCAATTGGGAAAGCCGGATGGACTCTATTACAAGTCCTGGGCGATCGTGATCGGTATCGAACAGTATGTCGTGGCGCCGCCGATTTCCGGAGCCATCAATGATGCAAAAAAAACGGCGGAGGCCTTTCGGCGCCTAGGGTTTGATGAAGTGGTCGAACTCTACGACAAGGATGCCAGTTCTCGACGCCTACAACAGCTGCTGAACGACATGCTGCCGAGAAAAGTCGGGCGGATGGATCGCCTGGTGCTTGTGTATGTGGGCCATGCCGGAGTGATGCAAGATTCCGACGGACAGGATCGCGGGTATCTGGTTCCGTTTGATGCGTCGGTCAATAGCACCGCAAAATCCATCACGGTCGAACAGTTGAAGGAGTTTACGCGTCGGTCGGCGTCGAAACATACGCTCCTTATTCTGGATGCACCGGTGGTTGGATGGGAGACGACAGAATCTTCTGGCCGTTCGTTGGAGGGGCGTATGGCGCCGGAGTCGGATGCAGAGCGACGGGCAGTGCAAGTCCTGAGTGCGGCAAGTCGAGGAGAGACTGTCGGTCGTTCAGACCAAGGCAGTCGTTTTGTCGAGGCCTTGCTGGAAGGTCTGTCCGGCGCAGCGGATCTGGACGGAGACGGGTGGCTTATGGCTTCCGAGCTAGGGAGCTATCTCACACAGCAGGTTGATGTGAGATCGGGTGGGTTACAGCATCCGTCGAGCCTTCGCATTGATGGCGATGGCGATATGGCATTGATCGAAGGAAAGACGGCTCACGGCTCAACGGAGAAATGAACGTCCTTGGTTGCGCAACGCACGGCCCAAAACCCTTCAAGTGAATACACTGTCCCGACGTCGTCGTGCCGTGTGCGACGACGTCGGGTGGTTATCCGGTACGCGGCAGAGCCGTACAGGCTGCTGGTGCCCCCTGCGTAGCTGAGATGCCGCAGTGATGTGATTACTCGTGTTCCCCACCCTTGAGGTATCCCAGGCCGATCTTGATCGCGCGACGGGTGATTTCTGCCCATCGAGCCTGGGGATAGGCTGAGAGTACGGCAGCCGCTTTGGGGTCCTGGATGTCAAGCGTGAGTATTCTGATGATGCCGTCGTCGATTTGGATATCTGCCACAGAGCCTCCTTGATCTCGCATCGGAATCTGCGCGAAGGGCGCCTTACGTTGACTGACAAAAAAACGCATGTTAGCATGACTCCAACGTTTTTGCGCGAGATATTCTACGTAAGATATATTTACTTATTTCCCCCAAGGAGGGTCGTATGATCAGGTCACAAGCGACGTACTCAAGACTGGCCGGCCTCGGTCTTGCCGTCCTGTGCATAATGGGACTTGCCGCTTGTGGGGGACCACCCAAATGGGTCCAAAAGGGGTCGGGGGTTTTCAATGAAAAAGACAGCAAAGCCTTCTATGGGGTGGGGGCGGTCTCCGGAGTACGGAATGCCCCGCTCGCCTGGGAGACGGCAGAGAATCGTGGAAGGGCCGAGATTGCCAAAACGTTTGAAACCTATACGGGCTATCTGATGCGAGACTATGCCGCATCAACTACGGCAGGAGATTTTACGCGAAATACGGAAGAGCAGAATGTCGAACGAGCCCAAAAAACGATTACGACCGCGACGCTCAGCGGTGTCCGAAAGATCGATCAGTATATGGATTCGAAGACCAACACATATTATGTGTTGACGAAGCTGAGTTTGGAAGACATGAAGAATAATTTGGAGCAGGCACGGGAGCTCAATTCACAGGTCCGTGATTTTGTCAGAAAAAATGCTGACCGTCTATTTGAGCGGTTGGAGCAGGAAGAGGATAAGCGAGGTGCCCGCTAGCGTAGCGGATGCGAATGCTGTTCTCACAGGGAGGAGACTGGTGATGCGGAGGTCTCGCGCGGCGGTTGTCGCCATGTTGGGTGGTGTGTTGGCGTTGTCTGGGTGTGGACATGAAACCAAGGTGACGCGCGTCGATGCCGGAGTAGTGACTGACCTGAGCGGGAGATGGAACGATACGGATTCCCGGATGGTCGCCGAGGCGATGGTGAAGGATGCGCTTCAATACCCCTGGCTTGGAAACTTTGAGAAGGCCTCTCAGCGTCAACCCGTCGTCGTGGTGGGTACCGTCTTGAATAGCAGCCATGAACATATCAGCGTTCAGACCTTTATCACTGACTTGGAGCGGGAACTTACCAATTCGCAAAAGGTCACCTTTGTCGCCGGCAAGAGCGAGCGCGAGGAGGTACGGACGGAACGAAAAGAGCAGGCGATCTATGCGCGTGAAGAGACGCAGAAGGCTCCTGGAAAAGAAACCGGTGCCGATTTCATGATGAAGGGGACGATCGCCACCATTCTTGATGAAGCAGACGGGGCGAAAGCCGTGTTTTACCAGGTGGATCTTCAGATGATCGACTTGGAAAGCAATGCAAAGGTGTGGTACGGACAAAAGAAGATCAAGAAGGTCGTTGAAAAGAAACGGACAGTCTTTTAGTGGAATGCTCAAAAAGGCTGTCCGGCAAGTCTGCAGCGAGCGAAGGCGCAAGGCGGTATCTACCAAGCTTCGCGCGATCAGCTCGCGTCGATCAGGTGCGAGCGGATAGGTTCTTTGTTTCCAGTGGCCGTCCTATACGTTGAGCCTCCGAGCGAGGCGAGAGTGCCGTTGACGGCATTTTTCAGCGTTCTGTTAGCTTCGCGGAATTCGTTGAACCCTTTCCTCTCACGCTTTGCCCGCAGGGGATCTGTGCGGCGGAGCGGTATCTTTCCTATCTCAGTGCTCCTAGCCGGTTGTCTCGCATTTCTCACGATGGGATGCGGCCCTTCCGTCAATCGTTATCTTCTGATTGAACAGAGCCTGCTCGCCGGCCACCCACAACAAGCTGCGACGATCGTGGAGCAGACGAAGGGAGAGTATGGGGCGAAGGGGCGCTTGCTCTATGAGATGGACCGCGGGATGGTCTTACAGGTAGCAGGACAATTTGAACAAAGCAGTGCGGTGTTGGAGCAAGCCGAAGAGGATGTCGAGCGACTCTACACGAGAAGTATCCGTACAGAGACCGCCGCGTTTCTGACCAACGACAATGCGCTGCCCTATGAGGGGGACGCCTATGAGCACGTGATGATTAACGTGATCAAGGCACTGAATTATGCGGCTCAAGGCCAGATCCAGGAGGCATTGGTCGAGGTTCGACGGATCGATCATCGACTGAATGTCCTGGGTGACAGAGTCAAGGATTCGGGCAAATACCGAAATGACGGGTTTGCCCGGTATCTGAGCGGCATCCTGTATGAAGCGGCAGGCGACATCAATAACGCGTTTATCGCCTATCGAAACGCATATGAGGCGTATCAGGCCATGAAGGGATGGTCAAGGATCTCGTTTCCTCCCTCCCTACAAGCCGATCTCTTGCGGACTGCGGAGTCGCTTGGCTTGAAAACCGAGCTTGAAAGCTATCGGCAAGCCTTCCCGGATGTGACGTGGACACCCGTGCCGTCTTCCCTCGGAGAAGAGCTCGCCCACGTGGTCATGATCAGTTATAATGGCCGCGCTCCAAGAAAGGAAGACTTGTTTTTAGATATCCCAATCAGTCTTGATGCAATACAGTTAGTTTTGCTAAATAGAGGAGTTTTCCAGGGGCCGTATCAGAGGAACCGGATAGCAGACAGTGTGTTGTACGGCCTGAACGGACGGGTGGTTCGTGTGGCGCTCCCACGACTGGTGCCGCAAAAGACTCACGTGGCGTTTGAAGAACTGACGCTGACTGGTTCGCAAGGCCGTTCGTT
Organism: uncultured Nitrospira sp.; assembly: GCA_964430555.1. GTDB lineage: Bacteria > Nitrospirota > Nitrospiria > Nitrospirales > Nitrospiraceae > Nitrospira_D. The sequence goes on along the minus strand of CAYSFU010000067.1, from coordinate 5,761 downwards.
CTCGGTTCGGTCGGAGCGCGCGCAGGACCTGACGGCTCTTGCTGAGAAGGGGTTATCGGAACGGATGCCGGCGATCGCCACAAAAGCCGTTGCGCGAGCCGCCGCAAAGTTTGCGATGGCCGAGGGTGTCAGTCTGGGGGCACGTCATGCCGTTGGTCGAGATGCCGAGCCTTGGGTTGGCTTGTTGGTGGAGTTGTTTGCCAAGGGACTCGCAGTGGCCTCTGAAGAAGCCGATAAGCGAAGTTGGCAGACCTTGCCGGATGAGATCCACGTGGCACGGGCATGGGTGCCGCCAGGGCCGTACCAGGTTTCCGTTCGTCCATCAGGACTGGAGATGTCGACGACGAAGGTCGAACAATCTGTCTCGCTGGCCGCCGGTCAGACTCTCTTCATCCTTCAGCGGGTGATGCAGTGAGGCTCAGCCATGGATCGGCATTTGGAAATGGTGTGGTGGCTGCGCTGTGTCTCTGCAGTGTGATTGGTGCCGGTGGGTGTGTGTGGATAGGAGGAAAGGACAAGCCCGAGTGGGTGGATGGTCGTGCCTCGGACTATCCACCGTCCCAGTATCTGACCGGGGTGGGCCAAGGCGAAAACCGAAGTGCCGCCGAGAACCGAGCCTATGCAGCGATTGCGCGTATCTTTAAAGCGGAAGTTGCGGCGCAGGCCAAGGATTGGGAAGCGTACCTCGTCATTGAACATCAGGAGACGGTGAATGCTGAGCGACGGCTGACGATCGATCATGTGACGAAGGTATCGACCGATAAAGTGCTCGAAAATGTGAGTGTCGGCGATGCGTGGTACGACGATCGAGCGGGAATTCATTATGCGTTGGCTGTCGTGAACCGTTCCCAGGCCGAGACCTCTGTGACGGACAAGATGGTGAGGTTAGATCGCGAGATAGAAGCGGATGTGGGTGAGGCTCGGCAGATGACCGACAAACTGGCAAAGGTGCGTGCGCTTCGGCGGGCCAGTCAGCACCTACTTCTGCGGGAAGCCTATAATACTGATTTGCGTGTGATTCGCGCAAGCGGGCAGGGGATCCCGTCTGCCCATCGAGTCGGAGAGTTTACCGGTGAGTTAGTGCAGTTCCTTTCGACGAATTTGGGCGTAGCCATGCAGGTCTCCGGAGATCAAGTGGAGCCGATTCACCGGGCACTTGCCCAAGGGCTGGTTCGCGAAGGGTTTCATGTCACGGCTGATTCAGGAGGGGGTGATGAGGCGGAGTCCTCGGAGTTGCTGGTTCGGGTCATGACTCGTCTGATTCCGATCGAGGTGCAGGATCCGAACTTCAAGTATGTTCGGTGGTGCAGCGATTTGGAGATCGTGGAGCTTGCAACACAGCGGGTGGTCGGCGCCATCGCCCGCGGAGGAAAAGAAGGGCATCTCAGCGAGCGCGAGGCGACGGCGAAGGTACTTCGAGTGATCCAACAAGAGTTTTCATCGGATGTGGCTCGGGCGATCGCGGCACAGATTTTCGGTGAGGACCCATTGCTGGCAACCGTCGCGCGGCCTGCCGGTTGTCCACGGGAAGCGTCTGCAGGGAAGCGGTAAACCAACACTCATGATGAGGAGGCGTGAATCGTGAAGAAACGAGACGAACTATCCGCCAGTCGGGCTCCGCGTAGCAGGGGACGGGGGTTGACCAAGTCCGGGCAGAAGGTGTCAAGCCGTCTGGCCAAACGGCGATTGAACGATCGGCTCAAGGAAGACACGACATCCTTTAATAAAGGGAATCTTGCGGATACCTTGCGAAAAGAAGGGTATGAAGAAGCTCCACTCGACGAGCTACAAGATCGATTGTCCAAGCTTCAAGGACCGCTTGCCGACATCATTCTGAAAGGGAGGGAGTAACCGCATGCCGTACTACTACTACGACTCGACCGCGCTGGTGAAACGCTATAGCATGGAGCGGGGGACACGGATCATCAATAAGTTGATGGTGAAGCGCGGCAGAGTCGCCATCGTCCCGACCTGGACCGTGACGGATTTCTATTCTATTCTCTGCGCCCGTGCTCACGAAGGGCAGATCACGCGGGATGATTGCTACTCCGTGCTGTACAAGTTTGAAATTGAATCCAAACAAGGGCTGTATCAGTTCATCGCTCCTCAGATGGGGACCTACTTGGCCACGAAGGAGTTGGTCTTGGAGTATCCCTTTCTTCGCTCACCCCAGGTGATGCATCTTGCGTTGGCGTTGGAATTGAAGCCGTTGCGATTGACGGTTGTCAGTACGGATACGCAGTTGTTGGCGGCATCGAAATCCGCCGGGCTGCATATCATCAACCCGGCGGAAGATTAGCCGTGTCGGAGCCCGGTGGTCCCGTGAACGTTAGGTGACTCTGATGTTGATCGCCCGTTCACGGGAGGTGTCGCAGGTGGTTTGGCGGAGAAGTTCAAGAACGACCTGGTTCCAGCCGGCAGGACCAATCCCTGGGGCTCGAATGAGGTTTGGCAGGTTGATGTCCGGATCGTACGAGCCATCAGGCCGTTTCACCAACACCGGATGATCGACCGTCAGGAGGAGCGGAAGATCGTTCAGACTATCGCCGATGCCGATCGTCTCAAGATCTTCAGGTTGGTCATGGGCATGATTCTGTCGTCTATAGCAGCGAAGCAGAATCTCCGTGGCTCGTCCTTTGTCGTTATTGCCGGTCAGGTGAAAGAATCGCCCCCCTCTGGTCCAGTTCAGACCTCGCATGACGATCTGTCGACAAATCTCTTCGATCAGCTTGGGCGGACCGTTGACGAGGAAGGGTTCATCAAATTCCCGAAGGGTGGACCGCAGCGCATCCTCTCGCGTCAGCCCTGTCGTCGCCATAATTTCCTCGACCGAGAGGTCACCAAATCCTCGTAGCGGAGTCCCGACGGCTTCCTCGATTTGCCGTAGGACATCGCGGAGTAGCGCATAGGGGGTGCCGAGCTCAATCACATGATAAGAGTCACGGCGGCGTGACCGCTCAGGCCGGAAGCCAAAGGTTTCCAGCGGAACATACACCGCTGCGCCGTTTTCAACGATGAACGGATGCTGATGGCCAAGGCGTTCCCGCAACGGCTCGATCTCCGCGCGAGTCTTTCCGGAGACGATGATGATGGGAATGTGCGCAGACTGAAGGGCGCTCAACGCCGGTCGCGCTTCATCAAAGGAATACGTCTCGCTGTCTAACAGACAGCCGTCCAAGTCCGTGAGGAGAAGATAGCGTGGCATATCAGTTACAGGTGTCGTAAGTCCTCGTTGGCCTGTGAGCGAGAATGACCGACCAGACGTCGTTCCAAGAAATCCTTTGCAAGATCCCTTCCTCCTAACCCCAAGGCCAGGGCTCCGGCGAGGACGAGGCCTCCCCAGGTAATCCCGAATCCAACCACCACGATATGCTGGGCGATTCCGAGCTGTTCGAGCGCCATGGCAACGGTCAGGAGTTGAATGCCCCAGCGTGTGCCGGCGGCAATCCAGCGGGCTGGAGGCAATCCTGCATTGACGGCGGCGATCAGGACTGCTTGGGAAACGAAATTTGAGACGAGATAGCCGATGATGCCGATGACGGCTGCGGTGACTAAGTGGGGAATATAGGACAACAGCGAATGGGCGGCTTCATTGATAGGAGCCACGTTGAGCGCGCCCAGCGAGGCGGTGGTGGAGAAGATTACGATGAGCCAGTACGTGATCCGACCGATGATGTAGGAGGGGTCGGTCTTGATACCTCCCCTGAGGAGGGCGGCTGCGATTCCGATCCGATCACACAGTCGGTCCAGGCCGATCATCCGAAGCAGGCGTTCCGTAAAATGCCCGGTTCCCCATGCCACGACCAGCCCGACCAGCAGAAGGATCATCATGGCCAGGACATTGGGGAGGATGGCGAGGACATATTCGCCGAGGGCGGCAACGGGTCCGAGTAATGTCTGTTCCCAGGTTGGTGTCATGGCTGGCTCCTTTCAGACCTCGCGGGGAGCGGGGTTGGCGCTATCCCTCGCATCATGAAGCTGAGGCCAACGAGTCACAAGATAGGCTTTCTCTTTTTCAAACGTTCGGCAGAGCGATTCAATGAGATGTTCGGCTTCCGCTGTCGTCAGTCCCTGACTATCCAACACGAATGAGGCCGTCTTCCCTAAATAGAGCGGGGTTAACGCCTTCAGGAGATGCTCGCGTGGCAGCACATTACGATGGTGTGCCAGCGCGGCATCGTAAATAATGTGAGCCCACAAGGAATCGGGGATACGGAAGTCTCGAGTCGGAACCTCTCGCAGGCGAGACAGCTGTTTGAGTACTTCTTCGGAGAGTATTCGCGTCCAAATATCCTGCAGGTCGGTTAGGCCGAGATGAAACAAGTCCACCATCCGTTCGACATTCACGTTCACCGGCTCAACGCCTACCTCGTATTGGAAGCCGAAGAGTGGAACCTTTCGCGATTCGGTCACGGATAGCCAGGTAGGGGCATGTGCTTCCATCAAGGCGAACAAGGCTCCCACGACCTGTCGCAGCATGGACGAGAGGTCGGCGGCCGGGTCCTTCGGGTCGTGGATCTTGGCACCCAGAAAACTCTGACAAACCTTGGCCCCGTTCGTGATGGCTTCAGTCGTCATCCAAATGTCGATGCCGAACCGCGCAACATCGGACTCCCATACGTGTTTTTCCAGGTAGTGCTGTGCCAGCTCTCCGGTGAACCCAAAATCCCCTCCGATCGGCTGCCGAACTTCTTGGCCGTAGAGGGCGCGAGTCAACGGATACGCAATGCTGTTGGTGATGGTGCCGTCGTATTTGTGACGCCGATAATAGGGGGCTACATAGTCGTAGCCTTCCTTAATGATGGGGCGAAGCAGCAGCTCCATCCATTCAGGGGTGATGCTTCGCACATCCGAATCGACTACGGCACAGGCTTTCACCTTGAGTCGTCTGGCGATCTCGAAAATGGTGCGGAATGCGCTCCCCTTGCCGGGTATTCCATGGTATGGGGTCACAATTCGGTGCAAGGTACTTTGCCGATCGCTGATGAAGAGCGGTTCCAGATCGACCATGGTATGCGCCACAATCGTGGGTGTTTCGTCAGTGGAGCCTCCGTCTGAGTTGACCAGGACGGCGCGATATCCATGGAAATATTTGGCCAGGCCCGCGCCGACGGCGCGAACGACATGGCCGATCGTCTTCGCATTGTTGAAGCTGGGAATTCCGACCAGAATGTCGGCATGGCGGACCGTATCCAGGAGCGCGTCGGTTTCAGCAGTGAGTGGAATCAAGCCGTTGTTCATCAGGCGACCGGTTGTCGTGTTTCCGCCGCGGGATCCCAGGCATGGTCTTGCTCGACCGCATCCAGGAGCCGATGGAAAATATCGGGGACGGCGTGGGTTACGCGGCTCCAGTGCGAGATCATGGGGACACCGAGCGGGTCTTCAAGAAAACTGTCGGTGGCCAACATCATGCCGCGCAGAAAGACTTCAACCGCGCGTCGCTCCTCATGGCGGTCGAAACGCAGACTGTTGATCGCCGCGTCATTTTCGTATCGGCTAATGGCTTCCTGCGCAGCCTGCAGGTACGTCGCACGTAAGGTCTTGAGAGTGCTTTCCGAAAGAACCAATCCCTCGCTTGCGAGGTTGCGAAACAGTGATTTGGTGATGTCTACGCACATTTTCAAGAGACCGGCATCCGGATTATGCGTAGAGAGGGTTTGATGCTTGTGCTCATAGGCATCGGCGATATCGGCTTGACAGATCCGCCGAAGCGCGCAATTCCGGTAGACCTCGGCCAACATGCCGATCTCGAGCCCCCAAT
>CAYSFU010000066.1:0-23439 GCA_964430555.1 uncultured Nitrospira sp. | reverse complement strand
CCGGCTTGGCAAGAAACTCCTTATAGCCATAGCGCTCAGTGAGGTATTGCTTCGCCTCTTCACTGACATACTCCGTGAACTGATACCGATCATTTTCAACTGTCTTGGCATCTTCCATAACTTTGTCGGTTGGGATGGCGTACTCAATATTGCAGGACGTGTAAGCTTGGATATAGGTTGACCCTACTTCACGTGCGATCAGCACCGCTTTTTTGATGACGCTTTCCACACGGCGCGGATTATTCGGCACCACGGTCGCCACGTAAGCGCAACCTGCAACTTTCGCCATCTGCAACATGTCCATCTTTTCGAACTTCTTCCCGAGAGGAGCCATCTTCAACACCGCGCCACGGTTGGTCATGCCGCTTTCTTGGCCACCGGTGTTTCCATATACTTCATTGTCCAACATAATGGTCGTAAATCGTTCCTTGCGGAACCACGAATGCAGCACCTGCTGGAACCCAATGTCCGCTGTTCCACCATCCCCAGCCATCACGACCACATCTTTCGGCTTGTCCCCGAAACGCAGACGGAGACCGCGTGAGAGACCACTCGCCACTCCGTTTTGGTCTCCATAGTTGCCGTAGACAAATGGAATGGCAGCTTGTGAAATAGCAAGACGACCACAACCGGCCGTCCCCACAGTAATCGTATCTTCCGGATTCGGAAACGCCACCATGGCCAGGCGAATGAAGAGCGTCATCGCACAACCGGCACACATGGGATGCTCTTCGAGCACTTCTTTAAAACTCCCGACCTGTGAAACGGTGACCTTCTTTCCAAACGGTCCATGCTCCACCAAGTCCCGATATTCCTTCGGCATAAATTTTTCAAATCCGTTGGAGAACTTGACATAATCAAGGCTCATTAGGCACCTCCCTTATATCGTTGGCAACGGCATGCCGCTGCTCAGATTTTCATCACACTACCGACTCATGACTCACGAAATAAAACTTGAGGACTCGCGGGTTTGAACGATCTCTGCACGCCCTAACCGAATCAACAAATTACGGGCATCCTAGCAAAGCCGAAAAAAGACTGTCAATCTTTGTCCGACCTTTTCTCTTCACCGTAGATTCCTCGACTCTCGTACAGGCCACCGAAAGCTCCACAAGATAGTATAACGTCACGAAAATCAACGCAACTTCAAAGAGGACCCAGGGATTCCCAAAGAAGGCCTAGATTCGAGGATCAGGCATAGGCCATTTGCCCCAACACACGAAGCCGGTTCTGCAGAGGGTTGATTGACACATGCATGGCAATTCATGTTTAGAGATTGCTGATCCACGACAATCTGTTTACACTGCACTATATGCCACTACGAGTACTAATACCTGGTGAAGACGAGGCTGGAACCCATGTCGGTGGAGTGCATAAGCGTCCCCCGATTCCTGATAACACACTTAAGGCCGAGTGCCCAAAGTTCATGGCACATGGTCCCTGTGGAGGAGTGCGGAAAGGTGGGCTGTGCGAGGTCTATCCTGACATGAAATGTCCATGGGTTTCCCTGTATCTCGAATTGGAGAAGATCGGTCAGACAGAATGGATGAAACAACTATAGTGAGGATGTGAGGCCCCAAACGTGAAACGTGAAACAGCCGGAAGAAAACGCAAGGTCACGAAGCTTGGCTACAACGAGCGGCACGCCAAAAGCGGCATTACCGCCCCACTGCCGGCGATCGAAACCTTTCCGAATCAATATACGGGATATGAAATTACGATCGAGATTCCCGAGTACACAGCGATTTGCCCTAAAACGAATTTGCCGGATTTCGGCACCATCACGCTGCACTATATGCCGGATACAGCCTGCCTCGAACTCAAGGCGCTCAAAATGTACATCCACGCCTATCGAAATCTTGGCATCTTCTACGAAAATGCCGTGAACCGCATCCTCCAGGATGTCGTCAGCGCTTGTCATCCTGTGTGGGCAAGAGTGACCGGCACATTTACCGCGCGAGGCGGGTTATCCAGCAAAATCGAAGCGACGTACCCCTAGTTGGTTATGCGTGAATCGTCACACGTCAATCGATTCCGAATTTGTGCATCCCATTCGTCTGAATGACGAATGACGCGACGCCCTATGGCCACCTACGCAATCGGCGATGTGCAGGGATGCTACGAACCCCTGCAACGCCTCCTTCAGCACATTCGATTTGATCCGTCCGGCGATCGCCTCTGGTTTGTCGGCGATCTGGTCAACCGAGGCCCTGATTCACTGGGCGTCCTTCGCTACATCAAGCATCTTGGCGATCGGGCTGTCGTCGTCTTGGGCAATCATGACCTATTTCTGCTGTCTGTGGCCGAGGGCATTGTCACCCTTCGCCCAGAGGACACTCTGCAACCCGTCCTTGACGCACCAGATCGTGGCGAGCTCCTCACATGGCTACAGTGCCAACGTCTTTTCTACCGCGAAGGCTCTTTTGCCATGGTCCATGCCGGTTTACTCCCTCAGTGGTCCATTGATGAGACAGAGACGCTGGCTCGTGAAGTCGAGATGAGCCTGCAAGGCCTTGCCTACCGAGATACCCTTCGCGCACTGTACCCCAGCAAGCATCTCCAATGGTCCCCAGATCTGACCGGCCTCACTCGGCTCGCCGCCATCACGAAAGTATTGACCAAGCTGCGCGCTTGTTCGCCAAATGGTTGGATGGAGTCGTCGTACCATGGGCCTCCAGACCGAATCCCCTCCGGATACTTCCCTTGGTTTAAGATCAAGAGCCGGAAGCATCAAGATACAACAATTGTTTGCGGCCACTGGGCCGCCCTAGGACTCCACTGCGAAGACCATCTTCTCGCAATTGATAGCGGATGCGTCTGGGGAAGAGAGCTTACGGCCATACGCCTGGAGGACCGAAAACTTTTCCAGGTGCCATACAACGGGATAACCGGCCAAGACTGACGACCAGTCAGTGATAACTTTCCGAGTCGCTGGGGAATTCCCCCTGCTCGACTTCGTCTTTGTAACGACGAATGGCTTGGAGCGCATCCCGTTTCAGATGCGCATAGGGTTTCACGAATTTTGGGACAAAGTCATCGAAGAGTCCCAGGAGGTCATAAAGCACCAAGACCTGTCCATCACAATGGGGCCCTGCCCCGATACCGATCGTGGGAATGGAGACCGCATCCGTGATGTCTTTGGCCACCGTGACCGGTATGGCCTCTAGCACCAAACCGAAGACACCAGCCGCTTCAAGAATTTTGGCGTCTTCAAGCAACAGGGCTGCTCGATCTTTCACTTTTCCCTGCACTTTGTACCCGCCCAACGCATGCACCGATTGCGGTGTCATACCGAGATGCCCCATGACAGGAACCCCAATACTCGTTATGGCCTTGACCCGATCCGCCATGACTGCCCCACCCTCTAACTTCACTGCCGAAGCTCCGGCTTGGAGGAAGCGGCCCGCGTTACGCACGGCCTCTTCCGTCGAGGCCTGATAGGACATGAACGGCATGTCGGCGATCACCAAGGCCCGCTGGGCCGACGACGCAACCAACTTCGTGTGATACAGCATCTCGTCCATCGTCACGGCCAATGTGTTGGGCTTCCCTTGCACGACAATCCCTAGTGAGTCACCCACTAAGATCGTTTGAATCCCGGCTTGTTCCACAAGACGCGTGAACAAGGCGTCATAGGCCGTGACGACGACAAGCTTCCTCTTGTCTCGTTTGGCCTGTTGGAATTCGAGGATCGTCATCAGCCTAATTCCGCTTTGGTGATGATTTCGGCCAATCGATGCGTGGCCTTGATCGCCATAATATGAACCCCATCGCAATGGGGGCGTACCGCCTTGATAGAACGAACCGCAATGTCGACACCGACATCTTCAGCCCGATCTCCGGCGGCTTTGAGCTCATCGATCATCTCTTGCGGCACCGACATGCCGGGAATATTGGCGTTCATGAATTCCGCCATCTTGTGGTTCCGCAGCACAAGGATACCGGCCAGCACCTTCACCTTGAATGGGCGCACCTGTTTCATAAAGCTGGCAAAGACATCGGGGTTATAGACCGCTTGAGTCTGGAAAAATTTGGCGCCGGCTTTCACCTTCACTTCAAACTTTGCCAACACCGGCCCGACGAGATCGGCCTCCGGCGTCACCGCTGCGCCGATCGAGAATGCCGTAGACCCGTCCAATTTGTTTCCCATCATGTCCTTGCCGTTGTTCAAGCCCTGCACCAGTTGCATGACTTGGACCGAGTCAAGATCGTAGACCGGCTTGGCGTCTTTGTGATCGCCCACTGTCGGATAGTCGCCGGTGAGGCACAGAATGTTCCTGATCCCAAGCATGTGGGCGCCCATCAGATCTGATTGCATCGCAATCCGATTGCGGTCACGACACGTCAGCTGCATCACAGGATCATGCCCCAACTCATAGAGCAGGCGACAGACCGGAAGCGACCCTGCACGAACGACCGCGGCGGTGTTGTCGGTGATATTCACACCATGGACACGCCCCACCAGCTGCTTGGCGTTCTCCAGCACTGCCGAGATATTCGTCCCCTTGGGAGGATTATATTCGACGGTGACCGCAAATGTTCCGCGATTCAAGACATCCATCAACCGCTGCGGTTCTCGGCTCATGACCGGCCTCTCATTGTACGCCTGCAGCTCGTTTAGCGGACTCGACCGTATTTTCCAACAACATGGCAATCGTCATGGGGCCGACACCGCCGGGGACGGGGCTGATCCAGCCTGCCTTCTGCCTCACTGGCTCAAAATCCACATCACCGCACAACTTCCCCTCGGGCGTTTTATTCGTTCCCACATCGATCACCACCGCCCCTTCACGCACCATATCTGCCGTGACAAACTTTGCTTTTCCAATCGCCACAAGAAGCAACTCCGCTTCACGACAGACCGCCGGAAGGTCTTTCGTTTTCGAGTGACAAATCGTCACGGTGGCATTTCTCTGGAGCAACATCAGCGCCAGCGGTTTCCCCACAATGTTGCTTCGCCCGACGACGACAGCCCGCTTCCCCTCAATAGTCACCCCGGTCGATTCAATCATTTTGATCACACCCTTGGGAGTACAGGCCTCAAAGACAGGGTGCCCCTCCACCAGTCGTCCGAAGTTGTAGGGATGAAACCCGTCTGCGTCCTTCAATGGCGAAACAGCTTCAAGAATCACTTTGCTATCGATATGCTTGGGCAAGGGTAGCTGAACCAGAATGCCATGAATCTTGGGATCCGTATTCTTTTTTCCGATAAGCGCCAGCAATTCAGCCTGACTCGTACTGGCTGGGAGCTTGTGGTCGTCGACATAGATACCGGCCATTTCGCACGCCTTTTGCTTGTTCTTCACATAGACATGTGACGCAGGATCATCACCGACCAAGATGGTGGCCAGACCAGGTGCAATCCCCTTTTTCGCCAATAAGGCCGACGATTCTTGTGCGAGCCGATCACGAACCTGTTGCGCCAACGCTTTGCCATCAATCAATTGTGCGGCCACGTTTTCCCTCCCTCTCGCAAGTGAGTCAGTCAATTTTCCGGCAACTTAGCAGGGGAATTTTATGCAAGTCAACGCTGGACGCCGCTGCAGGAGGAAGCACGGACAATTTCCTCTTCACACCTTCTCATTGTCGTTTCTTGACAGTCTCGCTACCCCTTGGATACGATAGTCAACAATCTATTTCAGGGATGCCCCTCCGTTGCCCTTATCTTCCTATCAACGCCCCGTCCTCCTTGCAGCACTGATTGTTGGCCTTTCCTTACCCACTGAGGCAGCGCAAATCACCGGATTGGAGACCCCCAACAGCTTTGTCGGCGATCCCTCCGGGAAAGAATATTTTATCTCAAATATTAATGGAGAACCGGAGGCTCGCGACAATAACGGCTTCATCACAAAATTGAATGCTGAGGGGAAGATCACCAACCTCAAGTTCGTCCAAGGCGGTATGGCCGATATCGCGCTGCACGCGCCCAAGGGTATGGCTTTAGTCGGGTCCATCCTCTACGTTGCCGACCTGGATCAACTGAAGGGCTTTGACAAAACAACCGGGAAGCTACTGGTCACCGTCTCCTGTTCGCCGCCGTCCCGATCGCAGGTCTCTTTGACCGATGTGGCCGCATCGGAATCCGGCCTCCTCTACGTGTCCGATCAGAGCGCCAATTCCATCTACCGCATTACTCCATCAGACAATCATCGGGTTGACCTCTTCATTCACGACGAACGACTTGCCGGTCCTGCAGGACTTGCTGTCCACCCCAAAACAAACCACCTCATTGCCGTGAGCTGGGACAAAGGGAAAATTCTAGAGATCACGCCTGACGGACACTTGACCGAATTGGAGGCAAACGGATTTTTCACCAGTCGTTTTCAAAACCTGAGCGGAGTCGATTTCGATCAGTGGGGGAATATGTATGTATCGGATCTGACAAAAGGGAAGATTTGGCGAATGACCAGAGACCATCGATTCCAGGTCATTGCCGAGTACCTCCTCGCTCCGGCCGACATCGGCATTGACCGCACGAACAATCTCATCTTGGTTCCCTACTACTATGTTCATGCTGCTGAAATGAACGGACTGGAGACCCCGTCATCAGCCAAATCCAAGACCGAGAAACGCACCCTCGCTGACTACGGGTTTATCCCTCCTCCCCCAAAGTCACCCTCGGAAGGGCCAAAGAAATGACTACCTGCGTGTATTGTCATGACCGTAAAGGGAAGCGCCCATGTCCTTCGCTGGGAGGGTCGATCTGCAGCCTCTGCTGCGGTGAGCATCGCATCACTCGCATCTCTTGTCCGACTGATTGCGTCTATCTTGATACTGGAAGCGATTACCAACAAAAACGACTCAGTGAGCAATTCTTACCGGTTCGCCGAGACTTCTATCGCGAGTTAGACGAATCAGGAGGACAGCAGGCTGTTGCACTCTATAATCTGATCGAAGTCATTACGTTTAGTTATTTTGAAGGACGCCGAGACGGGCAAGATGCCGAAGTGATTACGGCTCTTCAGGCTCTCCGGCGCACACTTAGCCCCCTCCATGTACCGACCGCTCCCATGCCAGTGTTTGCCGAGCATCTCCGAAAGGAGTACGACCTCTTCAAAAAACAGAACCCTGATCAAATCGCAAACCCATCCGAGGCCCCAGCCGTCTTGGATCGAATCGATAAATTCGTTTCTGGTTTTTCAGGAAAAGATTTTCAGTCCAGCCGATTTCTCGGAGGGCTAATCGGCTATGTCAAAACACACCATCCAGAAATCGCCGATCACCTAAAGAAGAAGCATGAGCCGGGACATATCTTTCTTCCAGGACAATCCTTGCTGCCTTCACCGCCTCCTTCAGAGGCACACACCCACGGCCCCGATTGTCGACACTCTCACTAACAGTATCTTGGGAAATCTATCCGATGTTGTGCGTGGTTTGTTTGAAGACGCGCTGGATCAAAGAACGCGCCCTTTGTCGCGTTACCCCCTGGACGGAAGCATTGGATAATATTGAGGCCAGGATGCGGTTCATTACATTACAGTGAGAATTTCGACATTTTGTGGAGCTAAACACAGTCTTTCAGTTGCCTACTCGCCTGGCATAATACATCCTCCACAGATCCACCCACCGCTTGCTGGCGCAAGAGCTGTTCGATGTGCGCTGCCAACCGACAATCCGCGTCATTGGAGAGAGAGACGATCTGGACGCCGAATTCATCCTGTTCTGTCCATCGCACGACCGCCTGATCAATCTCGATACCATCTTCCTGCCCAGGCAACCAGAGTTGGATTTTCAGGATGCTCTGTGCTGGAGGAGCAGTGAGACACCTCATCCGAATCCCATTCAATGAGAGGTCCCGCACGGCTGCACGTCTCACCGCATGGGGTAGCAGGTAACAGCTTGGGTAATCAGCCGTGAGGCGACGATACATCCGGCGCGTTACGATGGATGACATACCCCCTCCCTTCAGGACTCAAACTATTAGGGCCGAGGATACTTGCGAAATCGGATGGGGGGAATCCTACGAAAGTCCCCCCCTCAGAATACGGAAATTACAGGTTAGCAACCAAGATAGGCTTGTGTACGCGGAAGTCGGATACAACCACATGAATAGGAAGAATAATCGAAACACCTACGGTACTACTCCACAATCGTCACCGTCATTTCTAGACGTTCTCGTGGATTGTCACGCTCGTCACGTGGAAGGTTGACGATTTTATCAGCCACACCGATACCTTTTGTTACTTCTCCAAACACCGAGTACTTGCGATCGAGAAATCGAGAATCCTCCACGACAATGAAAAACTGGGACCCCGCAGAATCTGGATCTGCTGCTCGAGCCATTGAGACGATGCCCCGCTTGTGTGGGACATCGCTGAACTCCGCCTTCACGGTATGAGTGGGACCACCCTGGCCATAGGTATCCTTCTTGAGAGAATCCTTCGTATTCGGATCTCCTCCTTGGATCATAAACCCAGGAATCACACGATGAAAAATGGTTCCATTGTAGAAACCAGCCTTGGCTAACTTGATGAAATTCTCTACATGCTTGGGGGCCACATCCGGATAGAATTTGACTTCGATATCGCCAAACTTTGTTTTGATGATCGCCCGTGCATTCTTCGGGGCTTCCGCCTTCGAGGTTGACGTATCGTCGGCGGCAGGAAGCAACCCGATTCCTGAGACCAACAACATCAACCCGATCAGCCCCCCTGCCAATATCCGCCACTCTGTTTGCTTGAACATCACCGACCTCCCATCCTATTCCGATCACCGTGATTCAGCATTGTACCACCTCCCATTTCTAATGGAAGACCGCCTCAACGCTCCATCTGCTCCAGCGCTCGCTGCGCGGCCTCTTGTTCTGCTTCTTTCTTGCTGTTCCCCCGTCCGACCCCAACCATTTTCTGATTCACGTGCACTTCCACTTCGAAGATCTTCTGATGATCCGGTCCGGCTTCGCCCACCACCAAGTACTGCGGCAACATCTCATATCGCTTTTGACACCATTCCTGAAAGCGCGTTTTGTAATCACCGCCTCCGGGTTGTTCGTGAACGGCATCACGTTGGTGCAGCTCATCGGCTAGAATGTCGACCGTGAAATCACGGCTGGCCTCAAACCCTCCATCCAGATAGACTGCGGCAATAATGGCCTCCAGCGCGTCGGCCAATACTGACGTTTTATCCCTTCCGTTGGACCGTTCCTCCCCTCGACCAAGCCTCAGATAGCGCCCAAGGCCGAGCCGCCGAGCGGCATTCGCCAAGGGCGCCTCGCTCACAAGCGTTGCCTTGAGCTTGGAGAGCGCTCCTTCGCTCAGTTCAGGATAACGCCTCGCCAGATAATCACTGATGATCAGCGATAAAACGGCATCTCCTAAAAACTCAAGGCGTTCATTGTGTGTGCGGCTGGATTCCCGGCGCTCATTGACATAGGATTTATGCGTGAGCGCCTCTTCCAAAAGATTGTCGTCCACAAATTGATATTTCAGAAAATCACGTGAGGAGTCGGCAGAAGAGGCAGGCATCATCGAGGCATGCGTGTTACATATCCGGTCGCTTGAAAATCAAACAGGCGTTCACGCCACCGAATCCAAAAGAGTTCGACAATGCCACCTGAATCGCGGCCGGTCGAGCCTTATGGGGAATGTAGTCTAAGTCACAGGCAGGATCGGGAGTATCCAGATTGATCGTGGGAGGAAGCACCCCATGGAATAACGCCAGGATGCTGAAAACCGCTTCGATTCCACCAGCCGCGCCGAGCAAATGCCCCGTCATGGACTTGGTGGAACTGACGGGAATACGAGAGGCTTGCTCACCGAACACCTGCTTGATTGCCCGAGTCTCAATTGCATCGGCCATCGTCGACGTCCCATGCGCATTGATATAGCCGACCTGATCGCGTGAGATTCTCGCATTCTTGAGCGCAAGTTCCATACAGCGCACAGCCCCTTCACCTTCTTCCGGTGGAGCCGTAATGTGGTACGCATCGCTGTTCATCCCATACCCGATGATCTCGCCATAAATTCTGACCCCGCGCCGAAGAGCATGTTCCAATTCCTCAATGACAACAACCCCTGCCCCCTCGCCCAACACGAATCCATCACGATCCTTGTCGAACGGACGACTCGCCTTTGTCGGTTCATCATTTCGGAAAGACAACGCCTTCGCAGCGGCGAATCCTGCGACACCCAACGGAGTGACTGCCGCTTCGGCACCGCCGGCCACCATGACGTCGGCCTCACCTCGTTGGATCAGACCGTACGCATCTCCGATGCAATGATTGCCCGTGGCGCACGCGGTCACCGCACAGGAATTAGGTCCCTTGGCTCCGATCCGAATCGCCACTTGCCCAGAGGCCAGATTGATAATGGTCATCGGGATGAAAAACGGCGAGACCCGCCCTGGCCCTTTGGCCCTGAGCACATCATGATAATGTTCGATCGAGCCGAGGCCGCCGATTCCTGAGCCGATATACACCCCGACCCGCGTGGCCTCTTCCGGCGAGACCTTCAATCCTGCATCGTCCACGGCCAACTGCGCTGCACCGACAGCGTAGTGGATGAACGTATCCATCTTCTTGATCTCTTTTTTTTCAATGAACCGAGCAGGATCGAAATCCTTCACCTCACCCGCAATCTGGGCATCATAGCCGGTGGGATCGAATCTCGTGATTCTGGCGATCCCGGATTCGCCGGCACAAATGGCCTTCCACGTCTTCTCGACGCCGGTACCCAGCGGGGTCACCAGCCCAAGACCCGTGACGACGACGCGCCGAGTTGGCTGACCTGATGCGCTTGCACCCATGTTCAAGACTTTTCTTTGATGTAATCCAACGCTTTCCCGACCGTCAGAATCTTCTCGGCATCCTCATCAGGGATTTCGATCGAAAACTCTTCTTCGAGGGCCATCACCAGCTCGACGGTGTCGAGCGAATCAGCGCCTAAGTCTTCAACGAAAGAAGCCTCCGGTGTGACCTCGTCTTCTTCCACGCCCAGTTGTTCGGCAATAATTTTCTTGACTCGTTCATCTACAGTGGCCATCGCTCTGACTACCTCCTTCCCCGGTATGCTCGCACCTGCACCGCCACATGGGGATCTGTGACGGCCATCCAATCGAGAGACTTGCTGTCTTTATACCATCAACATACCGCCGTTTACGTGCAAGACATGACCCGTAATATAGGCGGCCTCCTCGGACACCAAGAAACGCACGGCAGCCGCAATGTCGGCCGGCGTCCCTAAACGACCCAACGGAATTTGCTTCAACAAGGTGTCCTTGACGTCGGCGGAAAGCCCATGAGTCATCGCCGTATCGATGAAACCCGGCGCCACTGCATTGACCGTCACATTACGGCTTGCGTATTCGCGCCCAACGGTTTTGGTAAACCCAATTACCGCAGCTTTCGACGCAGAATAATTTGCCTGTCCTGCATTCCCAATGACCCCAACAATCGAGGCAATGTTCACGATACGACCATACCGCTGCTTGGTCATCGGCTGCAAGACCGCTTTTGTACAGTTGAAGGTGCCGTTCAAATTGATCTGAAGAACCAGGTTCCAATCTTCGTCTTTCATGCGCAGCAATAAGCCGTCACGCGTGATCCCGGCATTATTGACCAGGATATCCACTTTTCCCCAAGCCTTGATCACGTGTTCGACCATCGCCTTGGTGTCACCGGTATCAGCCACGTTGACTTTGAGGTTCAAGGCCTTTCGCCCAAGTCGTTCCACCGCAGCGACGGTTTCCCCTGAACGGCTGGGGTCAAGATCGGCAACGGCGATATCCGCTCCCGCTTGAGCCAATGCTTCAGCGATCGAACGTCCGATGCCCTGAGCCGCACCGGTCACAATAGCGGTTCTTCCTTGTAGTGACATGGCAAACCTTTCAGATAAGTCGTTAACGAGCGAAAAAACGGTTCGTCACGTAGTCTGTCCTCAGGACGACCCTCTGTCAGCTCACCGCCTTGATGGTCGCATCTAATGATTTCACATCGTTGACATTCAAGAGACTCACCCCGGGCAGAATCCGCTTGATCAAACCGGTCAACACGGTGCCGGGGCCGACTTCAACAAAGGTGGTCACACCCATGTTCCCCATGGCATGAACCGTTTCCTCCCACAAGACAGAAGAGGGCAACTGCCGAATCAACGACGCACGAATCTCCCCTGCCCGACTGATGGCCTTCGCCTCTGCGTTATTCACGAGCGGCGCACTGAGATCCGACCAGTGAACGGCACCTAAGTCTTTGGCTAACCGATCAGCGGCCGGCTGCATCAATGGCGTATGAACCGGCACACTGACCGGCAACGGAATCGCCTTTTTGCAACCTTGCTCCTTGGCCAACTCAATGGCTCGCTCCACCGCTGCCTTCTCACCGGCAATGACAACCTGCCCGGGCGAGTTGAAATTGGCAGCCGCGACCACGCCGACTGACGATGCTGCTCGACAGACGTCTTTCACCACTTCGGCGGTCAATCCCAAGAGCGCCGCCACAAGACCGGTTCCAGGCGCAACGGCCTCGGACATGTAGCGTCCACGTTTCTGAACCAGACCAACAGCATCGCGAAAGGCAACCCCACCGACTGCAACCAACGCAGAGTATTCGCCCAAACTATGGCCTGCGGCTGCGATGGGCTGGACCCCCGTCGGCTCCAAAATTCGCCACGCGGCAATGCTACTGACAAGCAACGCCGGCTGAGTGAATTCGGTCAGATTGAGTCGATCAGCCGGTCCGGCAAAGCATAACTCAGCCACGTCATACCCCAGAACCGACGACGCCTCATCGTACACAGCTTTCACTGAAGGGTGGGCATCATAGAGCGCCTTCCCCATCCCGACCGATTGAGACCCTTGTCCAGGAAACACTACACCGATTTTTTGCATCATGGGGCGTTAGATATCTTAGAAATCCCGTGCAAAGTCAACGGGAAAAGTTTTCACAGGCCACCCGCTCGCATGCGAACGAAATTCAGCTCAACGCTTATCTTGACTCCTGACGGATTCTCTGGCTACCACCGAATGACGGCTGATGCCCACGTGAGTCCCGCGCCAAAGGCACCGAGCATTACCAAGGAACCAGCCTTCACACGCCCCTGGCGAACCGCTTCATCCAGCGCAATAGGGATAGATGCCGCCGATGTATTCCCGTATCGATCCACGTTCAGGAGTACCTTCTCGATCGGTAGCCCCAACCGTTCGATCACCGCCTTGAGAATTCGTATATTGGCCTGGTGCGGCACATAGAGATCGATGTCCTCCATTCGAAGGTTATTGGCAGACAAAGTTGTCCGAGCAATTTCCTCCAGCGTTCGGACCGCAACTTTAAACGTTTCATTCCCTTTCATTTTTATGTACTGCAGACGCTCCTCAACCACCTTCTCGGACAGAGGCGTACGTGAACCACCACCCGGCACCATGATCAACTCGCACAATGTTCCATCAGAGCGGAGATGTGTGGAGAGGATCCCTCGTTCTCCGTCACTCGCACTGACAACCACCGCTCCGGCTCCGTCTCCGAACAGCACGCAGGTATTACGATCGGTCCAGTCTGTGATCGAGGACATGACTTCAGCCCCGACCACCAGGACGTGGCGCATCCCGCTCTTCACATAGGCATCCGCCACAGAAAGCGCATAGACAAACCCGCAGCACGCCGCCGACAGATCGCACGCCGCTGCTTTCGTCGCTCCAAGTTGATGCTGGACGAGACAGGCTGTGGCCGGAAGCGGGTAATCCCCCGTACACGTGGCCACCAAAATCATATCGAGATCGGCGGCTGCCAGCCCTGCCGAAACCAACGCCCGCTTCCCGGCCTGGACGGCAAGGTCCGAGCACGCTTCTCCTGTTGCGGCAAGACGCCGCTCACGGATGCCGGTTCGTTCGCGAATCCATTCGTCGGATGTCGCGACCATGCCTTCCAGGTCGGTATTCGTCAAGACCTTCGCCGGCGCATAGGAGCCGGTTCCAGAAATGCAAGCCTTCATCACTCTGGTTCCATCGCCGGACGAGAATGACTTTCCTCAATGTCTCGCTGGATCAGCTCCCGCACTCCGCCTTCGGCCATCCCTTTGGCTCGTCGAATCGCATTTTTGATCGCTTTCGCCGACGATCGTCCATGACAGATCATCGTTACCCCATTCACACCCAGCAACGGAGCCCCGCCGAATTCGGCATAGTCTATTTTCCGTTTGAGATTGGCCAGCGGACCGGCAATCAAGGGATACGCCAGCCGACCGAAGAAATTCCCTGAAATTTCCTTCAGGAGCAGGCGCTTGATCATCTCGGCAACGCCTTCGGAAATCTTCAATGCCACATTGCCGATAAACCCATCGCAGACGACGATGTCTGCGATCCCGCTATAGACATCACGCCCTTCGACATTCCCCACGAAATTCATCGAGCTGGACTTGAGCAGCTTAAATGCCTCTTTTGTAACCTCATTTCCCTTGCTGTCTTCTTCCCCGATACTCAACAACCCCACGCGAGGACTCGATTTACCGAGCAAATGCTTGCCATAGTCGTTCCCCATCAAAGCGAATTGCTCGAGATGCGTGGCGGTGCAGTCCACATTGGCTCCGACATCGAGCATAATTGCCTCTCCGCTCAATGTCGGAAGACTGGTGGCGATGGCCGGACGTTCAACCCCCTTGATCAGTCCCAGCACAAAGAACGACGCCACCATACTCGCTCCGGTGTTCCCAGGACTCACCACCGCTCCGGCTTCGCCACTCTTGACTAACTCCGTTGCAACCCAAATCGACGAGTCCCGTTTCTTCCGAGCCACCGCAGCAGGGGACTCGTGCATCTCAACGACCTGCGAAGCGTGCTTGATGGACAGGCGAGAGTCGTGACCGAATTGACGCTCGCACTCGCGTTTCAGGATTGTTTCATCGCCGACAAGGATGACTTCGACGTCACACTCTTTCACGGCTTGGAGCGCACCCTCCACACAAGGTGCCGGGCCATGATCTCCCCCCACCGCATCGAGCGCGATCTTCATGCGGCCTGTGGTACTCACGGATGGTGTTGGAAAGACAAGCTAACCACGTGTCGCCCCCTGGATCAGCTCTGATGCACGAGCAGGATGCTGAACATGACCGCCAACGGCGTGCTCGCCTCGCTCAAAGACTCAACGTACCGAAGCGCATGCTTCGCCTTTTCACTCGCTGCGGCCTTGTTGGACGATCATTGCACGCATCCCGGGGTATATCGTGCCGTACATCTTTCGGTCATCTTTCAAAACGGTGGTTGATCTATGTCACTGAATGTTTCAGCAGGATTGCCAAACGCTTCTGCGCCACAGATCAGTCCACACAGGTTACAGCTCTCCACCGTATGACGGCTGAAACAGCTTCCACCACCCGACCATCGGATACGAAGAGACGCCGGAACACCTGGCGCTGTGGAGCCTCAACCATCGACCGACTGCCGACTTAGGCTTCTTCGACTTGAATGACAGCTTTGCCCTTATAGGTCCCGCAATTCAAACAGGTGTAATGCGGAAGCTTTAACTCGTGACACTGTGGGCACACAGCCATCCCCGGCGGGGTCATGCGCAGTTTTTGAGTGCGACGTTTATCGCGTCTTGCCCGTGAATGTTTATGTTTTGGATTCGGCATGGTGACTCCTTCTTCCCCTCGATTCGGACCGCTCTTCAGCGTTGTCCGGCATCCCTCAGCTTCTCTTTCATCGTACGCAGCACCTCGAATGGGCCTCCCGATGGTTCTGCCCCACAACGACAGGGCCCTCCATTCAAATCCTGCCCACACCGGGCACAGAGACCAAGACAATCATTGGTGCACAACGGGTGCATCGGGGATGCCAGGATCACCTGTTCACGCAACATCGGCGCCAGATCCAGATGATCACCCGCAAAGTAATACAGATCGTCGTTCTGCTCTTCCTCTTCAACTACAGGAGGCGTCACTGCTTTTTTCTTTCGCGCCCCGTCCCGTTTTCCGGGAGGTCCTGTGGATTTGACCTCCCGTTCGTAGACGACGCGTAAGGAAAACGCCACAGGCTCATCAAATTCTTTCAGACAGCGGACGCATTGTCGACCCGCAGTCCCTTCCACCACGCCAGTCACATAGATGGTCCGTTCGATCGTACGAAGCTCCAATCCGACCGACATCGTCCCACGAATGGACGCATCCGCGTCCGTCAACCCCAGTTCCTCCCCGGTCAGGTCTCCGGACAACGAAAGGCCTTCGTCCGTGATGTCCACGATTTTCGGCGTTAAGACACCCATGAGCCCCTCCGACGATATCCCGCCGCCCCATCCAGTCGAGGCATCAATCTCACCGATCACGTGTGTTACCGCTCCTCAGCAAAGCTGACGATGGCAATATGCCGAGCCCGCTTGACGGCTACCGTCAGTTCGCGTTGATGCCGCATGCAATTACCGGAAATCCGACGCGGGACAATGCGTCCTCGCTCCGTCAAAAAGTTCCGAAGGAGTCCGGCATCCTTAAAATCAATCGGGGCCTTGTCCAGACAAAATCGGCAGGGACGTCTCCGTTGAAACAGCCGGCCTCCACCACCCCCACGTTCATTATCACTTCGATCCATCACTGCCTCCTCATACTCCTGTCATTAACCTTCATCGCCTGTCTCATAGCCGGGATCATCGTGCATCGGAGGTTCAGCGCCTGCGCCGCCATCTTGACGCTTGGGCATAAACGTAACGGTTTGGGCGACCACTTCGTGCTTGCTGCGCTTTTGGCCGTCTTCCGTTTCCCATCGACGTTGCTGCAAGCGACCTTCGATAATCGCCCCATTGCCCTTGCTCAGATATTGCCCGCAATGTTCCGCCTGCTTGCCGAACACCACGATATCGACGAAACAGACCTCTTCCTTCAGATCGTCGCCCTGTTTAAACCGACGGCTCACCGCCAACCCAAAACTCGCCACCGGTGTCCCACTCGGCGTATACCGGAGCTCGGGATTCCGAGTGAGGTTTCCCATTAAGATGATTTTATTAAATCCTGCCACCGTCTGACTCCTGCGATGCCGCTTCCACCGGACGCCGTTCCACCAACGGCTTCTCATGATGAACCGTCAGAAACTTGATAATATCGTCTTCCAAGCGATAGGCCCGTTCCAACTCACCGACGGTGTTGTTCGGTGCCTTAAAGTAGAAGTAGGCATAGGTGCCCTTTCGCTCACGACGCACTTCGTAGGCGAGTTTTTTCTTCCCTAAATTTTCGGCTTTGATGAATTGCGCGCCGGTCTTATCGGCGACGGCTTTCATCTTGTCGATGAGCGTTTTGGTGTCATCATCGGACAGGGACGGACGAATAATAAACAGAGACTCGTAGAGCTCCATGCAGCAATCCTCCTGGACAAAGGCCCCCGAACCAGTCGGGAGCGAGGTGTAGGGTGCCTATCTGGCACAATGAACGGAGGACGGTACCATAGGGGTTCTGACACTGTCAATGAATCGCAGAACCTACCTCCTCTATCAAGCAAGGGAGTCCTTGAATGAAAGCAGGGGAAGTCACAGAATGGCTTCGAAGGCGGCAGGAGTGCCAAGAAATACATGGCCATAACGGGCGCTTCGAAGGCCACTGCAACGCGCGACCTCCAAGATCTGGCCGAGACGGGTACCCTTGTGCTCACCTGCGGCGGTCGGAGTACGCGTTACCAGATCAAGCTGTAAATGATCATGATTCGTCCATGGCGAGCTGGCTGATGGGGAACTCGGAACAAACCAGCGCTGCACAGTTCAAGATCCGACCCCATGTACTACACTATGGCGAATCAGGCCAGGGTCCTTCTACAATCTACCCTCTGTCGAGGTGCTTATGACCTTCAGCAGGATCGCTATTCTCTTGGTGTTCCTCTTAGCAGGGGGCATATCAACTATTGCGACAGCCGCAGAGCGGGAAGAGGTCTGCGGCAAGTACGAGGAGAGTTTTGGATGGTCTAAAGGCTATACAGTGGAGGGTATCGTCATCTCAGGGGCCGACCTAAACGCAAAGGTCGGAAGCATTGCCAGGTTCAAACCCTTCAATACGTATGTCGTGATTTTCTGGCAGGAAAACCAGGCAACAATTCTTGAGCTCCCAGCGTTTTCTATGAGCTATGCTCCAATCTTGGAGAGTCAGGTACAAGATCAAGAGGGACGGCAGTGGAAGATCAAGAAAGGGCACGGATTCTGTTTTTAAATGTTTAGAATTCTCTTTTGAATGAGGTCATTGTTTGGCTATCAACAGAAATACAGAACAGCTATGGGTTCCTACAAAATCAGGACTGATCATCCCGGCGGGCATGGCTTCCAATCTTTCAACCTCATCTACTCAAACCTATCTCCATCTCAAAGATAAGGCCAAGGCAGTTGAACAACTGTTCCTAGACAACAATGTACCATTGCCCCCTGGCTGTTACCTTGCTGACCTAGTGGCCGATACCACAAGGCTGTCCGATGCATGGCTGATGGACGACCTGGAAACTACAAGTGCGCAATTACTGTTTCGTGTCTCTGCTATTGATCGTATCGCCGAGGCGGTGCTGCCGTTGGCTACTGTGTCGAATCGTAACAAATACCTCGCGGCCCTTACTTCTGGTAGTCTCGATCTTCTGCAACGCGAACAGTCCATGGCCAAGGACATTCTTTGGGAGTTGGAACTGTGGGCCACCCTGAACAAAAGGGGCATAGCTGCCACACTTAACGAACCAGACCTTGTAGTGCATTTTGAAGATGCAACGGTCGGTATTGCTTGCAAGAAGCTGTACTCTGAGAACAACGTTGCTAAAGTACTATCAGAAGGTGTTAGACAAATAGAAGCGACGCACGAGTTCGGAGTTCTCGCTGTGAATCTTGACGATCTCGTGCCCGGTGGCCAAATTCTTCAGACAACCACTCAAGAAGCTATGGGAAAGAGAATCCAGAAAATTAATGAGACATTTCTGAGCAGGCATAAAAGGCATTTCATAAGGTATTTACGACCAGGGCGAGTGATCTTAGCGATGGTGTCAACGACGCTTTTAGCAGACCTGTCATCCCACAAACCGCAATTTAACATTGGCTCACAAGCCACGTTCTGGACGGTTCCCAGGCTCCCACCGGAGAAGGTAAGGCAGCTAGAGAGATTTCGTTTTCAACTAATGGAGCAGTAGGTGGGTTTCCAATTCAGACCACCCACACGCTCAGCCTGTTGGCTACGCTGCACGGCTCAGCAAGAAAGGCTTGGTCAGGTGAATTGGGGTCAGCAACTATCTTGCCTGTCAAGCGCTGAACCAAGAGTGTTTCCCTTAATCCGTGAACCATCGTCGCCCACAATTGGCACAGGAACGACGATTGCCGTCGCGTGCAGGTCTCCTATGCCCCCGCCGCTGCTGTTTCCACCACGTGAGACCACGGCCTTCGATGTTTGTCAATTGGGGGCAGGCTTTTCTATCTTAACTTTTATCCGAAATGACCTTGGTCTGATCGACAGAATCTTGATCCACTTGTCGTCGCACGTCCTCAGCCCACCAGCACGAAGGAGTGAGAATACGATGTCAGTGGCTCTCAAAGCGGGGCTGATTCTTGACGTTGTATTGCCGCGGGGCAGCCTGAGTTAGCCGGAATCAGCTGTGTGACGTGACGTACGCATGACCTCCAGCGCACGCTCGATGATGATGCGGTCCGGCACGTCTTTTTCACGAAGTGTTTGTTTGGTGAGCAGAAGTCCTTCCAGATTGATCGTGCTCACCGGTATACTTTCGAACGTAATCGTTTGAGCATACGGTCGGAGCGTTTCATAGGTCTGGCCGTTGGCATTGAGCAGGACATCCACGATAAAGGCATCGGCGACTCGGATGTTTTCTCCCTCTTCGAACCAGGCCGGTTCGATCTCCTTGGCCGCTTGATCAGGAAGAATCAACAGCGCCTCTTTGACTCGCTGTCCCGCTATGGCAGAAGTGGGAACCACGATATCAATATCAGTTGTTGCCCGTTGATAGCCATGTGCTGCCAGCGCATAGCCACCTATCAGGAAATAGTCGACGTGATGGTGATTGAGAGAACGTAGGAGGGTTTTCAGATCCTCAAGCGTGGCAGGTCGGCTGTACTCCTCCATCACGCTCGCTCGGCAGCTAATCGTCCCATGCCCTTCGCTAAGCAATCTGCCTGCTGTTGATTTGCGTCCATGTGTGATTGAAAACGGTACACCCCTTTAGGGATAAATGTACTTTTGGCCAAATGGGCGATCGTCTCGCTAAAACGTGCCCCTTCTGCCAGCAAAGTTCCATCGCCCTGCCTGGCAATTGGTCGCTCACGTCTGTGCCCAACCGTGATCATGCCCTCTACTCTACCTGAGGTGTGAACAGTGGGCAAGCTGTACCGCCTCGATCGCCCAGGCGGTACTCGGCGTGACTACTAGCAACATGACTCACATGCGGTGCTATCTCCTTCCCCCACGCCCCCTCTAGCCCTCTCTCTTGCCTCCCTTCATCTCTGCCATTTAGGATGGCGCTGGAAACACTCTGACTACCCACACATGGACCGATTCACTTGGAACCAAGCTTTTGGCATAACCGTTGGCAAACGAACCAAACCGGTTGGCATGAGTCCACCGTTAACCCACTGCTGATCACGCACTTCCCTTCTCTACACATACCTCCAGGCGGACGAGTGTTCGTCCCGCTCTGCGGCAAGTCACTTGATCTTGGATGGCTCTTATCGCAGGACTATGCGGTGACCGGGGCGGAACTGAGTGAGCTGGCCGTAACACAGCTCTTCGCAGAACTAAAATTCGAACCTCGTATTTCAGAGGTTGGGAAACACAAACTCTTTCATGGAGACAAGATCGACATTTTCGTAGGCGATCTCTTTGACCTGTCTCCCAAAATCCTCGGCCCCGTCGAGGCGGTGTACGACCGGGCCGCGTTGGTCGCGCTACCCGAAACTATGCGAGAGCGGTACACAACTCACCTCAAGACCCTCACAGCGTTGGCACCTCAACTCGTCATTGGCTATGAGTACGACCAGACCATTGTGCCAGGTCCACCGTTTTCCGTCACCCCCGATGAGCTCCATCGCCATTACAGTGACAGCTACGCCCTCACACCGCTGGCCCGTCTTGATGTCCCCGGTGGACTCAAGGGGAAATGCCCCGCAACGGAACATGTCTGGAAGTTAGGAAAACGGTAGGACGAGTTCAGAAATAAGAACCTTCGCCATAGACTATACATTAAATCTAAAATACACGATATCCGCTTCTTTGATGACGTAATCTTTGCCTTCAAGGCGGAACAGGCCCTTCTCCTTCACCTTGGCTTCCGACCCACAGGCCAACAGATCGTCGTAGTGATAGACCTCCGCACGGATGAAACCCCGCTCCATATCGGAGTGGATCTTGCCTGCCGCTTGCGGGGCTTTGGTGTTTCTCGGAATCGGCCAGGCCCGAGATTCGGTTTCGCCGGCGGTAAAAAACGTCACCAAATCCAGCAGGCTGTAGGCTTCACGCGTGAGCCTGACGAGTCCGGATTCGGTCAATCCCATTTCACTCAGGAAGTCCGCCCGTTCGCTTTCGGGTAACGATGAGAGCTCTGCTTCCAGTTGCCCGCAGATCGTGACCACTCTGGCCCCGCGCTTAGAGGCAAACTCTCTCACGGCCTGGACCATGGCTTCGTCGGCATTCTTCCCTTCCGAGACATTGGCAACAAACAGCACCGGCTTCGCCGAGAGCAACTGACATTCCATGAGGATCGCTCGTTCCTCTGCCGGATATCCCCGATTACCAAGCCACTCGCCTTTGTCCAGCATGCCGATGAGCTTGGCAAGAAACTCCACTTCAAAGGCAGCCTTCTTGTCACCAGCCCTGACCTTCTTTTCGGTCTTCTGCTTTCGCCGATCAAGCGTTTCCAGATCGGAAAGCATGAGTTCGGTCTCAATCACTCCGATGTCACGAAGTGGATCGACGCCGCCGCTGACATGCACGACGTCCGTTCCCTGGAAACACCGCACCACGTGCAGCAATGCATCAACCTCTCGGATGTGGCCAAGAAACTGATTGCCGAGTCCTTCGCCTTTACTAGCCCCTTCGACCAGTCCCGCAATGTCTCGCACTTCCAGCGTGCTATAGGTGGTCTTCTTCGAAGCGAAGGTTTCGGTAAGCTTGACAAGCCGGGGATCCGGCACGAGTGCCACCCCGGTATTGGGATCCACTGTGGCAAACGGATAGTTTGCTGCGAGTGCCCCTCCACCGGTGAGCGCGTTGAACACCGTTGTCTTACCAACGTTGGGAAGCCCGATCATGCCGCAACAAAGACCCATATTATGTCCTTATTTTTCTACACATTTTTCACCAAGGGAAGCAGTGCAGTTGACCTCACGGCGTGCATCCACCGAGACATCCCTCTTTGCTTCCGCATTGCATCTACA
Organism: uncultured Nitrospira sp.; assembly: GCA_964430555.1. Classification (GTDB taxonomy): domain Bacteria; phylum Nitrospirota; class Nitrospiria; order Nitrospirales; family Nitrospiraceae; genus Nitrospira_D. The sequence goes on along the minus strand of CAYSFU010000066.1, from coordinate 1,133 downwards.
TATCACGTGCGTGGTGGCGAGCAGAGGTCAGTCCGGCTGTGCCCCTTCATTCCCTCGCTCTCTGACATTGAACTGATTCATCGCAACTTCCGGTCCCCGATGGATCAAACATTCCAGCGCATCAACAGCACGCTCCAAACAAGGCTCAAAAACCGCCCGTTCGTCTTTCGTGACCGGTTCCAACACGTACTCCGCGGAATCTCGACCAGGTGCAGGCCGACCAACTCCGATCTTTAATCTGATAAATTGCGGAGTTCCCAGGGCTTCGATGAGGGATTTGATCCCGTTATGCCCTCCGTAGCCTCCGGAAAGTTTGATCCGCAGCCGACCTGGTTCTAGATCAAGATCGTCATGGACGACGATAAGCTCACTGGGAGGAACGGCGAACTCTCGCAGGAGACCTTTCACAGGAGGACCGGAACAGTTCATCCAGTCAAGAAGACCAGCCAACTCGATGAATTCTCGCCCAAGTCGCCCGGAACCTCGCTGAGAGGTCCCGCGCGGTGAGAGCCGGATCGACCATCGAGCGGCAGCCCGCTCGATGGTCCACATCCCGACATTGTGACGGGTCTGGGCATAGGTCTTGCCCGGATTGCCCAGTCCAACAAGCAGACGCACCGTTACTTCTTCTTTTCAGCTTCTTTCTTCTCAGCCTTCGGCGCAGCAGCCGCGTCTTTCTTTTCTCCACCTTTGGCGTCACCGGCAGGAGCGGCACCAGCTTTGGCCGGCTCGGCCCCAGCTCCTTCAGCTCCAGCTTCTTTGCCTTTCGCCAGGACTTCCGGTTCGCCTGCAGCACCTGCTCCACTGGTCAGCAAGGCCTCCAGTTTCGCATCCGACATCGGAGCTGCAACACTCACCACCATCTGGTCTGGTTCATCTAAGAAACGGACTCCGTCACGTGCACCAATTTCTTTCACATGGATGCCGCTTCCGATGCTCAACGCCGACGCATCCACTTCGATGTGATCAGGCATAGCCGCCGGCAAACATTCGACATGCATGTCGCGCATGTTGTGGTGCAACACACCGCCTTCCTTCACACCCGCTGGAATGCTGCCGATGACCTTGACCGGCACTCTGACTCGAATCGGTTTACTCATGGAAATTTCAAAGAGATCCGCATGCAACACCGC
>CAYSFU010000065.1:0-23591 GCA_964430555.1 uncultured Nitrospira sp. | reverse complement strand
CATATTCAGCACCACAACCAGAGGCGCACGCCGAGGCGACCGAGAACGGGCGAGAAAGCGTGAAGCCGGTGATAGCGATTGAGCCACTTGAAATAGAGTGGCTCAACGTTTTATAGATGCAGGCAATTGTTTTGGCTAGTTTGCCTAATTCGCCTAATTTGGCGAAACTGATAATTTTTAGCAAACTCTCCCTCTAACGGTGTATCCTAGGTTCACGAATGAGTTTCAAAAATTCAGACTATCAAATCGCTACCAATAGAAGCGATTTAACGAGCAACCTACAAAGGGAGCTTGGGCAATATTTCACGCCACCACACATTGCCAAATTCATGGCATCAATGTTCGAAACTGTCACAGACGAAATCAGTCTACTGGATCCAGGCGCAGGACATGGAGCACTTACCACAGCATTTATAGAGCGCGCCATTAGTCAAAATAAAGCACCACCAAAAATACACGTAACCGCTTACGAACTTGATGCAAGATGCATAGAAGCGCTACAACAAAACCTTAATGCCTGCCATCGTCTTTGCTCAGAAACCAATATTCAATTCAGCTACACCATATTAAACGAGGATTTCATTCATGCTGCTGTCGAACAACTAGGTAATCCATTATTTGCAAGCCAAAACACGCGCTTTACACACATCATCACCAACCCGCCATACCGAAAGCTCAAAAGCAGTTCTGATCATCGCCAAGCATTAAGCTCAATTGGAATCAAAACATCAAATCTTTACACTGCATTTCTCTCTTTATGCATACGACTTATTCAAGATTATGGAGAAGTAGTGGCCATCACACCACGTAGCTTCTGCAATGGTTCTTACTTTAGGAACTTCAGGATAGAGTTTCTCAAAAAGATGCAGCTACGCCAAATCCACATCTTTGAATCCCGGTCAGCTGCCTTCTCAGCAGATGATGTTTTACAAGAGAACATCATCATGCATGCAAAAAAGTCAGAAGCCGATCCTAAAAACGTCATTATCACAACAAGCACTGGGATACCCTCTGACATGCCCAAAGCACGCATAACCAAATACACAGATATTGTCGATAAAGACGATCTTGAACACTTTATCCATCTTGAGACAGATGAGTCGCACACAGTTGCCAAACAACTCGTAGGCTCACTTTCAGGAAGCTTGAACGAGCTTGGACTATCAGTATCCACTGGGCGCGTAGTAGATTTCCGAGCGAAACAGCATCTAAAACAATTGCCTGATGCAACCACTGTGCCACTTATCTACGCAGCTCACTTCACTGAACACTACATTAAGTGGCCAAACCTAGAAACAAAAAAGCCCAACGCAATTGTCCTAACACCAGAATCTGCCGATCTTCTAGTTCCGTCGGGAATATACGTGCTTGTAAAGCGTTTCAGCTCAAAAGAAGAACACCGTCGAATCGTTGCTTGCATATTCGATCCGGCATTGGTGCCTACAAAACTCGTTGGTTTTGAGAACCATTTGAACTACTTTCACAACAACGGTAAAGGCATATCAATGGAATTAGCGAGAGGGCTTGCAGCATACCTAAATTCCAAAGTTGTGGATGACTTTTTCCGTAGATTTAGTGGTCACACTCAGGTCAATGCCACGGATTTACGAAACCTCCCCTACCCATCATTAGAGCATCTAGAACGACTAGGACAATTGACCAGTAGTAATCAAATGGAACCAATAGATTCAATCTTAGAGCGTGAACTATTCTGACTCAATAAAGATAACTATGCTATCATCAAAACCCTCAAAACTAGACGAAGCAGCAGAAGTCTTACAAGCCCTTGGATTCTCCGGCAAAGCTACCAACACAATGGCAACAGCAACCTTGCTAGCGCTACTAAAGTTGCAGGAGACTGACTCTTGGAATTCAGCGCAAAATCCGCTTATGGGAATTACCCCCATCATTGCGTTTATTAGCAAAAACTATGCCATTGCCTATCAACCAAACACGCGTGAATCCGTGCGCGATGATGCGGTTAAAACATTCTTGGAAGCGGGCTTACTAACCAAAAACCCAGATAAACCAGATCGCCCGACAAATAGCGGCAAAACGGTTTATCAGATTGAACCGCTGGCACTTACAACCATCCGTGCATATGGATCAAAGCAATGGACAAAGCGCCTCAGTGAATACCTAACATCCAAAGAAGACATCCTTGCCGAATTAAGCCGCAAACGAAAGCTAGCACTAGTGCCAGTCAAACTTCCTTCTGGTGAAACAGTAGTGCTATCCCCAGGTGGACAAAACCCGCTAATTAAGCAAATAGTCGAGCTATTCTGTCCGCGTTTTGTAAAGAATCCAGAGCTGCTATATCTCGGCGATACAGCTGGCAAATTCATTCACTACAGCAAAGACTATTTAGAAAGATTAGGGATAATCATTCCCAATGAAGCCAAAATCCCGGATGTCATTGTCCATGATAAAGAGAAGAATTGGCTACTCCTTATTGAAGCAGTATCAAGCGGCGGACATGTTGATGCCAATAGACGAAGACAATTAAAAAGTCTATTCAGAAACAGTAAAGCTGGATTGGTATTTGTTAGTGCCTTCCCTTCATTCAGAGAAATGCGCCAATTTCTACCGTATATCTCGTGGGAGACAGAAGTGTGGGTAGCCCAAGACCCAGATCACATGATCCATTTCAATGGCGAACGATTTCTTGGACCTTACCCTGATGTAAGTCCACAATAACATCCATCCTCGCGTCACCAGAAGATCATAAAACATCGTTCGAGTCAGAAACAAGACAAAGAGACAAAGCAAAAATTTTGCCCCTTATAAGCCACTACAGCGTCTCAAACGAAAGTTGATAGTTTGGTGCAGGTAAGCAGTCATCAAAGCGCGAATGGTCAAACATTGAGCGCGATCCAGGCAAATAGGTAGTAGAAGAAACAACTTCGGCACTAGCCACCATAGGCTGATACAGTGCTTGCTTCTCCCCTATTCCGCCGCGCAACCAAACCGGAGTTATAAAGACATTGGCAGTCTCAGCAACGACTGCGATAGGAGCAAATAAAAATAGCGAAGCTAATTCCTTCTGACCAATGGTTTCAGCTTGAGTCAGCAAATAATTAGCACGTTCCTGCGACCGAGTTGTTACGAGCACCCGAAAGCCAATTTCAGGGTTATCCACCCCAAACAGCTTGTGAAACGTGCCCGAAGACCATAGTGCTTTGTATGCCCTTATTTTGGCAGGCCAACTATTGCGATTAGTGCGATCAGCCTCGATAAAGAGATAACTCGTGTCACCTTCACGATTTTTGATGGTCACCGACCCATCTGGGCGAAATTGGTGCATTGTTGTATGGCCAAGACGATTGAATTCTGACACCTTAAGCATCTCCCCTGCTCGCCAGCCAGGCTCATCCCGCCATAAAACAATGGTGATACCAGCAGATGGTGCATGTAGCTCAAACGAAATACGGATATCAGCCAAATCAACCGTATGCTCAGCAGTCATAGGTGCTGGTGGATCGTTCGGATATGTGCGATATGTATCAAAATGTGCGTTAGTCTCCAGCGATCGCAACCACGCCCCACGCGGCAACAGTCCCCAAATATACGAACGCCGGCGAGACTCATTTGCCCATGCATTACGAATAAAAGCACGAATATAGTTTTTGGCTTTGAGCATTTGCAGAAGTCGCTGAATTCGACGCTCACTGTAGCCAGTAAGACGCATAAGCTGAGTGGTATCGATCAGATGAAAGTGATCAATAGCAGCCACAATCCGGCGATGATGATCCTCCAACCATTCAGGATACGCATACTGAAACGTAAACCGCGGTCGAATTTTAGTGGTGGCGGATCGTTCTTCGGTGGCAGAGTAAACAAGCATACAGGGGTAACCCCGACACTAACTGAACAAAACCCACATTGCAAGACCCTAAAAGACAGGCACAAAAAGAGGCTAAATAAATAGTTACGGAGAGATAGCGTGAATCATCAAGAAACAGAGCAAAACATAGGGCTATTTCTACTTCCAGCCTTACGGGCATACACCACTAATCCCGACACAATACGAATGTGTGAAAGCCTTTCGTGAAAGAAGCCCTGCCACAAGTAGCTCAAAACATTTCAAAGTGCATCAGTTAGCTTTGCACCAACTATGCAAATTGACTCTTGACGACATGCGTCCCCTAACCTACTATAAATTTTGGCTCACGCCAAAATTCGTATTTAGATATCTTTTAGAGTTGGATACTAAATACATTGAATAGTAAATATATTCGGCGCTTCGAACTTCAAAATTCGGGGCGCTTTTTATTCCCCAAACTTGGTTCAGCCACACATTGTTGGGATGGCAGACCGGCCATGTAGCCTTCAGATTCGCGTTAAATTTCAAAAATGCTCAAGCGGTAGTGGGTTAACCACATGGAGAGCATCCAAGCACTATGGATAACTCCCCTTCTCACCTAGTTTAGTTGCCACTGCAACCGGCAAGACGTTGACCGTGCGTATACAAGGGTGATTAAAGCCCTCAGCGCCACGGGACGGATTTAGCAGACCTACCTGCTTACTAACTACATGGACTTATAAAAGTGCAATGGGTCAGTTCTAACTTTTCCTTCAGCGCCTAGTCAAGAGCTAGATTGCACCACGGTATCAACCATGATGCCATCACACCACGGTATATGCCGTGATACCGTGGTAGACACCATGCAACCATGACACCACGACACCGTGGTATCACGGTATCGTGATACCAAAAATATAAAGTTGCTCCAACTCTTAGCAATAGATAACTCAAACTCTTGACAAATCGTTTCACAAGTTACATTGTGAATGGGTGTATACCGAGTTTTTTACACTCAACGAAGAAGCCTTTCGAAAAACACCCGATCCACGGTTTTTGTGGTATTCCAAACAGCACAAATCAGCCAAATCGCTCATCATCTACAACATCAGAACCAGAAGCGGCCCCGTATATTTATATTCAGATGTCGGGCTAGGGAAGACCAGTATCGCCAAACGAGTAAGAGAAGAACTGGAAGAGGATCAATCCAAGAAGGTTGTATTTTTTGCCGCCCCAAATCTCAAGACCAGCAACGCTTTTTTGAGGCTCATCATGGATGCATTTGATCTCAAAACAGATCGAAGCTATGAGCGTAATTTACAGATATTAGGCCAATTTGTAGCTGATCAAAACAAAAACGGCATCTCACCAGTGTTGCTGATCGATGAAGCCCAAAACATGACCTCTGACACATTAAAGCTCATCCACTTCATGTTCAACCTTTCAACCAACACTGACTTTCTTATTCAAGTCGCCCTATTTGGTCAGAATGAATTACGCCAACGAATCAAAAACTCGCCATCACTCGACAGCCGCATGACCCCATTCAAACTTGAGCCATTTGATCTACAGGGAACGCGAGAAATGATGGAGTTTCGCTGGACGGTAGCTGGAGGGAAGAAACTACCATTCGATGACGAAGCCCTCACAGAAATATTCTCACTCACCAGCGGCAACCCACGGCTAATTTGCAGACTATGCACAGCAGCATTAATGCAAGCCTCAGCCGACCAACGCAAAGTAATAGACCGTGATACGGTGTTATCCGCAACCTCTTTGGCTTTTGCTAGAGATGATGACTAATTTTCATGGCTAACGTCTTCGATGCTATTGAGTCATTCAACAAACAACAGGGGACACCGACAAAAGTAGAACCAACTAAGCCTGCTCCACCCCCACCAAAACCAGCACCACACAAGCTAATAAAACCCAACAACCGTGATACCGTGACACCACGGTATCGTGATACCACAACAAACGTGCGCAAGGCTGTGAAGGTTTTTGGTAAAGAAGCAGCCACCTACAGGTTTGCACTCGAAGAAAAACGAGCAATGCAGTCCATCATCTTCACATACAAACAGCAGGGGATACACACCAACGAAAGCCAAATCGTCCGCATCGCTCTAAATATTGCATTAGAGGAACATAAAGCAAACAAAGGCAATAGCCTTCTGGACAAGATCATTTGCGAACTAAACGAATAGGGGATAGTGTCAAGTTGACTTTGAAATTCACACAGGCCATTGTGAACCTTTACTGGCAGTCCTCTAAATGTTCATTCCATATTTCAAACGATTGGTGCACGACCCAGTGTGCATTGGGCGAGTCAAACTATTAGAGCTACGGAGACCATTTCAGTTCCTGATAGCGCCAAAGTATTACATCCCCAACAGTTGGCGAGAAACCCATGTTCATTGCATTGGGCTTACCGGCAGCGGCAAAAGCACCCTACTCAAAAGCTTGTTTGTCCAAGACGTGTTAGCCAATAGGGGATGCGCCCTTATTGATCCAGACGAGGACTTAGCCACAGGCACACTACGCCAACTCCTTTCTTTTGGCTATTTTGGCAAAATAACCAAACATGACAGAGATGGCAAACCTATCTATCAGTGGAATGAAGAAGCGCTCAAGCGAGTTGTGTATTTTGAGCCAGCACGTCAAACAGATTGGGTAATACCATTCAACATCCTGAATAATCCCAGCTTCCAACCGGATGAACTGGCAGGGCACATCACCGAGGCGTTCACCAGAGCATGGTCAACAATCAAAGAGGCTCCTAGATTCGTAAGTGTGGCATTCCCAGCCTTGCTCCTTCTGATTCAAGCAGGGAAGACCTTGCCTGACCTGTATTCACTCTTAGAAGACCCCGGATTTCGAATCCAAGTCTTGCAAACTACCCAAGACAAACAGCTGGTAAAGCTCTTTCTCAACGAATTCAATCTCTGGCATGAAACCCAAGCCAATAACAACGAGAGCGTCACTAATAAGCTCACCCTTCACATCTTCAATTCAAAAGTCCGGCGCTGTATGGGATTACCCATCAACAACATCAACGCCACATCCATGATGGACGAAGGCAAAGTGCTCATTGTGAACCTCCGAGGCCTCAGCGATCCTGTCCAACGCATGTTTGGCAGCTTGATCACCGTGCTATTCGAACAAGCCGCCCTCAACAGACCAGAAGGGAGTGGAAGACGAGTATTTAACTACTACCTCGATGAATTCACAGACTATTGTGCCAATGAAGGCTCAGCCACAAGCCTTGCCCGTATCCTATCCCGATGCCGAAAGCGCAATTTCAGGGCACACCTATTCCACCAGACCCTAGGCCAACTACAAGGCACATTAGGATCAGCGCTAGACAATGTTGGCTTATTTCTCTCGTTCGTCATTGGCCATGAAGATTCTGGTGAAATGATCCATAAAATAAAAACCCGTTCCCAAGACTGGATGGAGGATAGGTCACTCATGCAGGAGCTACAACCACACCATTTGTGGATGCGCAGAAGAGGATCAAAGCGAATCATTCCTCTTATTACCGACCCACCAATCCACGACAACGTCTCAAATGAAGCGCTAGAAGCATTAATACAACAACTTGAACAGCGGCATGGAATCAAAACCCAAGCCCACAACCAACCGCTAACGCCCCAGCCAAGAGCAAACAACAGACCAACAAAAGACTGGACACCCGCTTAACTAAAGGCTCTAATTTACCAGTGCTACGTCAAACTAGCCTTACGCACCAGACCACAACCAGAGACGCACTGCCTCAACTCCCTCAAACAAGCTCAAAAGCGGTGCAGCCGTTCGCGTGAACATAAATTTGAAATATCCCCAATGGCTTGATAAATTGCAGCAATAGCAGAACACACACGCCAATACACGGTGTTACAAGATGCCCAACAGCGTCTAGCTTCGCTTGGGTCTAAATCTCTTTCAACCACTGAATTACTAAGTCTCGTTCTTGGCACTGGCGCAACCCGCGATGCCTTCCATCTCTCAGAACAACTTATTCAACAATACGGTGGATTAATTGGCATTTCGCAGCTCGGACTAGTGCAATTGAGCGAACCCAGTGGAATGGGGATCGCCAAGGCTACACAACTCAAATCCGCGCTAGAACTTGGTGGACGATTACGACAAGAATTAATGGGATATCGTCCACTGATAAAAACTCCAGCCGAAGCTGCCGAACTACTCCAGCCAGACATGGGACTGTTAGAACAAGAAGAAGTCCGAACCGTTCTTTTAGATTCAAGAAACCGCGTTATCGCCTCACCCATGATCTACCGTGGCTCACTCAACTCCTGCAATATGCGCGTAGGTGAAGTATTTCGAGAAGCCATTCGTCAAAATGCAGCCAATATCATTATTGCCCATAACCACCCCAGCGGCGACCCATCGCCCAGTGCCAACGACATTGACGTAACTCGCGAACTCATCAAAGCTGGCAAGATTTTAGGGATAGATATTTTGGATCATTTGGTTATTGCCCAAAATCAGCATGTTAGTTTGAAAGAACGAGGATTGGGCTTTTTTGAAAAATAGAGAGATAGCGACACACATATCGTATTAGCGCTTCTTTCATTTATCATCATTGTCGTCGTCGTCAGGAATAAAGCCAGGTATCAACCTAGGCACCTTAAACCCTTGATAATCAAGAAGACGACTTTTACCTACTCCGCCAATCACAGACCCAAAGGATCCATAATCTCCCTCTGCAAATTTAGAAACAAGGCTTTCTAAATAAGATTGATCTTCTAGCTTAGAAGTATCAATAGCAGAAATCTTGTGCCAAATGCAGGAAGCACTCTTCACAATTCCATTGTCAAATCCGCCCCACATACCTGTTAACGTAGACCCAAGGTCGTTGGCATTAAGTGTTATCGCTCCAGAATTACGGACAGCAGTAATAGTTGTGTGATAAGAAACCACAAAAACTCTTTCACTGATAGAGCCATCAAATCGATACCTCGCAGTGCTTTTTGCTACCACCGCAGCTTTATAGCTCATATTTTTGCGTCCCACACGATCAAGCCGAACAAACGCAAGCCCAGTAATCCGTCCATAGAAGCGTCGCCCTACATGTTTAGCATGCACACACTCAACCAAAATCGTTTCGTCAGGCTGACCTGTTAATGCTAAATACACCCCTGTAAATGCACCAAATCTAGAACGAACATAGTTTATTGCGCCTCTAACAATAGGCTCTATAGCAAGACCAATGAAGATGGACACAATAGAGACAAACCACGAATCATAGAGAATCTGCAACATAGCCAAAGGATAGATCAAATCGTAGACCAGGCCAGATCAAACTACATCCAATTGCGCAGAATGGTAATTACACATAGTAAAGTGGTGACATGGTCACAAGCCCTTTATGCCCTGTTTGTAAAACAATAGGCAAACCAGTTGGCACACAAACCGTAAAAGCCTTACTTACAGCAACTCTCCGACAAGTTGAAGACAGCTATCTATTCTGTAAAAACTCAGAATGTCTAGTAGTGTATTTTGCAAATAACGGTAGCCACTATTTCACAACTGAACAAGTCCGTGAACACATATATCAAAAACGACCAACAGACGATACCGTGAATGTTTGTTATTGTTTTTTGCACACTGCCGGAGAAATTAAATATTCATCTTCTGAGTTACAAAACAATATCGTTGCCAACATCAACGCAGGCATAAAAGCAAATCAGTGCGCATGCGATCTACGAAACCCGCAAGGGGACTGCTGTCTAGGCAACGTGAGAACACTTATCAAATCAAGCCAAAGCAAAAAATGAGACTTTTGAAGAGACAATCAAATATTGTTGATTGGGAATTCAGGAAGTGGGGAAGTTAAAGGCACTGATACCAACATGTCAAAAAGCAAGCTCGATGTTGTCAAACTCTTTAACATGATCAAAAACCCCAAAGACCACAAAAAGTAATAGAACACAGACAGCGACACGGATGTGGACGATCATTGACCGAGTTGATAAGATCGACACATGTCTGGACTTAGCCAAAACGAACGCAAAAGCATTGCCGAGAAACTCATGGAGATGGGGAATCTGTTTGGTGCAGGATTCATCATTGGTCAATTTGTCCCAGTCAACCAAACCATGAGCAGCACCCTAATGTTTGCGGGTATTGGATTTTGGGTTGCCTTTTGGATGTTGAGCATTTCTATTTTGAGAGGGGGGTGGGCGTTCATGATGGGACTTCACCCCGCAATCATCACCGCCGCCGGAATTCTTATCGCCGCGTTTTGTTTAACGCTTTGGATCAACAAACCACAGAAGAAAGGCCAGAAGTAGATCAAACGACATCAATGTGAGGATAATCACAATTATGCTCAGTTACTTTTGGACTATGGGATAGATAGGTAAATGAGGTGAGGCTAGGAGTTAAGACTATAGGACACAACAACAACTAATAAAGTGCAGAAATTTTTTACGTGTTATGGGATAGCGATTTGATGGCTATTTGGGATATCAACTAATCACTTCGGATTGTGACACAAGTCTTTACCACCTAATACAATATCATCATCATGCTTGATTGGTTAAGCGATCCTAAATGGCAGGGCATTGGTGGCATAGTAGCAATATTGTCTCTGGCCATCGTCCTTATCCAAATACAAAGCCAGCGCAAAAAAATCCAACCCCCACAACATATATCACCCCTATCACCTACAAATAACCTTTCACCTAAAACACAACCAAACATATTTGTCTTGGTCGCCTTCGTTCTTGTTTTTATCTTCACAGCAATAACTGTATTTGGTTACTTAACAACAACCAGCGTAGGGGCAAGAAACGGATCAGAGCTTATGCTACTGTGTTTGGTTCCACTCCTAATAGCTTTAGGTATAGGATTAGTGGCTAGCACAAAACAATAACAAGCCAAAAAAGAAAGTGAGTCACAAAAATAACTGTGCAGCATGTTATCTAATATAAGTTACAGGATAATAATTAGAAGCTGGAATTCACACATCAAATGGCAGAAATTACACTTTTTGATAGCACCGGATCAGCAATCGCTTATATAGCTGATGACGCCGAGCAAACAATTTACCTATGGCATGGCGAAGCCGTTGCCTATCTTAGCCAAGCACTAGTTTATGGGTTCAATGGCAAACACTTGGGATGGTTTGATCTTGGAATATTGCGTGATAAGAGAGGTAGTCCAGTTGGGTTCACACGAAATACCTGCCCACATCCAACAAAAGCAGAGCCAGCAAAGCACGTAAAAAAAGTAAAAAAAGTGAAGACTGTAAGATCAGTTGCTTCAACACGGGTTGCAAATACAACAGTGCCTTCGACCCTATCATTAAACGAGTTCCTTCAAAGCGGTCAGAAGTAGGAAAACTTCCTTTCAACCCGTAAGCGCTGGGTTGAAAGTAAACCAGAAGTTAGGCCATCATCTCACGTTCAAGTTCGCTATTACCCAGATGCACGCATTGAAGATACGAAGTATTTGGGATTCGCCTCCAGCCAAAACGAACTATGACACCCGAACCATCTATACATGGGAACACCGCAACCATCAATCGACCATCCAAACTACTATTTGCGCTAAAGAACCCATCAAATACAGTCAGCTCAGGTTCCCTACTCGTGTCAATAACGGATTGCCAATTCTGAAAGTTCGTGAGGCCAAAAAAACTTGTGTCTATACCATCCAAATGCCATTCGCAGCAATCGATAAAGTCATTTCGTTCTTCATTGGTTGCCTCTCTTGCTTTGGTCTTGCTGTAGTCTGTGTTGTGTTTCATTGTGTATTCACCTCCTTTCTTATTCTTTCTATACAACCATAATAACAGATTGATTATATTCTTGTCAAGTAGAAAGAATATGCTAGTATCAATGCATGACCTCAGAGGAATGGCTCCCACTCAACCAAGCAGCCAAACAGTTTGGATACAAGACCATGCAAGGCTTTCGGGCACGTATTCAACAGCTTCGAGATAATGGCTATGTGGTGGACTTGGGTAATCCACCAGAGGAATACAAAACCAAACAAGGGACAGGTGCAATCACCTTGTTATGGGCACACCCAAACGCCGCCATGATTCGCGCTGACGCTCAAGCAGACCTCCTCAACCCACAGGCTGGCCGACGTAGACAACCAATACAACCGGCAGTCAAAAACAAATAGTCCAAAACCCTAGCTTACCCGTGCCACGCCAAACCAGCATTACGCACCAGACCACAACCAGAGACGCACGCGCTCCACTCCCTCGCCCAAGCTCGAAAGCGGTGCAGCCAATTTCGCGTAGGCATAATATCGGCGCGGTCTTGGTGTTGGTCGGCCACTCCCCTATTTGGCCGTTGTTCTGAATCGATCCAGTGGCGCAATTTTGGCGCTTGCTTTGTCTCGCGGGCCCTCATCGGCTCCCGGCTTTGACCGCCTTAACGGCCACTCTGGCACGATCCAGCCCGATCTATCCACCCTCCCCCCGAACTCTCCTCTGCTCCCGTTTGACTAATCCAAATCGCTGTATAGTTCTGACAGCCATTGCTGCTCAAACTTAGCTCAGTCTGGTATTAGTCCGCCACCCTACAGCGAACGAATGCGATACACACCATGACACAAGCTAAATACTCCCCATCTTCAAGTGACTGTCATCCAGTCGATGACACAGACACTCACGTCTCTATTCTGCCTACACGAAACAGACCATTGATGTATTCCACAGCCGACCAACTCACCCCAGCTCTTTTATTCTTACTGCTTTCTCTTTCTCCCTTCTCAAACATTGCAAAAATAGGGGTTTTTGATCATTGACATCTGGTTGCTGTAACCATAGGTAAAACAGGAGGTTTTTGTGAATTCTGAAACTGCTCTTTGCACATCAATTTTTTGGCTTGTCATCTTCGGACTGTATGCCTATCTCTTCATTTTGTGGGTGGTTGAGGCAAGAGATAAGAACTTGCAGAGATGGTTTGCTGTATTGTTCATCGGCGCCATTTACTTACCCTATTGGTATAGGCATCAATACAAAGACATCAAAGCCGCAAAGAAGAAAGAACTCGAAGGCAAGAAGCGTGCTCAGGGCAAATTTCTACTGGACGATGACACCAAAACTGTTACCCCACCAGCCCCCAAAACACCTCAAACACAGACAGACCCTGAGCCTAAAAAAAGCATCTTTGATGACTGATACAGTCACTGCAAGTGTATTCACGGAAGTGCGCCATGACCACAAATCCCACTGCAACAACCGGCTATAAAGCCTACAATATTTATGTCTCGAAAGACCACGATTACAACCCCAAAAGCATCCACGCCCTTACCGATCTACTCCTAAGCATCTACCAAAGCCAGTTTTTGTTTCAGATTGCCGCCGAGAGCGGCCAAGTGTATTGGCGCATCATCGACATTGTTGATCAAGGGGAAGGCAGCCGCGCCGCTCAGGCCATTCACGGGGTCTATCCTGAAGCCGACATTGAGGAAGTTCCCTTCACCCTCCCCGGCCTCAGATCAGGGCAAACATTCCACGTCAACATTCCAATTGCGACCGCCGCTCAGTCTCAGTCACAACTTGCCTGGTATGCCCCAATCGCCAATATCTACGACGACAAAGAAGATGCCATGACCTACGCCATTCAAGCGATGGCCGAAGCCACCAAGAACGGGACGGACATGTATCTCACCATGTTCATCGAGGGGGAATTCAAAGACTTTGACAAAAACGATCTTGAGCGACAGTTGCGCAACGAAATGACCAGCGGGGTAAAGGCTGGCCTATTTGTGATGGACATGGTGTTCTTAGCAACATCAAAAGATTATTCCGCCCCCAACCGCACCCCACCCCCACCGAACGAGTTTCAACGCCTATTGATCGAGCGTATTAATGGCACTCTGTTCAAAACCTATTTCAGTCTTGAAGCATACGGAAGCAACTCCCAAGCTGTCGGGCAATCCACGCAAGAAGTAACACAGCATCTGTTTATGCGAATGGCTAACCCCGGCAAAAACAACACCATCGAACCACTATCCGCCGAGAGAGTCGGGCAGAATGCGATTCGGCAACTTGAAACACCAGAGCAAATAAAAAATAGATCGTTTGTCGGTTACATCAAAAAGCTAAATGAGCGGCCAGAACTAAAGAAGGAACTGTGCGCGATTCTATCTCCCACAGAGGTAGCGCTTCTATGGCATTTGCCACACAAAGGCATGACCCACCCAGGCATCACCTTTGTTAGTGGATCACGACCAGATGACAACATACTAAAAAACCAAGAGGGCATCGTCATCGGTCAAACCAGAAACAAGCCTATTCGTCTCCCCGACCACGACCGCAAAAGTCACACCTATATCATCGGCAAAAACGGAGTTGGCAAATCATCGCTCATGCTCAACATGATCCGGCAAGACATCGAGCGGGGCAAAGGTGTAGGTGTTATTGATCCAGACGGCAGACTCGTTAATGACATTTTGCTTACTGCCATTCCTGACAACCGCCGTAAGGACGTGATTGTGCTTGATCTGGCCGAAACCAAACACCCCGTCCCCTTGAATCCGTTTAATATCCGTGACAGTGAGGGCAGGATAGCCAGCGGCTTATTTGCCGACATGCTCCGGCGGATATACCCAGAGTTTGACCGCGCTGAGCGTGCTAAGTCGTTTTTAATGGGTGCATTGGGCGCACTGAACTTTGCACCCGACCCCATCATCTCCGATGTTGTCAAGCTATTTGAAGATGCCGAGTTTCGAGAGCAAGTCGTCAATGGTCATGTGAAGCAGTTGGACAAAGGAACGTATAAGTTTTGGCGCACTTATGCAGCCCTATCATCATCCAACAAACGAGATTATCCCTACCCTGTTACCCATCGTCTGAACAGCCTGATCAGTGTCGAAGCCCTACAACCCATTTTGTGCCATCCGCAGACCATCAATTGGGCGCAGGTCATGCGAGAGAATCGGATCGTATTAGTCTCACTCAATCCCCGAAGTGACACCGTTGGAGAGCAAGAGCAGCAGCTAATAGGCACCATTGCCCTATCGATGATTCACAGCGCGGCCAGAAACCACGGAGAACGCCAACCATTTGACTTTTACCTTTACATTGACGAGGTGCAACGGTTTATAAACACCTCACTACCACGCTTCTTTGAAGGCATTCGCAAATTCGGGGTATTTGTCACGGTAGCCAATCAGTTCTTGAGCCAACTTGAAACAAGCGTATTGGACTCAATCATTGGTAATGTTGGCGCAACATTCATCTTTGAAGTTGGTGATACCGATGCCAGACGGCTAAAAACGGCCACCTTGCCAGGTTTTGACGATACCCATCTGATGGGACTGGGTAAGTTTCACCCTGTTGTCAG
This sequence comes from uncultured Nitrospira sp., assembly GCA_964430555.1. Lineage (GTDB taxonomy): Bacteria > Nitrospirota > Nitrospiria > Nitrospirales > Nitrospiraceae > Nitrospira_D. Next base: position 8,459 of record CAYSFU010000065.1, on the reverse strand, counting down.
AATGAGACTAAACGAAAGGAACTATCCCGCTTTCGATATTCGAACGATCAAACCACAGTCACCAAGCGAAAGCGAAAGAGCCAATGCGCAAGTCCGAGCCAATGAGATACGTGACCAGTCCATTCGCAACTGGACAAGTTTGACCAGTGATGAAATCGTCGAGGGCCTGAACAACCGTGACCCGCAGGAACCCATTATTTGGGATCGGGACGATGACGAGCGCATAAAGAAAAACCAAAACAGGAAGACACCACCAAAGACAGACAAGACTGATCCGACAAGTTGGGGCAATGAGCAAAGCCAGCCGAATTGAGCGCCCCCCTACCCCGCCACGATTCCGACTAACTGATCGAGATATTGACGTTGTAGCTACAGTGAATCGGTATCGATTGCTGTCACAATCTCAGATCCAAAATTTGCACTTTGTTTCAAAGAACACGGCGCAAGTCCGATTGCAACGATTGTGGCAGCATGGTTTTTTGCGCCGACTATTTGCTGGGTGGTTTTTAGTGAGTGAGCCGCTTTACACTATCGACACCAAGGGGATTCAACTACTTCAATCAATCAGAGGGCTATCAAAACACCAAATCAGGCAATACCGAGGCAAGACTATCAATCCCCTCACCATCGAGCACACCACAGCTATCACCAACATTCGTATTCTGGCAGAGCTGGCAGCTAAAAAGAGTGGGCTTCAAATAATGAAATGGGTTGATGATGTTGAAGCCAAAGCCGATTTCGACCGGGTGCAAATTGGCCAACGGCTCATTCCAATCGTGCCGGATGCCTACGTTGAAGTAACTGACCAACGCCAAACCTATCATTTCTTTTTAGAATACGATAACGGCACCGAACCACTGTCTACTATTGAGCGAAAGATGCGGGCATATCAACTGTATCTGCAAACAGGTAAGGCAGAAGCTAGGTATCGAACTGCAAAAATTCGGGTGTTGTTTGTGGTGAAGTCAACACAAAAAACTCGCCTTGCCAACTTTCAACAATTAGCCAATCCTCTCACCTATTCCGCCTACTTTTGGTTTAGTGACACCGAGGCCATCAAGGGCAATTTCTTTACTGATTCGGTCTGGCAAACAGGTAAATCAGCCTCACCACAACCCCTCATCAGTAGCCCATAGTTGATTTACAAGCCTCAGGGTGATAATCTTTGAAATAGATAGTTTGCAAACAGGGGAACCTTAGCATATCTCTATGCCTTGGTTGCACCTTCAGCTTGCGGCTGAAGTTTGCCACAGTCACATTGATGGCACCATCGGCAGTAGTGGTGTTTATGCGGTTCTGTTTCGGGACGGCGGGGTCTGGTTAAAACCCACCCGGCGGCCACACATAGCCACACAACACCAACCGCGACCGCTAGGCCAAGGTTGAGCTGTATTAACACATGACAAGCGGTTGCGTAACAATTAACGTGCAATCGCTTGATGATGCGCCCCTGCTTGCAAGGTATTGTTATACCTCAAACCCCAAAAGTGACACACAATAGTAATAACAAGCTTTACAAACAAATCCAACGTCTTTCAAGCGCTGGAATTATTGTCGGCACGCTGGCAGTTCTAACCTACGCTATTGGTGCTGGAACAACAGGGCTGTTAGGACACGCCCTCTACTTCGCCTTAATGTTTCTCCTCACTATTAGCATCATGATTGCAGGATATTGCTTTTATGGTCTGTTCAAAATCTACCGTCATCATTTCGGGTTATAGAGGCAAGTTTTGACAAACCTATAGCCCAAATGTTAGGATGATCACGTTGATCCAACGCAGCATCTATGTCCGAATTTGAAACAGGAGAAGACTACAAACAATCACAAGAATATTTAGACGCAGTTGCAAAAGACGATCAACTGAAAGATTTCGAGGCCGCATTACTTGAAGCAGCAACAGCTTATGCCCATAGCAAAGCGCTGAACCCCACCAAAACCAATCAACTCAAAGCCCTTCAAGCATATCTCGCAGACCAACGAGACAAACAGACCGAGACAATTTATAAAATCTCAGGCGGCAGAACGCTCAAACCCATATCAATGCTCAAAGCCGAAGGCAAGTGGAATATCCCCACAGTCAAATAATCGTGAACATCGCTGAACTTAACAAACGTCGTGGCCATTCCCTACTACCCCAAGAGATAAAAGACCAATTACCACCGCTTTACGGTCAAGATGTATTAGGACTTCAAGCTCAAGCCATTGTCAAACTCTTTAGTCCATATAGCAACTGGACATGGTATGCGTCCGAAGGCTCACCCGTTGATGAGGATGGGTATTGCGACACCGACAAACCCAAGGTTGACTATCTCTTATTTGGCCTCGTTGTTGGTCTTGAAACAGAATTAGGCTACTTCCCACTTTCAGAACTCGAAGCCGCAGAGCGCAACGGTATTCCACTTGTTGAGCGTGATCTCCACTGGACACCCAATACCTTAGGCAACCTCATAGAGAAACCTGACAAGGTTTAACTCAAGTTAATTTGGCTAGATCACCAAAATTGGCTAATTAGACTATGTGGCCAAAGTAGTCATTAAAATTGAGTAAAATTCTGGCATGGTTACGATTGCGGTCAGCATGTCCAAAGGCGGCACCGGCAAAACAACAGTAGTCCGAGAACTTGGCTACCAGCTTGCCAAACGCCACCGCGTGCTGATGATTGACCTTGACCCTCAAGGAACCCTCTCCAATTCGGTCACACTCCCCCATACCCCCACAGCAACGATTGCAGACGTGCTCAGCAAGACCACCACAGCCAACAAAGCTACGACACAAATATCCGAACATCTGGCCATCATTACTAGTAACCGCCAGCTTATCGAAGTTGGCAATCGTTTAAGCGAGAAAGCAGCCGGGGCATTTGCACTCAAAAAAGCCCTTGAAGGGATACAAGACCAATTCGACTACGTTATCACTGATAGTGTCGGCAAGCGAGACGCATTAGTCATCAATGTCCTTGTCGCTGCCAGCGCTCTCATTATCCCTATTCAGCCCCAAGGCACCGATCTAAAAGAGATCATGCCATTTTTAGAGCTAGTGAAGGATGTAAACGATCTGCCATCCGTCAATTTGGCTCACATTGCCATACTCCCAACCCTTTACGACCAGCGTTATACCCACCACCAAGAAGCAACAACAACCCTTGGCAATATGGGCTACAAAATGCTTTCACCCATCGGCAGAAGCATTAAAGTGTCAGAAGCAATGTTGCAGCGTGTTCCACTTGAGGAGTGGGACAAAAACAATCCACGTGTAAATGAATTCGCAACCCTAGCAAAAGAGGTAACCCAATGGCTAAAGGCAAATCAATAAACGAACTGCTTACCGGCACACCAGTAACACCTGCACCTGCACCAACCAAAACCACCAAAGCAGCCAAAATAGCCAAAACAATTCCACTAGCCAAGCCAGGGCGACCAGCTACGGGTGATCCTAGTGTCAGTATCAGTATTGGAATACGGACAGGGTTACTCAATCAGCTCAATGCAGCGTCAGATGACAACAATGTAGCACGAAATGCCCTTATAAACTTCTTTATAAGGTATGGACTCAGTGAACTAGAGAAGGGCAACATAAAGCTACCTATCAAATCTCGCTTTAGATTGGATATATAACTAAGAAGATCAAGATAGACCAATCAAAGCGGCTTAATAACGTTAAAAACTGAATCTTTCTTCACTTAACATACGGACACAAGCTAAATAAAAAGGCTCTGTTTTTACAGAGCCTGGGTCAATTCTTTAACAAAATTCGGTTCGACCGACTTCAACGGAAAATTTGTCATTCCGAACGTAGTGAGAAATCTTTACATTACACTTTTTGCAGCTACCGACGTAGAGACTCCTCCTCCCGTTGGTCATTGGAATAACGCTTCCCGCTTTACTCAGAAGAGTCAAAAATTCTTAACTAATCATCAACATCATTATCACTTGCAGTTCCTGAAATACCATTCTCCATACCATCTTTCAAACCATTAACTGCACCAACAATTCCATGAAACGTGTAAGTCGCAGCTATTTGAGGGATCTCAGGAATAGCCCTAATGTGGTTACCAATCGTTTCAAATATATCATCCCCCTGCTTTACATTCACCTTTAAGGAACTAACCTCTCCAATCGCATTAGCAACTGGTTTAACAGTAACACCAGCAATTCTGTCAAACACGCTCAATAGTTTCTTACCAGCACTTTGACTTGCTATAATTAATCATCCTTTACTATATTGAATCATCGCCAACATAAGTAGAAATGTATAAGGCCATAGTTACGAGTCAAGTTGATACCAGCATACCATCAAGTTACGACTATTTTTTCTCTTCCGTCTTTTTCTTCTTTGACCGAGGTGCACGAGTATTCTGCTTGCCTACTTCTTTCGAGTGAACCACATCCTCTTCTACCCACAAAGCAAGCAGCGCCCGAATCACAGAACTAAGAGACCAGCCATGAGCCTCAGCCTTCTCACGGGCTTGCTTGGCAAGTTCTGGATCAATACGAACCTCAATTTTTTCGTCCTTTGAGGGCTTTGTCGGCTTTTGTTGGTCTCCCTGCGGCATAGAGGCACAGTGTAGCCGGACTTTAGCGTCAGGACACATCCTGACTTGTTCTGACGCAAGAAAAATTCCCCAAATAACGTCATGACACTACATATATAATGTCATGACACGCCAGGACACATCCTGACGCTACAGTGAGGGACAAACATGAACCGACGATCATGGAGTTTAGCCTTTTGGATGGCATTAGTGGTTGGCAGCATCATGCTTTTGCATGAACGGGCATCACAACTGCTGACTGGTTTATCAGAAACCAAGATTGCAGACATGGCCATCGCCATGATTTTGGCATATGTGCTTGGCATCACCACCATTGTCATTTGCATCAATGTCGCCCAGCAAATCATGACCAAGCGAAACAGCCAGCCCAAAATATTCCAACTCACCACCCCAACGCCATGGGCAAGTCCAGGCGAAGTAGCTAAGCTAGGACACAAAAAAGTGTTCATCCCCCACTTCACCATCAATGGCAAAGATCAGGCATTTGGATTTCAACAAGCTGAGCAAACAGAAATTCAAACTCGCGTTTACAACGAAGAGGGCATAGCACAAACACTAAGCGTCCCCCTAGATCGGCTGGTGCGTTTTGCCAAACTCCCAACCCCATCCAGATCGGAATGGGTGGGTAAAGCCACCATGTATTCCGACTGCGCTAAGTTTTTTGCGTCCTCAGGCCTTCTGGAGCCTGCCAAAAGTGGCGGCCTACGCTGGAAGCCTACCGTGTCCCCAGAACGCCGCCTACGCTGGCTGGAGGGCATGCAGCCCCAAGATTGACCTATTCCCCACCCTAAAAATATCCCAACCTCTCTCCAAGAGCCGTCAAAATGCTGGTGACCGGTCACAGGAACAGGGGAACGGGGAACGGCGGGAACCGGGGAACAGGCAAAGACAAGAGATGTGTATATAATCGTGCGCACGAAATGACGACACAACAAGTGCCACGCAGGGGAAGACGCTCCAAGGGTGAACGCAAAAAGCTCACGGTCAAACTCCCCCTCAGTGAATACAACACGATCAAAGCCGCTGCCACCGCTCACAATCTTGACCTGATGGAATTCATGCGCCAGTCTGCGCTTATTGTTGTCAAAAGCAAACTTGAACTGATACACCAACCGACAACAAACTAGGTTACTGGAAAAACGCAAATCCGCAGTGCTACCAACACCACGGATTGCAATAGGTGAAGCTCGAAAGCCACCCAAGTTCACAGATAGGTGGGATTATACCGCTGCGTCTATTAGCGCAAGGTTAAACCCCGCTATAGGCTTTCGCGCTTGTTTGAGAGTTCGTGTCATGGACGGAAAACGTCGCTACGCACAACTTCATAGCGCGAGGCTAGGCAATGACCCCTAAGTGCCCCACGGGATTCATTGCCCTTGAGCGTGGCTGTGGCCACCATCAAGCTGTGCCGACCAAATGTAAGAGCATTCTTTGCCCAGATTGCGAACGGGAACGCGCTGGCAAAATCCATGAGCGCTGGACACCCATCATCGAAGCCTTGCCCGATGTCAAGCTCATGACCCTCACCATCAAAAACGGTGAAGACTTGGCCGAACGCCTAAACACACTAGATAAAAGCTTTAGGCGACTGCTCGACATTCGCATAGGCAAGAACAACAGAAATAAAATTCGGCGCAAGGTAGAGAAGAAACTAAATTACCTAGTCGCTAAGAACCAACTCACCCAAGAGAAAGCCGATCAATGGTTACGGTCTACTGATTCATGGCTGAAATACTGCGCCAGATACGAGACCAAGAAAGGCAAATCGTTCAAGATGCGCCAACTCTTTGCCGGTTTGTCATCACTAGAAATTACCTACGGCAAAATGAGCAAGGCCAACACCATCCTGCGTAAGATTGCCAAACTAGGACTCCCCCAAGAAGAGCAGAAGCGCGTGAACGCCGCCAAACGCTCACTTACCGACACTGAGGGCATTTGCGACCGCATCAGCCAGTTAATCACCCTCCTAAGGCCTCTAGAAGCCCGCTACGGGTATCCATTGGCCAACCTGCTGTATCAACTAGGGCAAGTCGTCACAGACTGGCAAAACCCTGACGGCTGGCACGTCCACCGGCACCTAATCGTGTCTATGCGCTATCTACCCCAAATTGTGCTTTCGACCTTGTGGGACTGGGCAACCAAAGGCGAAGGGGTCATTGTGGACATTCGTGCCCCGACTAACGCAGATGAAGGAGTGCGCGAAACCCTCAAATACACCACCAAAGCTTGGGAGATTCCGGAAGACAAACATGATGAATTGCTAAAAGCCACCCACCGTAAAAAGCGGCTTTGGGTAATCGGTCGGCTCAAGCCCATCGAGCAACCCAAAGCCCCCTGCCCTGGCTGCGACAAGCCAGATTGCAGTTGCAAACTAGTAGTTGTTCTAGGTGACGAGAAAGCCATTATCAAGAATTCAATCTATGTTGGAGAGATCCACGATGGAGTTGGCTATGTTCCAGTCACCATCGTCTTAGCGAGAGACCACAAGAAACGATTGGTCTGGGATGCTAGTCCAATTAAAGGCAATGATCCAAATTGTCACTTTACCGGCATCGGGTATCAAGAGAATAGCCAGCAATCACAGGCACCACCAGCAAACCACAATCCGCCAGTGCTTCAAATGGAATTTGAAACTACACAAATAGCAAATGCTCAGCAAAAGTAATGATCTAACTGATTGCAAAGGGTAAGCATTTTTCCAGATGATCATGAATACAGAACATTCGTGCTAAAATTTGTCCTACGTAAGGCAGTTGCTCTCTTACACAGAAAATTACTATGAAGAAAGTATTTGTAAGCTTCGATTACGAGAACGATAAGCGTTATAAGTTTTTGCTGGAAGCGTGGCATGCTCACCCAGATTTCGAATTTGTATTCGCAGATGCTACTCCTACCGAGATCGACAGCAATGATGTTGGCCGAGTCAAAGCAGCACTCACAGCCAAGATCAACAACTCCACACACACGTTGGTAATCATAGGCAAAGAAGCCAACAAACAACATAGGCACGCAAAGCTTATTGGGTATAAGAATTGGATCAACTTCGAAATCGCCCGCAGCAAAGAGCACAAAAACAAGCTGGTAGCCGTAAAGATCGACAGAAGCTACGAATCACCAGAGGAATTGCTCAACGCAAATGCGTCATGGGCAATGGCATTCGACCACGACCCTATCGTCCGAGCACTAAACGCCGCATAACCAACAGCATGCAAACATCGGTGAGTGAAGAATCAAAGCTCCAAATACTCAACGATCACTATAAAGATTCCTTTGCACAACTCATAATCTACAAAAAATCACGCGACAGGCTACTCATCGCTGTATTTGGAACAGCTGGAATACAGCTGTTCCAGCTGTTCTCGCCCAAGGATGCGGACAGCACAATTGGAGCAGTTATTGCAAAGCAATTGGGAGTTCAATCACCCCCTGATATGCTGCTCATAACAACACTAATTTGGATAATCCTAGTAGCCTTAGTATTTAAATACTTTCTTGCAGTTGTAAACGTCGAGCTTCACTACGACTATATTCACCAGCTTGAAGATTCACTCAACAATACTTTTGGCAGTCATTTATTTACTCGTGAAGGCAAGTTTTACAGAGGTAAAAGCAGCATGTTGTCAGGTATGGTTTGGTGGATATACAACCTGATTTTACCTATCATCCTTGGCGCAGCGGTAATAAGTAAAATTGTGTCTGATTGGCGATCACAATATCAAATCTCGATCCTTCTCGTTATTAACACGATTGCAGCAGCATTAATTTGCGTGGGAATAGTTCTATTTTTACACCATCGCTTCTCAAGAAAGAGCTGATCTATTAGCGGTTGACTCTTGGGTTATTTGGAATACCATATTCAGCACCACAACCAGAGGCGCACGCCGAGGCGACCGAGAACGGGCGAGA
>CAYSFU010000064.1:0-23806 GCA_964430555.1 uncultured Nitrospira sp. | reverse complement strand
TGCACGGATGTCATCAATGTCATCTCGTCCTCCTTGGCTGGCACCATATCATTATTTTCTCTCGCGCCGACCACGCGTTGCACGCCGTCGCTCAAACAACCTGGCCGATGATGTGAACGCTTAGCTCGTTTGGCATCATGACTACGTGGTCATCCGGGGCTTCGTCGTCTCTCACCCATGCAACGAGTCGTTGCGGCAATGCATCCGCATACGATATCAGATCATTCTGATGTTCGGAAACCACAGAACAGCCGACTGATGCGTATCACCACAGAAGACGAACTGTCCCTGCCGTAAAACGCCTCAATAGATCCTTCTGTCGATGAACGACTTCTCTCCAGAATTCCTTGGTAATCGGCCGACTCTTCCTCTATCTTTTCCTATGGCACAGACACAGTCGATGCAGAACTGAGACTCGCAACGGTTTCTCAGAAGTCACAGATGGCATGGAAGGAAGCCTGTTATGCGGATCATATGCACGGTCGATGGATCAGAACATTCGCAGTGGGGAATCCAGGCGCTTGGAGTTCTGGCCGGTCGAGAACCTGAGCAGGTGGTACTCTTACACGTTATCGATCAGCCTGCACTCAAATCCGCCACGAATAAAAACCCCGTTGCAGCGAAACGTGCCCTGGCCGCTATGGAGAAGGCCGGTACCATCGTGTTGCGCGATGCCGTCCGATCGGCCCGACTCGCCCTCGGACAGGCTGCAACCGGACCACGGACGAAATTCCAGACGATCCTCACGCATGGTCCGATCGCCCATACCATTGCACGAATGGCTCGGCGGCTGAAGACTGATCTCATCCTCATGGGGTCGCGCGGCCTGAGCGACATTCAAGGATTCTTGCTAGGGAGCGTCTCTCGACAGGTGGCGGCCACGGCTCCCTGCCCCCTGTTGGTCGTGAAACAGCCACTGACCGCACTGCTCCGCGTTACCTTCGCCGTGGACGACTCCAGACCATCACGCGCCGCCGCCCGCTTTCTTCGATCCCGTATCGTACCGAAATCCGCCACCGTCACGATTCTGACTTCAGTGGACAGTCCTGTAACGGACTTCGCGGCACGCTATCTCTCTGAATTGCAGCTGGCCGAATTGAAAAGACCCGTCATGGAGCGTGCCACCAGGTTGGTCAATACCCTACGGAATGAGTTCATCAAAAATGGATTTTCGGTTATCACACAGGTCCACATGGGCCACGTGATCGACACCATCGTGAAGCATATCGAGGCGAGCGATGATCAGCTCCTGATGATCGGCTCCCGTGATTTGACGAAGAGCGAGCGGCTCTATCTCGGCAGTGTGTCCGAAAGTCTGCTGAGACATGCCCCTTGCTCGATCCTGATCGTGAGAGACGCCCGAGCCTGAGGTCCCTGCCACGACATCACCGGCTTTCGATCAAGACCATACAAATCACGGGACAAACGGAATTCAGTAGATTGACCCATCACCTTCTGCATGGGAGGGATTGCTTGATGACGCCGGCCAGGCAGACATTTGTCCCTTGCCTCCATCCCTTCGGCAATAGGCTCTAGCGGGATGACATTGAGCCCTACAGCCACCCGCCTCTGGCACAACCATGTGATACGTGGGACAATGTCCTGCCATTTTCCATTAATTCGAAGTACAGATCACGGATGACTCCAAATCGCCCTGTGGCGCATTCACAGCAGAGACATATCTATCTGGGCGCACTGCTCGCGTTCTGTTGGATTTCCGGAATGACGACAATACCGGCCTTTGCCGAACCTGCGACGGCAGCGCCGGGCGCGCCGGTTCGGCTTCAGGATCGAACCTTATTTACGATCCAGACCGGACTGGGTCACTTCGATGCGCCCTCACGGGCGACAGCCATCGAGAAGCGGTTGGAGAGATTGTCGAAAACACCGGTTTCGACCATCATAGAAGTGGCGGTCCAAGACTATGAACAGACTTCCTATATCGCGACGAGGGACGAGATCCTGCTCGTCGTGACGGAAGCTGAAGCCAACACACTTGGGCGCACTCGTCATGAACTTGCGGAAGACTACGCAGACCGAATACGAGAAGCGCTCGTTGCAGCTCAGGCAGTTCAGTCGGCCGACTCAACCCCGACGATCAGCTTCCAAGAATTGATCTCCGCCGTCGTCGCCTTTGCGATCCTGTTCAGCTTACTGGTCGCCTTCACCTTCGGGTTTCCCAGGCTCTATCAGGCGTTGGAATCCTGGCGAGGCACGCGACTGCGAGGAATCTCGATTCGAGGCGTTGAACTGCTGTCCACGGATCACCTCACTGATCTCCTGATATTTGTGAGCCGAGCGGTTCGGACGGTTTTGACCCTTGTTGCCTCCTTTGCCTATCTCCATTTCGTCTTGGGCTTCTTCCCCTTGGGCCATCATCTGGAAATGCAGGCGTTCGATGCGCTCGCGACCCCGCTTGAAGAGATGCAGGGCCTTCGCTCGGATCTGGCATCGTTTTTTATCGGGCTGTGCCTGTCTCTGATCGCCACAGGCTTCTTTCTGGCTGCGCTCAAAATTTTGCAGCAACTGTTCCCTCGGACAAGTGACTGGATCTCCAGATGGGGGCAAACCGCACTACCGACCTTCAAGATTCAACGGGTCGAGCTCCTCTCGGCAGAACAGCTGACCGAAGGGCTTCTGGGCGTGCTCCAGGTCGTGCGTCTGCTGGCTTTCGCGTTTCTGATCTACTTTTATGCCTCCTCCGTGCTTGGATTTTTCCCCTGGAGTCGCCAGCTCTCCGCCGAACTGTTCGGGTACATCCTGAAGCCGGTATCCGTCATCGGCGGCGTTTTCTCTGATTCCATTCCGAACGTCATTGCGATCGTCATAATCGTGTTGGTCACTCGGTACATCCTCAAGCTCTTCGCGCTCTGCTTCCGTGGTGTGGAGCGAGGAGCCATCAGTTTTACCGGCTTTCATCGAGATTGGGCCAAACCGACATACGGCATCGTTCGATTCCTCGTACTGGTGTTCGCGTCAATCGCTTGTTTTCCCTATATTCCTGGCTCACAATCAGAGGGGTTCCGCGGCATTTCCGTGTTCCTAGGACTCCTGATCTCTCTCGGATCGGCTGCCGCGATCGGAAACATGATTGCCGGAATCGTGCTGACCTACATGCGCCCCTTCCAGCTTGGCGATCGAGTCAAAATTGCTGACACTGTGGGAGACATTACCGAGAAGACGCTGTTGGTCACACGCATCCGTACCATCAAGAACGTCGATATCACGATTCCCAACTCGTTGATCCTCTCCGCGCATATCGTCAACTATAGCTCGGCCTCATTGAGCCCGCCGCCGCTGATTCTCAATACCACGATCACCATCGGGTACGATGTCCCATGGCGCACCGTGCATGAGTTGCTCAAACATTCTGCCGCCGGCACCAAGCACGTTCTGTCGGACCCAGAACCCTTCGTGCTCCAGACCGCGCTGAACGACTTTTACGTCACCTATGAGATCAATGCCTACACCGGCGCCCCGAACCAGATGGCTATGATCTACAGTGAATTGCATCAGAATATTCAAGACGCGTTCAACGAGGCAGGCATCGAAATTATGTCTCCCCACTACAGCCAACTGCGGGATGGCAACAAAACCACTCTCCCCGAGCAATATATACCGAAAGCGTACCAACCACTGGGCCTGCGTATCATGCCCCTCGGAACGTGGGCGCACCAACCCAATCATGACCACCGCTCCCCAGAGAACGCCACGCCATGATGGCGGCTGCCCAGCATTTCATCGACTGCAGCCTGTTCGATCAGACAATCGACACACTCGTTTCCATGACAATCGTCATATTCCTCATCCTGGCACTGGCGAGGATCACATGGATAGCCCTCAACCGCCACGTGCAGGAATCCGATAACCTGAGGGAGGTATCCGCAGCCTATTGGGGCGGACAACGGCGAGGCAGGTTCATAGTCAGCCTGGATGCAGCGCTACCGCCTCCACTGTCGTACGACTGCAGCAATCTCACAAAAAGCGCCCCGAACCCCGCAGCGATGACCACATTCCTGTCGTTTGAGAGTACTATCATGCGTGTCAGTCCGATACAAACCCTGTAATATTCATCAGGCGGATAAACGCTCCATCGAACGGGACTTATCATATGTCTTTTGAAATGGGATGTGTGCTCCTCGTCATGGTCGCTGCGGTGATTCTCTTCGTCACCGAGAAGCTTCCTGTGGATGTGGTGGGACTGCTCATCCTCACCGTCCTGATTCTTACCGGAATCCTTACTCCGGAAGAAGGCCTGGCCGGATTCAGCAACACCGCGACCGTCACAATCGGTGCCATGTTGGTACTCAGCGCCGGACTCCTCAAGAGTGGCGCCATGAATCGCCTCGGCTTGGGACTCAGCAAGCTTAGCCGCCGTGGCATGACGATTCTGCTGCCGACAATGATGATCAGCATTGGTGTCATCTCCGCATTCATCAACAACACCGCTGCCGTGGCCATGCTGATGCCGGTCGTCATCGGCATGGCCCATGAGGCCCGAGTCGGTCCCTCGAAGCTCCTCATGCCGCTGTCCTTCGCCTCCATGTTCGGCGGTGTCTGCACACTGATCGGCACCTCGACCAATATTCTCGTCAGTTCCATCGCAGAGCGATATGGGCAACCAGGGCTCGGCATGTTCGAAATGACACCGCTCGGCGTGGTCTTCTTTGCCTCTGGGACTCTGTATATGCTGGCGGTCGGCTTGCGCCTCATACCGGATCGACGAGCCTCCGGCGACTTGACTCAGCGCTTCGACATGAATGACTACCTCACGGAGATCGTCCTGCTCCCCGATGCAGCCTCTGTCGGCACGACGATTGCCGACTGTCCATTGGGAAAAGACATCGAGCTGGATATTCTTGAAGTTCGCCGCGGCGCCGGGAAACTTCTGTCTCCGGACCCTCTCACTGTGTTGCAGGCAGGGGACGTATTGCTCGTCCGCTGTAACGTCGCCCAGATCAAACGCCTGGAGGAGCGAGTCGGGATCGCCCTGCAACCGGACGTGAAGTGGCGCGATAAAGACTTGGAATCCAGTCACACACAACTGATCGAGGCGGTCATTGCTCCCTATTCCGTCCTGGATGGAAGATCCGTGAAAGGAATCCGGTTCCGCGATAATTTCGGCGCAACCGTCCTGGCCATCCGACAGAATGGAACCGTGTTCCATGATAACTTGAACACTCGCATCTTACGCGGAGGCGATGCACTGCTGATCAAAGTGCGGGAGGATTCGCTGTCTCGCGTTCGTGACAGCCCCGCGTTTGTGATGATCTCCGACATACTGCCGGCGTTTCGAAGCCAAAAGCTCCCCATTGCATTATCCATCGTGATCGGCGTGGTTGGAGCGGCCGCGTTGAATCTGGTCCCCATCGTCGTGAGCGCAATTGCCGGATGCGGCCTTCTCGTCTTGACCGGCTGCCTGACCATGGAGGAGGCCTATGAGGCGGTCGAGTGGAGAATCATTTTTCTATTGGCCGGTGTCCTCACGCTGGGAATCGCCCTGGAAAAGACGGGAACCGCCTCGTTGCTGGCTACTTGGCTGATCGCCACCGTGGGAGTGTGGGGACCGGTCGCACTCGTGTCGGCATTTTACTTGGTGACATCGTTACTCACGGAGACCATGTCGAACAACGCTACGGCCGCGCTCCTCACGCCCATTGCCATTACCGCGGCGCAGTCGCTGGACTTGGACCCTCGTCCGTTCTTGATGGCGATCACCTTCGCGGCCTCCGCGAGTTTCATGACTCCGGTGGGCTATCAAACGAACACGCTGATCTATGGCCCCGGTCAGTACAAGTTTTCGGATTTTGTTCGTGTCGGAGCGCCCTTGAACATCATATTCTGGCTGTTAGCGACCGTATTAATCCCGGTCTTCTGGCCCTTTCGCGCTGTGTAACTCAGAGCAGACATCGACAGGCCATGCGGGTATCGGTACGAGACAGGTGCCGACAGAATCATGGGAGACACAGATGAACATGCTGCTTGAGGGATGGGAGTCGGTCAGAGGATGGTTGAACATTCCGCTCTTCAGCGCCGGAACAACCCCGGTCACACTCTGGACGCTGTTATACCTGGTTCTCCTGTTTGGCCTGTTGTTATGGCTAACGAAAAAACTCAAGGACTGGATTGTGTTGACGTTGCTCGCCAACAGCCGAATCGACATCGGCATCCGGCAAGCCACAGGCACGATCGTTCGCAATGCGATTGTGACGATCGGCTTTATCGTGATCATCCAAACGGTCGGAATCGATCTGAGCACGATTACCATACTGGCCGGCGGACTGGGTATCGGCGTCGGATTCGGCTTGCAAACCATCATTAGCAATTTCGTCAGTGGCCTGATCATCCTTTTTGAGCGCCCCATCAAAATCGGCGATCGCATCGAAGTGGGGCATGTGACCGGGGACGTGGTCAATATCGCTGCACGCGCTACCACCGTCGTCACCAATGACAACATCGCAATCATTATTCCCAATTCAGAATTCGTCTCCTCCAAGGTCACCAATTGGAGCTATACGACACGAAACGTCCGATTCAATTTTCCGGTCAATGTGTCTCATCGTGAAAACCCTGAGCGCGTGCGAACACTATTGCTGGAAGTGGCGACAAGTCACAGCGGAGTCCTGAAAGACGCTAAGCCCGACGTCCTGTTTCATGAGTTTGGGGAGAGCTCTCTACACTTCATTTTGAGGGTGTGGACGCGCGACTATACGGATCGTCCCGGTGTCCTCAGAAGTGAGTTGAATTACGCCATCAGTCGGAAATTCCGCGAGCATGGAGTCGAGGTCCCGTATGCGCAACGCGATATTCACATCAAGGACGGCACGCTGACCGTTGTCACCTCGTCGCCGTCGACCAAACCATGAGAGCCGGAATCGTCTTGGGGATCTCCCCGTTGATTCTTTGCATGATCCCTGTGCTGACCTTTGCTGAAGAGTCGCGATCGAATACGGGCAGCTGGCACTACGGAGGCATTCTCGATAGCGCCTATGCCATCGACTTCAATTTTCCTCAAGAGAACCGTTGGCGGAGCAAGACCACCACCGTGCAGGTCAATGAGCCTGTTCTCAATATGGCCATGGCGTATGTCCGCAAGACTCCGACGCCCGAATCTCGGTTTGGGCTGGAGATCGGCGTTCAAGGAGGCGATGATACTGAGGGGCTTGTCCCCGCGTCGATACCTGGACGCGACAAGCCGCTGACCGGAGCCGACAGCTTGCGACACGTGTCCCGAGCCAATGTGTCGTATCTCGCCCCGGTCGGCAATGGCCTCACACTGACGGCAGGATTGTTCAACAGCTACATCGGCTATCAGTCGATCTACGCCAAAAATAATCTCAATTATACGCGGTCCTATATGGCCGATAATGCGCCCTACTTCATGTTCGGTCTTGGCGCGACCTATACGATCAATCCGTCGATGCAGGCCGGGCTCTATATCCTGAATGGCTACAACTATCTGTCTCATATCAACAATCAACCAAGTTATGGCACTCAGGTGGTCTGGACACCCAGCACCCGCCTGACATTCATACAAAACTTGTACTATGGCCCGGACCAGTCCAACACGGCCATCGAGTTTTGGCGAGTGTTCTCCGACAGCATCATCGAATGGAAAGACGGTCCGCTGACCCTGGCCGTGGCGTACGATATCGGTACGGAAAACGCCGCAGAGCGTTCCGGCCACCCTCGTACCTTCTGGACGGGCGGAGCGCTGTATGCCCACTGGAACGTCCACGGGCCTTGGAGTCTAGCCCTACGCCCAGAATTTTATTGGGACCGCAATGGCAGACTGACCGGGTCTGAGCAACTCTTGAAGGCCGTGACCACCACCCTCGAATACAAGTGGACCCACTCCTGGCAATCAGCGTTACTCCGGATGGAGTACCGGTACGACGAATCGACTGGCATAGGGGGTGGCTTCTTTTCTGGAAGAGACCTTTCGCCACAGGTGCCGGGTATTGCGCGAGATCAACATCTGCTTCTCTTTTCGATGATTCTCGCGATCACACGATGAGAAGGCATGACGTAACACGAGCGTACGCAACGTCGTAGTTGAGCTGAGAGAGTCGCGGGGCGTCTTGCTGACAACGACCGCTCTAAACGAAACAATGACAGCCTCACTGACGACATTGATCATATGAACCGCTCGGCTTCGACATTCCTGTTTCGACTTTGACTCATCTGCCGCAGATTGTTACTGTAGGCGACCGCATGCAACTGCCAACCCATCGACCGAGTACGGCGCGCATTCTTCATACACCGGCTGACTTGCTCCCGATCAGACAACTGCTGTGGCGACTAGGGACCGTCGCCGTGCTCATCTGTGTCGTCATCACCGTCATGTGGTTTGATCGTGATGGATTGGTCGATCACCACGATGGAGAGATGTCGTTCAGCGACGTCGTCTATTTCACGATGATCACGATCAGTACGGTGGGATACGGCGACATCACGCCGGTGACGTCTCGGTCCAGACTCATCGATGCCCTGGTGATCACACCGGTGCGGATCGCCATCTGGCTTTTGTTTTTAGGCACAGCCTATCAGCTCGTCATTCGTCGTTACATGGAGGACTACCGTATGGCTACGGTGAAGGCTGATCTTCACGAACATATCATCGTCTGCGGATTTGGAAATACGGGAGCCGCAGCCGTGAAAGAACTCTTGGCAAAAGGAACCAACCCGGCAAAGATCGTCGTGCTCGAACATGACGAGAACAGGGCGCGCGCAGCCACTGGCTGCGGAGTGATCGCGATTCAAGGCAATTGCACTCAGGAAACAACGTTGCAGGACGCCGTCATTGAGAAGGCCAAAGCTCTCATCATCGCAGCGGGTCGAGACGACACGAGCGTCTTGATTCTCCTCACAGCACGGTATCTGAACCCTGCCGCATACATCATCGTCAGCGCGAAAGAAGAGGAAAATATCAAGCTGTTTCGGCAAGGCGGAGCCGCCAGCGTGGTCGCCCCATCCACGTTCGGCGGATACGCGCTGGCCGCTGCGGTCGATCAATCACATATGGTTCAATATCTTGAAGATCTGTTGACGGTCGGCGGGCGAGTCAATCTGACCGAACGAGCGGTTCAGGACGAGGAAGTCGGAAAAACCGCTGAAGAGCTCAAACCGTCCTTCGTGCTCAGAGTCTATCGTGGAAACACGATTCTTTCCGTGAGAGACATTCATGCCGGTTTGCAATTCCAGAGGGGAGACGTCCTGGTCATTTTAAACCCCATTGATTAGAAGCAGCGCGTGGCTGCATCCTAAGCCGACGATCACGATTCCTGTCATCGGACCGTGAGGCTCTGCTTAAGCCACAACCACCCTGTCACGCCCGCCAGCAGCGAGGCGAGAAGAATGCCCGCTTTGGCCGACAACAGCAACGGACCATGGCCAAAGGCCAAGTCTGAAATGAACAGCGACATCGTGAAGCCGATCCCTGCCAGGACACCGACCGCCCCCAATTGGGACCATGAGACGCCGTCGGGAAGATCCGCCATGCCGCAGCGTATCGCAATCCATGTCGACAGTAGAATTCCCAAGGGTTTGCCGATGAGAAGCCCGAGACATACCCCATAGACCACCGGATTGAGTAGGGTCGTCAGAATATTCGAGTGGAGCATCACTCCGGCATTGGCCAAGGCAAATACCGGCATGATCACGATCGTCACCCATGGATGGAGGATATACTCTAATTGCTGCAATGGCGTCTCGACGTGAGTCACGATGTTTTTCATGCGCCGAGCAATACGATGTCGTTCCTTGTTGGCCAAGGACGGTTGATCCGGCAACATAACCTGCTCAAACCGAGTGAGGAGCGCTCGGCCTTTCTCAAGAAACTCGAGCTCGGTCAGCCGCGGACGGGCCGGAATCGTCATGGCCGCAAGTACGCCCGCGATAGTCGCGTGAACACCGGATAGGAGAAAGGCAAACCAGAGTCCCCCGATCCCCAGGATGGAATACACAAGCGGATGCCGAATGCCCGCCCAATTTGCGCCGATCAGCAGGATGAAGAAGATCGCCCCGGTCGCCAGGCTCCCCCAGGAAATGGTCGACGTGTAGAACAACGCAATCACCAAGACCGCCATGAGATCGTCCGCAATGGCTAAGGCGGTCAAAAATACTTTCAGCGCCAACGGAACACGAGCCCCCAACAGCGAGAGAATCCCTAACGAGAAGGCGATATCGGTCGCCATCGGCATACCCCAGCCTTGTGCCCCATCCGAACCAATATTGAATACCGCATAGAGCAGCGCCGGAAGAACGGACCCACCCACTGCGGCAGCCAGCGGGAGAGCGGCTTGCTTCCAGGTCGCCAATTCTCCGACTAGGATTTCCCGCTTTATTTCCAGCCCGATGACGAAGAAAAACATGGCCATCAAGCCGTCGTTGATCCATTCCAGCAAGGTTTTCCTCAGCAAGCGCTCGCCAAAGGCCACGGTGACGGGAGTAGTCCACAACTCTTCGTAGGTTCCTGCCCAAGGAGAATTCGCCCACCCCATCGCGACGACTGTCGCCGCAAGCAAAAGAACACCGCCGGCAGCCTCTGCGTGGAAAAACGCTTGGAAAGGCTCGACAAGCGGTTGAAAAAACGACCGACTACTCATCCGCGCATGACGTGTGTCGTCGCTCATCATTCCACTCGTGCATGGATCCCTGAAAGGGCTCGTGAAGATGACGCGCCATCCCCTGTAACAGGGATGGCGCCGAACTACGGATAGGCCTGATGAAACTCCACCTAGACGGTGAGCACGACCTCAACATCGCCCACTCGACGAGCCACTCTGACTGCCACCTCGCTTTCGTGACGATCGAGCACGAGGTCAAGTTTCGCGGCTCCAACCGAAAGGTTTCGAATCTGGACTCGCTCAAGAAACGGCGGGAGCACCGGACGGTTGAAACTCACGAGGCGCCGAGGCGCGTCGATCTGGAGTCCCAGACAGGCTTGAAGCGTTTGGAAACCGGCTCCTGCTGCCCAGGCTTGAGGCGAACAAGCCGTCGGATAGAGGGTCGGACTTTCCCCAGGACGCCGTGAGAATCCACAAAATAATTCCGGCTGCCGATGGAGATCGAGGAACAAGCTGGCGTCGAAGAGTCCGGTCAAAATCTTCATGGCGCCTTGCTGATAGCCATAGGCAGCCATGCCAGCCGCAATAATAGCATTGTCATGAGGCCAGACCGACCCATTATGGTACGACATCGGATTATACCGGGCCTCCGACGTCGCAATAGTTCGGATGCCCCATCCACTGAAAAACTCCTCGCGCAATAACGTACGCGCCGTACGCACTCCACGCTCCTTGCCTGCAATGCCGCCATATAGACAATGGCCCGCGTTCGACGAACGGACGCAACACGGGCGGCCTTTCCCATCCAAGGCCAGAGCATAGGAGTTGAGCTCGTCTCGCCAAAAGGCTCGTTCAAACCTCGCGCGAAGCGACTCGGCTTCGTCCTCCAAGCGATCGGCATGATCGGTCTCCCCCATCACTCTCGCGAGGCCCGCCGCCGCTCGTTTGGCTCGAAAGACGTACGCCTGCACCTCGCAGAGCACAATCGGCCCCTCTGCGGCTGTTCCGTCGGCGTGAAAGATCGAGTCATACGAGTCTTTCCATCCCTGGTGGACCAGCCCCGTCGGAGACTGCCGCGCATAGGTCGTAAAGCCGGTGCCTGTCGGATCTCCGTACCGATCAATCCATCGCAACGCTTGCTGAATATGAGGCCACAGCCTGTTCAAGAAACGAAGGTCGCCGCTACGCTCGTAGTAAGCCCCCGCCAGAACGACGAATAGCGGAGTCGCATCGACACTCCCATAATATTTCCCGAATGGGATTTCTCCAAGCGCCGCCATCTCTCCTTGCCGTGTTTCATGCAGGATTTTCCCGACCTCCGCATCTTGTTCCGGACGATCCTCCGTGGCCTGCGTCGCAGCCAGATACCCGAGGACCCCTCGCGCAGGCGCAGGATTCATCCAGAGCATCTGCAGCGCGGTAATGATCCCGTCTCGACCGAACGGGACGCTGAACCACGGGACTCCTGCATAGGGATACGACCCTTGCGGCGTCTCGGAGATCAGCATGTGCAAATCGGCAATTGATCGGTTCAACCAGTCATTGAATTGTTCATTTGAGGTATACACATGAGCATCGTGAGCTTTGGATTTCTTCAACAAATGGTCGGCCTCGCGCTGAGCGTGATCATAGGAGAGAGCAACCCGATTCCGTTTCGGCTCGATTTCGCAAGACACGGCGATCTCCCAGGTCCTCGCGGTCTGAGAGGGAATATTCGCTTCAATATTGAACCCCTTCGCCGTCACTCGTTTCGGCGCCGGAGCGCATCGGACATGCGTTCGACGGATCGTCTCATCCAGCCCTTTGTATCCGAACACCAATCCGGATTTGGAGCGAATCGTGATGAGCCGTCGTCCACGACGAGGCCGACGATGGCCTCGAGCTTCGAAGAGATCGGCGAAATCCGCATCAATTGTGAGCGTGAGCGAGATGGGAAGTTTTACCATTCCATAGTTCTGAACACGGATACGCTCATGCCAGACCCCATTCCACAGAAAGCGCGTCCGGCACAGATGGAGCGTTCCGCGTGGCACAGGATTCTTTCCGTCCAGCGTAAAGTCTGTATTGGTCACATCGACCGTAAACAGGGCATTATCTTCCTTAACTGATGCACTGAGCAGCATCGGTTGATACGGACCGAGGGACAGCTCGAATCGAGAAAGGAATCGTGTCCCTTCATGATAGAGGCCTTGCGGTCCTGGCAACACTTCATGAATATCACCGTGTCGATCGAACACCGCAAAAGTTTCACCTTGTTTTAAGACTTCCGTCCGGTCGTCCGCCAGAGAGGATTCCGCACGGATATAAAATTGATTGTTCCATCGAATCACATCGTTCATGAATGGTTCCCTTCGAATTTGTCACTCGCTCGACTCATCCGTGCGGCCACAAGCCCTGTGATCAATAACATAAGACCGATCCCGAGCACACTGGTTTCCGAGCCGTGATGTTCCGTGATCCAACCAAAGGCAGAAATCCCTCCGATGGCGGCGGTCATGGCGCCTGTCCCGTAGAGTCCTAAGACTCGACCGATCATATGGCTTGGCGCCATCTCTTGAATGATCCCCCATGCAATCGGAGTAAACACGCCCATTCCACACCCGATCAGGCCCATTACCAAGCCGGCGACATACGGATCAGGCGTCCATATCAGGCTGCTCAGGGCGAGACCGCTCAACACACTCGCAGCGATGATCAGCCGCATACGATCCTTGACCGTCCAGTCCGTCACCCACAACAGTCCGATCGATGTCAGGAGCAATCCAACGCCAAGGGCCGACCATAAATACCCAACCTCGACCGGTCCTAGCCCGAGCATCTTCCTGGCGAATACCGGAAAGAGAGCCGTCAATGCGCTCGTGCCGAATGTATAGAGCGCAGCCGTACCGGTGAGAAGCAGCAAGACCGGTTTCGTGACCACGCCATAACGAAACCCTTCGATCAGATCCTGCAGCATGGTCGAGGCAGACGCCTTCGCGGGGGCACTTGCGGCAGATGTGGAAAACCGAACCAGCAGGAGACAGGCGGCAGAGATCAGATACGTCGCGGCGTTGATACAGAGCACCTCTTGGGATCCGTACGCGGCAATACCGAGACCGCTCAACGCCGGTCCAAAAATAATACCGAGACTCGTTGTGCCTTGAAGAAGCGCATTGGCGGCGGTGAATTGTTTTTTGGGGACAAACTCCGGGATGGCAGCCGTCATCGCTGGCCCAAATACCGCCGTGGAGATAGCGTGGAGAAACACCAGAACAAACAACACCGAAACGGTAAACGATTCCACAGGGATGAGGCAGGGAATCAGCCCAAGCAAGACCGCGCGCAGCACATCGCTTGTGATCAGCAGGACTTTCTTCGGAAACCGATCGACATAGACGCCGATGATCGGTCCAAGAACAATCGGGGGAATCGTCTGTAACAGGCCAATCACAGAGGTCTTGAGGGGGGATCCAGTGACTGCATAGACGAACCACAAGAGGGCAAGTCTGGAAACACCATCGCCGATCTGCGAAATGAGTTGCCCCCACCAGACCAGTCCGAAATCACGAGTCAGGAGAAGCGGACGAGACGCAATGGAGCGATCCTCTGCATCCTCTGCTGAAGGCGTAGAACAGGCCAAGGGGCCGGAGCGGCCCTGCATCAGCTCTCGCCCTCCAGCCGTATCTTCTCAGTGTTCACTGCACGGACCCCCGGTACCTGACGGGCGGCCTCTGCCGCTTCCAGGGCGAGGACTTGGAAACGCACGGTTCCGTAGAGCTGGACCACGCCGTCCTCCGTTTTCACCTCAAAATTTGCGGCCTTCAAGGTGGCGCTCTTCGCGAAGCGTTCTTTGATCAGGGAGGTAACGACCTCATCTTGCTTCTTCAGCAATGTCTTTGCCAAGTCTTTTTCCACGACAAGTTTATTGATGACGGTCTTCACACCCTGAACAGCCTGAGCGACCTCCACAACGGCGGCCTTCTCATCGTCACTCGATACCCGTCCGCTCAACGTCACCGTTTGTTTTTCATCCTCCACCTCAATCTCGTAACGGAACAATCTAGCATCTCCCATGAGCGCAAGTTTGACTGAGAGAATCAACGAACCCAAGGTCTTTCTGCCGGATTCTTTTTCTTTGATTTCCGCCTCGGACGAAGGCGGCGGTATGTCACCTTTTACCGGAGGAGCGGGTGGAGTCTGCGGCTTGGGTTCCGGGGCTGGTTTGTGCGGAGTCGCGTGGCCGTCGGAAGCAGGCGCAGGCGGTTGCACGCGCGAACCTTGCTTCTCTGGTGCGGGCTCCTTGCGATCGGTGGACGAGTCTGCTTTTGTCGCGGGGGTCGGTTGTGGCTGTGGTTTAGTTTCCGTGGATGGTTTGGGTGGAGCAGCATGACCGTCGGAAACAGGCGGAGCCTGCGGCTGACGTGAGGCAGGTTTCTCCGATGTGGGTTCTTTGTGATCCGTCGACGAGTCTGCTTTTGTCGCGGGAGTTGGTTGTGGCTGTGGTTTGGTTTCCGTGGATGGTTTGAGCGGAGCAGATTGACCGTCGGAAACAGAAGGAACCTGCGGCTGACGTGAGGCAGGTTTCTCCGGTGTGGGTTCTTTGTGATCCATCGACGAGTCTGCTTTTGTGGGGGGAGCTGGCTGTGGTTTTGGCTCCGTCGAGGCTTTGGGTAGGCTGGGTTGCCCTTCAGAAACAGACGGTGCTTGCGGAGAAGGTTTTTCCGGCACAGCTTCTTTTTCTTGTGGCTCAGAGAACACAGGATAGGGACCGAGCGCCGTCACCAAGAACATACCGACGCTCAACACCATCGGTGCTCGAGCTAATATGGCCATGCGTAAAATCCTCCCGATAAATTCGTATTCCCTCGGATGCGCCAGTGCATTGTAACTTGTGGTTGGTTCCCTGTCATCTGCGCAGAGCGCACAGCCCCCCTGAATCTCAGGGGGGCTGCGGACAATCACGTTGCGGTCTTTGTCGCGAGAAGCAGAAACGATGGGTTACGCGGCTAAAGAACCCGGAGAGGGAACGACCAGATTTTGTGCGTGCGACTTGTAGAAGCTGAACAACCACGCACTCGCAGCAGTCATGAGCAGGATGAGGCTAATACCTCCAAGGCACGTTGCCGGACCAATCGCATCAGCCGCCCATCCAAAACCGGCCATTCCGGCCATCGATGCGGCCATCCCTCCTGTGGCAAAGCTCGTAAAGACTCGACCGAGGAGATGCGTCGGCGTCAACTCCTGAAGCATGGTCCACACCAGCGGGGTAAACATGGCCGTGCTTCCTCCGATCACTGCGATCAATACTCCTGCAGCGACGGGAGCATCAAGGAACCCAAGCGCTGCGACCGCAAGCCCGCCGATCGCTAACGCGCCCGACATAAACCGCAGGCGCCACGAAACATCTCCCTGCGTCACCGACGTCAGCCCGAGCGACGCCAGCAACATCCCCACGCCGAGAGCCGACCACAACCAACCGAGTTGGACCGGTCCTACTCCAAGGACTTCTTTCGCAAAAACCGGCAGCAGAAAAATGAAGGCACTGATTCCGACGCTGTACAACGTTGCCGTCAGCATCAGCATCAAGACCGTCTTTTGCTCAACGAACACGAACCGAAAACCGGCCATCAAGTCGCTGGTAATCCCGCTCGTCAACCCATTGCCGTCGACGCGGCTACGCTGAAGCGTTTCATGCACCTGAATGGGGAATAAGCACAGCGCCGAGAAAAAAAACGTTGCGGCATCGACATAGAGCACGTTTTGCGCCCCGATGAGGGCAATCCCCAGTCCGCTCACGGCCGGACCGACAAGCAGCCCCACATTCGTCGTCGTTTGCATGAGCGCGTTGGCCGCCACCAATCGATCCTTTGCCACAATCAACGGAACCGCCGAGGTCAAGGCCGGTCCAAAGACCGTTGAAAAAATCGCCGTGGCAAATACCAGCACGTACAGTCGATCGAGCGTCAACGCATCCATCCCGTAGAGCACTGGAATCAGGAGGACCATCAACGTTCGAAGAAGATCCACACCGATCATGACCGGTTTTTTTCGGACACGATCTAAATACACGCCGATCAGTGGCCCAAACAACAAGGGAGGAAGTGTCTGCAACAGTCCCACCACCGTCATTTTGAGCGCCGACCCGGTCATCTCATAGACAAACCAGAGCAACGCCACCTTATTGAGACTGTCGCCGATTTGAGAGATTGTCTGGCCGGCGAATAAGAATCCGAAATTTCTCGTTTTGAGTAACTCCCACCCATGGCCACGACGAGCCGTCGAGTGAGCCTCGTGTGAGTCAACAACTGCATCAGACATGTCGGCTCCCTCCATTCACTTTATGCGCCGCAGCTTGCACAGCCGCACCTTCAAGAATTCTCTCGTACAACGCGACATAGTCACGGGCCATCCGGTCGGCAGTAAACCGTTCATCGAACGCTGCCCGACAACGTCGGCGCTCAAGAAGGGGTACCTGCCCCACGGCCTCGACCATCTCATCCACGGTTTCACACACATACCCGGTCACCCCATGATCGATGATTTCCGGAATGGATCCCCGTCGATACGCCAACACCGGTGTTCCACAGGCAAGGGCTTCGATCAAGACCAGACCGAATGGTTCCGGCCAATCATAGGGACAGACCAACGCGATGGCGTTTCCAACAAAGTCGTTCTTTTCTGCATCGGATATCTCCCCGATGAATTCGATCAGCGGGTGATTGAGCAGCGGTTGAATCGCCGCTTCAAAGTACACCCGATCCGCAGGATCGACTTTTGCGGCAATTTTCAATGGAATGCCGGACCGCTTGGCGATTTCGATTGCCTGATCAGGGCGCTTTTCCGGAGAGATCCGCCCCAGAAACGCCAGATACCCGTCACTCTTCTGATGAGAGGTATAGAGATTGCGCGGCAGTCCATGGTGGATGGTCCCAGCCCAATTGGCCCAAGGGAGCGGTCGGCGTTGGGAGTCCGAAATGGACACAAGCGGCATTTCAATAAACTCGCGGAAGATCGGCTCCAGCTCCGGAAGATCCAAGCGGCCATGTAAGGTGGTCACCATTGGAACCGCATTTCGACGCGCGACCGGAAACCCAAGAAAATCGAGATGCGAGTGCACGATGTCGAAATTGCCGCTCACGCCAAGCGCACGCTCCTGCTGCATGATCAGCGGAGCATCTCGGTTGAAAATTCCGGTGTTCAACCTCAACGCCTGAGGGCAAATCGCTTCAAGCTTGGCACTTGTTTCTGAATCGCCGCTGGCAAACAGGGTCACATCATGCCCCATCGAAACCAGCTCTTCCGTAATGTACGACACAATTCGCTCGGTCCCCCCATACAGCTTGGGCGGAACGCTTTCCCATAGCGGTGACACCTGTGCGATCCTCATGCCTTGTCCTTTCTTACCCTGATCATCGACTGGATGACTGAGCCATCCGTCGGTCTATGAAGTGATGATGGAGACCGAGTTGATTATGCGAAAGAGACCTTCAAGCTGTTTACGCATCCCTGAACCACGAATCCGTCACGATAATTACCGCAGCTCATGAGCATGTATGTTACTCAGCACATCTTTCCGGACTCAACGGACAAAAGTTCGCGAACTCAGCGCCAATATGTCCACTCTCGGATCACTTGACTCCCCGTCAATCTCATGGTTGCGCACCGGACGTTTACCATGAGGATTTAATCTGACAGGTCCACACGAACATCGACTTAGTGATTGAGACGAGCTTCTTTGATGATTTTGTCCCCTTTGATTTGCTCCAAGAAGAGATCCGGTGGGACTGGAGGGGGAATGATCTGCACCTCTTGCCAACCTTCGTTTATGGCCCCTTTATGACCTTTCATCCCGTTCACCCACTGATCGATGCTCTCTTGAGTCGTGCCTTCACTGAAGGTGACCCAGAAGAGAAACGGCTGCGCCTGTGTGCTCTGACGGTTATCAGCGACCGGCAAGAGCTGATGTTTCCTCGCCAGATCAATCTCGCGCGCTATCACGCGTTCCGAACTCTGTTCAACGGCTTTTGCAACCTGCGCAAGCGTCATGTGCAATTTGCTGGTCAGTGTTCGGTTGTGCTCCTCCAGACCGGTTATTTGCTTGGATAAGCGCTCGTTATCCGCAGCGAGGCCATGAATCGCCACTTCAAATTGCTCTTGATCCACCCCTCTCCCGACAGGGAGCGGAACTGGACGATCTGCTTCATGCTCAGGGCCTTCCTGCCTCTTCTCCATCTCCTCCTTCACCATCACGACGCTGGAGGCCACAGATTCTTGTGTCGATGAGAGTCTGGCCATGGTTTGGTGAAGCAGCGTCATCCCCTTCTCTTGGGACTGGAGCGCCTCTCCAACCTTCGCTTGCATCGACCGCAGCTCATCGAGTTGTTTGGTCAGCTGTCCTATTTCAGCGACGGAAGCCGTACGGAGCGCTTCTGTCCTCATCGTCGATACCACAGCGTGTTCCGGAGTAATCCAGATCATGACACGATCAGCCACCAACCCGACGACGGCGACCGCCAAGAGTGCCTGCGTAAACGCCACCGTTCGCATTCCATACGCCATTGCGGCTTCCGGACGCCTGACCATCCATCTGTCAGCAAAATCGGCGAAAACGGCTCTGACTCGACTCCAGAAACTTGGAGCCGGAAAGAACGCCGCGCTCAGTGACCCTCCCTGCATCGTATTCTGAACACAGAGTTCGACGATATCAGCGGAAAGCTGCACCCGGTTCGTCCGGAATCCGAATTCAGGAGCGACCAGGCCGCCCAGCAATCGTCCGTCTTCGCTGCGAAGCTGGACCGTTTCAATATGATCAACCCCGTGCACATGCAGTGTCGCCTCAGCCTCTGCTCCTTTCAGCTCACCCACACGCCGCTCGTTGACATAGACCTGTACAGGATCCACCAGGCCTTGAGTTGAATGGCTCGGTCGTTCGCTCCTCGCTTCAAGGAGTTGCGAACGATAGAGTTCGAGATCCTCTTCCTGACCCATATATCCTCCCTCGCTCCTCTTTCTGATTTTTTGATGTATTCACAGGCACACGATGACCGCTGGGCAGCGGGTGTTCACCCGTTTACGGTCGTACCTGCAATTCCAAACGCGGTTTTTCTCCGAACGATGAACCATTAGGCCCCAACCCCCAGGCTGTCTGCATGCAATCCAAACAAAGAGCCAAATGCCAAATCCGGTAATCGCACGCGTATCCTTGTGAAAACATCTCGCCCCATTGAGATCGTGATAAACAGGGATAGTGATCTGGTTCGCTCTTTCGATAATGCCCCTGTGCCACACGAACCAGTCGCTCGGCCTCACTATTAAACCGATGCCGATGACGTTGCCGTTGATGCTCCAACTCAGCCAACTCCGTCTTCGTCAACCCCATCTCGTCCATCGTGCGCTGCCAGCCGCTCTCACGCCATCGACGAAAATTCTTATAGATGCGTTGGCTTTCCAGCCCATTGAGCCCGGTCACGGCAATGACATCCCCTGCACCCCAACCATAGGAATGATGGTACAACGCAATCAAGGCGTCTCGACTGACCACTGCCCGTGCCACCAACCCATCGAGAAACCGTCCAAGCGGTTTCAGCAGATCCGGATGATAACAAAACGGCTCCGGCTTGCTATGTTGCTTCGCCACTAACGAATCGAACAGGAACAGCGGCCGACACGGGACTTCGGTTCGCCCACACACGAGAAAACGTTCCAAATATTCAGCTCCCCAACGCAGCGCAAATTTTTCATGTTCGATGTCGTCGTTCCATTGGCCGGTTTCCCGCAAAAAGCGCTTCGTGTACCCTGCCGCCCGATCCAATAAAATCGGTAAGGCCTGTCCCACAACCTGATCGAATTCATCCGACGTGGTCACCACTTCTTCAAGGCGGCTCACCGTTGCTGTCCGATCAGCCATGATGTGGCTCTTCCTGAGCGTATTTTGCATCGTCGCCGTGCCTATTGTGCCTGCATGGGCACAGAGGGGTCATTAGACAAATATGTGTTCCGAACACTGGTTTTGTCCATTGTGTCTCATCGCCCCATCCTGGTACACATTTACCGTTTACTCTTCTTCTGGTTGAAGGCTTCCAACCATACGGTAATTCATCTTTTCAGTTTTCTGCAATCCCCCCTCCGTTACGGCTCAGAAATAGTAGTTCGGAACACGATTCAATAATCCTCACCCTAATCCACATGTCAGAACCAGGGACACCAGCCTCGTGTGGTTCGCATCGAGAGTAGATTGAGCAGAATCCCGGTTACTCGCTCAACGTGATGTTGAAGCAGTGTCGTAGGTGAAGACGGAGATAAGGCGCCTACTCGAATATGGGGAAGGCGCTCCGCGAGCCTCGGGATCCTGAGCTCAACGCTATCGTGCTGTCGGCATGCGGTCGGTACCAGGAACTTGACCCAATGCCTCACGAACTGGATCGACCAGACATTGCGCGACGGCGGCATTGCCTCGTGGGGAATAGTGAGTCACCAAGTACCGATCACCGTGGTCGAGCTGAGCCAAGCAGGGACTGGGGTCAAGGTATGCAAGACCGGCCTCTTCTAGCACTTGCTTGGCAAGCGGTGGGGTCGCACTCCGAGCTCCCCATTCTCCGCGGCTCGGGAGATACACAATAAGGGGAATCGACCCGGCCCGGGTGGCAGACCGAACAAATTCCATGAGAATCCTGGCATTGACCAACCGCTGCATCTCCGCTGAGGAATCGGGGTTCACGGCGGTCCACTGAGGGAACATGGAGAACACCAGACGAGCCAAATAGGAATGGTCAAAGAACCTACGTCGCCACTCGCTTGGCCTGTAGCTTTCATCATACATCATGAAGGGAAGCCGAGACATCGATTTCAGGTTAAAGATCTCGTCCGGCGACAAGGCAGGAGCATTCTTGAGAACAAGCTGATCCTCTCGTAGAACGAAGCGCGGGGTCGAGAACGGCATTTTCCAGTCCGGCATGGCTAAAAACGGATAGACCCACGCTGTACGCTTGATGTCATGGGAGATAAAGCTGAATATGACGACCTTCGGGTTCCATGCGCGGACATCCCTCTCATACCGCAGATAGGCCTGAGCTACGCTATATCCCCCTACTCCGAAATTCAAGACTTGAAACTCCGGACCCAACGCCTGTTCTAGATGGTACCCCCAGGAGTCCTCGTAGCGCACCTCCTCGGCGAAGGTAAAGCTATCGCCGATCAGGGCGATCCTGGTCTTCTCTGTCGTTTCGGCGAAAGACACGCCTTGATGTGGAGCTCGGATTCCCTCGACGCTCGAATAGTTCATCCCGTCGGCGCTCTGTTTATTCCGACCAACCGTCCACCCCATCACCTCATCATACTCAAGATACGTGAGGTCACCAGAAAGTTGCTTGAGTACGGCCTGATAATCGGCTGAAACCGCTTCCCAGCTTTTCGGTCTCAGGACCGTCGTCCCAAATACCTCCTCGCCGTTGGAATTGTGCACACCAAGCCGCACGGCGACCTCTCCCACGAGCAGGCCCACAATCACCGTCGTGAGATTAAGTCCCACGACCAACCTGAAGTAGCGAGAGGAGGCCCGGCGGGAAGCCACATACTGACGAACAATGACGATCCCGGTGAGGATACACAGGGGAATGGCGACGACTAACGCCTTACCCGCGAGGCTGGAGAAGAAAACTGCAAACGGTCTTGCGCCTTTCATGTAGAGCGCAATCGCCACGACGGCGAGAGACAATTCCAAGATAAACAGCGACGCAAGAAGATACAGCTCCTTGTTCTGAGAGGGAACGCGAGGAGAGACTGCTGTCTCAGATATCGTATCAGCCCCTATGACGCCGGGCTCATCTTCTCGATTGGACATGGTCTTCTCAGAGCCTACCCGATCATTTGTCGGCTTACTCATGTGTTCCTTCTATCCTGTTATTCTCGAAGAACAGAGAACCTCCTGCATTACAGAAGCTGATGCTCACCCCCGCCTTCAGGTACGTGAGATTTCAATTCCCACTGAACGAGATGAACTACGAACCAACGTCAGGCTTGAGGAGGATGAAAGGCAGATTTAGGGAAGACCAGAATATGAGTGATTGGGACAAATTCCTCGCTGAGACAAGGAAGCCCCATTACATCTGGCTCACATGTTATTTCAGGAATCGAGAAACCTTCAGAGAGAGAGGTCTTCACTACATCGGTTGTTGTGTCCTGCCCAACAATCGTGAATGGAGATCCGAGTGCCTGGATAACGACACAGACACAGAGCAACAACACCACAACAACCAACCCTCGGCTCTTGGACATGAGAGAATCAACCACAATGCGTCTCCGAGTCACGTATTATGTAGTTTACCTCTCTCCATAATTTTTCTACAACCGAATCTCGATCGATCTCTTGATCTTGTTGTTGCTGAAACCGTTACCAAGAATACCAAGAGAGAATCCTATAGAGAGGGAGCCTTATCCCCGCGAGAACAAGACCGGCTGCGGTCATAAGCATAACCAGCACCGGAATGATCATGGCGGTTTCTCCGGATGGAGCTGAAGCGGCAGGACAGACCCGACAGTCGGGAAACCACTACCCGGCAAGACGTGACGGTCCGATTACAATGAGGCAGGCAGCCGGGTGCCTATCATTGATCTTGGAAAAAGAGGAAGTATCCGATCGCAACCGCAATCGCTTGAAGCAGGATAAACCAGCGCAGAAGCCCCCAATGGGTTCCGGCACGACTCTCCACCATTCGCATATTCGCCATCATCGACGGTTGTGAGAGAATGAACGACGCCACGAGTTCTCGAGCATCTTCTCGGCTGAGGCTTCGCTCACGTTGAACCTGTTCGATCGCTTTGTTACGGTCGCCCTCCAACAAGGCCTCCACGGCCCTC
Source organism: uncultured Nitrospira sp. (assembly GCA_964430555.1). Lineage (GTDB taxonomy): Bacteria > Nitrospirota > Nitrospiria > Nitrospirales > Nitrospiraceae > Nitrospira_D. Next base: position 404 of record CAYSFU010000064.1, on the reverse strand, counting down.
TGGGGAAGATCGACATTCCATTTAATTTCGTTCGCCATAGTGAGGGGAGTGTACCAGAAAAGACTTCTTCCCGTCTCCATGATTTCCGCCCAATATTCGGTGAGCCTTATGAATAGGCTGCTTCTCGATTATCTCCTGGGGACCCCCCTGACTATTACTATATGGAGAGGTGTGCAGTACCCAACTCTCACAGACCTCACCCTTTATGAGGGAACGGAGAGGAGGACGACCATGACGCCCATCACTGAACAAGTTTCTTTGCACAAACAGGCTTAATCGTTTGTCGGGTCACCCCGTAAGCTACTGATCGACGACCGATGACTCGATGCCAAGTTGGGAAAATCCTTTATCACCTGGCGGTTTCAAGTTCCAAGTGCAACGGGTGAGTGAGCGCGCAATTGCGC
>CAYSFU010000063.1:0-24283 GCA_964430555.1 uncultured Nitrospira sp. | reverse complement strand
CGGCGGCTTATTTGACCGCGGTGTTGCTGGGGGGACGTTTTGTCGTCGCCAAGGCTTGGCGCGCGGCGCGCAACTTCCGTCCCGACATGAACCTCCTCATGACCGTGGCGGTAGTGGGCGCCATGGCGATCGACGAGTGGTTCGAAGCGGCGACCGTCAGTTTTCTCTTCGCATTGTCGCTTGCGATCGAGAGCTGGAGCGTTGGCCGCGCCCGCCGGGCGATCGCCGCCTTGCTCGATCTTGCGCCGCCGAGCGCGCGGGTGCTTCGCCCGGATGGATCGGAAACCGCCGTGCCTTTGGCTGAAGTAAAAATTGGCGATCGTTTCGTCGTGATGGCGGGAGAAAGGATTCCGCTCGACGGACGAGTGATTGCCGGCTCGAGCTTCGTCAATCAGGCGCCGATCACCGGCGAGAGCGCCCCGGTGGAGAAAGAGTCTGGCGCATCTGTTTTCGCTGGAACCGTCAATGGCGACGGCGCTCTCACCATTGAGACGACAAAGCTTGCTGCCGACACCACACTTGCACGCATTATCCAGATGGTCGAGGAGGCTCACGCGCGGCGCGCCCCCTCGGAGCAATGGGTGGAGCGCTTCGCCCGCGTCTATACCCCGACGGTCATGGCGCTGGCGTTTCTGGTGTTTGTCATCCCGCCGGCGCTATTCGGCCAGAGCTGGGATCAATGGTCCTACCGCGCGCTCGTCCTACTCGTGATCGCCTGCCCCTGCGCGCTCGTGATTTCGACGCCCGTTTCGATCGTCGCGTCGCTCGCCGCCGCCGCCCGCGCCGGCGTGCTGGTCAAGGGCGGCGCCTTCATCGAAATGCCTGCCCATCTGCGGGCAATCGCCATGGACAAGACTGGCACCATGACGCGCGCCGAGCCGGCGGTCGTCAAAATTGCGCCATTCGGAGATCACACCGAAGCAGAGCTGATCACGCGCGCTGCAGCGCTTGAAGCGCGGTCGACTCATCCGCTGGCGCGCGCGATCATGCGCTACGCAAAAGAACTAGATGTCGCGCCGTCGCCGGCGGCGGACGTGCGGATGTTGCAAGGCAAGGGGCTAACCGGCCTGTTCAACGGAGAGCCGTTTTGGCTCGGCTCGCATCGCTATGTGATCGAGCGCGGCCAGGAGACGCCGGAGACGATTGCGCAGGCGAATGCCCTGGAGGGGAATGGGGCAACCGTTATCGCGGTTGGCAACGCGCGACATGTCTGTGGCCTCATCGCGGTCGCCGACGCCATTCGCCCCGAAGCTGAGAGGATCGTCAGAGAGCTGCACGAGGCGGGCGTCGCGCATGTGGTCATGCTCACCGGCGACAACCGTGTGACGGCCGAGGCGGTCGCGCGACAGGTCGGCATCGACGAAGTCTACGCCGAACTGTTGCCGGAAGATAAGGTCAAGAAGATCGAAGAACTGGTCGCGCGTTACGGCGTCGTGGCGATGGTCGGCGACGGCGTGAACGACGCGCCGGCGCTCGCGCGCGCCAACCTTGGCATTGCGATGGGCGCAATCGGCTCGGACGCCGCGATCGAGACCGCCGACATTGCTCTGATGACGGACGATGTCTCAAAGCTGCCATGGCTCGTGCGCCACTCCCGACGCACGATCACGATCATTCGACAAAACATTGCATTTTCGCTCGGCATAAAGGCGTTGTTCATTGCTTTGAACTTTGCTGGCATGGCGAGCTTGTGGGGCGCGATCGCCGCCGACACGGGCGCCTCGCTGCTCGTCGTGCTCAATGGCTTGCGGCTTCTGAACAGAAGCAAGGCGACTGGCTGGGCGGCGGCCGCATTTCTGGTGATGTTGCTCGCTTCCATCGTCGTCGCTTATTTTCCGCGGCCGCATACGCCGCAAGAAACAGAGCCGACTCGCGAAGAGACAACCGAATCGTCGCCCACGACCGCCGCTCCGAAGGATTCGGCTTCGGTCGTCTCGAAGGAAATGGAATCACCCAAAAGGGGCGAAGACGAGAGGGGCGCGTCCGGCGAATTCTTGAGGAAGAAATTGCCCAGCGGCGTCGAGTTGAGCATTCCCGGTTCTGGCGTCGAGGCCAAATTGCTCGCCTTCCTCGAGGACAGCGCCAAGCCGCCGGCCAGAGTCGTCTGGTTCGAATTCGACCGCGTCCAATTCAAAACCGGCGGCGCGATGCCGCAATCGTCTTCTCGGGAGCAATTGCAAAATATCGCCCATATTCTCGCGGCCTATCCGGGCGCGCGAGCGACGATCGCCGGCCACGCCGACGGCGCCGGCAAGCCGGCTGTCAACAGGAGGCTGGCAAAGGCGCGCGCGAACTCGATCCGACGCGAGCTCGTGCGAATGGGCGTCGATCCTTCGCGCCTCAGCGCGACCGGCTATGGCGGAAATCGCCCCGGCGCCGAGGAAGGGCACGCGAAAAATCGACCAATATCTCTCGGCGTCGTCAAAAGATAACGGCGACGCGGCGGTTCTGGCGGCTGTCGCCGACAAATTGCACATATGCAGGCATGAACTGACAAGTGGAGGAGAAGAGAATTGGACTGGAATCGAGAAGCACTGATGGCGTTCCGGGCACTCGCCGCCGCCGCCCTGGGTGGGTTCATCGGCTGGGAACGGGAAAGTCACGGGCGCGAAGCGGGCATTCGAACTTATGGCGCTGTGGCCTTGGGCGCCTGCGTCTTCGCCCTCATTTCTACCCACGTCACGGGCGGGAACAATCCGCACGTCATCGCTGCCGGTGTCGTCTCGGGGGTAGGGTTTCTCGGGGCGGGGATCATTATGCGAAATCAAGGCGCAATTGTCGGGCTGACGACAGCCGCCACGGTCTGGACCACCGCATCGGTCGGTCTCGCGATCGGATACGGGATGTATATACTGGGCGCGCTTGTCTCAGCCATCGTATTTGGCCTGCTGTGGTTACACCACTTACCTGGTTGGACCCGCCTGAAGAAGCACCCAGAGGACGTACAATTGAAAGACGCGGCCCAAATGCCTGACAACGGCCCTCAGAGAGAAGTTTAAGCTCGACCACTCGACCATGGAGGTGGATCAGCCCGGCCGAAAGGCGAGATCAGGTTAACTCCGGGGTAGGCGATTCCAAGCGATACGGGCCGGATGACCCAGTCCCCGATCAGCTATAAGCGCCACCGTTTTCCGCCGCAGATTATCGCCCACGCGGTATGGCTCTATTTTAGGTTTCCTCTCAGCCTGCGGCTGGTCGAGGAATTGCTGCTCGAACGCGGAATCGTCGTCTCCTACGGAACCGTTTCGCGTCTGGGTGCCGGACTTTCAAAATCCCGCGCTCTACCTTGATCGGAACGCTCCATCGCTCAGGCTGGTCCGCGCCAGCGTCGAAGACCAGCGGTTGACGGCGAAAATCGCCACCACGTCAACCAAAGTTCACCGGTTGTTCCGCGTTAGCGTGCAGTTTCGCACTGATCTTGTCGTGACCCCGAAAAAACTCGGCGATGTCGTCGGCGCCCGCTCACGCGATGGCCAGCCGACGCCCCCCGATCTGTTGGGAACACATCAATCTCACAGGAGAATACCGATGGGCGGCTCCTTAGCGTAGGATTCCGCCCCCTCCCGCAAACGACCCCATTACGACTGTCGCCAGCCAAAGCGGAGCGATTTGAAGGAAGGTTCTCACGCGCAGAGTCCGGCTATGGGGAGTGGCGCAAATAACATATTTGGCCGACGGTGACCTTGAGCGCTGCAAATCCATTGTCTCTCCGTGCAGAAATCAATACTTATGCATATCAGCCCGCCTTTCGGCGGGTTTAGTGCGGTCCATAATGGTCTTATGGGACAGCCTTTGCGCTTGCCTCAGCGGACAAGCAAGGCTCCTGCGAACAACAGATAGAGCAGGCTCGATTGCGAGAGCTTCTTCCCTGTGACCACGCCCCCGCGAAACATGAAGAACAGCAGCACGGTTGCGATGATGGTTACGCCGCCCGCCAGAATCAGCGATGTGTCAAACAGCCATGGCGTGTAGAACAGGCCGAAGGCGCTCGGGATTGTCGCCTGAATCATCATCGCGCCGCTAATGTTGGCGAGCGCCAGCCGTTCCTTGCCTTGGCGCACCCAGATGACCGCGTTCATTGTCTCCGGCATCTCGGTCGCTATGGGGCTCAGCAGGAGCGCCACGAGCTGCGCTGGAAGACCCAGTGCGGGGCCGATGATCCCGAGCTGTGAGACGAATGTCCGCGACGCTGCGAAGACGAGAACGAGCGCAACGCCGGTTTGCAGAATAGCCCAAAGCAGACTTGGATTCCTGTCATGCGGCCGGAATTTCAGCGGCTCAAGCGCATGAGCCTCCTGCAGATCGCCGTCCGTGCGCAGCTCCTTCCAGACATAGAGCGCATAGGCGGCGAGGAAGAGAAATCCCAGCCAGTGCTTACCTGAAAACACCATCAAGCCGAGGACGAACTTGAAAAGGAAAATGCTGATAAACCAGCCTTGATCGTGGCTGAGACGGACGCAATCCGCGTCCACGACTTGCTTCTTGCGGACATGCAAGCTTTTGGAGCCGAGGAGCGTGAGGCCGACGACGCCATAGGAAAGCGTGCTGAGTGCGAGAGGTCCTCCGAGCGCCGCGCCGACCCCTATGTCCTTGGCGGCGGTGTCGTGGCCGAAAGCGACGGCCATGAACGTCACCACGCTTTCCGGCAAGGCCGTTCCAAAGGCGGCGAGGAGCGTGCCGGTAGCGGTCTGGGTCAGGGAAAGGCGGTGACCCAGCCATTCGACGCCGTTCACGAACAGCTCACAGGCGAGATAGATGACAATGGCCGAGCCGAAAAACAGCAGAAGGGTAAGGAGCATATTTCTTCCGAATACCTGCCGGTCAAAAGCCAGTGACATCAACGGACGCCGACAGGTCGCGCGTTGATGTCAAAGGTCTTGCCAACAGTTCGGATGGAAACCGAAACCGATAGCCGCGCCACGCCGATTCAGACCGGCGAGTATGTTGACGCGGCCCCCTTGCGATGAAGGGCGGCTACTCCCCAATGATGGGCTTGTTCTAAGGCAATGAGCCGGCGGCAGCAAGAGCTTTGCCGAGCTCTTCCGCCAGCGGCGACAAAAGGAGCCACCCGCAGGTGATTAAACCCGCGGATAGACCAGATCGGGACATCGCCGTTCATGAGGCTTCTTTAGGCCGCCATCATGTGAGCTTGGGGAGGTTCCTCGGCATCGAGTTTCGTGCAGCCGTTCTCCTCCGAGGGCCTCCGCCAGGTGCAGATGAGGCGACCCGTCGCCGGATCGGGAGTCCAGACGCTAATAAGCCGCTCGCGGCGGAAGACCGGAATGTGCTCTTCGCCGAGGCGCGGGAAAATCGCGCCCTTCGCAATGGGGCGCGACGCAAAGATTTTCGTGAGCTTGTTCATCGCTCATCTCCTTAGCCGGTTGAGGTTCGCGGCCCGGAGGATGAGCGGCAGGCAGGAGCTTTAGGCTCTCGCGACGCCTCTCACGCGGCCTCCAAGACCACGAGCGGTTTCGATTTCGGGTGGCGTCATTCGCGCAGACGAGGCTGCGGGCGCGTCGCCGAAGCTGCTACTGCCCATCTGTCTTTCTTGGGTTGTTGAAGTGTTCGACGGGGCTACGCTCCGCCGTCTTCACGCGATATCGTTTTCACTGCTCGACTTGTCAAGCAGAAATCGAACCTCGCACAACGGCTCCTAAAGGTCCGTAAATCACCGCGTTTCAGCGAGATGGCGGAAGCCCTTTTTCGGCGCGACTGGGCATAAATCAAGATTTTCGCACCATGAGCCATCGCCTAAGTGCGACGAGTGACCAAACAGCCTCAACCAGACCAAACGGCCAAGCTCCTTGCAGGAACCCATAGGCTGAGCCGAGCGCGCACGACAAAGCGAACAGCAGCACGAACCAATAGCTGCGGTCTTCGAGCGCATAGCACACGAGCATTGCAGAAACGGCGAAGAGACCGAAAAGCGTAAGAGCATCCATTCTCGAACTTTACCATGGCAGCAAATGCAAAAATCAAGATTTTCGCAACACGGATTTCGGCTGGAAAATCGCACCCTTTTGAGAGACGCGCCGGAACGCGCAAAAGCCGCCGGATGGCGGCTTGCGGGGTCCGAGTCCGATGAAATTTGAGGAAAATGCATCCGCCATGGTGCTGGCGGCTGTCACATTCTCGCCTTAGCAGCTAAGCAAAGGATACCAACCCTCTAGAAAATCTCGTGGTCAACCCTTTGATGAATACCAAGCTCAATGGCCCGCCTAAGCGTCGAGCGCCATTGGCCTTGCTCGGGCTCTTTATGCTTGCTGGTTGCGCCGTGGGGCCGGATTTCCAATCTCCGCCGCCGCCGGATGTTGAGCGTTACACGCCCGAGAAGCTCTCAAAAATTGGCGAAGGCAACGACAAAGATAATTTGAGCGTCCGGCTTGGCGCATCCGTGCCACGGAAATGGTGGGAGACGTTCAAAGACAAAAAACTCAATAGATTGATTGAAGCGGCTATCGAGCACAGCCCAACGTTGCAGGCCGCCGAAGAGGCCATAAAGATAGCCTACTACAATGCCGAGGCGCAGAAGGGGGCATTATTGCCGACGGTCGTGTTGGGGTCATCCGACGCGACCGTACGCCAGTCGTTCCAGCAGAATTTTCAGAATAACGCGCCGACCAATCCCTATGGTCTCTTTCTGAAGCAGCTGACCGTAACCTATGCGCTCGACATCTGGGGTGGGTCGCGCCGTAACATTGAGGCGTTCGAAGCGCAGACCGACCAGCAACGTTATCAGTTGGAAGCAGCCTATCTCGCGCTCACCGCCAATATTGCCATGGCAGCTGTTCAAGAAGCCGCTCTACGTGGACAGATTACGGCCGTCGAGGAGGCAATCAAGGTTGGGCGTGAACTGCTCGACCTCATGGATTTGAGATTCAAAGCTGGCCATATCTCTCGGTCAGATTACCTCGTCCAGAAGGCGGCACTTGGGCAGATTTTGCAATTATTGCCGCCACTTGAGAAAGCTCTCAGCCAGCAACGGAATGTTCTGACATCACTGTCGGGGCGTTATTCCGCTGCCGAAGTTCCAGAGACATTCAAACTTGGGGCGCTGAAATTGCCTCACTCCCTGCCCCTGACGCTCCCTTCCAAATTTGTTCGACAGCGTCCCGACGTTCGCGGGGCTGAGGCCAATATGCACGCCGCTGCTGCGCAGATCGGCGTAGCGCTCGCGGCGCGGCTTCCCAACCTAACGCTCTCCGCCAATCCAGGCTTCAGCGCCTTCAGCCTTGCTCAGCAGTTCACGCCAGGCGGCTGGTTCTATGTCTTGGGTGGGTCAGCCGCACATACAGTTTTCGACGGAGCCGCGCTTCTCAACAAGCAAAGAGCGGCGGAAGCAGGCCTCGCACAGGCCGAAGCGCTTTATCGACAGACGGTCATCAACGCATTCCAAAACGTCGCCGACGCCCTCAGGGCGATACAGGCGGACACGAAGGCCGTGAACGCGGCCGACTTTACGGAGCAGGCGGCGGCCGAAAATCTCGTAATCGTTAAAGAGAAGGTGCTGTCTGGAAGCTTCAGCCAGTTCGAGCTGTTGAACGCGCAGCAGGCTTTTCTCAATGCGAGAATTGCGACTGTGCAGGCCGAAGGAGCTCGTTTGGCGGATGTCGTTGCGCTCTTCATGGCCTTGGGCGGCGGGTGGAAAGACGAAAATCTGCGAGACTTGCCGCCCACGGGCCCAACTGAACCGACAGTTTCAGAGGTTGAAGCTATACAAACGCCTGTAAATACGAGCCCGCTTCCCCGCTTCTTCGAGTGAGACAGTGAGTTGCAAAACTCAAAACTTTCGCATAAGCCGCCGGCTCCATGTTTTGTGACCTTTATCGATAAGTGGCGCGGTTTTTTGATCGCTAATTGACGCCGACGACAAGGGTGCTGCGGGCGGCTTCAACCACATCGTCAGTGATGACAGTAAGTTCGTTGATCCTCATGACACGCTCGATTTGCGTGAACAGGCGATGCAGGAGGCGGAAATTACCGCCTGTGATGCGGGCGATTGAGGCAACGGCTTGGGCGTCGGTGAAGTCTGCGTCGTCGAGATGGACGCCAAGCGAGCGCCAATGGCGCGTCAGCACGAAGGAAAGCTCGTCGCCGGTCAGGGGGCGGTAATGGTGGGCGAAGCCGACGCGGCTGTAAAATTGCGGATAGCGCTCCAGCCGCTTTTCCATGCCGGGCATGCCGATGAGAATGACGCCGACGCCGGTGCGGTCGAATATGTCGCGGATGAATTCGATCGCCGTTACCGACAGGCGCTCGGCCTCGTCGAATATCAGCATCTCGATATGGCGCGCGCCAAGATCGATCACTTGGAAGCCGGTTTCGTCTTGGTGCAAGTGGCCGTCGATGCAGGCGTTGACGTGAAACATGCGCGTATCCAGCGTTTCGCGCAGGTCGCGCAAGGTTCCGAGGACGGTCGGCGTATGAAAGACGGCCCGCGAGCGCGCCAAGGCCGCGCAGATTTCCGCGCGCTCAGGATGTGCGAGCGCGCCCTGCTCAATGAATGGCTCCACAAAATCCCAGTGCGCGTAACGCCACGCCGACAGGGTTTTGCCGACGCCAGCGGGGCCGTAGCAGAGGCCGATGTAGCGGTGCTTTCGGACGGCGTTCGCAAACTCCACGAAGCGGCGATGCTCCTTGGTGGCGATGAATGTTCCTAACGGGCGGCCATTGTGTTCCATGGTTCAATCGTTCTCGGCATAGGTTCGCAATTTTGATTTTTTCACCGGCGCGGGGGCGGGAGGCGCTGGCGACGCCTCTGCGGCAGGCAGAAAATCCGTCACCCGCGACACGCGCTCTCTGATCTGTGTGCGCAGCGAACGGCGATAGGCCGTACGGGCGGTTTCAATGTCTTTGAGCGTGACGCTGCGCCCCGCATGCTCGGGACTGACGGCGCGGCAGAGAAAGCGATTTTGATGAAAGACGCGGATTTCCGAAAGGTCGCGGGGATCGTAGCGGATGGTGACGGCTTCGCCGACATAGGCCGCCAATGTCGTGTCGAGATAGCGCAGCCCCTGAAAGCTTATGCCGTCGCGGCGCACGGTGCGCGCCTTGGCGACCGTCAACAAAAGCAGGTCGAGGTCGTCCAGACTCTCGGGCATGCGGGGCAGCCAGCCCGCGCCAAGCCATGCCGCATGCGGCGTTTGCTCTGTCTGGCTGTGTGGGCGGGCGTGATAGACGCCGACGATGAAAGCGCCGATTGCCGCGTCGAGTTCGGAGAGCGACAGCGCGGGCGCGCTCACGGGTTTCCCCTTGATCAGGCCTCCGGTCAGTTGCGGCAAAAGCTCCGTGTTGATGGTGCCGAAGAAGCGCTCGATTTTGCCGCGCCCCTGCGGTCGGCCCACGGTCGAATGAATGAGTTCGATCCGCAGCGCCGCCGCGACCTGTTCGAGATGGATGCTCGTAAAGTCGCTGCCGTGATCGACATAGAGAACGTCGGGAATGCCGCAGACCGGCCACGCCGGATTCTGTTTGCGCCAGATCGCTTGCCGCAGCGCCAGCGATGTATGCAGCGCGGATGGCGCGCCGAGAAAGACCATATATCCGGCGACGGCGCGGGAATGATCGTCGAGAATGACGGTGAGCCAAGGCCGCGCGGGTTTGCCGTTCGCATCGACAATCATGATGTCGAGCATGGTGTGATCCGCCTGCCAGAGCGCGTTCGGCGCTTCGGCGCGGTGCCGGTGAATGAGTTCATAGTGATTGCGAAAAGCAGCCGCGCCTTCGTGCGCCAAAGTCGTCAGCGCCGGATCGAGGCCACGAACAATCGCGTGAACAGTTGCGTAGGACGGCGCTTTGGCATTTCCCTCCTTCGCAATCTTCACCGCCTCGCGGTGTATCGCCGCGACCGAAGGGCGCGGCTTGCGCAAGGCCAGCCCTTCAATGAGTGTGGCAAAATCAGCGGACAGCTTGCGGTTTCCGGCGTCGCGGCGCACGGGCCGGACAAGACCGGCCAGGCCATCAGCGTGATAGCGCGTGAGCCAGCGTTGCGCCGTGCGCATGGCGACGCCAGCTTGACGCGCCGCGCGGGCAAGCGGAACCTGTTGCTCAAGGTGCAGCCGCAGGATCGCAAGCCGCGCCATGGCGTCCTTGCGCTGTTGCTCGGACAGGCAAGCGAGAGCGGGCGGGGGTGCGGACTCGCTCATCGCTTCGTCCTTTCGCGCGGGGCGGGTTTGTCGAAATCCTGTCCGTAAGGGGATCGTTCAGCGGACAGTCGGGGCGCATCGCAGCGCCCCCTTCAAATCAGCATAATAGCCGTCTCAATGAGATGGTACGATGATTCTTTCAATAGGGGGGCCTTTAACGTACGATCCAACCATGACAACGCACATCACAATCGGCTACGCCCGCTGCTCGACCGACAAGCAGGACCTCGCCGCCCAAAAAGCGGCGCTGGAAAAGCTCGGCGTCTCTGCCGAGCGCATCTACACCGACCATGGTCTGACGGGCACCAACCGCGCGCGGCCCGGCCTTGATCAGGCGCTCGCCGCCGTCCGCTCCGGCGACACCCTCGTCGTTCCGAAGCTGGACCGGCTGGCGCGCTCTGTGCCGGACGCCCGCGCGATCGCCGACGATCTGGTGAAGCGTGGCGTCAAGCTGGCCTTGGGGCCAAGCCTCTATGACCCCGCCGACCCCATGGGCAAAATGTTCTTCAACATCCTCGCCACGTTCGCGGAGTTCGAGGCCGATCTAATCCGCCTGCGCACCCGCGAAGGAATGGCGGTCGCCCGCGCCAAGGGGAAGCTGCGCGGCAAGCAGCCGAAGCTTTCCGACAAGCAGCAAAGCGAACTGCGCCGCATGCACGACACCGGCGACTATTCCATCAGCGACTTGGCGGAGGTCTTTTCGGTCTCCCGACCGACCATCTACCGCACGCTCAACCGCGCCAAATAGCGATCAAAAAACCGCGCCACTTATCGATAAAAGTCACAATGTTTTTCAGGGGATTCGGCTATGCGAAAGATACTTGCAAAAATAAAGCGCTCCCCTACCTGCCCGCATGACGATTTTCGGCTATGCGCGAGTCTCGACAGACGGCCAGAGCGTCGACACCCAGGTGAAGGCGTTGCGTGCCGCCGGCGCCAAAAAGGTTTTCCGCGAGACGGCGAGCGGCGCCAAGACCGATCGCCGCGAACTGGCCCGCGCGCTCAAAACTCTTGCCGAGGGCGACACACTCCTCGTGACGCGGCTCGACCGGCTGGCGCGATCGACGCGCGACCTTCTCAACACGCTCGACGCGGTGGCCAAGGCGGGCGCCGGATTCCGGTCCCTGGCCGACGCGTGGGCGGACACGACGACGCGTGGGCGGACACGACGACGCCGCATGGACGCTTGATGCTGACGGTTCTCGGCGGCCTCGCCGAGTTCGAGCGCGATCTTATCCGCGCCCGCACCGCCGAGGGGCGTGAGCGGGCCAAGGCGCGCGGCGTGCACATGGGCCGGCCCCCTGCCCTCACGCGGCATCAGCGGCAGGAAGCCCTTGCGGCGCTCATGGCCGGCACGGCGACGCAGGCCGACTTGGCGCGCCGGTTCAACGTCAGCCAGAGCACGATTTCGAGGCTTGCGCCGTGAGCGCGGTCCATCTTCGCCACGTCGATCCCTCGCGCAACATGCGCCGCTTCTATCAGTTCGACATCGTGCCGGATTTGTTCGGCGGCTTTCTTCTCATGAAGCAGTGGGGACGCATTGGCGCGAGCGGTCGGATCACAGCGGAGCGTTACGACACCGAGGCCCTCGCCGCAGACGCCTTGCGGCGTCATGCCGACCGGAAGCGACGGCGAGGATATCGCCCTGGGGATTTGGAAACTTGAAAAATCCGGCAAGTTGACGTACATTTGCGACGTGGAGAAAGCCATGCGTAACGATCCCGTCAAGTCAGCCCGCCTCGATACTCGGCTCACCCCCGATTTGCTCGCTCAGGTCAGGCGCGCCGCCGAGGTGCAGGGCCGTTCCGTGAGCGATTACGTGGCTGCGACGCTGCAAGCCGCCGTGCAAAAGGATATTGCCGAGACCGAAGTCATTCGATTGTCTCGCGAAGCCTCGGAGAGGCTTGCAGCGCTACTCATCGATCCGCCTCCCATCGCTCCGGGGTTGGCGCGGGCCTTCGAGCATCGTCGGCGTCTGGTGCAATCGGAGTGAACGAGCCGACTTTCGTCATCGAACCGTTGGCGCCCAAGCACGATCGTTCCAAGTTTAGCTGCGGGGCGGAGCCGCTCGATCGCTATTTTCATCAGCAGGTCACGCAGGAGGTGCGACGGCGCATCGCTCATTGTTTCGTCATGGTCGAGAAGGCGACGGGGGTCATTGCAGGGTTCTATACGATTTCAGCGACCAGCCTGCTTCTCACAGAGCTGCCGGAGCCGCAGGCGAAGCGCTTGCCGCGCTATCCCATCGTTCCCGCCGCCCTCCTCGGGCGACTCGCCGTTGCGACGACCCGTCAAGGGCGCCATCTCGGCGTGTCCCTCGTCGCCGATGCGGCGGAGCGGGCCGCCCGCGCGGAACTGGCGGCGTTCGCCATCGTCGTCGACCCGAAGGACGACGCGGCGAGGCGTTTTTACGCGCAGTTCGGGTTTTCCGAGTTGTTCGGCAATGAGCGTCGTCTCTATGTGCCGATCGAATCCATTCTGCGATACCTAAAATAGCACGTTAGCACTACAGCATTGTAGCACTAAGGCACGTCAGTGCGAAAGTGTGGGGGCATTACAAAGCTGCGATGCTAAAAAGCTGTAGCACGGCAAAGCTCTCGTGCTATCGTGCGAATCATGCGGACCATCGCCCTCATCACTCAAAAGGGCGGCGCAGGGAAAACCACCCTCGCCGCTTCCCTTGCCGTCGCCGCCACTGAAGCCGGGGAAACCGTGGTCGCGCTCGACCTTGATCCCCAGGGTTCACTTTCGGCTTGGGGGGATGACCGCTCCGTCGACACACCGGCAGTCGATCGTGTCGACGGCGAACATTTGGCGCGCTTGCCGGAAATTTTGGCAGGGCTCGGCCGGCAAGGCTTTACCCTCGCCTTTCTCGACTGCCCTGGCATTGCCAGTACGGCGACCAACCTGGCCATGAAGACGGCCGATCTATGCCTTGTTCCGGCCCGGCCGACTCGACTCGACATTCGAGCTACGAAGCCGACCGTTGAGGCCCTTATGAGCCTCAAGCGGGGGTTCGCGTTCGTGCTCAACCAATGCCCTCCGAACGCTCGCAGCTCGCGCGCGTCCGAGGCCGCCGCAGGGCTTCATATGATGGGAGTGCTGGCCGAACCGACGATCGCCATCCGGGCCGACTATCAGGACGCTGTGGCAATGGGGCAGGGGGTCACTGAATATGCGCCCCACGGCAAAGCAGCCGACGAAATCCGCCAGTTGTGGGACTGGATCAAAAAACACGTTGAAATAAGAGGCGCTCGCCAATGACCAAACGCCCCTCGATCATCGCAGGCATGGACCTGACGCCGCCGGCTTCGGCACAAGCTGGAAAGGTAGTCGAAATTGCCGCTTCGCAGCCAGCGCCGGCCAAGGCGCGCGCCCGCCGCTCCGATGTGCAGCACACCAGCGTCTATATTCCCCGCGCGGCCTATGAACGTTTGCGGGAAATCGCTTTCGCCGAACGGTGCAAAATTCACGACTTGTTGATGCAGGGCATCGATCTCGTAATCGCCGAGCGGGGACATCCAGAACGCGCCACGCGCAGCGCGGCAGCATTGCAGCGCCATGACACTACAGAATGACAATGCTACAGCATGGTAGTGCTACAGTGCGACTCAGGTGTTTATGGGACTCTCTGGGAGCCGACCAATTCCGCCAAGTCCTTCCGAAATTGTCTCCATACGCCGCGGAGGTTAGTGGCTCCAGCTTTGTATCCGTATTTCCCGACTGGTGCAAAGAGCGGCAGTGTAATCTCTCTGTAACGACCAAGATTCCGTTCAGCTTCTGCATATTCAGGCGACAAGCAAATTACCTTCTCGCGGCCATCTAATACCCTGGAGATTGCGCCAACGCTTTCAAGCAATTTCAAAGTATCTGGGAAATTATTAGTTTTTACGCCGAGCTCATTGGCTAATTCTACAGCCGTCTTTGAACATACGTTCAAATCTGGGCCAATCGAGTACCACCGGATTTGCTGGAGAGCCGCCAGCGCCAGCGCCATTTGCGCCGGCGTCGCATCCGAGCTGCGCAGCCGCCGCACTATCTCCGAGTGAAAATCTCGTTCAGCCACAGACACTCTTGATGCTTCCCCAAATTGCCATCCTTCGGATGGTAACATTGAAGACCGCCCACGAATCAAGTAGGTTGTGGCGATTTTAACAGAGGAGAGGCCCCCCTCGAAAACACAAAACCCGCCTAGAAGGCGGGCCGGTGTCCCGGCGAACCGGGGAAATCCGTGTGTGTAGCAACCGCGAATTTCCCTGAAATCAGACCCCAAGTCAAGCGGAAACGTCGTTTCCGCTAATGGGGACGTTTGCGCCGGTAATTGGCCTCTTTCGGGCGGGTTGAACGATCAACCCGGACGGAGGATTCATGTCTTTTAGGCAGCAGGAAGCTGTACAGCTCCAGCCAGCATTGGAGCTACTGACCGCGATCGGCGGCACGAAATCCCTTTCCACCCTCGACGGCTTCGCCAAGGCGCTATGGATGGACTGGGGAGCGGGGCGGCTCACCGACGAGCAGGCGCAAAGCCTGTCGGAAGCGATCGAGGCGCGGCGGCGCGAGGTGAGGGGGATCGACCGGCTGGCGGTTCGCGCCCCACAGATCGCAGCGGCGGCGATAGCGGCGGGCCGGCCGAGCCATTTTCCACCCAAGCGCAAGACGGCGCGTTCGCCGAACCGCCGGGCGTCAATCGAGCGGCGGCGGACGCTGGCGGCGTCTGGGCCGATGCCGCCACAGCTCGCCAGCCAGTTCACGACCGGCGAGCTGGCGGCGCTACGGATTGTCGCCGACGCCGTTCGGGAGCGGGGCTTTTGCATTTTGACCCTGGGGGAGATCGCGGCGCGGGCCGGGGTATGCGTCACCACGGCGAGGAACGCGCTGCGGATGGCCGCGCGCGAGGGACTCGTCACGATCGAGGAGCGGCGGCGCGATAAGCGACCGAACCTCGCCAATGTGGTGCGTGTGGTGTCGCGGGATTGGAAGACGTGGATCGAGCGCGGCCCCAAACGAAATGCACAGGGGCGCGCCGTCGCGGCCGAAGGGGGAGGGTGCAAAAAATTGGGGGCCACGGATAAAGATTCTTTCAGAATCTTACGCGGAGACCGCGTTTCACGCGGTCCACTCTCCCAAAATGCCCTTCGCGAGACGCCAAACGGCGTCTCGCTCCGAACATAAGCTTTACGCGGCTTCGCCGCGAAGAGGCTTTTCGATAAAAGTGGGGCGGCGAGGTTCGGTAAAACGAACAGCGGGGAGGAAGCTTGAGCCGATTTCGAGGAAAAAGTTCTCTCTTTCGGGCGGCGATTCCAAGGGCGGTTCGGAGGACGTAAAATGGCCGAGATGAACGACCGGGACTGGGAAACGCTACATGAGAATTTCGACACGGCGGATTTGCTTAACGCGGTTGATTCCTTCGACACCCTGCGCGGCCATTTGAACGACCGCGAGGATTTTCAGCCGCCGGAGATACGCGGCGAGCTTCTAAAACTGCATGGATTGGCGATGAGGGTCATCGGCGCCGGCGCGCGAGGCGCCGCGACGGAAATGTTCGACCTGGCGGAGGATTTGGAGGAGCAAATCGCTCAAATGATGGAGGAGATGGAACACATCGCCGATACGCTGGGTAAGTTGACTTCGCTCCGCCCAAAGAGCCTGGACGACGCTTGAGGCGATCTGGGCTGCTGCCGGTTTCGTGGACGCCGAGAAACGGTGTTTCATGAGGCCGGAGGTTGGTTATGGCGAGACGGATATTCAGTCGGGAGTTCAAGGTTGAGGCGGTTCGGTTGGTGAAGGAGCGCGGCGTCACGGTCGCGCAGGCCTGCCGCGATCTGGACGTGCACGAGAACGTGTTGCGGCGCTGGGTTCGGGAGCTGACGACGGATCCCGTGCAGGCATTCCCCGGACACGGCCAGCAGAAGCCGGAGCAACTGGAGATCGAAAGGCTGCGCCGTGAGGTCGCCAAGCTGCGGGCGGAGCGCGACATTCTAAAAAAGGCCGCAGCCTTCTTTGCGAGGGAAGCGAAATGAGGTTTGCTTTCATCGCAAAGCACCGGAGCGTCTGGCCGGTGGCGTGGCTCTGCGAAGCGCTGGACGTCTCCCGGTCGGGCTTTCACGCCTGGCTTCGTCGCGGGCCGAGCGCCCGGTCGGTCGCGGACGAGGAACTGACAAAGAAAATCCGCGCGAGCTTCGTGGGCAGCGCCCGAACCTACGGCGCGCGCCGCGTCTGGCGGGACGTATTGGCGGAAGGCGCGTCCTGCGGCCTGCACCGGATCGAACGGTTGATGCGAGCGAACGCCTTGCGGGCGCGACCGCGTCGCCGCGGCCTGCCACAGGATGACGGACAAAGGTCGGCGGTCGTCGCGCCGAATGTTCTCGACCGGCAGTTTGTCGCGCAGGCGCCAAACCAGAAGTGGATCGCGGACTTCACCTATATCTGGACGGCGGAAGGCTGGCTCTACGTCGCGGCCGTCATCGACCTGTTCTCGCGAAGGGTCGTCGGCTGGTCGATGAAGGCCGAGATGACCGCAGGGCTCGTCGCGGATGCGTTGATGATGGCGATCTGGCGTCGCGGCAAGCCGGACGCCTTGCTGCATCACTCCGACAGAGGCAGCCAATATACGAGCGAGCAGTTCCAGCGCCTGATGACCGACAATGGCGTCGTTTGTTCGATGAGCCGATCCGGCAATGTCTGGGATAATGCGGCGATGGAGAGCTTTTTCTCCTCGCTGAAGACCGAGCGGATCGGAAAGAAAATCTACCGCACGCGCGACGACGCTCGGGCAGACGTCTTCGATTACGTTGAGCGGTTCTACAATCCCGTTCGCAGGCACTCGACCATCGGCTACGTCAGCCCCGTTGAGTTCGAAAAGAAGGTCGGGGTAACTTAACTCGGCGTCCACGAAACCGGCAGCAGCCCAATCGGCCGTCACCGTGTGCCATTTGGCCCCTTCACCTTTCGAAGTCAGGCGTCCTCGGAATATCGCATCACCTCAGCCATGGTCTTCCCGATTTGCTGCGCTGGCTTTTGAGCGGTCGCTGAAATCGGTTGCTTGTCCAGATCGGCACCGGGTGTTTTTGACGCTTCGCTGCTGGCAACAGGAAACGGAGGAACCTCCGCCGCGTCGGACGATTTTCCTGCCGGCGTACTGGCGAGGAGATCGGCGAACAGCGCTTTGTCGGACTCGCGGGAGAGGAAAGTCACCAGCTCGCGTTTGACGAAATCGTGCAGCGTCCCGCCGAAGTCACGGTCGTTTTCGATGCGGTGGAGGACGAAAGCCCCGAGCAGGACTTTTCGCCTTGTGTCATTGGCGCGCTCCTGTTTTCCCATGCGGGCCTGGAGCGCCTTTTTCTGTGCGTCGAGCTGAGCGATGCGTTCGGCAATGCTTTTGTGAGCCATGGGTGTTTCTCTTCGGCGAGGTTTCTGGGCACAACATCCATAGACGCAATCGAACGCACGGCCAAGCCTGTCTCGCAATCATATGAATCTACAACTACTTTTGCAAAATATCGTCGGTGTCACGCGCTGACCTTGCCACGCTACCTGAGATGTCGCCACAGGAGGACACCTTGAACGGGCTGAGCGCAGCGAAGAAAGTTTAAGGGCGCACTTACGAGTTGCTTCGTAACTCAGGCGCGGTTAGGCTGGATCAGCGCCGCGATTTGTTCTGAGGAAGATTCGCGCTATGAGCAGCGGTGCTGTTGCGTAAACCAGCTTGTGTTCGCGAAAGGCTTTGCGCTTTGGCGATCTATCACCTCTCCATGAAGCCGATCAGTCGGGCAACGGGGCGCAGCGCCGTCGCGGCATCGGCCTATCGCGCGGCGGAAAAGCTGACCAATGAGCGCGACGGGATCATTCATGATTTTACCCGTCGTGACGGCGTCGAACATGCCGGGATCGTCATTGCGCAAGGTTCTGGAGCCGAATGGGCTTTGGATCGCTCGGCTTTATGGAATGCGGCGGAGCTGGCCGAGAAGCGGATCGATGCGCGGGTCGCGCGGGAATTCGAGATCGCGCTACCGCATGAATTGAATGCCGAGCAGAGGTTGGAATTGACGCGTTCTTTCGCGCAGGGTCTCGCCGATCGTTATGGGGCTGCGGTCGATTTTGCGATCCATGCGCCGCATGGGGCCACGGACGAGCGGAATTTTCATGCGCATCTGATGATGACGACGCGGGAAGTGACGGCGGAGGGACTGGGTAACAAGACTTCGATCGAGCGGGAGAACAAATGGCTTGCCGCACGCGACATGCCGTCCTCGCATGTTCAGCTTCGCGACATCCGCCAGAGCTGGGAGCAGGTCGCCAATGAACATCTGGCGCGGGCCGGTTTTGAGGCGCGGATCGATCATCGCTCGCATGAAGAGCGGGGAATCGAGATCGCGCCATCCGAGCATATGGGCGTTCATGCGACGCAGATGCAGCGGCGCGGGCTCACGGTCGGGCGCCGGCGGCTTGACGCCGAGGCGTCGCGGCGCAACGCCGAACTTATCGCTGAGAAGCCGGAACAGGTCTTATCGCTCATTACCGGGGAGAAAAGCGTCTTCGATCATCGCGACGTGGCGCGGGCGCTGCATCGGTCCATTGACGAGCCGGAAGCGTTCCAGTCCGCCTTCGCCACGGTGATGGCGTCGCCGTCGCTTGTTGAGCTTGCCCCGGAGCGGCGGGACGCGCAGGGGCGGGTTCTGGAGGCAGCGCGCTATTCGACCCGGGAAATGGTCGAGACCGAGCGCGGGATGATCGTTTCGGCCGAGTGGCTTTCGGAGGCGCGGGGCCATGGTGTGAGCGGGCGGCATATCGAGGCGGCTTTGGCGTCGCGGCCTCATCTTGCCAAGGAGCAGAGAGAGGCGGTTCGCCATATCACCGGGGCGGAGGGCGTCGCGGCCGTCGTCGGCTTTGCCGGGGCGGGCAAATCGACGATGCTTTCAGCGGCGCGGGAGGCGTGGGAACGCGAGGGTTATTGCGTCCATGGGGCGGCTTTGTCCGGCAAGGCGGCGGAAGGTCTGGAGGAATCGTCCGGCATTGCCTCGCGAACGCTCGCCAGCTGGGAAAATAGTTTCGCCGCCGGGCGGGGGCTTCTCGGCAAGGGCGACATATTCGTGATCGACGAGGCGGGCATGGTTTCGTCGCGGCAATTGGCGGCCTTTATCGACGCGGCCGAGCAGGCGGGCGCCAAAATCGTCCTTGTCGGCGATCCCGAACAATTGCAGCCGATTCAGGCCGGAGCTGCGTTCCGGGCCGTCACGGACCATATCGGCTACGCTTCGCTTGAAGGGGTGCGCCGTCAAAGCGAGGACTGGCAGCGGCAGGCGTCGCAGGATTTTGCCCGGCATCGCACAGCCGAGGGGCTTGCCGCTTACGCCGATCATGGCGCGGTGCGGTTTGCCGAAACACGGGACGAGGCGGTTTCCGAGATCGTGCGCGATGTGACGGCCGATATGCGGGCGCGGCCGGACGGGTCGCGCCTCGTTCTGGCGCATCTTCGCGCCGATGTGCGGGAACTCAACGAAGCGATCCGCGAAGCGCGTCAGGAGGCCGGCGATCCCCGGATCAAGTCCGGGGAGGCGCGCGGCGCCGAGGCGGGGGAAGTTTCGTTCCTTACCAATGACGGCGAACGCAAGTTCTCAGCCGGCGACCGCATCATCTTTCTCGAAAACAACCGCGACCTTGGCGTCAAGAACGGGATGCTGGGAACCGTCGAGAGCGTCGCCGAAGGTCGGCTATCAGCGCGACTCGATAGCGCCCAAGGACCAGGCCAGGGACGAGAAGTTTCTGTTGCGGTGTCGGATTACGCCGCGATCGATCACGGCTACGCGACGACGATTCACAAATCGCAAGGGGCGACGGTTGACCGCGCCTATGTGCTGGCGTCGGACCGCATGGACCGGCATCTTTCCTATGTCGCCATGACGCGGCATCGCGAGAGCGCGACGCTTTACGCCGGGCGCGACGCGTTTCGAGACCTCGCGGCGTTGTCGATGCGTCTCTCTCGCTCCGGCGCCAAGGAGACGACGCTGGATTACGCCGAACGGCGCGGCATTGTTCCGCGCAGCGAGATCGTTTTGCCGCACGAGGCGCAAAGCGCCGAGCGCTCGCCTGGCGACGCCGCGCCGGAACCGTCGCGCGCGCGAGAAACGCAGGCCGAGACGCCAACGGCCAAAACGCGGGGCCTGTTCGCCGGGCTTCATCTTGGCGCTGGTCGGTCGCGGGCGATCGGCGCGCCAGACTTCTCGCATGTGAAGCTCATGGCGCCGGAAGCTGGCCAGCCGCCCGTCGCCGAGCCGGGACGAGACGCTCCCCGGATCAAGTCCGGGGAGGCGCGGGCCGTGGACGGCTTCGCGCGCGCCTGGAGCGACGCGGCGCGGATGCGGGCTTCAAATCTCCCCGTCTTGGAGCATCAAAAACAGGCGCTCGATAAAGCGGGGTCGACGCTGGAGGCAGCGCGGCCCGGCGCTACGCGCGATCTGCTTTCGGCCCTGGGGCATGATCCGGCGACGGCGCGGGCCATGACGCTTGAGGGGTCTGAGCGCGCCGGCAAGCTCATCGCCGGCATGGAACGCGAGCGCCAGGCGCGGCTTGATCCGAATGTCCGGGCCGCGCGCACGGTCGCGGCCTGGCAAAAGCTCGAGACCGAACATGGCCGGCTGCGCGGCTTCGAGCATGAAGGGGCGCGGGGTCAGATCGAGGGGCGTATGAAAGCGCTCGTCGGCGCGATCAAGCGCGATCCGCAGATGGAATCCGTCATGCGCGCCCGTTCGCGGGAACTTGGCATCGCGCCCGGCTCGTCTCTCGACCGCCTGACGCAAGAGAAGAACATCGAACGGGCGATCGAGCGCAGCATCACGCGCGAACGCGATCGTGGAATGGAGCGATAGGAGCGGCGGCGTGACCGACGAAATCAACGACGAGGCCGATTCCGCCGCAGCGGCGTTCGAGCAACTACGCGCGGAAGTCTCCGTGTTGCGGCGGGCCGTTGAAACCTTTCCCGCGACTCTTCACGACAACCGCCCGCCCGACTATGCGCCGACGCTCGGCGCCATCGTCAAGGCGATCCAGGGCGTCGAAAAGCGCCTCGCCGGCATTGAAGGCCATCCGGCGATCAAACTGACGCCGGACCAGCACGGCCATGCGATCGAACGCGCGGCGGCGCATATCATGCGCGGGCCGCTGGAGGCATTCCGTAACGAGGCCGCCGCGATCGGCGATGAGCGGCGGCAATTGGCGCGGATCGTCGGCGCGGCGCTCGATCAGGACGCACAGCGGCGCTGGCAGGTGTGGTTCGGGGCCGCCGGCGTCGCTCTCGGGCTCATGTCCTTTCCGCTGATTGCGATGCTGGCGCCGGGCGGCAGTCACCTCGCGGCGCTCGCCACTGGCGACACCGATCGTTGGCAGGCGGGCGGCGCCCTGATGCAGGACGCGAGTCCCGAAGGCTGGCGAGAGGTGGTTTCCAGCGTCGCTCTGGCGCGGGCGAACGCCGACGTGCTCAAAGCGTGCCGCGAGGCGGCGGCGAAGTCGAGGAAGGAGCAAAAATGCGGGATTGTCGTGGCGGCGGAGGGAAGGTGAGCGCTCGGCCGGTCGTACGACGGCAAAAGCTTCGGTAACGGGCGGCTTGCCAACCGAGAGCGCTCTATCCACAGAATTTTACTGCGCGGTATGTATTGAGAGATTCTGATTATTTCTGAAAAGCGAAGGCGCGGAGAATCACAAAAACGGCTCATGCCGCTTCTCTTGCCGCGCTCGATCATGCTTTCGTTGGTGCAGACGGCCAGCTTCAATCTACTCCTTATCAGCGCGTTTCTGGCGGCGCGTTGAATCATCAAGCGACCGATGGCTTCGGGAGCCGCCCGCCATCTGCGTCCACCAGCTTTTGATGGCGTTGACTGCGAAAGCGGCCGTATCGTGATCGATACCGACGCTCACCCATCCGGCGTCGTCGGCGATGTCGTAGACGCCGTAGGGAACGGCTCTCCCGAGTTCGGGGATGAGGAAGTCGTGCACACGAACCTCCTCGGGCGAACCCTTCTGTCGCCATTCACGCCCGGCGTTCTTGAAATCGCCGACGAGCTCTTTCTTCTTGGTGTCGACGGAAATCGCGGGTTCATTCGAGGCGAGCGCTTCCTTAACGCGATCGTTGATGTAGCAAAATTGCGCGTCACGATCTGGATGGCTGGATCCTTCACGCGTCTTGCGGTTGGCCTGCAGGCTGTAATCGAGCTTGTGCAGAAGTTCGCCAACCAGCGTGCGGCCGATCCTATGGCCCATCTCGCGCAAGCTCTCGGCAAGTTTGCGCAGGCTCTTGCTGGTCCAAAGCAGAGGCGATTGCGGATCGCCGCGCGCATCGGGTTCGACAAGGGAGCGTAAGTCGTCGAGCAGGCTCGCGTCCGTCTCGGTCAGCAACTTGCGGCCGCCACCGGGCCGGCGCACTCGATCGCTTATAATCGTGCGTTCGCCGCGCAACTCTCGCAGCCCACGGCCGATCGTGCTGCGCGCCAGACCGGTCACGCGCATCACGGCGCTGACGCCGCCGTGACCAGCCGCCTTCGCCTCCGCCGCCGCAAACCGCCGCAGCCCTCGCTCGTCCAGAACGGGAAAGAGCGCCTCAAAACGTTGGCGGATGGCTGATTCGTCAATCACCTCAAAAAGCTACACAATCACGAGCCTCACCGGAATCCCCCAGCGCCAACCAGTCAAATCCGATTCACTTATTCGCGGACAGCGCCTAAGCCGAGGACTCGCTTTCCGTAGTCTCTGAGTTCGCCGTTGGGTCCGACGTATCGATAGAGCGTCACGCGCTGGATGCCGAGTTCGGCGCAGAGGGTGGAGACGGAGGTGTCGCGTTTGGCCATTGCGGCCTGAGCCAGACGGACCTGGGCCTTGGTGAGGGCAAACTTCCGGCCGCCGTTGCGGCCCCGTGCGCGTGCGGCGGCAAGTCCCGCGACGGTCCTTTCGCGGACGCCAATCCCTCATGCGCCGAGCATTGATGCGCTGAACGTGCGACTCCTCGAGCGGTGTCTTGCCCGTCAGACGAACCCTTCGTCGACCCCGAGACCGGCGAAATCTCCCCGGCATAGCCCCCCGAACAATTTTCGCCGCCGACATGCAAAGGGGCCCGATCGAGGTCACCGCCAACCCGACCGACTCTCAGCCCCAAACCGTCGCCGCCTGATGCTTCAGGCCGTCACCAAAAATCGGCGATAGCTCGCCGACGGCCTTTCGCTTGACGGTTGGGGGACCGCTCAATTTTAATGAGGCGATCGCCAAACTGCCGGACCTCCAAGAGCCGTTCGCCAGACTGCCATTCTGACGGCTTTGGCCGTACAAAAGGGCGCGGACCGTTGAGCTCATAGGACAAAGGGAGGCAGAAGGGTGAAAAGTTAAGGCTTTGCCTCAGTATGTGCTTTTCTCCCACGCCCAATTGGGGAACTATCGCCGTCGCGCTCGGCGTCGTCCACGCGGGAGGGACCGAAGGGCGTTACAGCGCCCTCGCCCGCAAAGCGCTGGCGACGCTGATGGACTCGAGCAGCGGTCTCTTCTCATTAAGGTGTGACGACCTTGCGTTCCCATGTTAACGAGGGATCAGAAAACACAATCCCGCACCGGCCTTTCCATGATCGACACGCAACTGCGCGAACGCGACGCCTCCGCTTCCGAACAAGGGATGCGCGTCGGAGCCGATCGCGGGCCGAGGGTTGCAACTGCGCCAAGCTTCCGGTCCGGACGCGCTTACAAGGTGCGCGGCATGGACTGTGCGGAAGAAGTTGCGGCCCTCGAGCAGGCGGTGGGGCCGTTGGTCGGAGGCCCTGACCGACTGGCGTTCGACGTGCTGAACGGCCGGATGACCGTCGCGGAAGATGCGGGCCAGGTGTCGGAGCAGGCGATTCTCTCGGCCGTGGCTTCGACCGGGATGAGCGCCGTCCCGTGGACGGAAGAGGCAAGGAAAAGCGAAACCGACGCCCATCGCCGTCAGCAAGCGCTGTTGACTGCGGCGAGCGGCGTCTGCGTGTTGCTCGGTTTAGCTCTTCACGTCTTGCTCGCTGGCGGCTTTGCCGAAGCGTGGAAGCTTTTCGGCGCGCATGCCGGCCAGCCCACGCCCTGGCCCGAGGCGGCGGCTTATTTGACCGCGGTGTTGCTGGGGGGACGTTTTGTCG
>CAYSFU010000062.1:17486-24314 GCA_964430555.1 uncultured Nitrospira sp. | reverse complement strand
CATACGCTCAATAAATGCTCGTAATCGCTGGCCGTGGCTTCACGCATGAAGTTTTCCGCCAGCTCTGGGTGGTTGCTGTTCAGGATGGCGCGGCGGACTTGTCCCAAGATGAAAAACGCGTTGCCATCCTTGCCGGTCAGTTCCACCACGGCGTCGGTGAGCGGTTGGGAAGTTTTTTCAATCAATTTCATATGAATCTCCATAAGTAATGGATAACCCGATCATCACGGTTGCGATAATGATCAGTTATCGTAAGTTGAAAACTAATAAAAAAGCCCGCCAGCAATGAATCTGCTGACAGGCTAACATTTGGGTGTTTTCGTTTAGTTTGCTCCCATAACACCCGAAAGGAGCTTGTTATTATTTGGTAAACAGCAAAGTCCGGCTCAATACTCTTCGGGCAACAGCAACGTAGTGACACTGCGATCAGCCTCGGTGATGATCCAAAGGTTCTGATCGTCGCTAATTGGATAGCTCGACAAGATGCGCCAGCCATTCTCGACCGAGCGCAAGTTTTCCTCGGCATCGCCGGGCGGCACATTGCCCCAGTCACCGGATTGGTGACATCGGATTAAATCCATCGCATTCACGGCTGCACGGTCCAGTGCTTCGAGTGCACCGGGGGTTGCAAAAATCTTGCCTAATGGAAACAGCGCAATAGGTTGTCCCTTCCTTGTTGATTTGGGATTACACATTTTTTCTCCTTTTTATGGGCGAGCAAAAGCGGCTGGATGCAAAAATGCTCCAGGCTGGTTGCTACTTATTAATGGGAATTGGTTGAAAGTGTTGCAGAGGTGCTATCGCTTGGTATTGCAAGCGGTGTGCATTGGCAACTTTCTGAGATGCACAACAAAAACAAAGACTGTTCTAGTTCTGCATACGATTGCAAAGCAAATCTATCTTAAGTGTTTGTTTGTTAGTATGCAAATGCCTATCGGCTTGCTGCAAACTGCTTGTGAGATTGGGGTGAACTGTTGGAAAGAATTCTGATTCCAGAATATATTTTTCAGCCAAGACATGTTCTGGTTAAAGCCGTGAGAAACCTGGAGCATAGACCGAAGGAGCAGCAACGGCGTTATAGCTTTCAATCACCAGTCCATATTGATTCTTATTTGAACGGCGCAGAATCCATTCTTGTGTAAAATCAGCCGAGATGCGTTCGCTTCTGGCCGCAGGTGGCACAAAACGGCTGGTTTGCCATGCCACCACGATCTGCGCCGTAATAGTATCTTCAGTGATTATTGGATTAAGAAGTACCACACTATGCTTCTCATCGAAAAATATATTGATCACGCCAGGCGTACTCACCCCATCTGAATAAGTGCCCCCGGCATACCAAATGACAAAATCGTTGATCCCATGCAAAGTCCTTTCAGGGAAAATCATCTGCAAATTCTCATCGGCAACCATTTTGAGAACTTCTTCGGTAGGTGCATGAAAGTCTAGCGCTTGATACCAGGTGGCAGCAAAAGAATGAACTTGCTCTCGGGTTTTATTGACATGTTGAGTCATCAGCATTTTCCTCAGATCGACAGTTATTGAATAAAGAGCATCTGGCTATATCAAAATACGACGATGTACCCAGACCACTAACACACTCAGGCAGTTATATGTGCTTCTGGGTGACTCTTCAAATCAGCACCTGAATCTGGCTCTCGGCCCACCCTTATGCTATCGCCCGAAAAGAAACCGGCTAACAGGTCTCTGAATGCAGAATCAATCTGTACTATCTAATCCACTTTTAGTTGCCTCACTACCCATCGATAGCAATACAAGCCGATCAATATCCGCCGTATTTACTTTACCAAGGTCGATAATTGATTCAGTTTTCGTTATACCATCTGTTTTGAAGTCAATATTTTTCGAGTCCTTGGTAAGATTCATGGTCTCTACCTTTAGAACTTCTAAACGAACTGCTTCCATCCAATACGGCAACAAATCGTTATTGATTTGTATCTTCAAATTTGAACTTGTATTACGCGCCTGAGCCCATTCTGTTGAGAAATCAGAGCGGCAACTGAATAATACTGGGAAACGCGGATCATTTTCCGATGGTGTTAATGGTGATGTCACTGGATTCAATAAACTTTTAATTGATCCGGTTGCAACATCTTTCAGCGAATCACCGCCATCTCTTGCGGTATAGCGTATTGTCAGAATTACATCGGAAATTGTGGAATAGTCGAATTGCGGAAAATCTGCCGGGAGTTCAAGCCGCCATTTGCTGATCACACCACTGCTTTCAAATGGCAAGAAACGTTCATCTCTTAATTGCGGTTCGAACATTCCACTATCCGCATTACCAGTACTGGTCACCATAGCTTCCGAAGCACCAAAATAATCCGTGAAATGGTTATCCTGAGCAAAATCGGTTTCAGTTGCAATACGGTCATGACGTATTCTACTTTTTAGCAAAGTCAGCTTGCAGCTGATACTTGTATAAGGTCCTGTAACACAAGGAATACTCACACTGACTGACTTGATTCGCCGCATATAGTGACCTGGGTTATCGAGATCGAATACCCATTCAGGGATATTAAATTCACACCCCTTGGGATCTTTTAAACGTAATTGCACTAATGCTTCTGGATTTAGACGGCGTAGCGAAATATGTTTTGTCAGTTCAAATTCGCGGCGATTTTTTTCCAAGAAACTGTTTTCCAAACGCTTCAGATCCTGGTGCAGGCGCTCACCAGCCAGCAATCCATTACGTAGCGAATCCCAATATTCATTGCCTAGAATATTGAGCGGCTGAACCCCTAGCTCTCTTGCGGCTGCACGCTCGGCACTACGCGCCATATCCAGCGCCATGCGATAAGCGTTAAAGTACAAACCGGAGAGCTGGGAAACCATCCATTGATACAGCTGCTGATTGGAAAATTTGCTGCGCATCACTTCGTCAGTCGCTTTTGCTTGCTCTAACTGCTCGATATGATTTGCAAGTTCTTTGTCGGTAATATCTTTGCGGATTTGATTGGCGAGAATCTGCTTATCGATCTGTTGCAACTCCTTGAGCGTCTGATTACTCTGAAAAGCCCACTCGTCACGGCGGCGGATGTGGCCAGCCATCATGCCTTGTTGTTCTGCATATATACGCCACATTTGCGATGCAATCGAAAATCCATCTCCTAATGCGGAAACACCATGACCAAATGCAGAGAGTACACTATGTGCGACCGGATTCGCTCCGGCAGCTGCAGCTGCTGTATGAAAACCACCACTTGCCACCTTGGCTACAGCACTTGCAGTCGACCAAGTATTCGCGCCTTCAATACCGGTATATTGTTCATTTTCTTCTTTAATTAATCCCCAATTAGATCGTGTGCTTGCCAGCCCATCGATATTACCCAACATCGATTCATCGCTTGCCGTAGTGTTTGACTCGGGGATTTTGATATCTTTCTTTCCGAGCAAGCGTTGATACTGGCTATACCGCGCTCCAGTCGTTTTTCTGGTAGCTTCAAGAGCATTAAGATTGACTTCTGCTTCTTCAATTTGTTTTTTGCGAACTTCTTGCACCAGTTTCAGCATGCTGAGTTCATTGGAAGAACGCAACAAAGCCATTTCTTCCGCATCGCGCTTCTCAATAGCCGACAGCATCGCTGCTCCCAGTGCTTTAACTTCGTTTGCCAGCTCTGCTGCACGAGCGGATAAAATCGTGTAACGATAGTGTGGCGGCGGTGCGTACAAACCATTAATGACATCACCCAAGTTAAGCCCCGCTGCAACGGCTCGCACTAATAACTCAGGATCGATCGGTGCATCGGTCAGCGGCAGATCCCGTTCGATACCCTCAATATTTTTGCAGTTTCGTAAATTAAACAACCGATCGTCAATGATTCTCCAATAACCAGTAATCTTGTCGTTCCAAGGCATGCAAAAATAAAGCATGCCGTTTGGATTGGGATAAGGCCTATTTTCTCCATCACGAGGTCTGGTGGATGGTCGATCGTCCAAAGGTTTGCTACTTTTAAACTGTTTAAATGATGTTTTGGGATTCGTATTACTTGTGCTCGTAACCGTATTAATCCAAAAATTTGCAAAGCTATCCCATTTGTCCGCCATATCATCAAAACTCTCGGATTTTCTTTTCGATTTGCTTTGATGCTGCTGCGGACGTCTTCCCAAAATTTTTTCGGCAAGACCGTAGAGCATTCTGGCTTCAGTCAACGATTCGCGTCGATCTTGCCGATACAGGCTATCAGCCCAGGCAATCAGGTTATCGAGATAAGCAAACAAGGTTCGCCATAAGAAAGCAATATGCCGTTGCCGCGCGATTACGAAGGGACGAAACGGCATATTCCGCCATCGAGTAATCAGATTATCGATAGTCGTAATGTCTGCACTCGTAGCAAAACCACCTGCTGCCTGAGCTAATACCGTCAGATCATCAATGACTTGTTTATTCAAATCAAGCTCTCGGAATACGCGGAAATTCAGCGCACCCTTAGCGCCTTCTCCAGGTTTGTTCGCAGTTGGGTCAAAAACATAGCGCAACCAGCGCTCGGCATCCTCAAATTTATGCTGCCTTGAAAGTTGATCAGCGATCATTAGCGGTGCATGAAAGAAAACTTCCCAGTTGTAGCAGGCATAGGGAAACTGATTGTTAAAACTAAGCTCGCGTTGCTTTGGCTCATTTATTTTAATCCCCCCACCTGGTTCATCTTTTAATCGGATAGTCTTTCTATCCATATTCTCTATTTGAAGCGGTAAGAGCTGCACGTCAAACAACCCACCTTGATTCTCAGTAATAGCAATCGTATTTGAGTTACGCCAAAGAGAACTATATTCAAATGCCTCAGAATATCCTGATGGATATAAACAGAACTTCTCGGAAAGTTTTAGTTCTTCATGAGAAACATCAATATAGGTATTTGCTTGACCTTCACGGTAGTGCCATATTCGTGGAAAAAACTCTACCTCAGTTTTGTCTTCTGTCTCTTCATCAACTTGATAAGTTGTAACCGCTGGAATTACCTCATAACTTAGATCTTTTATAGATGGTCCTAGAATTTTTCTGGATAACTGACTAACAGGAAACTTAACAATAAAATCACTGATTTGATGCTTCATTAATTCGCTATAGCCATTTAACCAACATTCCGTATTGTCAGGTGTGGCTAACTTGATTCGATAAGTACTATTTTGAAATATCTCATTAATATTAAATTCAAACGAACCACTAAGCTCCAATCGATCAGGAATCAAATCCTCAAGCCCCAACTCAGCAACAGTAAAATCCGATGCATCGATTTCAAAGGCCATTGTGTGGGTATTTGAGCTGCCAGCCAAGACTTTCTTCGTAGCATATTGATTATTATTGTCTTCTTTTGAATAAAATTTTCTTTTAGACTTTAATCTATTAAATGTACATTCAACAGTCCATTTTAACTCCATGATTTCAGAATGCATTTCTTCCTCTTCTTGAGATCCCTTCGTTCTTGGGCATTTTGAATCGATGCATAGAAATGAAATGGGGGTGCCAAGCGCCTCAGCTATGGGTCCGAATACAGTTGTTTTGTCATCTATCATCAATAGCCTATTAGAAATTAATTTAATTTCACGATTTGAAGAAGGAATTAATCTTAGCAATTTTGTATTCGAGTCAGTCTTTTTAAACTTAACTCTAATCCAACAAAACCAGTTAATAATCAGCTGAGAAGAAAGCTGGGGATTAGCCTTCTTTAAACTAGTAGGTAGAACTTTAACGTAATTGTCTGAACAGTCTTTTTTGACAATTAAAGAATATCTATCTTTGAAATCTACTAATTCCCCGGAGTCATAAGAATTACGACTTACAGGCATTGATTCTCTGGTTCTTGTAAAGACATTAACAACAGCCATCGTATTTTTTACCGAACTTTCCGATTGTTGTCTATTCGTGGTAAATCCTTCGAGATGAATACTGGATCTTTCATCAAATACTTCCCCTTTTGCTAGAGAAACTTCATCTCTGGAAGTTTTGGCTTGACTCCATTGAGCACCATTGTAATTAGACCAACTAAACTTGATTTCGATTTTGGACTCTCCATTCTCATCAGGTTCGGAACGACTGATAATAGGCCAGATGATAAGAGGTTTCTTATTGATTAAAAATAAGATTACATGATCACCAGTGATATCAAGCTCAATACGCTGCCATGGAGACCATTCCATTAATAAGCTGCCAAAATCGATGCACTTACGCCAAAAATAAGAGTAAGGCGGATAATTTGTACGCCCAATAACGTATAAGTCACGTTTTACCGGAAGGCTTATCTTTTCAAGTAAGATACTGCCCTTGTCGTCAAGAGCAACATCCTCATACATCCCCAACACTTGTATCTGCCCCATCTGCGCCACATCATCCAGAAACTCACCGAATGCTTGCTGTGCCAATTCTTGTGTCAACTCACTTTGTCCTAGCTTGGATTCAAGCTGGGTGAAGCTGGATGATTTGTCATCACGTAATTCGGGAAACAGCCAATTTTCCGGAAACAGGAATACTTTCCGGTTGGCTTCCCAAATCCGGTAATTGCGCATCCACACCCACCAGTCTCTGAGTTGTTCGCTGGCTACAATGCTACGTTCCAGGCCAAATAAGATACGGTGGATAAATAACTGCGTGGCTGAAATGGCTTCGTTCAACTTGCTGGTTTTGAAACAAGGTTCTATTCGCGGATCGATTAAATAATGTTCGTAGAGGTCATCGACGTTACGTAAGTTATTTTTGTTGTTGACAACGAGGTAATCAACCAGCGCATTTCGTTGATGTTGCGTTAACAGATCGTTGATTTTCGAGCTTGTTTTCTTCCAATCCTCGTCGTTCAGACTGGCATGCGCCTGCAC
>CAYSFU010000062.1:0-17476 GCA_964430555.1 uncultured Nitrospira sp. | reverse complement strand
TGGTTTCAGCCGCTTGTTTGTTATTGGTAAGGTCGGCAATTTGCTGCAGCTCTATGTCAGTGGCGCCTAATTGTTGTGCTTTTAATAAGAGCTGGAAGGCTCGTTTTAAACGACGAGGATCGTACAATTGGGTTTTCTTGGTCGAATCGCGCGATTTATTGCTATTTAGCAGTGATACCGCTTGCGTTACGATCTTAAGCGCCTGGTCCTGCGGTAATCCGACACGCGTCGCTACCGAGCTCAGCTGTGCTGACTCTACAGTATCTCCAGCTAATTCATCGAGCTGGTTAAATAAGCTAATGATGATGTCCCTAGATAATTGGGCTTCGCTTTGCAACCAGAACAAATCCAGTAAAGCAGTAAAATGCTCGCCATTAACGGCTTTGTCGGCAGCGAGTATTTCGTGCCAGTTAATCCCTTTGATGGCGGGACTGCCAACCATTACTCGATCAGCAAGCTGTAGCAGTTCGCTATCGAGCTTCATTACCGGGATGAAAGTCGCCAATCGGAATAGGCGTTCCATCCAAGTATGCAATCGAGGCATAATTGTTTTCAATACATCGGGTGGTGTTTGCTCATCCCAGAAGGTTTTAGCCAGGAATAAATCCGAAGCTTTTTGCGATTCCGAACCTTGTGCATCCAGCAGCATGCGATAACTTAACAGCGCAACAACATCCGCCTCCGGGAGTTTGCACTGTTCGGTAATGACCGTAAT
The DNA here is from genome assembly GCA_964430555.1 of uncultured Nitrospira sp. GTDB lineage: Bacteria > Nitrospirota > Nitrospiria > Nitrospirales > Nitrospiraceae > Nitrospira_D. The sequence continues at coordinate 16,761 of CAYSFU010000062.1, read as the reverse complement.
AAGTTCGCGTTCTTGGCGGATGATAAATTCCCGTTCTTGGCGCGGAATCTCTTTTAAGAAGTTTTTGAACCGATCGCTTGCTTGGTCTTCGTTAAATATGGAATCTGCTTGCGCTTCGGTAAATAGCGGTAGCCACTCTCCCAATTTGCGGATTGTATCTTTGGGGTCGGTTAATTTTTCTTTTAAATATTTTTTCTGTTCTTCCTTGAGTTCGCCCTGAGAATTAATCACAGAAACAAGTTTTTTTGCTTCATCAGGGCCCAAAATGCTGGTCAATAGCTCATTGACCTGCGTTTCAGCATCGCTGTCATCACGCACCGCTTTTACGGTACGCAATCGTTCTTGCACTGCTTTTAATAATTCTTCAATTTGTTTAGTGGTTTTGGTGGGCGGCAAATGTTTCTCTAAATCCGAATAGGGTAGAACAGCCGCAGCGACTTGTTCGATAGTTAGCTTGCTGTCACGAATTCGAGCGATTGTGCCGCACCATTTTTCCAGCGTGGACCAATATAGTTCCAAATCGGTTGGATCGGACGGTTTGGTTGACAAGTTGAATCCTGTCATCGCGCTCATCAGCAGATATTGCTGCGGTGACAGTTTGAGCAATAAACGCAGTTTGGCTTCGCTGCGAGGTAGATCGAGCAAATATTCAAGTGGTAATTGCAGTGTTTTGTTCAATCGATGAATAATTGCCAGCATAGCCATCATGGATTCATCCAATGTATTGCCGTTTGTTACGATTGCTTGATCCAATTGTGAAATCGACCAATCCGGTAATTTCCGGTGCAAACGAACCAACCGGTGCAAGCGGTCCAAGCATGCTTCTAAATTGGCTGACCCCGTTAAATTAAGGCGCATTTCACTGGTTTTGCATTGCTCGCGATGATCAATAATCAGCTTTCCACCAGTGCCGGGCACAAATTTTGTTTGTGGTCCCTTCGCAGAATCTATCGTGATGATTTCTTCCAATTGATCAAGTTCTAATCCGCTGCGGTCCAATAGCACCGAGATGCGTCGAATTGTATTTTCTACCGACTCGTTGATGTCTTTACCGGACGCTGGATCTTTGATGGTAACGTTACCGCCATTGGCAAAACCGTAAACTTGCCACAACTGAACCTGATTTCTCGGCTTGGTGATTAAGTCCCACTCGGAAATTGATCCACCTTGGGTGCTTTGCAGAACCATCAGCTCAAATGTTTCTGCCGGCAGGAATTTCTTAAAATCCGCTGAGGCAGCGTTTTCATTCGCATCGGCCTGGAGCGCCAGCAGGTCGTACCGTTTTACATTCAATTTTTTCAAATAGGCTTGCGCTTTAATGTAATCGGCGTCAAAAGGCAGGAAGCGCCAAGGAAATACCGCATTTGCGGTCTGTTGATAGGCATCCGTATTGGGTGGTATTTTCTCAACTTCTTTTTTCAATATTTCCAACACTAAGGTAATGTGTTGAATCTCTTCTTCACTTTCACAACCGAGTGGTAGTTCGGAAATATCTTGACGCCGTTTCTTCAGTGCTTCGAGTGCTAAGCCTTCTTTCCCATTATTATTTCTAAGCAAATTGAGCAAGTCGACTAAATAAGCCGATTGGCTGAGCATCGACTCACAAGGTGAGCAATAACACTGATCTAAGTCACCAAAAAGATTGGTTATGCTCGCTAGATTGTCTGTTATAAATACAGGAAATCCTTCCCTGTTATAAAGCCAAGGTAGTATGGTAGCAGTTTGCCAATATGTTGCATTTGAAGTAATTAAGTTGGTCGTTGCAACTAATCTTGTTGTTGCTTGTTGATGGAAATCATTAACGATGGCCCATGCATCGTCAGCTTTAACTTTGTCTGTTGCTATCAGAATCGAGTGAAGATATTCCGCGCTTGTTGCTATCGCACCCCCAGGTGAATCAATCCCGGCTTTCATGAAGTAGGACGAATGTTCCATACTGATTCCGAGTCTTTGGAACAATCCAATATTGCTGAGTGTCTTGTAAACAGGAGGTTTTCCTTCCAGGTCATTCAGCGGATAAGCGCCTTGCATGATGGATGTTGCTGTTTCTTCTTTCTCCCTGATGAAAGACAGGATTTCACTATTGGTGATCTTCGGAAATTTCACCTCTTCAGTTTTGATTCTTGTTTGCAGAGCGGTAACCGGGTAAAGATTCTCTAACCGCGCTTGCAATTGCAGGACATAATCGCCACCAACAGAAGCCTGCTCCGCAACATTCAGCCATCGGGTTGATGAAAACGTTGCTAACGGTTCAATCGATTCCAATGAAAATTGCTTGCCACCTAGAATCCTGTCCACAATACCTTTTGAATTCTGCGTGTCATCCAAATGCTCATTAAGCACTCTGGAAAGACCGGAATGACCGGCTACGAGCTGGTGAACCTGAACACCTCTTGCAAATGTTTTAATTTCAGTTGCAGCTTGTGGATGCTGGTTAGCCAAATCCAGAAAAGCTTGCACATCTTCCAATCCTTTTTCCTGAAAAATAACCAATGCATCCAGTGCAACAGCTGATGGTAAAGGGGTGTTTGCTAACACTTGAACCAATTCACTGTCGCGATTGGTGGCAGGATTGAGCAGGCCAAGACGTTGCAGCAACGTTAATGCCGCGAATAATTGCTGCAAGCGGTTTTCCTCTGTCACAGGGACCTGACTCGCTGCGAGCGCAGCATTCCAGGCACGCTTCCAGTCCGCTTCTGTTTGCTCCAGTGCGGTATTCAGATCCATCGCGAGACTTTGGCGAGTAAAGCTAAAGAAAAACGACCAACCAATATCGTTTACAGCTATTAATTTTTTCTCAGTATCATGATTATCGCCAAACCGTTGAATGGCCTCGCGCGCCATTTTGCTGGAAGCTACCCAAGCCTCAACTGTAGCACGATCCAAGCCAGTATCCTGAACGATGAACTCAATGTCGGTTGCTGTAAGATCGGCAGGTTCAAGATCAACTTCTTTACTTTGACTGACAGTACTCGATGACTCGCCTTGTCCCTTTAGTAAGGGGATGATCATTTCTCTCAAACGTTGCCATTCGGATATCACCGAAACCGGCACAGTCAGATCGATTCGCTGAATTGGATCGGCTTTTCGGAATTCCTGAACGTCTAGCGGAGATTGATCAGCATCTTTGCGCGCTTCCACAATGAGCCAAGGGGTTGCGCTCGACGGCAGCTCGCCCCGACTAAAATCGGATTGTTGATAATCGATGAAGTAATCGCCGCTGTCGTTTGTTTGGCATTCCCCCAGAAGCTGGCGTTTGCGCATATCCCTATCAAAAGCGGTCACTTTGATTCCGGATTGCGGCATCCGGTCAGTGCCGACTACGGTGCCGTAGACCCGGTACAAAATTATGTCTATATCTTGCTCAGTTTCGCGATTGATGATGCAAATTGGCTTGCTTTGACCAATCAAGGTGCCGTTGATGTCGAAGGCTTTTATCTTCAGTATGAGAGACTCGCATTCAAAATCACCTTGCGCAGGAGTGCTGCGGTTGAATGCAATTTGATATAAACCAGCCTGATTTGATGAAGTGCTGCCTAATGAACGAAAATCTTTGTTATTAGTCCGTTCAAAAGCTTCTATCTTGATATTGGCAACAGCCAAGCGGATATTAGTATTTTTCGCATAAACATGGCCATTGACAATAAAACTATCCGATCCAGTTTGGCTATCGATATTGATAATGGTATCGAGAGGGGCATTATCTTTTCTTGCACTGCCAATTTCGGCACCATTTTGATCATAGGCACGGACAAGCAGATTAGGAGCGTTACGTTCACGGCCGTTTTTCTTGAAATCAGTGTCTTTAAACTTAATTTCATAGAATCCCTGCGGATTGGATTTGGTTTCGCCTAATTGAGTATCCTTTTGCTGATACCGATCCCATGCAATTACTTTGTAGTCGCTCAATGGCGCGTCATTCAAATCGCGAACCAATCCGGATACCCGGTATTCCGAAGTATTTACCGGCGTGGTTGATGCAATTTTTACGGTTAGCGTGACATCAAAAGCTCTCTTTTCGGCGTTCGATTCGATTGTATGATTCTCGATAGCTACCGGCGGATAATCTTGAAACAGCTTGAAATAGAGGTCGGGAGAACTCTCAAGAGGCAAAAAACTGAACTGGGATTCATCAAACGTCACATGGAAAAACCCTTGTTCATCAGTAACAACTTCACGAAGAAAGTCATCAGGAGACAATACATCCTTATCCCAAACTTCTACACGTAGCCCTTTAACACCTTTGCGGGTTTTATGGTCGATGACGTGACCCTTTACGGTAAATATTTTGTTTTTATCTGTAAACATACTGAATTCCCCGCAATGTTGAGTTAGGTATTAAATTTGTGGGCTTAGATAAGAGTTATTTAACTGACTATTTCCTCATTGAACCACATATGGTATTTCCATCCGTAGACTGCATTACTTTCTTTCATGAATATCCTGATATTCCTGTATTTTCCAGCAAAGAGTTTTCCATCACGTATACCGGAGGCATCGATGATCATGCTGACGACTGCTAAACCAAACAGGTCGGTTTGTCGCTTGGAGATCGGGCTTGCTTGAGCACCGGTATCCGAATGAATGTCAGCGTACTGACCGCAGATCAGATCTGGACTACATTGAAGTTGCCAGTGGTTGTGCGTTGTATTCGCTGAGACGCGATACAACAATCCGCCGTGTAGCCGTCGTCATGGCACACCTCCCTTGCCAATCAATGCCTGCGCATAAACCACTCCCATTATGAAGAACAAGATGATCGCCGCGATGGTGAGCGAAATCGCCCAATTCAACGCAGAGAATTTGGTGGTGACGTTGCGCGACAAAATATGGTTCTGCTCGATCATCGTCGCTTCGATGTCTGCTTCAGAAAAAGGCTTTAGCAGTCGCTTGTATGTTTCGCGCGGCATAGCAGCCACATGCCCGAAGAACCACAACCTCTCTCTGTCTTCCAGCACTGGTTCAGAACCGTGGTGCCGTGCCCACACCGCCCTCAGCATAAACAGGTACGACAACACCACGCAGATAGCCGCAAGCATCAACAGCACCTGAATAGCTTTGCCATATTCAACCGTTAGGCCATTGAATCTTTCCGGATTCACAAAAACCAGTCCGCTGATTCCGGCAACCAGCGCACCATTGATCGCATGCAACAACGTCGCTTTGGATTCGGCCTGGCGATACCAACCAAGAATGTTGTCGTACTGCTTAAATAAATAATCCAGTTGTCCCATGATGTTCGCCTCAAATCATTTTTCTTTCTACTTTCAGCGTATCGTTTTTTTTGATTGATACTCTCTAGCCTTGCGCGAGTGCCAGTATTCAAACAAAGAAGTGGATCTCGTATCCTGTATGGCGGATGCCTGCAGGCGATCCGCCGACAATCAATCAAAAACGTGCGTCACCTCCAATTTCATCCGGTGGGCCCCATTGCATGGCTCCACCCTACGATAATCCGCCGTACAGCTTTTACTGACAGGTATTCAAATTACTTTTTATTCCGGAAATTCAACACTTAAATCGACATAAGCATCCTTCATAAAACGAGGTGTGCATATCGCCAGAAAAATCAGATCCGTTTGACCGGTATTGGTGATGTGTTGCCGTACGCCTGGCGGGATCATTACGACATCCAATGGTTGTACGGTTGCAGGCGGGTCTTGGCCGACCCCAACAACGCCACTACCTTCCAGAATGACATAACGCTCGATCGTATTTTTTACATCATGCCATTTGGTTGTCTTACCCGGTAAAACGCGAGCGCGAACAATTGAGCATTGCTCATCGTCGGCGCGATTATGAATCTCCATAATATGGCAACCTTCTGCGAAAAAATACTCTGCTTCCGGTTTAAAGGTTGAAATGGTCATATAATTCTCCTCGTTATCAAAAAATCAGGTGACGCTGATTACCACTGCTGACCTGTAATTCAAGCAATGTCCTAATCATTATTTTCAAAAGAAAACATGATGCGCTTGCGTGATTCAAGATCGCGGGTCAATTCGGTTCTGAGCTTGCCACAAGCATCCCGGATGCTCTCGTACTCTTCATTCCTGCCGATTACTCCCCCTCAATGTTCATGGTCTTGTTTTTGTGCGTTATCCATCTTTGCGGTCTGCCCGGATACATCGCTGGAAGAAACGTTCGCGCAATCTGCCGTAGCAGGCGGCGATATCTTTGCTTTTTCTATCCAGCAGGTTTGTTCCTGCTTCAACCTTTTCTGGTACAGGACCATAAGGCCGACAAAAACCAGAAACACACCTGCGGCGAGAGGGAGAGCAGTCGACGTGGAACGTCCGTCATAGAAGTACATGCCCATATAGCTCCATGCCGCCATGACCGCTGGATAGATGACGCCAGCGGCCATAGGCTCGGCGATGAATCCGAATGCGGGAGGTGGGCGATCCCTGAATTGACCATGTTTCATTCCCAGTTCACATTCGAGATATTCGCCTACGAGAATTAAGTAGGTGCATCTGCGAATGCCGTATATCTCGAAGAAGAACAAACCTAGAGTGACCAGGAAACCCAGCAAGCCGATACCTGGCAAGAGCCGCTCGAATACATCCGCCGTCTCGCCGCCAAGAAATTTGGGGTCGATGAGGAAAGCCAATATCCCGCCACTCGCCAAAGGCAGAATGCCCAGCAATTTCTGGCGGAAATCGTCGATGGCGCGGTAACTGGTGCATAATTCTTTGTACATATTTTCATTCTGCATATCTTTATCAGTCATAAATCAATACCCACCTGTTGATGCGATGCGAAATCTCCACCCGGAATTCAGCTCATCGCGTTTCCATTCCTTAGAAAACCTCACTCGGCATAAGCGATCATCAAATTTTCTCAAACCCGTCGTAAATCCAAACACCGAGGCATCCTCGCAATTTGCGAATCAGGAACCCATAAACGTTTCGCCCCACAAGGAATCAAACCGCCACAGGGTTAAGTGTAAAAACCCGACCAAATCTCGCAGCGGATTTCAGATCGCCACGGTGCAGCGCAGCGCGCGCATCATCCAATTTATAGGCATCTTCAAGTGACAAATAAGGTGACCAATCTTCATCTGTATCAATTAACTCAACTTCAACCTCAACAAGGTACTGGCCTTCACGAATCAGTTTCTTACGTCGTTGTACGCTCATTGTCTCCTCCTTAAAAAATCGTTTGTCCATTTATCTGCATTCGGCCGATAGGCGGTGACCACCACAGCAGGCGCATCCGCATTTTAGGAATTCCCCAAACCACATGAATGGGCTTGCGGTCTTTATCTTTTTGCAGTAACAAAACACACGGCCCCTTTGGATAATCAGGATAATCCTCAATTAATATGGCTTCTCTCACACTCGCAATAACTTCTCTAGCAAAAATACCATCTTCTGCAAGCTCGTCATAACCATGATCAGATATGCGTACTTCACCTGAACCAACCAGTTCTCGAATGCGTTGTAAGGTTTTACTCATGTCCTCTCAAATTTGTAGAAAAACCTCTCCATTCTATGCGGGCTTTGTCAGTTGTTCACGTAAATTCACCCGGCTGCATCGATGCTGGAAAATCGTTTGCCATCCAGTCAACGGGCAATAAGCCTGAACGCACATAGCGATGAAATGTCGAGTATGGCCAATTCACCGGCTTTGTCGCCCAGCCATGATAACCGGGTTGGCGTGGATATACTTCACGTGGTTTTCCAGATCCCTTTCATCACGAATCGTGTGTTCCCAATAGCGGCGATGCCAAATGCCGCGTTCTTTGCGCTGCCGCCGCACAGTGGACAAGCGTTCATGTTTTGGCAGCCCCTTTGCAAACAACAATTTGATCAAGCGCCAGCGGGTTGGATAATCGGCATCGCCTTCCGGCAGCGACCAAATACAATGCAAATGATCGGGCAACACCACCCAGGCGACGATTTCAAAGGGATACAACCGTTTCACCCGCCGCACCGATTCACGCAACAACCCAATTTCCGCCACCAACAAATCCCGCTTCCTTTCCAACAACGCCACGGTAAAGAAATAAGTTCCGCCAGGCACCCAACTCCGCCGATAATCCGGCATTTTCATCCTCCACAAAATTTCGCACCACATGGTGTAAGGAACATCTCACATACCATACGAATCATGGTGGATTGCTTCGCGAATCCGCCGTACGGTCGTTCAACATCACTTCTGTCCTAGGTTGACGTTAAAGCGCTGAGGAACCTGAGCATGTGGAAGGTCCTGCGCATAAGACTTTCCCTTGCCGAACTCTGTCTCGTAAGGCTTACGATCATTGTTGTGAAGTGGATCAAGCTGATCAATAAGGTCCTGCTCGAGCGCCAATGCCTCCGCATTTGTTAAATCAGTAGCTTTGACCTCCACCTGTGAAATCTCACCAAACCAAGGTGTCTTTTTTGGATCAGTGATGTGTGCACGCAATCGCTCCAAAACGTCTCCCTTACCGATGTAGAGAATGTTGCCGACCTTGTCCTTGAGAATGTATACACTCGTGCCCTTCAAGGATTCAAAGGTACTCTCGGTACTTTCGATTTCGGTGATTGTATATGGGACCTTGTCTCCCGAGTGGGATTTTTGTCCTAATATCAGAGGGCCATCACTCGGATTAGTTTTTCCAGGTAGCTTGGCCGGAGCCTCCTTTTCTGGTGTAGTGGGTAATGATATCGGTCCCGTATCCGATTCAGACGGAGCCTTTATAGCGTCACCAGAACTTGGTGTACTCGGTGCCTGCTTCTCGGTTGGTTGATTTTCGGCACCAGGAGCAATCCATTTCTCATAAGCCTTGCGACCTAGGTACCCATGCAGCGCGTCTGCATCGTGGAATTTCAGTGTCTTACCAGTATCGGGATCGGTGTATTGAACAGAGTAGTCAGTGAATGCGTTACTCGGGATAAGGACCGCTAGGACCACGAAAGCGCGCGACAGCATTAAGCGTGCACTGACTCTGGTCAGTGGTCCCAGGCCTGGACTTGGTGTTGGAGCAGGTGGCACAACTGGTGGAGTTTGTGGGGGTATTAGAGGCGGAGTTACTAATGGTGGTGGACCTATAGGCGGAGGGCCATAGATAAACGGGGGCAGCGGTGGCGCGACAGGAGTTGGCAGCCCGAGGCCTGGGTTTTTGCCGTCAGTGTCCACTAGAATAATCGGACGGCAAAAGCAAAAACAGAATAGATTTGAGTCGACGGAGGGTCCTTTCGGATCACATCCCCCCCACCTCCCCAACCACGGCAAATAATACCGCGCCGCATGATAACTCAACCCACTCTCCTCATCTCTCTCCATCCCCGTATACCGATACCGCTTCGCCGGCGCTTCGCCCTCCTTCTGCTTTGCTCGATACGCACTCGTCCCATACGGATGATATTCCTCATACGAAATGATCGCCGCCGCATGATCCAGTTCAAGACACGCTGACCCGAGATGATTGCTGTACTGATAGCGATAAATCGGCCCGGTTTTGAAACTCGTGCCATTGCTATGCTTTCTATCCGTCGAAATTACGTCATCTACCATCAACACCTGCTGTTCGCCTTCGAACAGGTGATGAGTTTCGATCTCTTCAACTGGTGTGTTTAAGTCGGCCGCATTGAAACGACGGTAGCGTTCATAACCGCCCAAATAAATGCGTTCCCAGTAGCCAGTGTTGGTTTGATTAACAATGCGCTTGCGCGTACGCTGCTTGCCGCTGTCGTATTGGTAATACGCGATCCCGCCTCCGCCGAGATCAATCTTGCGAATCATGTCGCGGTGATCCCATTGAAGGTTGTAGCGGGGATCGGTGCGTACGAGATTCAGCATGTTGCCATGAAGATCGTGTTCGTAGGTCGTTGCCTGAGTTCGGTTATCGCAAACCCAGGTCTGCCACAGGCGATTGCTGGCCGGTTGCGTGGGATCGTCGAAGGCATAGGTATAGTCGCGCTTCCAACCGTTAGACGTACCCGGCAGTTCGTGCTTTATCTGCAGAATGTTACCGACACTGTCATAGCGATAGCGCTGGTTGTAGCGGCGCAGGGCATTAGCATCCTGGATCGGGAAGCTTGATTCTTCCTCGCGATCGAACTGCCCGGACGCATCTGCGGCGGGTATATTGCCGTTTTCACGGCCGGATGCGGAGATCAAGCGATAGAGCGCGTCGTATTCGTATAGACTCTTCGGCTCAACAATAGCGTTGGCGAAGAACACCGGCTTATAGGCCTGGTCTTCGACTTCGGTGATATTGCCTGAGGGATCGTAGGTATATAGCAGCTGCTGCACGATGCCTGGGTTTTGCAATCGTGAACGCCGTTGCGGAAAATCATTGGCATCGAACGGGCGCGTGGTACGAAGTTGCTTCAGGCGAAAGGTTTCCAGGTCATAGTCATACTGGGTCAAGGTGCCGTTGCCGAGCTCGAGATATTCCTTCTGTCCTTTGGCGTTGTAGCGGATTTCTTTGATGGCATTTGTGACTTTACCACGCAAGCTGAAGGTTTCACTTTTCAACACACCGCGCTCGCTGTAAGTGGGTGTGTAAACGGCCCCCGTGCTTCCAAGCGGATGCCAGTTTTCTAGCCGCACCATTCGGTTCAGGGCATCGTATTCGGTAAGCTGCACATAATTTTCGTCTTCTAGATTACTGGCTGGGTTTTCCTGCCAGTCGATGAGCGATGCCTGTGCATCGCGTACCAATGCCCTCCGTACTTCCAGCACATTGCCCTTGAAATCCCGGCGCACGGTTTCGACCAATCCGCTGGGGTCGTAGTGCTTGATCAACTGACCGTTGAGATTAAAGGTATCCGGCATAAAGGCATCCTGATAGTCATACCGTTCGATCTTCACTTGCGGCTTTGTATCAATAGTCAACCACTGCGCCGTAGGGCGGTGAAGCTGATCGTAATCCGTGCTGTACAAGCGTTTCTCAACGGCGGCTTCATCGTCTTTGGGTTTATATTCATCCCATGCCAGCATCGGTTTTCCCGCCGCATCCATCAGCATCCAGCGGTCACCGGCATCCATGCTGTGTTGAAACAGCAGGTTTCCGGCGATGTCGTAACAGGGCGCGGCATCTGGCATGTCCTCACCCGGCGCATTGTTGGCGCGGGCCGGGGTAATATATTGCATCACCAGATTGCCGCGCGCATCGCGTATCCATAGCGGTTTGCTTTCGGCGTCGAGTTTGGTGAATGTCAGATATTTTTCATCTTGCCAATCTCCGTTTTTATCGGGTGCGCGATTGTGGGCGATAGCGATAACTTCGCGGCCCAGGCTGTCGAGGTGGGTTTCGGATGGGGTATTGGCGTGGTCTTTGATTAACTCTGCCGCTCTCAGATTTTCTGGTGTATTGAATTGATTAAACAGTGGATGAGTAGAATCTGTGCGCCGCCTAAACCAGTCACTATGATTCGGATTTCTTGGGTCTGGATCATCTGGATCATACGCCGTGTCATTTGCATCAAAAGTCTTCACGTGCCAAGGCGAGAATTCAACCCGGCTGAAGGTGCCATCGGGCATTTCGGTGCGAATCACTCGCCCGGCAGCATCGTAATACAGGATGGAGGTAACACCTACGGCAGACGGTGATTCGCAGCCAAAGCCTTGTTCGCTGAAACTCGGCTCGTATTGCTTGACCGGTTTGCCTTTATTGTTAAGCACTGTCAAACCGTTGATGATCCAACGTAGCCCGGTTTGACCGGGTGCTGGTTCGGCTTGCACCTTTTTCATTAGAACATTGCCGCTGCCGTCGGAACATTCCAGCGATACTTGCAGCGGGCTGGCTTCGTTGCGGTGCTGCTCTCGTGCGATACTGCAAGCGCCTGCCGAACGTTGACTCCATTGCCCGTTGACATCGCCAAAGTGATAGATAAAACGGGTTGTGGCGCTGCTTAACCATTCTTTTGCAAGATCTTGCCGCAGGTCATGCGTGGTGCAAAACTGTTGAATCTGTTCCTGCGGCGGATTACACAATTCGAAGTCAGCATTAAAATCTACCAGATCGTCGCCTTGCCATTGACCATCAATTAGTTTGCCTTTGATAGCTATGGCAATAGGCAAGCCGAGGATGTCGAATACCGCTTCGGTGTGATTGCCATTGATGTCGATCATTTCTCGCGGTGCAAGCACGCGGTAGTCGAATTGCGCTATGCGGATAATGTTGCCAGGCATGTCAGTGCTGGATTCGACGAACAAAACATATGGCTTATCGTAAGCAAGCTTCGTGATGTTGTTGAAAGGATCGGTGTAGCGATCGGGTAAAAAAAAGCGCTGGTGTGCATCCGCAGCAAAACCCGCAATACCCGAGCGCATCCAGTATTGATTCTGCAATGCGGGATCGATTGCGTTGCCGGGGATATAGCCGCTTTTAGCCGGAACGGTAAGCACGCTTCGCGCGGCGGTTCCGGCTGTTATTTCCCAATCCAGTTTGTCGCCAAAAACCCGCATGAGCAATGAGTCCGTCAGCGCCAGCTTGTAATCTTCGTATTTGATGCCGCGCGGGCCGTGCCGGCCAAATGGTAGTGGGTCCACAGGTGGCGCATTGTCATTGGCATCGTCAAAGAATTTGGTGCGCGCATGCTCGATGATGCGCTTAGCGAGCTCAGATTTTAGAACAGCTTCGTGATATTCCTTGCGCGACACCGGCTGGGCATCGGTTGGCGCACCAGGTAACGGGCCGTAAGCTTCGCTCAGGATGATTTTCACAAAATCATTCGGACTGAAATAACGTGCATCTGCTTTGGTAACACCGGTAAGTTCGTACGTCAGTGTTTCGCAGGGTAATCGCAAGCGGCGATGTCGAATCGCGGGGTAAGGTGGTATCGAGGGTATTATTGCCCGTGCGGGTAATTCAACATCCTGGGTATAGCGGATTTCCGTATAGGCGATATGTTGTTCCGCTTGTACGGCTTTTATCAGCTCAGGTTTTGGCACACCGGTAAAATTGCCTTCTTCCCAGCGAGGATAAGCGATGGCGACCGATTGCTGCGGATTGCCGTATTCGTCGTGGCGTAAGTTGATCGTGTGCGCAATGCGTGGATCGGGTTTGAGCTCGGTATTGTCTCTGGGTATTGGCAGTTCGTAGTGGTAAGTGATGGCTTCGCTTTCGGTTACCAGGAAAACCGCGTGTCGATTGTTATCCTGCTTTGCTTGCAGGCGCTGGATACGGCAATTATGCGTTGCCGCAGAAAAAAATTTGACCGGTGTGGGCTTGCCGCCTTGGACATCCGCAACATCCAGCTCGTATATTTCCTGCCGCAGCATCATGCCTTTGCAGGCGCGCAGGGCTTCGCGCCATTCATCCCCGGTCAAATCCGCCGGGAGCTCGGGTTCGGGTAATGGCCGTTCATAAAACGATGCAGTCTGTTTTGGAAGCCGGGCAGCGAATCGCTGAGGAAAATATTCCTGCTCAAATTGATTGAGGATGCGCGTTCGATCGAGGTCGGCGCCGGTATGATACCAAGTGATGGTTTTAATAGGCGGCTGGAACAGCGTTTTGTCAGAGGTGATCGACGGATTGTCAGCATTGTTTTTTGCAAAGATATCATAGCGTTCTGCATCGATTTGTTCCACACGGCCAAACCCTCGGAATTCCCGTTCATGGCCATCGAAGTAGCCATGGTGATAGCCATAGGTTGAACTGAAAGTGGCATCTCGCCAGTTATCGTGCACGGTAACTTTACTGACGCAATGCACCGGAAAGGGCAAGCGGGTTATCCAGGGCGTACCTGCTTTTTGATCTTGCAAGTAGAAACGCGTGGATGGCGTGTACTCGATTTCGGTTGTAAGCCCCAGGTTGTTGTCGACCCGGATCAATAAATGTGGTTTTTCATGCTTGCGATGGTCGAGCTTTTCGTCTGGGGTTTGACGCAAGCCAGCCATCAAGTCGATAAAACAGACGGGGCGATGGCTATCAGCCGGTAAGTGTGAATTCCATACCAAGCAAGCTGTGCCATTGCCGAGCAGATCGGCGGCTTGAACGGCATCGAGGTTGTCGGTTGCCAGCGGCAGATCGACCGTAACCGGATCGCTCACGCTGTTGCCGCTACGGTTGAAATATAAGCGGGCACCGCTGCCACCCAGGTAGATGATATCGACCGGCCCGCTGCCATCGATATCGGTCAGGCGGATTCGCCTGGGGTTAAACAGATCGGGGTGATCAAACCGTGGCGAATTAGCCAGGGTAATTTTGCGGCCAAATTGGCCATACCCGAGGCTTGGCCAGTAGCAAATCTCACCATTGCGGATACGCACCAAATCCGTTAAACCGTCGCCGCACATGTCGGCAAGGAAAATTGTTTGCGTGCCATCGGCAAAAACTAACTGCGGGCCTTCATCTTCATTTCTGGCTTGCCGGGTACGTTCTGAAGGGGAAAATCCCTGCTCGCCAAGCGAAGGGTACCAGGTAAATACGTCATGTTCCGTGATCAAGGCATCCGCCAGGCCATCGCCAGTCAGATCGACAAAACGTAAATTGGGATCTTGCCAATCGATATTCGGCAGACTCGCGAACGGTACATGCTGTTTCCAGCCTTCGTCCTGGTCACGCTCATGAATGCCGGGGGTAGGGCCGCTGAAATCGACGACATCGATACTGCCATCACCCGCCAAATCCATAAATTGGAAGCGGCTGCCAGCCGACATCGCCATTGCTGGTTGCTGCAGTACCTGACGTAGAGGGCCGAAAGTGCCATCGCCGAGATTGGATTTGTAATACCAACCTCCGCCTTGTTCCGCCAGGACACCAGACAATCCTTCACCATCGAGATCAATCCAACGATAACCGGGACCTTGCGTGCCTACCGGAAGGTTTTCGAGTTGTGCAGCGTCAATGTAATGAATGGTTGGATCAATGTGTGGCTCACTGTATTTGAAGCTTACCGGCGGCAGTTGCCGTGATTCATACGCCGTAGCTTCGGGTGATCGTTTTTGATAAGCGTGTTGCGTGACTGACTCGAGCACGGTGTAACCCGGTGTTTCCGGATTTTGTAATTCGTCGGTATCGGCGCGGTAGTGAAAGTTGGTGGAGCGAACCAAGTAATCGCGCTCGCCTTGTTCCCATTTGTTAGGTTCGTGTAGTTCCTTAAAATGATGGAACATCAACACGCGACGGCATAATCGATAAGTGCGTATTTCGAAACCGGCACGGTGATGAGAGAAAGCATCTTTTCGGGCTGGCCACGGATTTTCCGGGGTAGTTTTATCCGGCGCCGGTTTCGGAGATATATCGTTATGATCGCCATAATCGAATACTGCTTCGAACAACCATTTTTTCGGGAGCGAATCATCTTGCTCCATATCCAATTTAGGAAGGTAAGGTTCTACGTTGCCATAGAGAATACGCTTGATATAACGGTTCGTTTGCCTGGTTAAGTTCTGGCGATTGGTTTCCCAGACGGAGGTTGTGTCAACGTCATGACCGTTATCAGAAACATAGCGATAGACTGATACATTGCCTTTGTCATCGTTAGTTTGGCAAATCAGCCATTGGAAAACCTGTTGTGGATTGTTGGGATTGAAAATGCGGCTATCACCATCGCGGCCATACCAGGTTGTAATATTGTCACGGCTGATACTGCGCCAGAATGAATTTTCTGTTTGTCCTTTTTCTACCCATCGCTCGATGAGCGCAAATAATCCTTCGATGCGAGGCTGATACCGGTGAACGATATAATCTTTTCCTGCAAGCCTGATACTTTGAACAGCATCAGTGCCAATAACCGGCACCAAATCTTCGGCACCCGAAAGAATGAAAACATCGGATTCTTCGAGATCGTTATAGCGTGGAATTCCTTTATCCGTTTTCCGGGTAATTGAAGGAAGCGAGAGATTCCACCCTAACCCGAAGGGACCATTACCAGCGCCGGAATCATAGGAAAGCGATAATTGCGGGCCAAAACCCGAGCGTCCAGGGCTGGTAGCAATCGGCACAGACATGGAGCCAGTGCCGGTGACCGGATTAGCAGCAAACTTTTCACCGATCCCGCGAATGGCACCACCGCCTTTGGGTAGTGAGATCGTCGGAGCGGATTGCAAAAAAGATTGTTTATCCGCCGAGTCATTTCCATTGCGTGTTTCAGTAGCCTGATGTGCTTGCTGCTCCACATTTCCTCCTTAAAGAGAGAGCTTCTAATTCACGTTACTCGGTTTTTTGCGTTCTTTAGGAAGCTATCTTCGAATGGAAAGATAGCAATGCAACGCATTTTTCTCTATGAGAAAAGTCACATTTGACTTGTGGTAATTGAATATATCAAAGACACAAATGTCAAGTAAATTCACAGGTCTTGGATTTAAAATCTTGAAAGGAAGATGAGAGTAAGGTCTATGTAACTGTTACAACATATAATTGTTGGATAAACCATAGTTTTTCCACGTAGACTTACATATGTGAATTGCGGAAAATCCTGTTCACAAAATGATCTCTAAAATACGACCATCGATAGTAATAAATATGGAAGTGGATTCTATTTCATCGGAAGTAATCCCAATATCAAGAGATGATTAAGTTACTCCATTTCCTCTTGCGGCAATTGCAATTATTTCTTAGAAATTTCGCTGTATTCAGTCATAAATTGTAGTCACCTTTACGCAACCAATTGATCCATCAGCTCAAAAAGATGCTCCTGTTCTACCGTCCCAATCAGGCGATCGCCTTTTTCTATAAGAATGGCTTCTTTCAATGTGGATAGCTCTGTCGGATTGATTGTGACCTTCAGCAAAACATAGTAAATCAATTCATACCGGATCTGACTTAGGGAAACTCTGAAAAAGTCCTGAAAGGTTTGTGATGTGTCAAAATTTGCA
>CAYSFU010000061.1:0-24364 GCA_964430555.1 uncultured Nitrospira sp. | reverse complement strand
TGGCGGGGATCTTTGCGAAGCGAGCCCGTCGGAAGGGCATGGTCGGGGACGGTGACCCGCTGGATATCTGTGTCTTGTCAGAAAAAAACATTCCGCATAGCGATATCTTGTTAACGGCGCTCCCGATCGGTGGGTTGAGTATGGCCGACGGCGGGGAAGCCGATGACAAGATTATCGCCGTCATGCGGGACGATGCGGTGTACGGGGGCTTCACGGACATTTCACAATGTCCGTCGGCACTCATGGATCGCCTCCAACATTATTTTCTGACCTATAAGAGCGCGCCTGGGACGAATCAACATAAGGTGGAAATTACCAGCGTGTATGGTCGAGAAGAAGCGCTCAAGGTGATCCGTGCGAGCCATGCCGACTACCGGGCCCAATATCCGGAACTCAGCTCTCTATGGCCGAAGCAGTTGTAACTAGCCACGTCGTCCATCCTGTGAAGAGGGATCATCGCCACAACGCGCCTGCGGCCAGGAGGGGTGATGCCGATGCGTCCATAGTGCACGTCTGTCGGTTCTGTCAATTCGCTTCGGTTCATCGCACGGTGATGGTAGGTTGTGTATCAGCCTATGTTGCCCTCTTCCCTTCACTCGCCGATTGCTGAGCCCTCGCAACAGTCGTTGTTCAACCAACCGCTCTCTCAAGCGGCGGTGGCAGCGTTGTGGCGGGGGCAAGTCATCGATGCGATCACGCTCATTCGTAAGGAACAACATGTCAATGTAGGTGAGGCGAAAGCTTCTGTTGAAGCGTACTTGCGAAGTCAGCCTGCCTTGCGACGTCGAATCGAGCAAAATCTGGCTGATGCGCGTGCGGGGCTGCTTCGGTGGGTGTTGTTCCTCATAATTGGAGGCGCAAGCTTGCTGTATTTTCTGATGTAGCAGAGGAATCGGGCCTCGGTATGGAGCTAGCCTACATTCTGCTGACGCTCATGGGAGCAGCAGCCTCGTTTATCACGTTTTGCCTGATGCGGTTTCCTCGTATTCGGCGCACGCGGTTTCAGCCGTCCGGCCCATTCTCCCTCCTGGCCTCCTTCTCCACCGCCTTTGCCGTTTTCTTCATTTCGGTTTTGGCCGTTTATGCCCAAGCAGTCCGGCGATGAATGCGAGGGCGCTCTCTCTTGGAGTAAGCGGACTCTTCGTTCGTCACAAATCGACGACATTCGTGCTTCTACCGCATGGTGTCGTTCCGGTGGGGCTCTAGCGGGATGCTGAAACAGTCCACCGCAGGCGTGCTCGTGTTGCTCAGAGGCTCACCGTACCGAAGCATACGCCTCGCCGTTTTACTCGCTGCGGCATTGCCGGCGGCCAGTGTGAGCACTCTGGGATGTATCGTGCCGTCTATCCTTCAGCCATCCTTCGATGATGCGTGATGGATTAAGTGCGTTTTCAGCGGACTGCTAGAATTCTGACCTTCTAAACCGGTATGCTTCGTTGCGTCAGGTGCCGGTGTCGTACGAAGCGATCACTGATGGATTTCGGAACCGCCTGAGAATCACCTAGTACTGAAATGCTTGCCGTGGAGTCTGCTTGTGACGGAGTCTGATGATTGTGAGGCGATCGCTTCGATCACCCGTTTTCTAGAGGAAGACCATCGGCGACTTGAGCGATTGCTGGAATCGACTCTGGATTCAAGCGGCTGCGTGCAGCGGATGCCCTACGATTGTTTTCGAGCCGGACTGCTGCGCCATATTGGAATCGAGGAGAAGATGCTTCTCCCCGCGGTTCAGCGGCGGCGTGGTGGAGAGCCGCTGCCCATCGCGGCAAAACTTCGTCTCGATCATGGGGCCATTGCGGCCTTGCTCATGTTGACTCCCACGTCCGGTGTCCTCGCAACGTTGCGCTCCATCCTCAAACAACATGACCTGCTTGAGGAGGGCCCAGAAGGCGTCTATCAGACCTGTGACACACTGTTGCGGGATGAGGTCGACCAATTGATGGTTCGGCTTTGTGCGGCTCCTGACGTGACCGTGTTGCCTTGTTCCGATGCTCCGGCTGTTCTTGGTGCCGTTCGTCGGGCGGTAGAGCGAGCTGGCTTTGAGCCTCCCGGTGAGTGCGCCATATGATCAGCCTCCTCTTTCGAACATAATATGATATGCTGCCGGACCAATCATGATGTCTGACACAACTCTGTTGAGTGAACTTACGGCTGCCACTCGGCAACGGCGGACCTTTGCCATCATCAGCCATCCGGATGCCGGGAAGACAACGCTGACGGAAAAACTGTTGCTCTACTCAGGTCTGATCCGCACGGCGGGCATGGTGCGCGGACGCAAGGGTGGAAAGACGACGGCCTCGGATTGGATGGGCATGGAGCAGGAACGTGGTATTTCGATCACCGCGTCGGCGATGCAGTTTCCGTACAAAGGTGCGGTCATCAATTTGCTCGACACGCCAGGGCACCAGGACTTTTCCGAAGATACCTATCGGACTTTGACCGCCGCGGATAGCGCCATCATGGTGATCGACGCAGCCAAGGGTGTGGAAACGCAAACCCGGAAGCTCTTTGCCGTGTGCCGCATGCGGAAGATTCCGGTCCTGACACTGATCAACAAGATGGATTTGCCGGGCCGTCCCCCGTTGGACCTCATGACGGAGGTTGAGCAGGCGTTGAATATTCATGCGAGCGCCGTCAATTGGCCGATCGGGTCGGGTAGTGACTTCGTGGGCATTGTGACCAGAGCAGATAGTCGGGTGCAGTTGTTCAGCAAGACGATGCATGGTGGAGCGACCAGGGTGGAGACGGACACGTTGCCGCTCGCGGAGCTTGGGTCACACCACCGGGTTTCTGAGGAGATGTTGGCGCAGGTTCAGCATGATTTGGAACTCTTAGACATTGCTGGGAACCCGTTCACGCGGGAACAGTTTCTCAGTGGTGACGTGACCCCGGTTTTCTTTGCCTCGGCGCTCACAAACTTCGGAATTGAAAGTTTTCTGGACGCCTTCGTGGAGTTGGCTCCCAACCCCGGAGCACGGTCGGCTGACCGAGAGGATGGGGGCGAGCTCACGGTTGATCCGATTGATATGCCGTTTAGCGCCTATGTGTTCAAGCTACAGGCGAACATGAATCCAAAACACCGTGATAGCACCGCATTTCTTCGTGTGTGCTCCGGACGTTTTGAGCGGGATATGGTCGTGAAACATCATCGGCTGGGTCGTGACATTCGCTTGGCCCGGCCACATAGCTTGGTGGCACAAGAGCGGAGTACGGTCGAGGAAGCGTATCCCGGCGATATCATCGGCATCATCAATCCTGGAGTTTTTGCCATCGGCGATACGGTCTCGTTAGGCGGAGGGTTCAATTTTAAACCCCTGCCGCAGTTCCAACCTGAGATCTTTGCCCGCCTGCGACCGACGGATGTCGGAAAGCGAAAGGCCTTCGACAAGGGAGTGTCTCAGATGGCTCAGGAGGGGACGGTTCAGATCATGCGCAGTCTCCATGATCAGGAGATCCTGATTGCCGCCGTCGGCCGATTGCAGTTCGACGTGTTGCAGTACCGGCTTCGTCAGGAGTATCGCGTGGAAACGATTGTGGATGCATTGCCTTTCAACTGTAGCGCCTGGTTGGAAGGAGATCCCTCAACCTTTAAATCACCGTCGGCGTCGATGATAGTGAAGGATCAGCGAGATCGCGTCGTCGTCCTCTTCGGTGATCAGCTCATGAAGACTATCGCGCGTGATCGCAATCCTGATCATATCTTGAAGGAAATGGGGTAGGCGGTTCACCCGCCTGTCGTTGAATCAGGAACGAGCGACCGAAGCGACATCTTACGTGCCGGTCGATGATTTCATCAGACTGTCGGCTTGAGGTGGGAGGAAGCCAAGATAGCCGCAGTGACGCTCCGCTAACTCCAAGACAGTGAAGGGCTGGCCATCGACCATTTCAGGTGACGAAAAGATCTGCCGGAGGTGGCCACCACGCTCGCCGACGATGTTACCGGCAAACACCACGCCGCGCTGTTTCAGTCTGGCGACAGCGGCTTCGATATTCTCCACGCGCACGGCGACATGGTGAAACACCTTGTCGCCGAATTTATTCACCCAGCCGGGGATGATACTGGTCTTGCCTCGCTCGTCCGGGTACGCTTGATCGACGAAGAGGCTGGGGTACCCGTTTTTACGATAGACTTTTGCGTACCAGTCGTCATACTGCAAGGTCTCATCGTAGACATACCCTAACGTCACAAAGGGTTCGGCGCTTCGGTCAATATGCAAGGTTCTGATGGTGACGTGATCGATGATCGGTGTAAACCCGACGCCGGTGTCGTCCAGCATCGTTTTCAAGACGCCGGCAGCCTGGTTGCGCGCGACATAGTCGGCCACCATTCGTTCCATGAGACGATCGAGGGCGCGAGCGTTATCCATCAGTACACCTCGTTCAAGAGCCAAATTTAATGCCTTGGGCCAGCGGCAAGTCCGTTCCCCAATTGACTGTGTTGGTTTGACGGCGCATATAGGCCTTCCAGGAGTCGGATCCTGCCTCGCGGCCCCCACCGGTCTCTTTTTCTCCGCCGAATGCGCCTCCGATCTCGGCTCCGGACGTGCCGATATTGATGTTGGCGATCCCGCAATCGCTGCCCGCGGCAGAGAGAAAGCGTTCGCTCCGGCGCATATCGTTTGAGAACAACGCGGAGGACAATCCTTGCCGAACGTCATTGTGGATTGTGATGGCCTCGTCGATCGTCTTGAACGTCATCACGTAGAGAATCGGCGCAAAAGTTTCACGCTGCACGATCGGCCAGTGGTTCTGCGCCCGTATGATCGTCGGTTCGACGAAGTAGCCGGGGCGGGTCAGGACATGGCCTCCGTAGAGAATCTCTCCGCCTTCTTTCTTGATCTCATCAAGCGCGGCGCGATAGCCTTCCACGGCGATCTGGTCGATGAGCGGCCCCATGAGCACCTCTTTGTCGAGCGGATTGCCGATTTGCACTTGGGCATAGGCTTTCACAAGTCTGCCGACTACTTCTTCATAGCGAGACTCGTGAACGATCAGGCGTCGTGTCGTCGTACAGCGCTGCCCGGCGGTTCCGACCGCTCCGAACACGATCGCGCGGATTGCCATGTTGAGATCAGCGGTCTCATCGACGATGAGGGCATTGTTGCCGCTCAATTCGAGGAGGGTGCGGCCTAGACGCTGCCCGACCAACGAGGCGACTCTTCGCCCGACCGGTACCGAACCGGTAAAGGAGATGAGCGGGAGACGCTCATCTTCCACCATCTGCTCGGCAAGCATCGGTTGATCGGCGATGAAGAGCGAAAAAATACCGGAATATCCCTGTTGCTGCATCACCCGATTGCAAATCTGCTGAACGGCTACGGCACAGAGAGGCGCCTTCGGTGACGGCTTCCAAATGACGGTATCTCCGGCGACCGCCGCAACAAAGGCATTCCATGCCCAGACCGCTACGGGAAAATTGAATGCCGTGATGACCCCCACCGGACCTAACGGATGCCACTGCTCGCTCATGCGGTGCGCCGGCCGTTCCGATGGCATCGTGGCTCCGTAGAGCATCCGAGACTGGCCGACGGCCAAATCGGCCATGTCGATCATCTCTTGGACTTCTCCATCCCCCTCGGCTTTGATTTTGCCGACTTCAAGGGATACCAAGGTGCCCAGCTGATCTTTCTTCTCTCGAAGCGCGTGGCCGATCAGACGGATCATCTCCCCGCGCTTGGGAGCTGGCACCATTCGCCAGGTTCGAAATGCTTCAACCGATTCGTTCACGATACGGTGGTAGTCGTCCAACGAACAGGGATAGACGCCGGCGATCTGCTCACAGGTCGTCGGGTTGATCGAGGGGAGCAGGGTTCCGTCATTACGACCCGACCACCACCCATTGCCGGTACTTCCACCTGAGTTGACGGCTTGGATCCCAAGGTCTCTCAATACGGAATGACTCGTGCTCATCGAAAGCAGCCTCCCAATTCATTATCCAAGAAGTTTCTCAATAAGACGGATTCCTGTGTGATGAATCCATGGTACCGCTGAGGATGGTTCAAGACAAGATCCACGACGCAACAGACGCTGGAGGCGGTCGTGACTTGGATGGCCGACCAGAGCTTACCCTTGATGCACTGCGGGTATACTTTCTTGACGTAGTTTTCTTCGAAGAACCCGTCTGCGTTCGTGCCGGTGACCGAGGCATAGATCAAGACCACGTCTTGCAGCGTCTGAGGCACGGCCCGTTCCAGGACACGCTTCAAGGTCTCCCGGTCTTCATTGAGCTTGAGGTCTTTCATCAAGAGGTGGATTTTATCGCAGTGGCCTGGATAACGAAGCGTCTTGTAATTCATCGTTCGGACCTTCCCGGCATAACTATCGGCCAAGGTCCCGAGTCCTCCCGAGGTATTGAACGCTTCATAGAGGAGACCGTCCAATTCGATCGTTTCGTAACCTTCGAGAGGCTGGAGGGGAACTTTTTCACCTTCCTCAATGCCGTAACACACATTGCCGTATTCGTTGATCAGTCCATCCGTGGACCAGGTCAGCGAATATTTGAGCGCGTTGCTGGGATGGACCGGTAGCGCGCCGACTCGCATTTTGACCGTATCCAACGTGTCAAAATGTGTCATGAGCTCGTGAGCCACGATACTGATGAATCCAGGCGCCAGACCACATTGCGGCATAAATGCCTGGGAAGCCCCTGTGCTCAAGGTTTTGATCTGATTGGTGACTTCGACATCTTCCGTGAGGTCAAAATAATGCAACTGATGGGTCAGGGCCAGGCGAGCGACCGTGGGGTTACAAAAATAGGGGAGGCTCGAAAGCACGGCATCGAATCGATGTGCGGAGAGATAGGCACTGAGGGCGTCCGGATGTCGCACGTTCAGCAGGCAGGGTGTTACTCGTTCCAGCGCGAGGGTTTCGACGAGGTGGGTCGGGGCCTCCAAGGTCATATCGCCGAGATGGATCTCGTATCGACCGCACTGATTGAGGAGACAGGCAATGAGCGAGCCGATTTTTCCAGACCCGAGTACCAACACACGATTCATAGGTAAATAGTATACCCCAGCGGTGCAATCTCACGACACCATATGAAGAATGGTGCACCGAAACGATCCGTCGCTCTTGACTCCGTTCAGAGAGAATCAATCACATACTGTGGAGGGACGGTTGGATCTGTCGCGAGGTGCTGATACCGGCAGGGAGGAATATCCGCTTGTAGCCTCCGTAAGAGAGTTGTCATCTTCATCGTTTTGGGGACATCGCAGATCCAGACGTGCATGCCGGATTCCAATTCATCGAAGTGACGTTGTACGCGAAAGCTCGGCTGTTCCATGAAGTAGGCGGAGAGAAACCCATTGACGGCGGTCACCACCCAGGGATGGTCTTTGATATAGCGGTAGCTGAGCCGAAGTTCCGTGACGGAGATGTCCTCTCCAGATTCCATGACCGCACTCTATCAAGTCTGAGGTGGAGACTGCCACCGGATAACGTGGAGACATGCCGTGTGAACTGCGCGACCCATCACGAGGTCGAGGGACGTCCTGACGCCATGCCGGAGACGGGACTTGAGCCGGGCGATTTCTGCAATGGGAAGACCTCCGCTCCGGATGGAAATGTCTCGACGTACAGCGATTGGCTGGGAAAGGCAAAACTCGCGCCTGCTTCGGCGACGAGGGTTTGAATCGAATAGATAAGCGCTTCCTTGATCTTCAGCCATTCGATCCAGTCGGTGGTGCGGGTGAAACAATATACCATGAGGTTGATCGCCGAATCGCCGAAACTGTCGATACGCACCAACGTCGGCGCGGCGGGCGTCTGAATGAAATCGCGGTTGCTCAGAATAGAGCGTTCGATGTCGTCACGGATACGCCGAAGCTGGTCGATACTGGTCCCATACTCCAGACCGATGATCCATGAAATCTGTCTGGAGGTCATTCGGGAAAAGTTGGTGACGGCATTGTCCGCCAGCTGCGAATTGGGAACATAGACCGGCGCCATGTCGAAACGGCGCACGGTGGTTGTCCGCAACCCGATGATTTCCACCGTGCCTTCGACGACTCCGTCCGCGCGAATCCAGTCTCCGTTCTGAAACCGCCGTTCCACGATAATAAAGATCCCGGCGATCAGATTTTTAAAGAGATCTTGTGCGCCGAGCGCCACGGCGGCTCCCACTAGCCCGAGGCCGGCGAGGATGGTACCCACCTTAATGCCCCAGATTTCAAGAATGGTGGCCATGCCGAAGGCCAAGAGCAGCGTGCGAACCACACGGACCGTCCAATCGGTGATCGACTCATTGAAGCCGCCGTCCCGTCCATTCATTGCGGACAAGAGGGGCGCGACCAGTTGAAACAGCCCCCAAAACACGGTGAAGGCAATCAGCGAACGATTGAGATCTTCCGCAATGCCTTTCAGCCGGGGATTTACAATGACGAATTCCGACACGATCAACACTGCCAGGACGACGGCGATCAATCGCAGGGGCGGCGCTAATGTCTCGACGATCTTCGTATCGACTTTGTGCTGTGCGCGGGCCAACACAAAGTGAAGCTGACGGAGGAGAAGGAGGCTGAATGGCTTTCGGATCAGAACCGCTACGGTCAGGATGACGACGGCGAGTAGGACTCGCTGGATATCGATTCCCCAATAGCCGTGCTCCCACAGATTCCAAGCGTGGACAATAAGCGGATTATTCACAAACTGATCCATCGTGCTCCATCATCATCATGCGGTGAATGTCCGTACGGACGCCTCTGTTCACGACTTCAGACTCAGAACACTCGTAAGCGTGATCCGTTTCTTTATCGGAGGAAGGACGATGCGCTGTCTTCGACGGCCGAGTCGTCACGCGCAGCGACGACACGAACCGGAATGGATTTCGCGGCGGGTGTTCCGCTGATCCGATCGCAATATTCGAGCGGCAACAGGGGATTCAACTCCGGGTAATATCCGGCTACGGCCCCCCGCGGCATTGGGTAGTCGATGACTGTCAGCCCCTCCACGCGCCGAAGCACCCCATCCTTGCTGATCGTCTCCAGCGCCACTTGCGCCCCATCGGTCAACCCGCGTTCCGCCCGGTCCTCGGCGTTGATAAAGAGCACCATCCGGTTGTTGTGCACACCGCGATACCGGTCATTCAGGCTGTAGATCGTGGTATTGAACTGATCGTGTGATCGCACCGTCGCCAGTCGGAGCATCGCCGGATCAGCCACCGTGGCATTGACCGTCAAGCCGGGAAAGAGCAGGAAATTCGCCTTGCCGTTCGGTGTGGGCCAGACCCGCCGCCTCGGTGGCACATCGAGGTGAAAGCCCTTCGGATCCTTGATCCGTTCGGCGAAGCCCGCGTAGATGTCCGGGTAGACCTCGGCGATCTTGTCGCGAATCAGGTCATAGTCTTGACGATAGCGGTCCCACGGAATCCGACTGTCGGGCAATGTGGCCATCGCCATGCGGCAGACGATTTCGACTTCTGAACGCAGGTCCTGGCTCGCCGGCTCCAGCACGCCACGCGACGCCGTCACCTTGGAGACGGAATCTTCGATCGTCACGAATTGTTCACCGTTCACCGTTCGAATGATCTCGGACCGCGAGATCACCGGCAGGATCAATGCGTCGCGCCCATGGACGAGATGCCCTCGATTGAGTTTGGTCGAAATCCCGACCGTCAAGGCCAGTTTACGCATGGCTGCATAGGAACGCTCCGTGTCGGGAACGGCTCGGACGAAGTTACCGCCCATGCCGATGAACACCTTGGCGTCGCCTCGGACCATTGCCTCGACGGCGGCCACCGTATGATGGCCTGGCGCGCGAGGCGGCTCGAAGCCGAATACATCGCGAATCCGATCGAGGTACGCCTGTGCCGGCTGTTCGTCGATGCCGACCGTGCGGTCGCCTTGCACATTGGAGTGGCCACGAATCGGGGCGATCCCGGCACCGGGTTTTCCAAAGTTTCCGCGCAGCAACAGGAGGTTCACTACCTGCTGCAGCAGCCGCGAGCCTTCTTGATGCTGTGTGAGGCCCATTCCATAACACACCATCGTGGCGCGTGAACGGATATACACCTCGGCGACACGGCGAATCTGCGCCTCGCTGACTCCGGACGTTTCGACAATCTCAGACCAATCGTGAGTCAGCGCTTCTTCTCGAATTCGCTCGAATCCGGTCGTATGCGCCAGGATGAACTCACGGTCGAGCACCGGTTCACCCGCCGCGTCACGTTCACACAAGACCTTCATCATGCCTTTGAACAGGGCGAGATCGCCGCCGATGCGGATATGGACGAATTCGCTCGCGATCTCGGTCGATCCCAAAGTTGCCATTTGGACGATGTCTTGCGGGGCGGTAAACCGGATCAACGCTCGTTCCGGCATGGGATTGACGGCCACGATCGGCACGCCGCGCTTGCGTGCTTCGACCAGATTGGTCATCATCCGAGGCGAGTTGGTGCCCGTGTTTTGCCCAACCACGAAGATCGCTTCCGCATGGTCGAAATCATCCATGATCACGGTGCCTTTTCCCACTCCGATGGCAGGAGGCAACCCACGACTCGTCGGTTCATGGCACATATTCGAGCAATCGGGGAAATTATTGGTACCGAAGGCTCGAACGAAGACCGCATAGAGAAAGGCTGCTTCGTTGGGGGTGCGGCCTGACGTATAAAACTCCGCCTGATGTGGACTCTCGAGCGTTCTCAACTGTCGGCCGATCAGCGCAAACGCCTCATCCCACGCACAGGGTACGTAGCGATCCGTCGAGGCCTCGTAACGCATCGGCTCGGTCAGCCGTCCCTGCATTTCAAGCCAATAGTCCGACTGCGCCATCAGTTCAGTCACGGTATGCTGCTGAAAAAACTCTCGCGTCAGTCGGTGTTTGGTCGCTTCGAAGGCCAAGGCTTTGGCCCCATTTTCGCAAAACTCCAATGTCTTTCGGCACTCAGGATCGGGGAACGCGCAACTGGGGCATTTAAAGCCGCCGGGCTGATTCATCGAGAGCAACGCGCGCGATCCGGTGGTGAGCACGCTTTGCTCCAAGAGCACCTTGGCCGTGGCGGCTGCCGCGCCCCATCCACCGGCAGGATGGGTATAGGGTTGAAAGCGAGGGATATCGTCCGCCATATCGTGGTCCTCTCGATCCGCAACTGAACGAGGGGCTACTGTCGCATAGCCTCAAGGCTGAAGTCATCCCACCACCGTCACCTTGACAAGCGCAAGGGCGGTCACTACGCTTCACACCATAGGGAGCCTATCACGATGTCCATGCTCTCAGTACCGCCCTCATTCCGCCGCCACGCAATTCGACAGATCCGTTTCGCCGACGCACGCGATATCAACACGCACCGCGACGTTCCAATTGAAGCCCCGATTGCCATCGAAGTCTGCGGGATTAAATATGCCGTCATGATGGCGACTCCCTCGGATCTTCGTGATTACGCCGTGGGTTTTGTTCTGAGTGAAGGACTCGTGCGGCGAGTGGAACAGATCCGTGACATCACGGTGGTTCCGGTCAACAGCGGCTGGATCGTTCGGATCTCCTTGCCTGCTGAACAATCTTCACAGGTCTGCGCGCGAGCCCGCACCCGCATGTCTGAAAGCAGTTGTGGATTGTGCGGAATGGAGAGTATCGAGCAAATTCTTCGCCCCCTGCCTTCGATCACAGCCAGGATTCAAACCAATCGCACGGCCATCGCACAGGCATTGGCCACGCTCGACGCGCATCAGCCGCTCGGACATGCGACAGGTGCCGTCCATGTTGCGGCATGGTGTACGCCGGATGGGTGTATTCGCCTTGCGCGTGAGGATGTTGGACGACACAACGCACTCGATAAGCTGATCGGAGCCTTGGCGACAGGAGGTACTACTCCGTCTTCCGGTTTCTTTGTGCTCTCTGCCCGATGCAGCTATGAGTTGGTGGAGAAAACCGTGCAGGCCGGTTGTCCGATGCTGGTGACGGTCTCTGCTCCGACCACGTTGGCGATCGACCGTGCGATTCAGGCCAACCTAACCTTGGTCGCCTTGGCACGACCGGACTCGGCGATGATTCTGTGCGATTCTCTACACAATATCGTGTGATGCGTCTCGTCCTTTCGTCCTTACCTCATCCCGAGAATTCGGTGCTGTCAATGCCTCAATACGTTCAGTGATCGTGTATGATCAATCCGAAGTGCTCCTGCAGCAGGCGTGTGCGCTCTCCGTCACTGGCTATCTGAAGTTCTTGTGTGCCTGCTCGTCCTCTTATTTTCAACACGTTGTCGATCAGCGTGGTTCTCCCCTCCGGCGTCGGCATGGTGCAGATGCGCTGCTGAGTGAAGAGGGAATCCGGTGCGTGCGAGTGGTAATAGTTGGCGAAGATGTAGTCCACCGGGAGGCAGGGATCGAGCCCGAAGGAATAGAGGTCCTTCCAGGCGTCTTGACGGTCGCCTTGCAGGAGATACTCACCACGTTCGCCGGCAACCAGCCTGAAGCCCTCACGCCCTTGCCATGTTTCCTGCCCAACCACCAGCCTCAACGGTTCGAGTAATCCTTGCCCTCCGAACCCCACGTCCACGATCCAGGCGCTTTCGCTTAATGTGACCATCAACAATTGATGGCTCCGTGGGCGCACACCCTCCGCCCCGGAACAGACCCGAGCGGCCAGTCTCGTGACGGCAAACCCCACATCCTCCAGAAGCAAAGCACATAGTCCATTGAGTTCGAAACAGTATCCGCCGCGTCGATTCACGATGATCTTTTGGAACAGGTCGGCAGGGTCCAGCGAGATCGCCCGCCCGAGATGGACATCCAGATTTTCGAACGGCACGGTCATCACATGGGCTCGATGCAAGCCCCGCAAGGTCTCAATAGACGGGTTGAGCGTCCCCTCATATCCGATTCGTGCGAGATACGCATCACGATCGACCATGTCGCCTCCTTTCCGAACACATGGATCAAGATCTGATCTCATACATGCGAGTTATATGAACGGCATAGGTTGGCCCATCTGTCCAAACACTCGGCTAAAGGTTCTGTTGAGTGCGTTTTGTCTGGCTGCGGTACCGCGCCGGAGGTGTTCCGAACTCCCGTTTGAAGGCACGATTGAACGAGGGGTTCTGATTCATATCCGACATCGCCCGCCACTTCGGCAATGCTCTGCCTCCTTTGTCGCGCCAATAGCACCGCCCTTTGGTGACCAGGTGGAAGATGAAGACATGTTTGAGACCGGAGGGTAAATAGGATGCCATGGTGTTCGAGTCTGGCTCACGCACACACCACGGAGACGAAAATTCACCATTAAAGAAGACTGCACCGTCCGGTTTCACGGCCTTCAGCATTTCTGAGAGCACATCCGTCATCTGATAAACCTTCTCTATGAGGCCTTTCGGCTGAATCAGTCGGACGCTTGGATAAACAATCCGTAACTTAGCATTCTCATGATAAGAGAACCAGACGCCCTGCTAAGACGTCAGAAGACCGTTCTTGTATAGTGATGAACAGGAACAGCTCGGTGCCCTGGACAGCCTAGCGAAGACATCGCAAAGGCGAAAGTCATTACAACTAGGGGAGCGATAGGGGAAATTGACAGCCCAAAGACGAGGCTCAAATTGACCTGGGCAGCACATAATCGAACCACAACGAACAGCACCACCATGTTTGCGAACGATCTGACAGTCAAAGGCATTCGAGTATGATGGAGGACCAAAGAGGAACGGACGAGTTCTCATCCGATTGTGTGTACGGCAGAAGAATAAAAAACAGGATAGAGTCCTAGCTCTACGCCACATAAAGGAGGTTGTCATGAAACGATTAGCATTGCGTGCGTTGACCGGACAGTGGCACGCTATGATGTCCACCTGTATCATCGGATTTGCAGCAGCTCTGCTGCTTGCCTGCACCGCTTCCAGCCAGGCCACAGAGTCGACCCTCGCGACTGCACCGAGCAGCCTTTCTGATAGGGTTCCCCTCTACACGAACCTCGGCTCTCATCACAAACGCATCTCCACGAAAATCCAGGCCACGCAACAGTACTTCGATCAGGGACTGAGGCTGGTTTACGGATTCAATCATGCGGAAGCGATCCGCTCGTTTACGCACGCTGCAGAGCTCGATCCCACTTGCGCCATGTGCTACTGGGGAATCGCACTCGCCTATGGGCCGCACGTCAATGCGCCGATGGACAGGGCAAGTGGAGTTGCTGCCTACGCGGCAGTACAGAAGGCACTGACGCTCAAGTCCTACGCTTCGGCGTCCGAGCGTGCATACATCGAGGCGCTTGCTCAACGGTACGAGGCAGACCCGCCGGCCGATCGTGTCCGGTTGGATACGGCATACTCTCGTGCCAGGGGCAGGTCGCCAAGACTCATCCCAAAGACCTCGATGCCGCAACTCTCTACGCTGAATCGCTGATGGACCTCCGCCCGTGGAACTACTGGAGGCCAGACGGAACTGCCTATCCCGACACGAAGGAAATCGTGCGCCAGCTCGAGCGAGTTCTCTTGAAGAACTCGAATCATCCCGGTGCGTGTCATTACTACATTCACGCGGTCGAAGCGGTGAAACCAAAATCCGCGGTGCCATGCGCTGAACGGCTCGCTCGGCTCATGCCGGGCGAGGGACATATGGTCCACATGCCCGCACATATTTTCATCCGTGTCGGTCGGTGGAACGATGCCGTGCAGGCAAACCAACACGCGATCCACTCCGACGAGGTATTCATCGAAGGGCAGCATCCGATGGGTGTTTATCCGCTCGCGTACTATCCGCACAACATCCATTTTCTTGCCTTCGCCTCCACGATGGCGGGCCGCAGTGCGCAGGCAATCGAAGCGGCCAAGACGCTCACCTCTAAGGTGGATCTGAATGCCGCGCGTCAGGTCGGACTCCTCCAGGAAATGGTGCCGTACCACACACTCACGCTGACGACGTTCGGAAGATGGAACGAAGTGCTTGCCGCACCGCTTCCGCCGGAGGACCTTCGTTTCTCATATGCCATGGCCTCCTACGCCCGTGGGGTGGCGCATGCCGCCAAAGAGGAGTGGGTGGAGGCGGAAGCTGCGCTCAACACGGTGACGAAAGCCGACATCGCAACGCCCGAAGAGGCCGAAGGAAAGACGGCACTTTCGATTGCTGTGCATGCGCTGTCCGGGGAGATCGCAACCCGCCGTGATGACTTCGACAGGGGCATCAACCATTTCCGAGAGGCGGCCAAGATCGAAGACGCGGGACTCTACTTCGAACCGCCCAAGTGGTATTACCCCATTCGACACTCACTCGGTGCCGCGCTTGTGAAAGCAGGCCGGCATGCAGAGGCCGAAAAGGTGTATCTCGAGGATCTCCGTCGCTTCCCAGAGAACGGGTGGTCGTTGTTTGGCCTTGCGCAGGCACTCAAGGCGCAGGGGAAGAATACTAAAGCGGTTGCAGCAGAGGCGCGCTTTCGCCGGGCTTGGTCTCACACGGACGTGACACTGACAGCATCAAGATTCTAATCCCACAGAAGGTCCCCGCCTGTCAAGATCAGAGGGATCTATCGGATGGAACGTGACGGATGAGGCAGGAAGGTCGTACGTCGGATCGACGTCGGCCTTCCACTCTCTGCGTTACATTGGCGTGTACTTGAAAAAACAATGATTCGACAACTTCTGCGTGAGCACTCCTGATCTGTCCTCTCAAATTCATGCTGTCTGGATGATCCAAAGTCGTCAATACGTGATCATGTGCCATCAATTCTCTCGTTGAGACTACCTACGTGAACTGTGTATGGTACTCACTCCACCAGGGAGAACGGCAATGTCATTGACGACCTACAATCATGTATCCATTCCCTCGTTTATGTACGGTACGGCGTGGAAGAAAGAGGCCACGACCGGGCTGGTTCTGCAAGCAGTGGAGGCTGGGTTTACAGCGATCGATACGGCGAATCAACTGGTCCATTATGATGAGGCGCGGGTGGGGGAGGCGCTTCTTCAACTGGCACAACAAGGTATCGCCAGGAACAGGCTGTTTCTCCAGACGAAATTCACTTCGGTCAACGGCCAGGATCATCGTCTGCCGTATGATGCGCGCGCGAGCATCACAGCACAGGTGCAGCAGTCCTTTGCCAGCTCCCTCGCACATCTCCATACGGACTATCTCGATTCGTATGTCTTGCACGGCCCCTATTCTCGGCATGGCTTAGGAGCTGAGGATTGGGAAGTTTGGGCGGCAATCGAGTCTCTCTACGACGCGGGTAAGACCAAGATGATCGGGGTCAGCAATGTCTCGGCTGAGCAGTTGACCTTGCTG
Source organism: uncultured Nitrospira sp. (assembly GCA_964430555.1). GTDB lineage: Bacteria > Nitrospirota > Nitrospiria > Nitrospirales > Nitrospiraceae > Nitrospira_D. Next base: position 8,165 of record CAYSFU010000061.1, on the reverse strand, counting down.
TGTACGAACACCAAGCACAAACCTATGGTGGTGCAGAATCGTTGCTATGCTGCCTTGGGGTGGGATCAAGACGTGCGAGAGATTTGCCGATCGAATCAAATAATTTATCAGGGATTTTCGCTTCTGACCGCCAATCGATCCATCTTTGCCGAACCGGTTATTCGGACGATGGCGACCACGTATCAGACCGGTCTCGCCCAGGTCGTCTTTCGATTTTCGCAGCAGGTCGGGATGGTGCCCTTGACCGGCACGACCAATGCTCAACATATGAAAGATGATCTGGCATGTGAGCGGTTCACCTTGTCGCCGGACGACATGGCTCAGATTGCAACCATCGGTCTGTAGCGACTATGGGCAAGATCCTGGTCAAACGTGTCTATGACTCGGTGACCAAGTCCGACGGCGTTCGGATCCTGGTTGATCGACTATGGCCACGAGGTGTGTCGAAGGAGGAGGCTCACATTGATCTGTGGCTCCGTGACATTGGCCCGTCGACGGCATTACGACAGTGGTTCAACCACGATCCTGCACGGTGGACAGAATTCTGTCGCCGGTATCACGCCGAGCTGAACGAGAAGACAGCACTGCTCGCCATGATTCACTCACAGGCTAAAACCGGCTCTGTGACGCTTCTCTATTCGGCTAAGGATGAACAACACAATCAAGCCGTTGCGCTCCGGAGCTTTTTGATGACGTCATCGGACACGAGTCGATCTGCAGCGCGGCCGAAGAATCGATCGCATGCCATTTCAATGGATACACACAGCAGGCCACAGCGGTGATGGCAACGAGGAGCAGATAGTGATGATCAACATTCGGTGGTGAGAATCAATGGACGACACCGGCTGGATGATACTCATGGGAATCGGTGGGGTGGTCCTTTGGCTGGTGATTCACCAACGGTACCGCCGCTGGAAGGCCGGCAAATTGGCCGATAGGTTGTTGGCTGATGTGGTTAAAGGGAAGGATGCCTTTCGGCGGTAGTACTGGGGAAGACGAGCAGTCGCAAGCATGGGTCAGACCGTCTCCCGCAACTGAGTGATTTTCATGGTCTTGGATTCTTTTCAGCTTCCGTATATTATCGCACCAGGCTCAACTTATCCAAATGTAGCTAGTGTGCAATCGATATGAACTGTTTGGATTAGACTCGGAACTCTTTTTCGAGAGGAACACAAATGGCTTCCATGCCACCGGGTGATCAGGGCCATCACCAACTTGAATCATACGTGGTCCGCGTAAGGAGCCCTCTTACTCGGGTAGACGCACTGGGGATGGAATCGTGGTTTCAGCATCCCTCCGCCTTTGTGAGGGTATTACGCCTGCGACTAGGGGAGAGGAACCTCTTCATCGCGATGGCGTGCTTGTTCATCCTCCTGGTCCTGGCAAATATCTGGCACCCGTGGAACCACCAAGAGGCGACAGATCGGAAGCGGATTGCCGTGCTCTTACCGGGATCCGTCGAATTTTTTACGATCGAACGGGAAGCCATGCGTCAAGCGGCCGACGGCTACGCCTTTGACCTGCTCTTTTTTAATGCAGGCTGGGATTCGTATCAGCAAATTCATCAGCTGGAAAAGGTCTTGTCGATGCATGGGATTGCGGCCGTCGCACTCTGCGCGGTGAATAACGAAGCTTTAATGGCCGTCTCCACGCTGATGGAAAACCGTGACCTGCCGCTTGTCACCTTTACCAATGGGGTTGGGCACGATCCCCACCGTCTTCTGAACGGAGTACAGGCTCACGTGGGACGAGACGAAGTAAAGGCAGGACATATGCTGGGAATGGCGATTGAGCGATTAACCTTAGAACATCCACCACGAATTCTACTCATTCAAGGGGCTCCAGGAACGCCCCCGCAACGGTTTCGTGACAAGGGGTTCAGGATGGTCATGGCGAAACACCCGCAATGGACCATCGTGAAAGATGTTCTGATCCCTGCCTGGAATACGGCGGATGTCGAGCGCGAGATTCAGCACGCGCTCGACATGAACGTAGAGTTTAATGTGATCGCCACGCAATGGGCGGGAGCCGCCACTGCAGCGGCCACAACACTTCAGAATAATCATGTCACCGATATCAAGCTTGTCAGCCTGGAGTATACCCGGGAACTCCAAAAATTGCTGCTCGCGGGAGCTGCTCAATCGACCTCGAACTTTTCCGTCAAGGAAGAAGGTCGCCAAACGATCGCCACCGTGGCCCGGATACTACACAACGAGACCGTTCCCAAATTTGTGGAAATCCCTCAAACCACGTTATTTGCCGAAGACGCCGGATTCATTACCCCAGAGTGGTGACGCGTGTGATGACGCCGAGCAAACACGCACGTGACTTTCCATATATGGAGTGGGTCGTCATTTTCTTCATGGCGAATATTCTCGCGATCTTGTCCTATGTCAGCGCGCAGGCCTTCACGTTTGGAGACTTTATTGCGCTTGGGTATAAAGCCGCTGTCCTCGGCATCGTCGCCTTAGGAGTGTCCGTCGTCTTTTACGTCAATGAGTACGATTTTTCTGTGGGCTCAATCTTTGCTCTCTGTTTGATTACGGTGGCCTCTCTTGAGGGATGGATACCCTCGCTCGTGACCTGGTTGTTGGTCTTGGGTCTGATTGGCCTGATCGGGTATGTGAACGGGTGGGTGACCACCAGGTTACGTTCCGGGTTGCTGATCACATTTGTCATGATGTTCATCCTGCAGGGCATCGCGAATTTCATGAGCAATGGCATGCCGATTACCCATGCCGGGTACTTACGCGGATCGTTTTTGTATGCCATCGGTTGGCAGTCCATCATCGGCCTTCCCATCGCCCTGTGGGTTTTTCTTGGGATGGCCCTAGGGCTCCACATATTTTTTTATCATAGCATGTGGGGAAGAAGTGTTCGGGCAATCGGTATCGACAGCCGTGCGGCTCAAGACGCTGGGCTTAACACTCGTCCTTATAAGATAGGCGCCTTTATCTTTGCCGCTGAAATGGCAGGGATGGCGAGTGTCCTTTATTACGCACGTCTGCGGACGGTGAGTCCCGACCTGGGGGTCGGCATTCCCTTTGATGCCCTTGCGATCGTCATCATCAGTGCCGGGGGAACGAAACGGAGCGCTCCATCGCTTGTTCGATTAGTCATCGTCACCTTTCTGTTGGCAGAGATTCATACGCGCATTGAAGTCTTGGGATTATTGCCGAATACCAGGTTTCTTGTAGCTGGATTCCTGATTCTCTACACTTTGCTCCTTCAGCACGTCAGAAGTCTGGACCGGATACAAGAAGAAGACAAACGCCTCATCTATGGGTAATCCTTGCTCCACGATCGTGCTCAATGCTGTCACCGTTGATTCGGGGACATTGGGACATCCTCTGTTGGATTCCATGACGCTGGACATTCTGCAGGGATCCATCGTGGGAATCGCCAGCGCAAATTCTCGTGAAACGACGACCTTTCTGGAAGTGCTCGCTCACCGAGTTCGGCCGACGACTGGAACGCTTGTGTGTGATGGATCCAGTACAGCAAGGTCGTTCCCTGCCGTGTCTGCCACGTGGAATGATAAGGGATTTTTCCCGGAATGGTCCTTGTTTGATAATGTATTCCTCGGAGTTCCGCAACCGTACTGTGAGGAATTGTGGAATAAACGCGAGATGTATGCACGCGCCGAACGTCTGTATGACGAATTGGGCATTCCTCTTACCTGGCATCGTCGCTGTCATGACATGTCGCCTCATGAACGTGTAACGGCGTTGATCGTCCGTGCCTTTCTCCGCCCGGCTTCGCTGTATCTCTTCGACCGGACTCTCGATGCTCTCGAAGAAAAAACATTAGCGCGGATCTTGCAGAAATTACAGCGGTTGACACAGTGCGCCGGCACGATCGTCATTTCGACGGGAAAACTACAAGAGCTCCGTCCTGTTTGCTCCAGACTATTGTTGCTGTCCTGCGGACGCATGAGTTTTTATGGAGATCCTGCGACCTTGAGTTTCCTGGAGGTCGAGTGCCGATTGGTCAATAACACGAGCGACGCCAGGAAGGTGATTGTCCGTGAGCTCAACCGAGAACGGCATGAAGCCAATCAACCGGATGTGTTCATCAACAATGTCTTTCGTCTCATCACCATGTTTATGGGAAAAAACGTGCCGCTGTTTTGTCTCTACCGTGATCTTCAGCAACATGAACATTTCTTGTCTTCTTCCCAGGTCGAACAGCAGGACGTCGAGTGCTTGCAAGCGGTCGTCAGCCCATTGCTTTACAGCGAGGACGCCAGCTCTGGCTTGTGCCGGTGTGGAGAATCTGAATACACGGTGTTTCTCCTCCGCGCCCCGGAGTTCTTTGCGCAACGAGGAACCGCTTCAAAGATCATCGCCGTGTTCGGATGTCTCTTGCCTGAGCTGCCGTTTGATTTTCCGCTTAAATCACTGTTGAAGGATTTCGCCGCTTCCGTGTGTTCCCTCCTGCTTGAACGCGACTTGGAAAGTGAAATCAAGCACCGAGAACGACTCGATTCATTGGGCATGATGGCCAGCGGTGTCGCCCACGATTTCAATAATTCGCTTTTTGCCATTCAGGGCGCGACGACCGTTCTTCAGAAGAAAATGAGCGCCCCGATGTTGACGCGCTATCTCGACATCATTGTGCGGGCAACGAGCAGTGCCGAACTCCTCACGCGAAAATTGCTTAGTTTTTCTCAAAAAGGAACGACTACGTTTCAGGCGGTGGATCTTCACGCCGTGATCGCCGATGCGATTTCCCTTCTTCAAAGCGGCACGTCAAAAAAGGTCGAGGTGCGATTGGAATTGAAGGCCAGCCATTCCACGATTGTGGGTGATGCCGCGGAGTTAAGGAATATGGTCGTGAATATCGGATTGAACGCCATTCAGGCCGTGGATGCCCAGACGGGAACAGTGGTCTTTGCGACGACCAATGTCATGGCGAAAGACGGGCTACAGGTGGAGGACGATGTTCAGCCGCCCCTCCTCGAACTGACAGTAACAGACAATGGCCCGGGGATACGGTCGGATGTCATCAATCGAATTTTCGAGCCCTTTGTATCCACCAAATTAGCGAGCGGAGGAAATGGTCTAGGTTTGTCGGTCGTCTATGGGACGGTGAAAGAACACAAAGGAAGTATCAATACACACAATGTGGTTGGAGGAGGGGCACGATTTGTCTTGCGGTTTCCGATCTCCCCGTCAAATGTCAGGTTGTTGCCGGTTGCGGTGTCCACGGCAGTAGCTCCGGGACGAGGCAGAATTCTAGTCTGTGACGATGATGAGCGGGTCAGATTTGTCCTGGCTTCGATGCTGGAGGAACTGGGGTACGAGGTTGCTTCGACCGCAAGTGGACGTGAATGCGTTGAAGTGTTTCGTGCTCGCAAAGGTTTCTTTGATCTGGTCCTGCTTGATGATTTGATGCCTGGCATGTCGGGGCATGCCTGTTTCGAACAGTTACGCCTACTATGCCCGGGAATCAGGGTCATGATTATTTCAGGATATCGCCGATCTGATTTTGGGGATGACATCACAAAGACAGGCATCTATGGATTTTTACGAAAGCCGGTCCGCCTCGAGGAGCTCTCCGAAACTCTGAAGAAAGCGATGGGGCACCCTCGCACTCCGAGCTGAACCTCATCGATTCTGGGTTAATAGCCATCGTGTCGGTGCGATATGATGGGTGGATGGACGAAAAATCGAGAGGATTTTTCGATGTCTGTCCGGGTAGACCATTGTGCTCGGTGGTTTTGTCTAGCCCGTTTATTTCTTACTCATAGCTGTTGCTTCATTTCTGAAAACCATTTGTGCTCCGTGGAGAGTAAGGCATTGCGCTTGTTGGGCATGCTGTTCCTGGGAGTGGTGTTACTCATCCCCGGTTCCTTGGCCCACGGTCAGGTATCAATAAAACCCTACGAAAAGTCACCGGTAGATGTTCTGATTGGCAATCATCAGGTTGGATTCCATGGATATCTGAGAGCCGGATGGGGGTGGAGCCAAAACGGACATGCGCAAGCCGCATTTGGTGCTCCTGGAGCCCAATCGAAGTATCGATTGGGCAATGAGCCCGATCTGAATGCCATTCTGTGGTTGGACTATCGCTATATTCTTCGCCATTCACAGGAGCAGCCGTCATACCTGCAGGCGGCATTCACGCTGGATGATTATGCCGTTCGAGACAAGATCGCGAGTGAATTTCGTATGGATAATGTTGCAGAACTGTATGTGCGGTATGCCAATGTTGGTGGTGCCGGCTTCAATATCTGGATAGGACGGCGATTTTATCATCGACGATTGATCTATTTGAATGACCACTTCTGGCTCAATGCGGGACAAAATGCTGATTCGGGAGTTGGTGTAGAAGAAATTATCCTTGGTCCAGGTCGTCTGAATATCGCGCTATTCTATCTCAAGGATAAACGGATGCCCTCCCTGAAAGAGATGGGCGAAGTAGGAAGAACGGACGCACAGGCCCTAGATATCCGGTATACCAATATTGCGCTCGCCAAAGACTGGACGTTGGCCTTATGGGCAAATATGACACATCGGAACGGTTCCAACGAGCTGGGCCTTCCTGTGCGATATGGATTTGGGATCGGAGGGTGGATTCAGCGCGATCTAGCTGATGGTAGTCGAAATATTTCTGCAGTGATATTTCGCCAAGGCGCGGCTATGGTACAGGGAACGTTTAACCCGCGTCCCATACAGGAGGGGCAAGGGTACGACCTGAAAAATTCTTTTTCTCTGGAAGTCAATAATGACCTGCTCTATGAATGTCCCTTCCTTAATTTCTCCTTACAATGGGGCAGCATCGCCCGTCTGGAAAACTTTGGACGGAAGGGACTATCTGGGCGATCCAATTTTTGGGGATCCACAGGAGTACAAGCCCGATATTATTTTTCAAACTATATCAATGCAGTCGGCGAGGTGGGATATGACTATATCCATGATCAACAGCGAGATCGAGCGGGCGGTGTGCAAAAGTCCACCATCGGTCTTCTGCTCTCGGTTGATCGAAAGTTTTTTGCAAGACCCATCCTATATATCTTTGCTACGCATGCGATCTGGAGTCATAGCTTCAAAGGCCTAGTGGGAGCCGATTCGGTCGATGCGCCCTATGGGGCGGAGACTTCTGGGTGGACATACGGTGTACATGTGGAGCATTGGTGGTAGACACGACTCCCAACGCACAATTGTGTAGGGATGAAGCAAGGTGAGTGTAATAGCTGACTGGTCGCGTAAGTCTCGAACGGCCTCTCTCCCTTGTGAATTTCATTTCTTCCATCCGTCTAGGACATGGAGTTGTTCATTGATGTCTGCTCCGTCGTTCCACTGTAATAGTAGATGATGTCGCGTGTTCGTTATATCCCGAGAACCTGAGCCTTATAGGCTAGGGTGTTTCACTCATGATGTGCGCGAGTTTGAGCAGCTGAGAGCTGACTTTGAGGGCGGTACGCTGGACTGTCCCAAGGTTGAGGTCCAGGGCCACGCGATTGTCGGCCATCCGCATATTGATCATGAGGCCGGCTTCCGCACAGCCCTCGCCGTCACAGACGGTCAGCACCGGGGTTGTTCGCAGAAGACGTAGGATGTCCGGTGTACGTGCAAGCTCATCGGGACTGACGTACAGCTGGTGACAGCGGGTGATGTGCGAGTCGACCTGCACAGGTTTGACCAGCAACCGACGCTCCCGAATCACTTTGCCAGTGAGATGGTCCAGCTCAGCCCCTAAGGGGCCTGTTCCGAGCACACAGATGGTCAACGGTGCCTGCTCATCGGCAAACGCCGTCACCGGCCATTCGACGAACTTGGCGAAGTTATAGAGAAACGCCGCTTTCAACAGCTGTTCGCCTTTCTGCGAGGAGTCGTCCCCATGCACGGAGGAGATGCCACCGAGCAGCATGATGAGACAGACGTTCATGGGTAGCATACGTCTGAATGAGAGTGTATGGAGGTGAAGCCATTTCATCAACGTCTCTGAAGATCGAGGCTAGAGTCTCACTCAATATCGCCACGTCAGCTTAACGTAGGCCCCTCGCTGCACTTCACTGGAGCCTTGGGCGGCAAAGAACCCGGTAAACTCAGGGCGGTGGTTGTCGACGAGATTCTGGCCGACGACCGACAGGTCAAGATTCGGCATCGGTTTCCAGCCGAGTCTCACGTCAAGATTGAAATACCCTGGGATGTTCAACG